>DATLXU010000058.1:0-61738 GCA_035575515.1 Blastocatellia bacterium
GGGTCTATGGCCGTTTACACAAAATCTTTTACACCCTCCTGACGCGGCTTCTATAAAGCCTATGCCGGTCGCCAGCAGCTATCTGACAGCAAGTTTGTGATCAGACACTGCCTTTTGTGAGATCATGTCCTGACTTTTACAGATAAGGTGATGCATCAGCAATTACAGGCAGCAGCTTAAATCTACCTACGATTGCGACGCGCGCCCGTATTAATGCTACTCCTTGACAGGAATTAAAGGGCCGTAATCCCGGTCCGGCAATGATGGCTTTTTCTTGCGTAAAATGCTTGCATTCAACCTTCAGGTAATGTATTCTTGCTCTGCAAATGCATAACAGAGTAGAGATTTCTGAGAATGCGCTTTTCAGCTTTGTCTCTTTAGCCTAACTTTGCCATCACAGGCTAAAGCTTAATGTGCTCAACAAGTGCCGGAGTATTGCTTGCGTTGTTGCGCGCAAGCAGGGGATTAAAGCTTTTCTCTTTAGTGAAAGCTATGAAAGGCTGCCAACTCTCAGGCGCAGAAGCAGACAGATGGTTTTTCTGCTTCTATAAAATCATCCAAGATGTCCTGTCATAGCAATTAAGGGAACAAGGTAGCGAGCGAAAGCCTCAGTGGACGCTCCCTCGGTCAGGCTTTCATCCTTCACAGCACCCGGCCTTGCCGGGCTATCGTCGCACCTCGCAAAGCCGCGATTGCGCGTTTAGCCACATCGTAAACCCCACGCATAGGAGGAGAATTCATGAAACGACTTACTTCAGTGCTGTTGACCATGTTACTGCTGGCGAACATTCCGGCTCTGGCGCAAGCGACGCGCGGGAGTTTGACCGGACTCGTTAGCGATATCAATAAAGCTGCAATAGCGGGCGCGACTGTTACGCTCAAGAATATTTCGACGGGCGAAGAGCTTCGCACCAGCACCAACTCACAAGGCGTTTTCGTCTTTCCATCGCTTCTGCCCGGCACCTACTCGGCCACGGTGGAAGCGAGCGGTTTCAAGCGAACTGAGGTGACAGAGATAGTGATCGAAGTCTCACAGCAGGCCAAGGTTGATATAACTCTTGAGGTCGGAACTGTAAATGAGCAGGTCACAGTCACCAGCGAGGCGCAGGAGGTCATTAACACGACCAGCCCCGTGCTCTCGAAGACTATAAATGCAAAGCAGGTTCAGGACCTTCCACTGTTGTCGCGCAACCCGATTGACCTGGCCCGCCTTCAGCCCGGCCTTGCCGTCAGCGGGACCGATGTCCGCAACGCATCGGTTCAGGGCTTGCGCGGGAACGCGACCAACGTGACGCAGGATGGCATTAATGCCATGGACAATTTCGTGAAAGGCAGCTCGTTCTTTGCCATCAGCGCTCCTTCGCTCAACGCGACAAGCGAATTCAGCATCACGGTTGGCACGGTCGGATCGGATGCGGGTCGCGGCGTCGCGCAGGTTCAGATCGTTACCCCATCCGGCAGCAACGAGTTTCATGGCGGGGTCTTTTACCAGCACCGCAACGACGCGCTGAACGCCAACTCGTTCTTCAACAACGCGACCGGCACGCCAAGGCCATTCCTGCGCCAGCACTTCTTTGGCGTTCAGGCTTCTGGCCCGGTGTGGATCCCCAAGATATACGACGGGCGAAACAAGAGCCTGTGGTTCTTCTCGTATGAAGGCTTCCGCGAGCCTTTCTCGGTGACGCGCAATCGCACGGTGCTCACCCCGGAGGCGCGACGCGGAATATACCGTTACACCGGCGCTAATGGCCAGCTTACCACTGTAAACCTGCTGTCGCTCGGAAACTTTCACGCTCTCAATCCGCAGACGACGACGATTCTCAACTCAATGCCGCTGCCGAACAACACGCTGCTCGGCGATGGCTTGAACACGGCGGGCTTCCGCTTCAATGTGCCGGGCAGCGACCCAAGCGACCGCTACAACGCTAGATTCGATCAGGAGTTGTTCAACAGCCAGAAGTGGGGATCGCATAAACTCGAGGCCGTATTTCATCGCGGCGAGTTCCTGCTGACGCCCGATACTTTCAACGGCATTGAATCGCCATTCCCCGGCCTCAGCGCGAACGCTTTTCAGGCTTCGACTCGAACGCTTTGGGCTGCGGCTATTCACTCAACGTTCGGAGCCTACGTAACCAACGAGGTCCGCTTCGGCCATCAGGAAGCGCCCGTAGGCTTCCTGCGCGAAACCTTCCCCGACAGGCCGCTGATAACCTTTGGCTCTGTGACAACCGTAGATAATACGTTTCTGTCGCAGGGCCGCAACACAAAACTCAATCAGTTCATTGACAACCTCTCAATGGTTAAAGGGCCGCACACCTTCCGCATGGGCGCGGACGCTCAGGTTGTCTTCGCCTTCAGCTTCAACGACGCAGGCATTGTCCAGACCATTAACATAGGCAGCAACAGCGCCAACCCTGATGGTCTTTCCACCGCTAATTTCCCCAATCTTCCTGCGGGCCAGGCAGGAACGGACATTTTCAACCGGGCCAGAGCAATCTATCGTGATCTGACGGGAATGCTCGGCTCGACAACGCGAACTTTCAACGTTACCAGCCCGACATCGGGATTCGTCCCGAACGCGACGCGCGGGCGCCGGTTCAAATATAACGATGTGAGCTTCTACTTTCAGGATGCTTGGAGAATCAGGCGCAACTTCACCTTTAACTACGGGACCCGCTGGGAGTACCTCGGGGTGCCAAGCTTGCCCGACGGTCTGGGCTTGCAGGTCACCAACTTTGAGGACATCTATGGCATCTCAGGCCCCGGCAACATCTTCAAGCCGGGAGTAATGACAGGCAGGCAGACGGCAACACTAGATTTCGTCAGTGGCAAGACCAGTCTTTCACTCTATCAGAAAGACTGGAACAACTTCGCCCCATTTATAGGCTTCGCGTGGAGTCCGAACTTCAACAGCGGGCCGCTGCATTGGATATTCGGGGACGAAGGGCGCAGCTCGATGCGCGGCGGCTTTTCAATAAGCTACCTCCGAGACGGATTTACGGTCATCAGCAACGCGCTCGGCACTGGCACGACCAACCCCGGACTGATCCAGACTGCCGCCAACACAGTGCCCACCGGGGTACTCGGCTCAGGAGATGTGAGTCTGAACACGCCAGCGTTCAAGGTTCCCATCACTGCAGCGGAGAACTTCGCGGCCAACCCGAACAATGGACTGTGGGCGATTGACCCGAACCTTGTCACTCCTTACGTCCAGCAGTGGTCGTTCGGCATTGAGCGCGAGATCACTGCCAACACGGCTCTCGAAGTTCGCTACGCAGGGAACCACGCGGTCAAGATATTCCGCGCCGTGGACTACAATGAAGGCAACATCTTCGAGAACGGCTTCCTGCAGGAATTCTTGAACGCGCAGAAGAATCTAGCGATCTTCCGCGCCGCCAACCCGAACTGCGGCCAGGCGGGTCAGCCTGCCTGCAGATTTGATAACCGGGGTCTGCCCGGACAGGTGAATTTGCCGATCTTCACCGCGCTCTTCCAAGGGGTGAGTCTCGGCAATGGCTTCGCCAGCACGACGTTTATACCCAACCTGGATCAGAATAACATCGGAGCTATGGTGACAACGCTCGCCTTCAGCCCGACCTACAGAGTTGGCCGCGCGAATCTTCCGGCGAATTTCTTCGTGACAAACCCGTTTGCGAATTTCGCCCGTGTGCTCGGCAACTTCTCCTACTCGAACTATCATTCGCTTCAGGTAGAAATCCGTCGAAGGTTCTCACAAGGCCTGCAATTTCAGGCCAACTATACGCTGAGCAGGACGCTCAACGACGGCACCACCATCGTTAACAACCAGAGCACTCTGGAATCGTACCGCACACTGAGGAATCTGCGGCTTGATTACCAGAACTCCGATCAGGATCAGAGACACCGCTTCGTGGCCAACACGGTCTACGACCTGCCGTTCGGCACGGGGCGGCGGTTCCTGAGCAGCGGCTGGGGTCCGATTCGCAAGGCCATCGAAGGATGGACGCTCGGAGCCATAGTCACTTACCAGACGGGCACTCCGTTCTACATTACGTCGGGTCGCTCGACCTTCAACAACTTCAACGCAGGCAACGCCCCAGCGCAACTGGTCGGAATGACGTTCGACGAATTCAAGAAGAACATCGGCGTTTTCAAGACGGGAGTGGGCGTATTCTACATCAACCCGAGCCTGCTCAACATCGTCACCGACCCGAAGACGGGACAATTGATAAGCTCCAGGATAAAGGAGGGCATCTTCGCCGCGCCTGCACCCGGGACGTTCGGCAATTTCCCGCTCAACTCGCTCTATGGTCCGAACTTCACTCAGACCGACTTGAGCATAGTCAAACGAACTTACTTCAGCGAGCATGGCAACGTGGAGTTTCGTGTGATCGCGTTCAACATCTTCAATCAGACGAACTTCACGATAGGGAACGTGACGTTTGACGCCGCGAATTTCCTAAGAATCACCGGCCAGCAGGGCCAGGTGCGGCAATTCTCGTTTAATGTTGCCGTCAACTGGTGAGCACGGTTGTATCTCCACTGGATTCGGGGGTGGCTCTTGCCGCCCCCTTTTCTTGCCAGCCGTGGCAGCGTGATGGTCTGTTTGTGACAAGCTCAGTATTCGAGCTTGCCCTCGTAGATCATATCTTTAATCTTGTAGCGCCTGTCGAGGCGGTACGTGCCGTTGAGTTCCGAGAAAAAGCGCACCTCCTCGCTTTCAGGCGTGATGAATGGCTTGCCATCAACGAGGCGCGGGAAAATGAATCGCGCGCCCAGCCCGTCCGGGCGCGGCTGCTGGTATTCCTGAAGGAAGAGCCGCTTGCCGCCCTTAATCTCAAGGAAGGTGTTGTTCTTGAGGTCGGCTGTGCCGCGCGAGCGCAGCAGTGCCGCTGCTTCCTGAACATTTGCGCCCGCTTCCTGCGCGTCGCAAGATACGGTTACGATGATGTACTGCTGGAAATCGCCCGATGCCAGCGAGTTCAAGTGCGCGGTAAGCTCGTCGCTCATCTCCTGTTTCTGCCTCAACTCCAGCAGACGGACGATGGCTTGGCGTACGGGCTTGGCCGAAAAGAATCGAATCCGAAAGTTTATGTGCGTCGCGTTCGCAGGGATAGAGGTGGTTGGTTGGCTTATGCCTTGCCTGCCCGAAGTCGGTCCCCTGAAAAGCGTCACGGGAGAGCTGAAAGCCTGCGTCCGCCCCCAAGGCGAATCATTGAGCACCTTCATCGCTTCTCTTTCGGACCATTCAGTATTAGGTTTCTTCTCCCACTGCGCTGGCGCAGCCAGTGGCAGGCCAAGAAGCAAAGCCGTCGCCACCGATAGAATGCGTTTTGAATTGCCCATAACGATTCCTCTTGAATTGAACTTGCCCAGGTCTGCGTAATAAGTAGTGTACGGCACAAAAATTGTCAACCGCATCTTGCAAATTTTCATCACCGAATGAACCGATTCCTGCCGCAGCCTCAGATAATCAGCCAGAGCGCCCGTCAGCCGACGAACTTCGTCTTTCCCTTCCAGTAACGTTCGCGCAGCAGGTTCTTTTGTATCTTGCCCGTACCGGTTCGCGGCAACGCTTCGATGAAGTCGACGCGCTTGGGACATTTATAATGCGCGAGATGCTCGCGGCAAAACTCGATCAACTCTGATTCAGTGGTCTCAGCGCCCTCTTTCAACACGACAATCGCAAAGGGGACTTCGCCCCACCGCTCGTCGGGCGCGGCGACGACTGCGGCTTCGAGCACTGAAGGATGCTTGTACAACAAGCCCTCGACTTCGATTGATGATATGTTTTCGCCGCCCGATATGATCAGGTCTTTCTTGCGATCAACGACCTCGATATAGCCTTCGCTGTCAATTGTCGCCATGTCGCCCGTGTGAAACCATCCGTCAACGATAACGGCATCCGTAGCTTCGGGCTGTCGCCAGTAACCGGCCATTACGACATTTGCGCGAGCGATGACCTCGCCGACTTCGCCACTATCTGCTGGAACGTCGCGGCCATCATCGTCAACGACGCGAATGTCGACGCCTATCATCGGATAGCCCGTCTTGGCCTGAACGCGGCATTGATGCTCAACGGGCCACGAGTCCATGTGCGGCTTGATCTTCGAGACTGTGAGGAACGGTGATGTTTCCGTAAGCCCGTAAATCTGAATAACGCGCCAGCCGAATCTTTCTTGCGCGCCTTGAATCGTTGCGAGCGGGGGCGCAGAGCCCGCGGTTGCCACGCGCACGTTGCGCGGAAGCGCCGCGAGCGTTGATTCGTCCATCGGATAATTCAGCGCCATGTTGATCATCGTCGGCGGCATCGCGGCGAATGTGACCTGCTCGCGCCGCATTAAATCGAAGAAAGCCGCAGGCTCGAATTTCTTGATGATGACGTGGCGCGCGCCCATGCCTGTGACCGCGTAAGGGATGCCCCAGCCGTTGCAATGAAACTGCGCGAGCGTGTGCAGGTAAGCGTCGCGCTCGTGTATGCCGAATTCGCAGATTGAATTCATTGCGTTGATGTAGAGGTTGCGATGAGTGAGCATCACGCCTTTGGGTTTGCCCGTCGTGCCTGAAGTGTAGAGCAGCGCCGAAGGCTCGTTCTCATCAATCTCAGCGGGCGCGGGCTGCTCGTTTGATGCCTTGCTCATTAACGATTCATAATCGCGCCAGCCATCGGTTGAATTAGAATCGTCGCTCGCCTGGATGAAATGCTCTATTGTTTGCAATCTCTCGCGTATCGGCTCTATCAGGTGCGTCAGTCCTTCTTCGACTATAATGACCTTCGCGCCGCCGTGATTGAGAATGTATTCAAAGTCATCGGTGACGAGCCTGAAATTAAGCGGCATCAGGATAGAGCCGATGAGCGGCGTGCCGAAGAATGCTTCGAGCACTCGATGACAATTCTGCGTGAGCAGCGCGACGCGGTCGCCCTTTTCAACTCCGAGCGAGCGCATCAGATTAGCCCATCGGTTGACGCGCTCGCCGAACTGAGCGTAAGTCAGTCGAGCGCCGCCGCACACGACGGCTTCCTTAGTCGCGTGAGCTACAAGCGCGCGTTTCAGAAAATCATATTCGTTGAGCGGAACTATCATGGCGATACCTCCTGACGAAGATTCGGGCGCGGCTGAGCATAGCACAAATCTAAATAGTCATCCACGAAGGACACCGACGTGAAAGCACGTAAAAGTAACTGGAGCGAGTTGGTTAATTAAAGCCCATGAAATGGGCGAGAGATTAAAGCCACGAGTGATAACTCGTGGGACACCAAACACCAATAACGCCAGTCTCCGAAGGGGACGGCGGACATTGATCAATATCCTTTGATTAAATTTCCGCCACCCTCTTTGAGGGTTTGTCACGCTCATCGTGCATAGTCCACGAGTTTGCACTCGTGGCTTTAATGCTTCGCCCCTTCGGGGCTGACGTGAATTGAGCTTCATCTCATCCAGCAATCTCTTCGTGCTTCCCACGAAGAAACAGAAAGCAGAGATTGGCCCTTGTAATTCAACTTTTTCTTTGTGCGCTTCGTGTCCTTCGTGGATTGATAAGTCAGCCGCTTTCAGTCATGATAGCGCCCCGTGAAGACAGATTTCAGATTCAATCACAAGCTCAGAGTCAGGTTTGCCGAGACTGACCTGCAAGGCATCGTCTTCAACGCAAACTACCTGACTTATTACGACGTGGCATGGACCGAGTACTTTCGCGCGGTCGGATTTGAATGGAAAGACCTCGTCGAGATGGACGCAGACACGGTGCTTGCGCGCATCACGATGGAGTTTAAATCGCCTGCGCGGTTCGATGAGATTCTGGAAGTCCATACTCGCGTATCAAAGATAGGCAACACGAGCCTCACGTTTGACTTCGAGATTTATCCCGAAGGCGAAGACCGATTAATCAACTCGGCCACGTCGCTTTACGTCTGCATTGATCCGAAGTCGCTTCGGCCCGTGCGCGTGCCAGACGTGCTGCGGCGGCGCATCGGCGAATTTGAAGGGAAGGATTTTTCATAGCTTTCAGCCGGAACCGCCAAGCATGCCGATGATCTTTGGCTGAATGCTAACCGCTTAGGAGAGAATATGAAAGCAATAAGATTTCACGAACTTGGCGGGCCGGAGGTGCTCCGCTATGAAGATATCGAACCCCCTCAGCCTGCCACAGGCGAAGTGCTGGTCCGTGTGCGAGCAGTCGGCGTGAACTTCGCTGACACGCTGCTTCGTCGCGGACAATACCTCGTGCAGCCGCAGTTGCCTGCCGTCCCCGGCGCTGAAGCGGCGGGCGTTGTCGAAGATGTCGGCGAAGGGGTTGATAAAGATTTAATAGGTCGCCGCGTCGCTTTTCTTAGTCAGGCGTGCTACGCCGAATACACCGTTGTCCCTGCGCGGCAGCTCATACCGCTGCCCAATTCGATTTCGTTTGAGCAGGGCGCGGCCTTTCCGCTTCAAGCTCTCACGGCTTATCACATGCTCTACACGATGGATCGCATCGAACCTGGCAAATCAGTTTTAATTCATGCTGCTGCGGGCGGCGTGGGACTTCTCGCCGTGCAGATGGTAAAACATGCTGGCGGCATCGCCTACGGCACTACGTCGAGCGAAGAGAAAGCCGAGCTTGTGCGCGAGATGGGCGCAGACGCCGTGATTCTCTACAACAAGTCGGATTTTGCCGAAGAGATAAATCGCATAACGAACGGGCGCGGCGTGGACCTTGTGCTTGACTCAGTCGGCAAAGCAACGATTGAAGGCAGTTTGAAATCGCTCGCGCCGTTCGGCCATCTCATCAGCTACGGCGCGGCATCAGGGAGGCCCGACCCGTTGGACGTGCGGTTGCTTTATGAAAAATCTCTGAAGGTGAGCGCGTTCTGGTTGGTGACCGCGATGCGCGTGCCCGAAATCGCCGTTCGAGCCATTCAGCAAGTGGTCGAATGGGTCGCGAGCGGAAAGTTAAAGCTGACAATTGGGCTGACATTGCCGCTCGCCGAAGCAGCCGAAGCGCATCGCCGCATGGAAGGGCGCGAGACGGTAGGGAAAATCATATTGACAGTTGATTGAGGCAGTCTGTCTGGTGTGCTACGATGAGAGCCAATCACGGAGGTGCAGGCCATGTCGGTTTTAGAAATGGAACAAACAACTGAGGTCGCTTTCTCGCCGCTGCTTCATCGCTACACGCTCGAAGAGTTCTGGAAGCTGCCCGACCCTGAAGACCGCTCGCATTATGAATTGATTGAGGGGGGTAATTTATATGGTCACACCGCCTGACACGCCGCACGGATACACAGGCTCATTCTTAACCATATCGCTTCCGGCATTTCTTGCTGCGCACGGTATGCCTGGCAAGATTTACCATCCACGCGAGGCAATCTACATAGATAGCACTTACTTCGAGCCGGATATACGGCGCGGGCGACTGGGCAGAGTCTCGCGTGCTGGAAGGCTGGCGAGTTTCAGTTGACGCGCCCTTTGCCGGATTGGTGTAGAGATTGAAAATTGTTTAATGGTCCTATCCGGCTGGAGATGAAACAATGACAAGCAGAGCCGAACAACCTGAATTAATCAAAGGCGGCGGCTTCCTCATCGAAGACCGCGCGCCCGCCGACATTTTCACGCCCGAAGAGATAAGCGAGGAGCAGCGCATGTTCGCCCGCAGCGCAGAAGAATTCCTTCGCAAAGAAGTCCTGCCGCGCGAAGATGAAATCTACGCGAAGAACTGGGAGACGCATCGCGAGTTGATGCGCAAGGCGGGCGAGCTGGGGCTTCTTTCGATTGATATACCTGAAAAGTACGGCGGGCTTGGGCTTGATAAAGTCAGCTCTGCGATTGTCGGCGAGCAGTTTGCGCTTCAAGCGTCGTTCGCCGGAACTCAGAGCGCGCACGTCAACATCGGCACGCTGCCGATTGTTTTTTTCGGCACCGAAGAACAGAAGCAGAAATACTTGCCGAAGCTGGCGACGGGCGAGATGATCGGAGCCTACGCACTCACTGAGCCGCATTCAGGCTCGGACGCGCTGGCCGCAAAAACCCGCGCCGTGCTCTCCGATGATGGCCGCCACTACATTCTCAACGGCCAGAAGATGTGGATAACGAACGGCAGCTTCGCCGATCTGTTCACAGTATTCGCCAAAGTTGACGGCGAAAAGTTCACAGCGTTTTTAGTTGAGCGCGGGCAGGGACTCGTAAGCGGTCACGAAGAGAAGAAGCTCGGCATTGACGGCTGCTCCACGACTGCGCTGATGCTCGAAGACTGCCGCGTACCCGTCGAGAATGTTTTAGGCGAAATCGGACGCGGTCACAAAATAGCTTTCAACGTTTTGAACATCGGGCGATTGAAACTAGGCGCGCGTTCAGTTGGAACAATCAAGCTCTCGCTCGCTCAATCGGTGCAGTACGCGAAAGAGCGACAACAGTTCGGCCAGCCCATCGCAAATTTCGGATTGATAAAACAGAAAATAGCCGAGATGACCATGCGCGCTTACGTCGGCGAAGCGATGCTCTATCGCACGCTCGGCACGATTGACGAACCGCTGCATCGCGTTGATAAAGATGACCCGCAGCAGGTGCTTCGCGTGCTTGAGCAATACGCCGTAGAGTGCTCGATCATAAAAGTCTGGGAGAGCGAAGCATTAGGTTACGTCGTTGACGAAGAGGTGCAGGTCTTTGGCGGCTACGGCTACTCAAAGGATTACCCGGCGGAGCGGGCATATCGAGATGCGCGCATCGCACGAATCTACGAAGGCACGAATGAGATTAATCGCATCGTGATTGCAACGCAGCTTTTGAAGCGGGCGAAAGCGGGCGAGCTTGCGCTGTTTGAGGCAGCCGAACGTATTGCCGCCGGAGAGCAGCCAGCTTCCGACACTCTTATGATGTCTACGGCAAATATCGCATTGGCGAATGAGATACTGATGCTCAAAGGCGCGAAGGCGATGACGCTCGTAGCGATTCGCAGCCTTGCGCGAGCTTACGGCGACGGCGCGCGCGACGAGCAGGAGGCGCTCGGACTCGTTGCCGAGATGACGATGGACGTTTACGCGATGGAGAGCGCCTTGCTGCGCACGCAGAAATTGATCGAAGCTCGCGGCCCCAAATCTTGCGAGACTCAAACAGACATAACGCGAGTCTTCGCGCGCGATGCGGCTCATAGAATCGAGCGCGCGGCGCGAGTGATTATGACGGAGACGGGAGACGAAAGCGCAGCGTTGATTGACAAGCTTGCTCATCGCGCGCCGGTGAAGATGATCGCCGCGCGCCGCCGCATCGCCGACTCGATAATCGAAGCGGGGAAGTACAACTTGTAGGGCAGGGCTTGTCCCTGCCCGCGACCCGCAATCGGGTTCCCCACGGCGCGCGATGAAAGAATCAGGCGCTAATAAAATTGGCTAAAGGCAAATGTCTGTCGTTGCCTTCGGCAATCCGGGCAGGGACAAGCCTTGCCCCTACTACAATCATCCTTGAGGAGATCATGAAAATTGCTGGTTTGACTTTGATCCTGGCTTCGCTCTGCCTGCTGCACGTGCAGGCGCAAACCAAGAAGGCCGAAATAATATTCAAGAACGGCAACATCTACACCGTAAATGAAAAGCAGCCGCGCGCCGCAGCCATCGCCGTCACGGGCGGAAAGATTATCTTCGTCGGCTCGAACGAAGACGCCGCGAAGTACGAAGGCAACGCGACTCGTATCATTGATTTGAAAGGCAACACAGTTGTGCCGGGCCTGACCGATTCGCACTATCATTTGATGGGCGTCGGCGAGCGCGAGATGAATTTGAATCTCGAAGGCGCGAACACGCTCGAAGAATTTCTGGCCAGAGTCAAAGAGCGCGTTGATCGCGCGCGGCCCGGCGAGTGGGTCACGGGTCGCGGCTGGATTGAAACTTTCTGGAAGCCGCCCGTATTTCCGACCCGGTGGGACCTGGACAAAATTTCTCCGAACAATCCGGTTGTTCTTACTCGCGCAGACGGTCACGCTTCAGTCACAAACAGCGCGGCACTCAAGATCGCTGGCGTTGATAAGAACACTCCGAACCCGTTCGGCGGCGAGGTGCTGAAAGACCCGAAGACGGGCGAGCCGACGGGTATGCTTATTGACGCGGCGCAAGGACTCGTCCGCCGCCACATCCCGCGCGCGGGAGAGCAGCAGGCCGAGCAGGCGCTGCTGCTAGGCGTCAAGCGCAGCCTTGAGCTTGGCTGGTGTGAAGTGCAGATTCCCGGAAACAGCTACAAAGAGATCGAGTTAATCAAAAAACTTTTCAGCGAAGGGAAGATCAAGATAAGGATATACGACGCGGTGAGCGGTCCCGGTCCCGACGCGAATCGTCTGCTTCAGGAAGGCCCTGTGATCGGCGCGTTCGATAATCACTTCACGGTGCGCGCCATCAAGGCTTACATGGACGGCGCGCTTGGGTCGCGCGGCGCGGCGCTGCTCGAGCCTTATTCGGACGCGCCGAACACATCTGGATTTTTTACCACAAAACCTGAAGACCTGCTGCCTATGTTCATCGAAGCGCTGCGCAAGGGGATTCAGATTGAAACTCATGCCATCGGGGATCGCGGAAACCGCACAATACTCGACCTCTACGAGAAGGCGTTCAACGCAGTGCCGCCCTCAGAGCGCAAAGTGCGCGAGCCGCGATGGCGAGTCGAGCACGCGCAGATTGTGAACCCGACGGACATTTCTCGCTTTGCGCGTCTCGGCGTGATTCCTTCGATGCAGCCTTCGCACGCCATCAGCGATTTGCACTTTGCGCCCGCGCGTCTCGGACTTGCTCGACTCAAAGGCGCGTATGCGTGGCAGAGCTTCATCAAAAGCGGCTCAATCGTTCCAGGCGGGTCTGATGCCCCTGTTGAGCGAGGCGAGCCGATGATCGAGTTTTATGCTGCGGTCGCGCGCAAAGACATTCGCGGGTTTTCAGGCGAAGGCTGGCACCCGGAAGAAGCTGTCACGCGCGAGCAGGCGTTAAAGATGTTCACCATCTGGGCAGCCCGTGCAGCGTTTGAAGAAAACATCAAAGGCTCGATTGAAGTGGGCAAGCTCGCAGACTTCACAGTGTTATCAGCCGACATTATGAAGATACCGGAAGCCGAAATTCTCAAAACCCGCTGCGTGATGACTGTCATTGGCGGCGAAATAGTCTTTCAACAGTAAATCGGATTGCGAATTGGCGCACACTTTAGAGCGCGACGATTAATCGTCGCGCTCTAAATCTAAACGCAATCAAAAGTTGCTCTAAAACTTCTCGCAAGGATAATACGGTTTTGCTTGAATTCATCCTTCGCTCTACTGCGACCAGCGGGTCGGCGTGCGATCCCAGCGGTGCGCTTTCAGTTTTTCGAGAAGCTCTGCTGAAAGGCCGCGCCCGTCGCTTGCGGCTATATTCGATTCGACGTGAGCCTCTTTGCGCATCCCTGGAATGATCGTGCTCACAGCCGGGTTGCTCAAGATGAATCGCAAAGCCATCTCAGCCATCGTCATGCTAGCGGGCACGAGCGGCTTGAGCGCGTCCGCTCGCTCGACGCTCGGAATCAGGTTCTCAGGCACAAAGTATGTATTGCGCCAATCGCCTTCTGGCCAGTGGCTCTCTTTCGTCAGCGTGCCCGTGAGTGTCCCTTCATCAAACGGCACGCGCGCGATCACGCCCACGTCGCTCTCGACGCAGGCGGGCAGCAACTCGTCTTCGGGGTTCTGGTCGAAGATGTTATAGATCACCTGCACCGCGTCAATCAGCCCGCTTCTCACGGCGCGAACTCCGTTCCATGGCTCCCATCGGTTGATGCTTATGCCGACAGCTTTAATCAATCCTTCGCGGCGCAACTCGTCAATCTTCTTCGCCCAGCGATCATCATCAAGCCACGAATCCTCCCAGACGTGAAACTGCATCAGGTCGAAGCTCTCAAGCCCTGAGTTTTCAAGGCTGCTGTGGACGTAATGCTCGATGTGATCGGGCGGGAAGCAATCGTCGAGAGTGAATTCGCGGCGGCTCGGCCAGGTGAGGTTCTTCGGCGGAATCTTGCTCGCTGTGTAAAGTTTCTTTTGAGGGTTGGCGCGCACAAGCTGACCCAATAACGCTTCGCTGCGACCATTGCCATAAGCCCACGCGGTGTCGAAGAAGTTGCAGCCCAGATCAACGGCGCGCTGCAATGACCGCATTGACTCTTCATCGTCTGAGCCAGTCCAGCCGCCCATTCCCCACATGCCGTAACCGATTTCGCTCACCATCCAGCCGGTGCGCCCAAACCGCCGATATTTCATCTCTCATTCCCTCCCTGAATTGATTCAAGCCGCCAGCAGCCATCGGCTGCGAGGACTATCTCAAGAGTCCATCCTTCATCGGTTAAAACTTTGAAGCGATGCTCGCGCCTGCCACCGTCAACCGACTCTTCGATTGAATCGCTGAGCAGACGGACGACCGTGTGCTTGCGGCCATCAACGATCACGCGGCGAGGCCGTTCATCCGCGCGGCTCGCCGCGTAGCATTCAACCTGAATCCTGTGACGCGTCACGTTGTATAACCTCGCAACCGGAAACAAAAAGTTGTAATATTGCGGCAGCAGATTAACCGTCGCAGCCTGTGCGCAAGTTCGCCAACTCGCAAGCGGCGCGTTTTATCAGCGCGCCGAAAGGAGCAGCCCATGCAATCTCGCGCAATCATCATTTGCGTCGCCATCATATCATTAATCGCAGGCGCGGCGGGCCAATCAAAGCAAGGCTCGCCGCAAACCAGTTCTTCAAAGAAAACGACTCAACCTGCGCCTCAAGCCAGACCCGACGACGAAAGCCAGCGCGAGCAGGATGCCATCAAGCTCGATACGACTCTCGTAACCGTGCCCGTCATCGCGAGTGACCGCAACGGTCTCTACATCCCCGATCTTCAAAAAGAAGATTTCGCGGTTTACGAAGATGGAGTCAAGCAGGAGATAGTTTTTTTCGCAACCGTCAAAGAACCTTTTCACGTCGTGCTGATGCTCGACACGAGCGCGAGCACGCAGGACCAGCTCCGCCAGATTCAAAAAGCTGCGCGAGCATTCATAGAACAACTGCAACCGGCTGATCGCGTCAAGGTGATAGCCTTCGCCGACACCGTTCAAGACCTCATTGATTTCACAAACGATCAAGCCGCGCTGCGCGCCGCGATTGAGAACGTGCAATCGGGGAAAGGCACGAGGCTTTACGACGCGGTTCAGCGCGGGCTTGCTGCGCTGCGGCCAGTCACGGGGCGCAAAGCCATCGTCATCTTCACCGACGGCGTCGACATGAAAAGCGAGAAGGCCAATTACGGCGACAACCTCCAAGCCATCGAAGAATCGGGCGTGATAGTCTATCCGATTCGCTACGACACGCGCACGACGGTTGAAGCGCTTGTGCGCGGGCAAGCGAGTCAGGGCGTGACAGACCCAAGCGTTGTGCTCGGCGGCCCGCCTACGGGGACGACGCCAACAACCGTGCCCGGCGATACGCGCGTGCCCGAAGGCCGCGTGCCGGAAGTTTCGCTGCCGTCGGTCATCCTCGACCGGTTCCCGAAAGACCCGCGCATCCCTGACACTCGACATCCTGACATCGGCGGCTCGCGCACTCGTTATCCAAATGATCCGCGCTACCCGGACAGTCGCTACCCAGACGATCCTCGCTATCCCGATAGCCGCTACCCAGACGATCCTCGCTATCCAAATGATTCGCCATTGCCTACTCGGCGATTTCCGAACGATCCGACCTCGCGCCGCCCCGCGCCGCGCGACGAAGACGCGACGAGCGTGTGGCTCGATGGCTTGTACCGGATCGCTGATCAGTATTTGGATGACCTCGCGACAAAGTCGGGCGGCAAGCTGCATCGCGCCGACACGCTGCCTTCGCTTCCGCTCGCGTTTGAAGCAATAGCGGCGGAGCTGCGCACTCAATACTCACTCGGTTATTATCCCACGAACGCCGCGCGCGACGGTGGCTACCGAAAGATTCAGGTGCGCGCCGCTCGCAAAGACGTAGTTGTGCGAGCGCGGCCCGGTTATCGCGCGCCGAGCGGATCATAAATCAAATTCAGAACTACGCGTGAAGCAACAAGGCGCGCGCGAAGCTCTGGCGCAGCGCGCAACCATCGTGACTGTGGCAGGCGCTCGCGGCGGTGTGCTAGTATAAATTTTCCAGGATGACAAGAAACGTTGAGCCAAACAGAGCTGAGAAGCTGAAGCAGAAACTTCTGCATGGCGTGGGCCAGTGCATCGCTGATTTCAATATGATTGAAGACGGTGACCGTGTGATGGTCTGCCTCAGCGGCGGCAAGGATAGCTTCACGCTGCTCACCCTTTTGATGGACCTTCAACGCCGCGCGCCCGTGCGCTTCGAGTTATTGGCTGTAAACCTCGATCAAAAACAACCGGGCTTTCCGGCGCGCGTTCTGCCCGAATATCTCTCAAAGCTTGGCCTAGAGTTTCGCATCATCGAGCGCGACACCTACTCGATTGTCAAATCGCTCGTGCCCGAAGGCAAAACTACCTGCTCGGTCTGCTCGCGCCTTCGTCGCGGGATACTCTACAACACTGCGATTGAAGAAGGCTGCACAAAGATCGCGCTCGGCCATCATGCCGACGACATACTGGAGACTTTTCTGCTCAACCTGTTTTTCAGCGGCTCGCTCAAGGCGATGCCGCCCGCGCTCCGCAGCGACGACGGGCGCAACATGGTTATCCGACCGCTCGCCTACTCGTGGGAAGCAGACATAGCCGCTTTTGCCGAGACGCAAAACTATCCCATAATCCCGTGCGACCTGTGCGGCTCGCAGGAGAACCTCAAGCGCAAGCGCGTTAAGCGATTGATAAACGAGTTGCAGCAGGAGATACCGGCAGTGCGAAGCTCGATGCTGCGCGCGCTCGCAAACATTCAGCCGTCGCAATTGCTCGACCGCCGGTTGTTTGATTTCTCGTCGCTTTCGTCGGTTAAAGCTAACCTCGCAGACGAGCTTGACGCGGCAATCCGTGTGCACACGGAAGCGACAGCCACTCTCGTTCCCGTGATTTTGAACCTGACCAACTAACACCCGTGCGTGCATCTTTTCTTGAAAGCGACAGTCGCCGAGCGTGGATTAATAAAATGAGCCTGCGCGCCGCGCGCACGAAAAATCCTTCGCCGGATTCGCCTCCGCTCAATATCAGTAGCCTTCAAACCGGCTCTGGGAGCCAGTTTCAGGGTGCGACTGTAGTGAAGGTGTTCGCCGCGCTTGCCGCCCTCACTTTCCTGCTGCGCATTTTTTACGCGGGCCATCTTTACCAGGATGACGGGCTGTGGTTCACGTCAGCCGAAGAGTTGATGCGTGGCAAGGCGCTTTATCGCGAAATTTATTTCGATAAGCCTCCCGCACTGCCGCTCGTTTACGCCGGCCTTTTCAAAATCTTTGGTCCGCACATTCTCACGATTAGGCTCTTCACGATTTTTTATTCGCTCGCGGTCTCATTCGTGCTTTACCTGTTCGGCGCGTGGCTTTACGAGAGGCGAACGGGGCTGATTGCTGCGGCCTTGTTTGCAGTCTTCAGCACGACTTATCAGGAAGGGCACTTTCAAGGATTCAACACGGATTTTCTGATGGCGCTGCCATACACGGCTGGCGTTTATCTGCTCGCGCGCTCGCAAGGCGCGATGTTTGGCCCCGTCGTCGCACGAGCGCAAAGCCTGCGGTTTGCATTCATTGGCGGCGCGCTCATCGGTATTGCATTTCAAACGAACCCGAAAGCAGCGTTCGCGCTGCTGTTCTTCGCCGCGCTTTTACTTATCGCGCGCAGAACAGTGGTCAGTAGTCAGTGGTCAGTGGCCGGGGATAAAACGGAAAGCAGAGGGCAGAAAGCAGAAGGCAAAAGCATGACTTCTAATGAGCCGGATTCAGGTCGTCAAACTGCAAGCGGGAAACTGACCGCTGCCTTCTGCGCGCTTGCGGGTTTCGCGGCGGGCGCGCTGCCTTTCTGGATTTACATCGCGGCTACTCATTCGCTTTCCGAGTACTGGCTCTACGTCTGGGATTGGGGTTCAAGGTACGCTCGATACTATGGCGCACGGGCTATTGCCGCGTCGGCGCTGCGCCAGAGTGTGGATTACTTCGCGCTCAATAACACGCTGCTTGTCGCCCTCGCGTTCGTCGCCGTCTCTACAATCAGGCGAGCGAAAGCAAATCGTAGCGAAGCCGCGAAACTGGCTCTGGGAGCCGATTCCGTGACAGCAAGTGAATTCAGGGCCGATTTGACTCTGCTCTTGTGGTTCGCCGTCTCTTACGCCGGACTTGCCGTCGGCGGGAGGTTCTTCGGCCATTACTTCTTTCAAATACTTCCAAGCCTGTGTCTAATCGGCGCGCGCGGGCTTGTCAGCATAAATGAATCGCTCAAGGCTCAATCTGATTCAAGCAGCAAGCCGCGATGGTTGCGCGCGTTCAGCAACCGCCGCGCCCTTTTTGCTGCGCTCGCCATTGGCTTTGCCGTCACGATTGTCCGGTTTCATTCTCGAACAGTCACGCTTGCTGTTGATTGGGCGCGTGGAACTAAAAGCGATGCGACTCGCGAGTGGTTTCATGAAATCTTGAACCGCGAAGAGCGGATGGTCGCTGCCGGGATAAAAGATATGCCCGACGGCGCGGCTGATCGCGTCGGCGTTGAAGCGATGCGCGTTGCTGAGAAAGTGAAACGGGCGGACGAACAAAGCGCGTCATCGGATTATCTCTTTGTCTGGGGCTACCGGCCTGAGATTTATTTCTGGACGGACCTAAAACCTGCATCTCGATATCTGAGCACGCAGCCGCTCACGGGAGTTCCGGCTGACGTTCATTACTTCGGCGACGGCTACCATCCGATACTAGATGAAAACGTGACGGCTGCGGCTCGGCTTCAATTGCTTCGTGACTTAGAGCAGACGCGACCCGAATACATCGTCGACGAGCTTGGCGCGTTCAACGCCGCGCTTTCGATAAAGAGCTTCCCGGAACTCGCAGGCTTTATGGAAGAGTACAAGCCGCTCGGAATGATCGAGCGGTTTATGATTTATCGCAGAAAAGAATTCACAAAAGGGCGTCGCAGGCGCAACGCCGAACCTTGAGCCTGTTCGGAGCCATCATCTACAAATCTGAAGAGTCGACATCACGCAGCGACGACGCCGCCGCAGAGATACGCAACGAATTATTTGCGCGATGCGCTTTCAACCGCGCGCCATTCATTCAGCAATTCAGCCAGATGAACGCGATTGCCGAGCAGGCAGGCGTGGCCCGCGCCCTTAATGATCTTCACCGTAGCATTACGCATTCGCGCCGCCATCCTGCGCGCTTCTTTCGCGGAAGAAACAAGCAAATCTTTTTCGCCTGCGATGAAAAGTGTGGGCGCTTCAATCTCCGATAGGCGATCCTCGATATTCAGCTCAGCGATTAACTGCAAGCGGCGCGCGTAGCCTTCTTTCTTTACTGTGCGAATCGCTTTGAAGAATCGGCGGCGATCATCGCGGCTCACTCCATCCAGATGCAATCCAAGAGCGCAGGCCGCAAATCGCACGGGCCAAAGCAATCGAAATGGCAAGACGGAAGCGAGCCACGCGGCGAGGCGGATTTTCAGCCGCTTGCGAAATCGCGGGAATGAATTCACGACGACGAGCCGCTCGACCATCTGCGGATAGCGGAGCGCGAACATCATCGCAACGGTTCCGCCAAATGACTCGCCCAGAATTATCGCTCGCGTCTCTTTCGACTGCCTGATGATTGCAGCAACGTCATCCGTTAAGTCCTCATAAGTGAACCGGCCTGAATCGCGCGAGCGAAACGTCACGACCCGGTACGAACGCGCAAGCTCAGAGATTTGCTTGAACAGCAACTCGCCCGTTCCATCAAGCCCCGCGATGTAGATGAGAGTGGTCAGTGGTCGGTGGTCAGTTGTCAGTTGTTTGTTCTTATTAGAGTGTTTCTCTTTGGCATACATTGATTGCAGCAATGGAAGATCACTTTGCTGACCACTGGCCACTGATCACTGACGGCTGATTTCTTCCAGAATGCGCTCGGCAGCGGCGCGCGGCTCCCTGTGGTCTGTGATTGCGCGGCCTATGACGATGAAATCAGCGCCGTCGCGCAAAGCATCGGCAGGCGTGGAGATGCGTTTCTGGTCGCCTTGCGCAGACCACGCGGGTCGAATGCCCGGCGTGAGTATGATGAATTGCTTGGCTGCGATACGCTCGCGGATGAGTCGAATCTCGCGCGGCGACGCGACTACTCCATCAAGCCCTGAATCGTGCGCAAGCATAGCGAGCC
Organism: Blastocatellia bacterium; assembly: GCA_035575515.1. Lineage (GTDB taxonomy): Bacteria > Acidobacteriota > Blastocatellia > UBA7656 > UBA7656 > DATLXU01. The sequence goes on from DATLXU010000058.1 coordinate 20,219, forward strand.
GCGCGACGGCGCTTTCAACATCTGAGTTGATGCCTACGTTTTCAAGGTCCGCGCGGTTCATGCTCGTAAGCACAGTCACGCCGAGCACGGCGGGCCGCGCTATCCACAATGGCCCGCGATCGCCAACTGCTTGAGCGGCGGCGCGCATCATCTCGGTTCCTCCGAGCGTGTGAACGTTGATAATTGAAACGCCGAGCCGCGCCGCCGATTGAACCGCGCCAGCTACCGTGTTCGGTATGTCGTGAAATTTCAAGTCCAAAAAGATGCGCTCGCCCGATGACGCTATCTCGCGCACAAGCTCAGGCCCTTCGACTGTGAATAGCTGGCTGCCGATTTTGAACATGCCGACTACGCCGCTCAGTTGCTCAACGAGGCGAAGCGCGCTCGCGCGGTCAGGCACATCGAGCGCGACGACGAGTCGGTCTTTCACATACAGGTTTTGCCGGTTTGGATCGGTCATCTGCTGATTCTCTTTTCGACTATAGCTTGGACGAAAAATATGATTCAAGCTGCGCGGAATTTGATAGAGTCAATACGGATTTGAAGCGCGCGGCTGAAATGAATCTCAATGGAGAATCTATTAAGCGATCTTCTCTTCATCTGATGGCTTCATCGCGCTTTAAGCTTCTTGCGCAGCCGCCACATCACGCGCGGCATCGTCACCCACGCCGAGCGCGGCAGCCGTTTCATTGATTGATTGAGCAGCGCGCGGTCCGCGTCGTTCAGCTTTATCTCGCAACGCCAGCTCTTCAACCGCTCGTTGATCTGTCGCATCTTCGCCTGCTCTTCAGTTGATGGCGCGCGGCCTTCGCGCATCGCCGCCATAAATTCAAACGCGCCGCTTTCGATTAATCCTTCGCGCAGGTGCGTGTTCAAGTGATGAGCCAATCGCTTGTCGGGCGGAAGCGCGCCGCTTTCAAACATCACTTCAAAATGGTCCGCAACGGGACAAGACTCTTCGCAAGGCACATCATCATCCGACTGCGCGCCTGCCTCAGCCGCGCCGCCTTCGAGAGCGAACAGCAACAGGCTCAATTCCTGATGAGTGAACTCAACTGTTGCCGCGCTCATTTATTCGCCTCCACAGGTTCACGTTCATTGAGACGGAACACTCGTTTGAAATTCTCCGATGTCGCGCGGCCAATCTCTTCTGAGCTTGCGCCGCGGGCTTCGGCTATTGCGCGAGCGACCTCGACGACGTAAGCAGGCTCGTTGCGCCGTCCGCGAAAAGGAACCGGCGCAAGAAACGGGCTGTCGGTTTCGATGAGCAGTCTTTCAAGCGGAAGGATTTTAGCAGTCTCGCGCAGGTCGTCAGCCTTCTTGAACGTGACCACGCCTGAAAACGAAATATAAAATCCCAGCCTCACGGCTTCTTCCGCGAAAGCGCGCGTGCCGGTGAAGCAATGAATCACGCCCGGAAGGTTAGCGTCTTTCCATTCTTTGTCGAGAATCGCAAGCGTATCGGCTTCGGCCTCGCGCGTGTGAATGACGACGGGCAACCTGCGTTCGCGCGCCATTCTAAGCTGCCTGCGAAACGCCTCCTGCTGCACGTCGCGCGGCGAGTTGTCGTAGTGATAATCCAATCCTATCTCGCCCCACGCGATGACTTTCGGATGCTCGGAAAGTTCAGCCAATCGCGCGTACAGCTTATCATCAAGCAAGCGGGCTTCGTGCGGGTGAACGCCTACGGTCGTGTAGATGAACGGGAATTTTTCGGCTACGCGAAACGCGGCCTCGTGCGAATCGCGCGCAACATCGCCATCGCCGACGCAGACGATTATCTCAACGCCAGCGTCACGCGCACGCGCGATCATAGCCGTGCGGTCGCCGTCAAAATCCGACATTTCGATGTGCGCGTGTGAGTCTATGAACATCGCCCAAGAATTCTAACCGCACAGTGGCTGCAAGCGCCAAGCCTGATTTACATTAAACTGATCGGATCAACTTCAATAGAAATCGAGCGCGGGTTGTAGCCAAGCGAAATCACCCGGTCCATCGCAACGTCGAGTGCTTCGCGGGCGCGAGTTCGGCTGCGCGCTTTAATCAATATCTGAAAACGATGCTCGCCCTTTATGCGCGCGAGCGGCGCAGGCGCAGGCCCAAGCACGCGCAAAGAAGAATCGCTTGCCTGTTGACGCAATTCGCGCGCGAGGTCGGTTGATATGCTGTTCGCTCGATCAAATTCCTTGTCGTGAACGCAGATGTTTATGAGCGCGGAAAACGGCGGATAGTGCATCGAGCGGCGAAAGCTTATCTCGCGTTGATAAAACCCGTCGTAGTCCTGATCGCGCGCGCACACAAGCGAGTAATGCTCAGGATGATAGGTTTGAATGATGACGCGCCCTGCAAGCTCGCCTCGGCCCGCGCGGCCCGCGACCTGCGTGAGCAGTTGAAACGTGCGCTCGGCGGCGCGAAAGTCGGGCAGGCCCAAACCAGCATCAACCGAGATCACTCCGACCAGCGTCACGTTGTGAAAGTCATGTCCTTTGGCGATCATCTGCGTGCCAACGAGCAGATCAATCCCTCCGGCAGAAAATTCCATCAACATCTGCTCAAGGCTGCCGCGCCGCCGCGTCGTATCTCGATCAATACGCGCGATGTTCATCTGCGGATAAAGCTCGCGCAGCTTCGCTTCTAATTGCTCAGTCCCCTCGCCGACGTAGTGAATGTACTGTCCGTCGCAGGCCGAGCAGACCTTCGGCGCGGGTCGTATGTAGTTGCAGTAGTGGCATTGCAGGCTCTGATTGTAGCGGTGATATGTGAGCGTCACGTCGCAGTTGGGGCAATGAATCGCAAGCCCGCACGTCCGGCACAGCGCGAACGATGAATAACCTCGACGATTCAAGAGAATCATCGTCTGCTCGCCGCGCTCGTAGGTCTTGCCTATCGCGGTTTTCAATTCATCCGAAAAAGTCTGCTGCTTGCCGTGTCGCTTGAAGACCTCGCGCATGTCAACGACTTCGACATCGGCCAGCGCGCGATTGCCGAAGCGCGTGTTCAATCTAATGTAGTTGTACTTTCCTGTGCGCGCGTTGTGAAAAGATTCGAGCGACGGCGTGGCCGAGCCAAGCACGACAACGGCGCCTGCGCGCACGGCTCGCATAATCGCGGTGTCGCGCCCGTGATAGCGCGGCGTGTCGTCCTGCTTGTAAGAAGTTTCGTGCTCTTCGTCGACAACAATGATGCCCAGATTTTCGACCGGCGCAAATACTGCTGAGCGAGTGCCGATGACGACGCGCGCCTCGCCTTCCTTAATGCGCCGCCACTCGTCCGTGCGCTCGCCTTCAGACAAACTTGAATGAAGAATCGCAACCGCGTCGCCGAATATCGCGCGAAGCCTTCGCGAGAAGACGGGCGTGAGCGCGATTTCAGGCACGAGCATCAGCGCCGTGAGTCCCTGACGAGTTGCCTCGCGCATTGCGCGAATATAGATTTCGGTCTTGCCGCTCCCCGTCACGCCGTGCAGAAGAAAGGTCGCGTACCGGCGCTCATTGATCTGCGCGACTATCTGATCTAGCGCGCGTTGTTGATCTTCATTAAGCGTGACCAGATCAATCTCCTGCTGCTCGATGTGAGCGAGCGGATCGCGCCGGACTTCGCGCGCGAAGACTTCGACCAGACCGCGCCGCTCAAGCGTGCGAATGACAGAGGCCGACACGTTTGCCGCTTCAATCAATTCGCTCAGCGTGACGGCCTCGCCCGCCTCTCTCAATGCGTCAATCACGCGCTCCTGAGCTTCGCTCAGCTTGTCTGAAGTCCGAAGTCTGAAGTCCGAAGTCCGCGACCGACGCTTATCGTGATTGCCATTTTCAGGATTAGAGTCGTTACTCGCTTGGTCTGATTCCGACTTCCGACTTCGGACCTCGGACTTCGGAATGACAAGCCTGACCGCGTTTTGCAGCTTGGGTTTGAGTCGGCTCTCGACAACGCGTTGAGACACACTTACGTAACCGGCGCGCTCAAGCTGGCGAATGAGCGAGGCCATGCCTGATTTGGAGAGCTGTCGCTCAAGCTCGCGCGCGCCAATTGTGCCCGCGCCTGCGAGTAGCTCCAGCGCGCGATGTTTTGACGATGCCCAGCCGAAGCCCGATGGGAGATGAGAGAGCGCGGCTCGCCCCGCTTCCGTGATTGTTAAGACAAGCTCGGTCGCAACCGTTGCGCCGGCAGGCAGCGCAGTTCTTAGGCATTCGCCCCACGGCGCGTAGTAATAATCCGACATCCACTTTGTTAATTCCAAAATGTCGGGCGCGATGACGGGCGATTCGTCAACGAGTTCTTCAACATCTTTGATTTCGTACTCGGCGGTTTCGTCTTCGAGGCGCTGGCGAACGGCGACTATGAAGCCTGTTAGAAGCTTTTTACCGAGCGGGACGACGACGCGCGAGCCTGCGCGGGCGCGGCTTGCCATATCACCCGGCAAGCGATAGGTGAATGTCTGCCTGACGTAAAGTGGGACCGCAACCTCCGCATACATCGCGCAGCATTGTACACGATACTGCGCTGAGATGACGAGTGGGGCGGCAGACTTACGCGAGTTGCTGTCGGTCAGATGACGTGATGCCAAATCACAAAATCGGCTACTTCGCAGCTTTTCAATCGCTGATTTCAAAACGCTACGATCGATTTGAATCAACGAACTCCACTCGTTTGCCCGCGCAACTTTGTCGCGGTTCGTCTGTGGTTTATAATCTTGCCGTCTCGCGCTGCGAGGATTCAGCTTTTCATCCGGCATACATTGTTCAATCACAAAGGAGCGCCGTGAACGATAAACATCAACTCAACGTGCTTTGCATCGCAAGTTATCTCAAGGGCGAAGAATTCTTGCGCGAGTGCCGCCGTCAGGGCTGCCGCGTCATACTGCTCACGGTCGAAAAATTGCGCGATGCCGAATGGCCGCGCGAGGCCGTCGACGATTTCTTCTACATGCCCGACGTTCACACGCGCGACGATATTATAAAAGGCGTGAGCTATATGGCTCGCTCGATCATCATTGATCGCATAGTGCCGCTCGATGAATTCGATCAGGAGACAGCGGCTATCCTGCGCGAGCACCTTCGCGTGCCTGGGATGGGCGAAACCACCGCGCGATACTTCCGCGATAAACTCGCCATGCGCGTGCGTGCCAGAGAAGAAGGCATACTCGTGCCCGAATTCGTTCACGTTCTGAACTATGATCTGATACGCCAGTTTATGGAGCGGGTGCCGCCTCCATGGGTTCTGAAACCGCGTTCGGAAGCCGCGTCGCTCGGAATAAAGAGAGTCAATCACGCCGATGAACTGTGGCCGCTGCTCGATGCGCTCGGCGACCGTCAGTCGCTTTACGTGCTTGAGCAGTTCGTCGCGGGCGATATCTATCACGTTGATTCGATAGTCGCTGATTGCGAAGCCTTATTCGCCGTGCCGCACAAGTATGGACACCCGCCGATGGAGGTCGCGCACGGCGGCATCTTCACCACGCGGAAGATTCCGCGCCAGTCGGCGGACGCGCAATCGCTTGAGACGTTCAACCGCAATCTGATTAAAACTTTAGGGCTTGTGCGCGGCGTGACTCACGCAGAGTTCATCAAGGGTCGCGACGGGCGTTTCTATTTTCTTGAGATAGCCGCGCGCGTCGGCGGCGCAAACATCGCCGAGTGCGTAGAAGCGGCGACGGGGCTGAACCTCTGGGCCGAGTGGGCCAAAGTCGAAATCGCAGGAAGCGATGGCACATACGAACTCGCGCCGCACCGCGACGATTACGCGGGAGTCATCATCTCGCTCGCGCGGCAGGAATGGCCCGATACGTCTTCGTACAATGACCCTGAGATTTTTTATCGCCTCAGGAAGCGCCATCACGCTGGTCTTGTTGTCGCATCGAGCGACCCGCAGCGCGTCGAGCAGTTGCTCGAAGAGTACACGCGCCGCTTCTATGAAGACTTTCACGCGACCGCGCCGCCCGCCGAAAGTCACGACCAGCTTTAGACTTCGCGCGGAATAAACGCGAGCGCAACAAGCATCATGAGTTGTGCGGATAAATAAATCGAGGATTGCGTGACGGGCACGGCTTTAGACGACAGGCTAAACTTGCTCAACCTATACCTGCGCGACTCGAATGCGGTCGAGCGATGGCGCGCGTTTATCAGGAACTCTTCTGATGACGAGCTTCATCGCATCAACGCATTTGATGTTGCAGGCAGGTGGCAGATAGATAGCCGAATTGCTTTGACCGAGTTCATACACGCCACGCGCGCGGGGCTTGTCGCGCTGAACTGGGACGTCATCTGTGGGATGTGTGGCTTCGCAAATAAGCACGAGCATCTGGGTTCCGTTTCGGCGATTCAAAAATGCGAAGCGTGCGGTAATCACTTTGATGTTTCGTTCGACGATACGATTGAAGTCACCTTCACTATTCACGCGGCGGTCCGCGCGCTCGCGCCTTCGACGGCGCGACCGGCGAGCAGCGCGCGGCGAGTGACCGGGCTTGATTGCGCGACGCTGCCCGCGTTCCGCGAGTTCTTCGCCGCAGAAATTCTATCGCGCGACGAATCGTTGCAGGTGCGCGACGTCGCGATAATGTTTACAGACATCAAAGGCTCGACGGAACTTTATAACCGTCTGGGCGATGCTCGCGCTTACGGGGCTGTGCGCCGCCATTTCGATGTGCTGTTTGAAAAGGTTGCCTCGAACGGCGGCGCGATAGTAAAAACCATCGGCGATTCCGTTATGGCCAGCTTCACACGATCACTTGATGGGGTGCGCGCAGCGCTTGCGGCGCAGGAATCGTTCACAGGGTTTCGCCCGCTGCTGCCGGAAGCGGCGGATGAGATAATCGTCAAGATAGGCATTCATCACGGCGCGTGCATCGCCGTGACATTGAACGAACGTTTAGATTTTTTCGGCAGCGCGATAAACATCGCCGCGCGGACTCAGCAGCAGGCGCACGGCGGCGAAACGCTCATCACCGAAGCGACCTACCGAGACAGCGAAGTGCAGGGAGCGTTGAAAGCGTCGGGCCGCGCGATCACGAAAATCGAAGCGAGCCTGCGCGGGTTCTCCGAGAAGTTCGTGCTTTATCGCATCGCGGCGAGTGGACAGGCGAAGAGCCGCTTCCCGCTGAGTCTCAGGAATCTGCTCAGATGAGCAAGGTCGTATCCTTATCATAAAAGCGAGAACAAATCATGAATAATCGAAAGCGAATCGTGATACTGGGCGGAGGATTTGCGGGCGTCTACACCGCACGCTATTTGGAAAAAGCTCTAGGCCGCCGCGACGATTTCGAAATCACTCTTATCAACAAAGAGAACTATTTCGTCTTTCAACCGATGCTGCCGGAAGTCATTTCAGGCAGCATCGGCATACTCGACACCGTAAGCCCTATCCGCCGGTTGCTTCCGCGCACGAACCTGCACGTGCGCAACATTGAATCGGTTGATCTCAAACAGCAAACCGTCACAACCAGTCCGGGCTTTCGGCCTCACGCGCACGTCATACATTACGATTACCTTGTGCTCGCGCTCGGCAACGTCACTGATTTTCGCGGGATGCGCGGGCTGCCTGAGCATGCGATTCCGTTCAAGAACCTCGCAGACGCTTTGCACCTTCGCAATCACATAATCCGCGCGCTCGAAGAGGCCGCGATTGAAACGGACGACGAAGAGCTTCGTCGCCAGCTTTTGACCTTTGTAGTTGCGGGCGGCGGATTTTCCGGCGTCGAAGTGGTTGCCGAGCTTAACGACTTCGTGCGCGAGGTCGCGCGCAATTATCGCGCGATTGATCCGAAAGAGATTCGCGTAGTTCTGCTGCACTCGCAGGATCGAATACTGCCGGAGATGTCTGAAAAGCTCGCCCTGTTCGCTCAAAAGATTTTGCAGAAGCGCGGCGTCGAGATTCGCCTTCACACGCGGCTCGAAGCAGCGACCGGCGAAGAAGCGATTCTTGCGGGCGGCGAAAAGATTCCCACCCGCACGCTCGTGTCAACCGTGCCAAGCTCACCGCACCCGATCATCGAAGGGCTTGACCTGCCCAAAGGCAAAAACGGGCGCGTCATCGCAAACAGCTTTCTCGAAGTCGAAGGCGCGACGAACATCTGGGCCGTAGGCGATTGCGCGCAGGTTCCGACGCGCGAAGGCGGCGGCGCTTGCCCGCCAACGGCGCAGCACGCGATTCGACAGGCGCGCGTTGCCGCTGAAAATATAGTCGCACAGATTCGCGGAGGAGAGCGTCGCACATTTGCGTTTGAAGGATTGGGCACGATGGGCGCGCTTGGGCATCGCTCGGCTGTCGCGGAGATAATGGGCGTGAAAGTCTCCGGCTTCATCGCGTGGTGGATATGGCGGACGATTTATCTGATGAAGCTGCCGGGCTGGGGCCGTCGTTTGAAAGTCGCGTCGTCGTGGACGCTCGATCTGTTTTTGCCAGCCGAGCTGGTTGGATTGAAACTTACAGGCTCAATGGGAATCACGCAGGAGCATTTCGAGCCGGGCGAAGAGGTCTTTCATCAGGGCGACATAGGCGACCGCATTTATATAATCGTGGGCGGGCAGGCCGAAGTCGTGCGCGAAGAGAACGGAAACGAAATGGTGCTGGCGCGACTGGGGCCGGGCGAATACTTCGGCGAGATGGCGCTGCTTCGCAAGACGCCGCGCACGGCGACGGTTCGTTGTATATCGCCGATGGATACGCTGTCGCTTCCGAAGCGCGAGTTCAGCATGCTTGCAGCCTATATCCCCGCCGTGCGCGAGACGCTCGAAAATGTCATGCAGGAACGCGCGCGAGCTAACAGCGAAAAATCTGCGGCTGGCGATTGAAACCGTCGGTTGTAAAGCGCGATTGAGGCAAGTTATAATCCCACCGCTCTGACAAGCGAAGGTGGCCCGTCAGACCGTAGCGGCATAATCATAAAACTTTAGCTTTACGCATTATGGAGAAAAAGCGATGAAGAAGTCATCTCGACATGCGCTCAGACGATTCTACCCTGCGGCGATTGCTCTTTTGCTCACAGCTTCTTTTTTAATCGCGGGCTGCAAAACCGAAAACAAGAATGAGCCGGCGAGCGGCAACACGAATACATCCAACGAACAGAAGAACGCCGTCGTCAGCAAGAAGCCGAAGGTCGAAGGCAAAGGCGCTTTCAAAGCCGAATACCCTCCGGTGAATAACCCAAGATACGCAATCGCACAGGAAGAAGTGAAGAAGACGCACCTGCTCGAACAGATTGCGGCCAGCCTGAACGAAGCCATAGCCATTCCAGTTGATGTGACTCTGTCGCTCAGGGAATGCGGCGAGGAGAACGCTTTTTATAATCCTGATACGAAGCGCGTCGAGATGTGCTACGAGCTTGTCGAGCACTTCTACAATATCTTCAAGCCGGATGCTCGATCACAAGAGGAGCTGGATCAAGATGTATTCGGCGCGTCGGCGTTCGTATTCGCGCACGAGCTTGGTCACGCCTTGATAGACGTGCTCGACCTGCCGAGCACGGGCAAAGAGGAAGACGCTGTAGATCAACTGGCAATGCTCGTGCTTGCCGACGGAAGCAAAGAGGGAGAATCGGCAGTAATCAACGGCGCGAAGTCGTTCATGCTTGAAGAGAGGCAGGGCGACACGGACCTTGACCGTCTGGCCTTCTGGGACGAACACTCTCTGAGCCAGCAGCGATTCTACAATCTGATTTGCTGGCTCTATGGTCACGACCAGGAGAAGTACAGCGGGCTGGTCGGCGAGCAGGTCCTGCCCGAAAGCCGCGCCGTTCGATGCCCGGAAGAGTACACAAAGATCGCAAAAAGCTGGAACAAGCTCCTCGCGCCGTATTTGAAGAAATAGTCCGAAGTCTGTAGTCCGCAGTCCGAAGTCGGGAACTGATAGTCGGAACGATCCTTATTTTACAACAATAGGTCTGTAGCAGACTTCGGACTCATTTAGGTGCGTAGTAGCCGCGACGCGCGCGAATCGCAAGGCCGGACTTTGAAGTTGTGACGGCGATCTTGCGCCATCGCCCGTCGCGCTTTGTGTTGGTGGGGTAATATGTCAGCGTGTATTGATTGCGCAACTCGTCAACAACGTTCGTGAATTCTTCTTCGAGCTTATCGCCCTGCGGCGAATGAACGTAGCGCCCGCCAGTCTTATCCGCAAATTCTTTCATCTCGCCGCGCCCGCGACGCAAGGCCATAGCTTCGGTCGCGCTCGTCATCATCGCTTCATCTTCTATTAGATCAACCGCGTAGACGGTTATGCCTTCTGCGAGTGCTTTCTTCATTACGGAATCGAATGTCGCTTTGCCGCTTTGAGTGTCGCAGCCGTCAGAGATAAGAAGAATCGCCCGCCGCTTCTCCTCTCGTTTTGCGAGCGCCGCAATTGCTTCGTCCATGCAGTCGTATAATCGAGTCTGGTCTTCGGCCTTTGCGTCCCAGATGTACTCGCTTATGTCGCGCAAGTTCGTGAAGTCCTGAAACTGTTTTATCTTGTTGTTGAATCCGTAAACCGCGACCTGGTCGTTGTCTCTTATGCGCTCGACAAACGAAGCCGCCGCCCCGCGCACAAGCCCGAACTTGTAGCCCATGCTTCCGCTCATATCAATCAGTATGGCTGCGGCGAACGGCGCTTCTTCGGCTGAGAATGAATTGATCTTCTGCGGCGCATCGTCTTCAAAAAGCGCGAAATCTTTCGCCGTGAGTCCGTGCGCGTACTGACCCGCTGCGTCCGTCACCGTGACGCTTACGACCACGAGGTCTGAGTGCAAGCGCACAGTGTCATCCTGCTCGCGCTGTTCCGATTTTTTCTCTTGCTCTACGGTTGAGGCGAAAGCGACGAGCGCGAAGACCGTCAACGCAAGGGCGCAAACAATCAGATGCCGGTTAAGCGATGAAAGAACGCGACCGGCTCGATTGCTTGAACGATTGAGCATCTGTTAGTTCGATTTATGAGCGTGACGCAGGAACTGCGCAATGTTGATTATGTCGTTAGAGCTTTCGATGACCGCAGCGGAAACGACGTGGCGAGTTTCGGTGGTCATCGTTTTTTTGATTGCTGCTGCTGCTGTGTTTATATTGTTGACCGCATCGGCGACGGTCATCTTTTCTATGCGGCCCGTCTTGTCGTCGACCTCTTCTCCGCCCGATTTGCTGAGTATACTTTTCGCGAGCTTTTCAATCGCGCCGAGCTTCTTCATCTCATCCGCCGAAAGGCTGCCGCGCTCCTGAAAACTCTTCGCCACTTCAGTCGACAGCTCGTTGAGCTTGTCGACGTCGGCGAGCACTTTGCGGTGCTCGTTATCGGCCCGCTCGATTGCCATGCGAACGCGCATCTCTTCGGGCATATTCATGTCCTGCGGCATGTCTTTGAAGAGGTCTTCTTTGGTTTTAGGCTTTGGTGAGGCAGGGGTTATGCTGGGGTTGCTCGATTGCGCCGCCGTTTTGATGGCTAACAAAAGCATGAAGCAAATCAACAGAAACGTCTTATTCATGCCGCACCTCCCGCGAACCTCTATTAAGTTTTTATCACAAACGCAGATTGGTCTTCAAACGCGATGCAGGGAGGCCAGCGGCAAAGCTTGAATGCTGCTATCGCAGAGAGGCGTTAATTTCTGAAGAGGCGGGCCAGATATTTTTCCGTCAGGTACATCACGATAAATGGCAGCACGAATACAGCGGCGACCGCAAGGGTCTCGGCTTTGTCATCGCCTTTGATGTGCGACCAGAACGTTACCTGAAACGACATCGTTATGAGCGCAAGCAGCGACAGCACAAGCCCGGCGAAACGATTTGCCGCCTGCCACGTCTGGTCGTTGAGCATTGAGCGGGGCGAACCATAGCCCAGCAGCCAGTGGCGGCGCAGCCGTGGCGAAAACCAGAACATCGTCGCGCCGCACAGTATCAATAACATATCGCTTGTCATCAGCAGGTAATCGAACAGCAGCATACTCACTCCAATTACAACCGCGTTTATCTTTATATCAAAAGCGAGGGCCTGAATTCAGACTCAGTTATTTAATCCCACCGCATTTGCGCGCGTCAAGCATAATGGTTATATCCTATATTGTGATTTTGTTGCGCAGAGTTGAAGATTAATCGCAACCTGCGCGCGAAGCTCAAAAGGAGCAATTGATTGAAATCAGCAAGCGACGCGCAACCGATTTGTACTGAGAAGGCTTGAAATCGCAGGGTGCGCAAAGGTACGCGGAGCCGTTAATCAATTTCTCTGCGCGCCTCTGCGGGTATTCTCATTTGAGGCTATACTGAGATTCGTATCCTTCAATCATTTTTTATCGGGTTTCTCTCATCAGCAGGTTTGTCCTCGGCACTTGCGGGCATACCGCCGTGATCGCCCTGACGGATTACGCCGCTCTGGTCGGTGTAAAAAGAGAGCTTTCCCGTTTTGCCGTATTCGATTGGCGTGGCCGTAGCCGTGTAACTGTCGCCTGAAAATTCGATCTCAAATTTGTAGCCGATGGTTTCAAAAATCGCTTCAAAGGACATTATGTGCTTGAATTCTTCAGCCGTTGGGAATCTGTCATGCTCGATTTTGTAGCTTTTCAGTTCCTGATTAATCACGTGCAGATAGCTTTGGGCTGACATCTCGTTTCTCGGCAAGCGAGACATTTTTTCCCCGGCGGTCATCGTAGCGAACGTTTGCATGAGCAGTTTCTTGGGAACGCGAAGCTCATACACCGAACCCGCAGCGTCGGGCGTAGCCGCATAAGCTATTGGCTCAGGGTCGAAGCTGTAGCGCGCGAGAAAATCGCGCGTCTCATCATCCAGTATCTTGCTCATATCAGGCGCGCCCGGCAACATTCCTTTCACCACCGCGCTCGAAAGATAAATCTGGCCGACGGTTTCACGCGGCTGCCACTGCGTGTAGTTGTGAAAGTCGCGGTTGGTCGCTAGCGTGTCGTCTTTTGCCCGCGCGTCAATCACGCGGCGAATCGCCGCCGCGTCGTTTCCGATTATGAGGAAGTTGTTGATGAAGGCAAACGCGCTCTTGCCGTAGCTTTTGATTTCGATCTCGCCGCGTTTTTCGATTTGCGCTTTTTCGTTCGGCAGCTTAAAGCCTATTGCCTCAAACAGCGCAGGCAGCCTTGATTGAACGGCCTCTTTGTTGCGGATTGAAATCAAAAGCAGCGGACTTTTGTTTGACGATTGCGAATCGCGCGCCGTGATCCCGAAGATCATAGCAGGCAGATATTGCGCGGGAACTCCGAGGGCCACTTCGTTGCCAATCATCGCGAGCAGATCGTCTTTAAGCTTGAAGCCGATTTTTTTCTCGAACGCGGCCAGTTCCAATTCAAACTTTCGCGCGCCGACCTTCTGACGACTTTCCGCCGCGCGCGCCATCGCAATGAGCGTGTCATAGATTTGAAACGGGTCAAGCGACACGCTCACGAAAACGTCTGTGTCAGAAGGCAGATAATAAGGCGCTTCGGAAATCTGAGCCGGGCCCGCCGCTACAAGAGGGCTAAACGGGATCGGTCGGACGAGTTTGCCGGGACCGTTTAGAACCATCGCGCGCACGATGAGCGAATCGCTTTCGACCGTGAGGGCTGCGGCTATGGCTTCGGGCGAGTCGCCGAGTTCGAAGCTGAAATTGCCGCCTATCAGCATGGTCATCATCACAGCGAACGGGTCGGGCGCGGGCGGCTCCGTCTTTGATGATTCGTGAGGCGCGACTGCACTAGAGCCGCCGCGCTTTTCGTCCGGCATCTTTTCAACCGTTTTAGCCGTAGGCGGCTTTGCAGATTTCGATTGCCGGTTGGTTTTCGAGCGTGTTTGTTTTGATGATTGCGCAATCTGTGCTTGAGGCTCATTCGGCTTCGCTTCACGAGTGACTGCGTGAGGCTCGCTGACAGATTTATCGGGTGATTTCTCAGCCACAGGCAAACCTGTCTGAATGTCGGAATGCGCGACGCTCGGCGCGTCCGGTATGGCGGTCTCGTTTATGACGGTGGGAGTCGCCTGCATTGCTTGCGGAGGCGGCGGGTTGGGGTTGTTTTTTCTCTCGCGCTCATATTCTTCCATCCGCTGCTTTTTAAGTTTTTCGTTGAGCGCGGTGTCAAGATAAACGAATATCGCTTCCGACGAAAACCTATCGCGCGTCATGCGAAAGTTTGCGTCTTCCGTCATCGGCCTTTCATTTTCCGGGCGCAGCGACTTGAACTTTACCGGCGTGAGCGAGAAGGTAATCAATCGGCCAACGCGCTTTATCATCATTGACGCAGCTAGTGATTGCGCCGATGACTGAGCAGCCGCCGCTTCCGCAGACCTGCTAGCATCGCTTCCCAAAGCGGATGTAAAAATTGAAAAGATGAGATGCTTGAGCGCAGGCTCGAATTTCTCTGCGGCGTCCTCTGTATCAAGCTCAAGGGCGAACACTGCTTCCGGGAGCGACGACTTTGCGGGCGAAGCGGCAATCATCAGGCGCGAGTGCGACAGGGTTTCAGCATTGTCGGTGATGAATCGCAAAAGCTCGGAAAATGTCCGGGGCAACTCGCTGAACAACGGCGTAAGCGGCTCGACGAGTTCGCCAAGCCCGCCCGATCGCAGATGCTCTCCGATGTTGCGGGCTTCGATATAAATGGTGTAGCTGCCAGTTGCCAGCAGGTTGTCGAATGTGACGCCTTCCTGGTCGCGCTCCTTCTGGTCGTCGCGCGCAATGCTTTTCAATAACGATATATTAGTCCGCGACGCGGCAGGTGTGTTTCCGTAAGCATTTGGCGCCGTGGCGAACTGGGCTGTGACCAGCAAGAGAAGCGCCAGCAGCAATGCCGCCCGTCTCACCCTTTTCATGACTTTTCCTTTCAGGACGCTTGCTGCGCGCATAATAGCACAATGGCCCTAAACCCGCAGCCGCTAAGTTGATAGCCGATACAAAGTTTCGGCTCCGGCCCGGCCTTCGATGGACGGCTGTCTATGGCCAGGATCGAGGAATTTCAAGACATTTTCAATAGAAACCGAAGTTTAGCCTATAGCAAACTGACACTTTTATTTGCTTTCGCAGGAGGCTCGATTCACCATAAGGGAAAGCTCTGGTATATTGCAGTCAACTCGGCAACCATGAGGGAATTTGGATTGTGGCTGTCAAATAACCTCCTCTTCTTCTCTGGTTGAGGGACACAACCATTGAAGGGACGCAGAAAAAACGGAAGGAAAACTCGCCCGAGTAATCCTTCCGTTATTTTTTTTGTTTTCTCCTGATAATCCAGCCTTTCAAATCCTCCGTGAAAGCCTCAGCAACGTATATTCAGCTCGATAAACCTGCGGCGAAGGCTTGCCTTGAAATGCGCGGCTGGCCTCGCCTATACTCTATTGTCCGGCATTCGGAGGGGTATCCTAATGGTAAGGAAGCGGTCTTGAAAACCGCCGGGCGAAAGCCCTTGCAGGTTCGAGTCCTGTCCCCTCCGCCTTACTTCATGCGCTTTCCCTGAGTGTCGAATAGTTCAACAGGGCCAAGCGTCGAGAGGTCCTTTCTCAGCTTCGCCGCGTCGCCCACAACTACAATAGTAGCATTATCACTCATCATGTACTTGCGCGCGACGGCCTGCACCTGATCAGCGGTCACGGCTTCGATTCGCGCGCGATAAGTTTTAAGATAATCGGCTCCAAGTCCGAATAGGCGGGCCTGAATCATCTGGTCCGCGATGCCGCCTTGGGTCGAAAGCTCTAGCGAGAATAATCCAGTCAAATAGTTCTTCGCATTCTGCAATTCTTCCATCCCGACCTTTTCGTTGCGCAGGCGGTCAAGCTCGGCGAGCATCTCTTTTATCGCCGCAAGCGTGGCTTCCGCGCGCGTCTCTGAAGAAGCGAAAAAAGTTCCTGCCTCCTTGAACGCGCTTACCGTGCTCGATACATCGTATGTGTAGCCCTTCTTCTCTCGGACGTTCAAAAAGAGCCGCGAGCCTGTGCCCGCGCCAAGCACGGCATTTGCAACCATCAGCGGAAAAAAATCCGCGTGCGCGCGGGCAACCGCAAGGCCGCCTATACGAAAATCGGCTTGCTCCGAGCCGGGCCGGTCAATCAAATAAACGCGCCGCGCCGTCGGCTTAGGCATGGCCTGTATTTTGCCACCGGCTATTGCTCGTCGCGGCTCTTTCCATTTGCCGAAGACCATGCGCAGCTTCGCTTCAATCTTAGTTGCGTCGAAATCGCCCGCGATGACTATGACCGCGCTCGAAGGCGTGTAATTGTTTCTGTAAAAGTTCAGTAGTTTCGTTCTGGTGATTGCTCGCACCGCTTCAGGAGTCGGCGCAATGACCGCATAAGGATGGTGCGAGCCGTAAACGACGTGATTGAATCGCTCGCGCACAAGAAAAGCCGGGTCTTGACGTTCGACCGCGAGGCTCTCGACGCGATTGTTTTTATAAAGCGCGATTTCTTTTTGAGGAAATGTCGGGCGCAGCAGTGCGTCGCCTATCAGATCAATCATTCGCTCAATGTTTTCGGAGATGACCGAAGCAGTTACTTCAGCGAAGTCGTCGTTTGCCGATGAAGCGATACGTCCGCCAATCGTTTCAATCTCGCGCGCAAGTTGCTCGCTGGTGCGCAAGCCCGCGCCTTCCGTTATTAGTTCAGCAGTCGCTTCGGCGAGCGCCACTTGATGAGTAAAGCTGTTCAGATCACCATACGGGGTCAGCATTAGCGGAATGCCGATTTCGATAGTGGCTATGGGCGCGCGATGGTCTTCAACTATAACGAGCGTGAGACCGTTGCCGAGCCTCGCTTCGCGCGATGCGGGAAGATTGAACGGACGAGGCGGGCCTGGACGCGGCGGCTGCTTTCGCCAGCTTTCATCTTGAAGCGACAGCCATCCTGCGCTGCCTGTCGAGACAAGCCCGCTTACTATCAAAACAGCAATGAGCGAGATTATCAGCGATAGCCTTGTGCGCGATCTAGTCATCTTCATAAACGCGGGGCTTCAATCACACCGAATATAAACTCTGTGACTGAAAGCGCCTCTTCTGTTCATCATTCATCGTTCAGCGTTGCGCGTTATCTTTCGCAGGCTTGATGTATAGAACCGCCGTGTTCAATTCGGCGAAGTATTTGCGTGCAGCGTCGCGCACCTGTTCGGGCGTGACCGCAAGATAACGATCAAGCTCGGTGTTAATTAGCGACGGGTCGCCATCGAACATTGTGAACTCTGCGAGCGCGAGCGCGCGGCCAAGCGCGGATTGAAGGCTCGTGCATTCGATTTCGCTTATGCAGATGAAGCGATCCAGCCGGAGCTGATTTTTTGCCTTTTTCAATTCATCAACACCAACGCCTTCTTTTTTCACGCGCTCAATTTCGGTTTCGATGATTGATCTAACAAGCTCGCTTTTCACGTTCGATTTGTGAATCGTAAAGACGGCGAGCTGGCCCGGCCCGCGCCGCCCTTCTAGCGTGCCCTGAACTTCCAATGATACGGCTCGCTTCTTCACAAGGCTTTGATAAAGCCGCGAGCTGTCGCCATCAAAAAGAATTGATTTCAGCAGCGCGATTGCGTACCAGTCTCTAGTGCGCCGCGCAGGTATCTTCCAGGCAATCGCAACAGCGGGCGTTTCAGCAAGCGTGTCTGTAGCCGTGCGTTCGCGCGTGACTACTCCATCAGGCTCGGTCACATCAACCGCTGGCGGAGTTTTTTGCCTCGGAATCGAATCGAAGTATTTATGCACAAGGGCTTCGGCCCGCGCCTCGTCAATGTCGCCGACTATCGTGAGCACGGCGTTGTTCGGCGCATAGTAGGTGTCGAAAAAACTCTTAACGTCTTCGATGGTCGCTGCATCGAGGTCTTCCATCGAGCCGATAGTCGGGTGGGCGTTCGTCCAGTTGTGAAAGACCATCTCGTCCATCTTCAGGAGCGCGGGCCAGTAGGCTTGATTGTCGTAGCTCAACCGCTTCTCTTCTTTGACGGCTTCTTTCTGGTTCTGCAAGTTTTCGGGAGTGATGCGCAGCGAGCGCATGCGGTCGCTTTCAAGCCACAGCGCAAGCTCAAGCTGATTCGAGGGCAGCAACTCGTAATAGTCAGTGTAATCGGCGTGGGTCTCGCCGTTCATTATGCCGCCATTCGATTCGATGTACCTGAAATGTTCGGCCTTGCCGACGTTCTCAGAACCCTGAAACATCATGTGCTCAAACAGGTGGGCAAAACCTGAACGGCCTTTGACTTCGTTGCGCGAGCCGACGTCGTAATAGACCGCGACCGCAACGACAGGAGCCGCGTGATCTTCCGACAGCACGACGCGCAATCCGTTGTCGAGTTGAAATTCCTTGAAGAAAACTTTGAACGACTCTGCGCTGACAACTGATTGACTCGCGCCCGCAAGCAGAGCAAATGACAGCAGAATAACCAGGACTCTTTTCGCGTGCATAGGCTCTTATCAGTCCGTAGTCCATAGTCCTAAGACAAAGCCATGAAAACGGCTCTGAGAGCCAGTTTCAAGGCAACCACTCATTTGCCTTCTGACCTCGGACTACGGACTTACCGACTATTCGTTCCCGCGCTCACGGTGACTTTGCTCGTGCCGACGTTCGAGCTTGAATCGGCGCAGCGGAATGCTATGACGTGTTCGCCCGGCTTATCGAATGTCACGCGCACTTTGAAGCTCTCGTGAGCCGAATCGGCAATGCCATCCGCAGGAAAGATCAACTGCCACGCGCCGCCGTCAACGCTGTACTCGCCGCGAATGATTCGACTCGTCGCATCCGTCGCGTCAAACGTCACTTCAGCGGTCTGGCCTGTGATTGAAGGGTTGCTCGCTTTAATCGCAGGCGGCGTGTTGTCTATCTCAACTGCGTCGGTCGTGCGCTCGTCCGTGAGGGCCATCCCCGCCGGGTTGCTTGGCTCGTCGCTCGCCGTTACCTTGAAGAAGTACGCGCCGTCGGGCAGGCGGTTGCCGTCAATCGTGTAGTAAGTCTGCGAGATTTTGCTTGCCAGCACATGCCAGACTGCGTCGTTAATCGCCCTGTAATAGATCGTATAAGCGAGCGTGTCGTCGTTCGGGTCGCTCGCCTGCCATTGAAGCGTGCGCGCTCCTTTTTGAAAGAAGCGGCGCGGCGGCACGTTCGCCACTACGCCGAACAGTTGAGGGTCGAGTCCCGAAGAAGAAATTGAAGGATCAATCGCAATCGGCGTCTCTTGAAGGGCGATGCCCGGAGCGAGCACGCTCACCGATGTCACGTCGGGCGCTTGATTGCTCGGCAGGTATGCGATGGCGACTGATTGAAGCTGCGCCGCCGAGCTTGCGCTGACATCAGTGGTATTCTTATTCGAGCCGCCGCTCAATTTTATGCCGCCGCCCGAAGGCGCATTCAGGTTGGGACCGCGCCGAAGCGTCGCGCGCCATTGAATGAATCGAGCGCGCGGGCTTGTTATCTGGTCGCCCGAAGGATTCCTGTAAGGCGTGGACCAGTCGCTCCAGGTCGCATCGGGGCTTTCGGTGTTGCCGCTGCGCGTTTGAATCTCGACGTTGCCCGCGCTGCGCCACGTGATCACACCCCACGCGCCGCCGAACTTCGTGTCGCGCACGGTCGAAACGTAAGTGCCTTCATTTGCAGGCTCGCGGCCAATGCGGTAGAGACGACCGAGATTGCTCGATGTGGCATAAAGGTTATCGCCAACGGCGAAGATAGTCGACGTCTGATCTTCAGGCGATTGAATCAAAAGAGTGTAGGAGCGGTCCGGCGCGATTTGATAGATGCGCCCCTTGTTGCCCGTGCCCAAAAGCACTCGGCCATCTGCCAGAGGCTTCAGCCCGAAGCCCACCGTGTCATTCGAGCGCCAGTAAACCTGATTGCCTCCGTCGGCAAGTATGCGAAAGACAGCGCTTCTTGATCCATCAGCTTTGCTCGCGCTCTGCGATTGATTGAGCGCGCCAGAAACGTCAATAGGCTGCGCGCTGGTCACGTCCTGTTCGCCCGACGATGAAATCGTAATCACGGCTTCGCCTGAAACGCTTGCCGAAGGCGTGCTGGCGCTGGATTGCTTTTGTGCGCCGCCCTGCTGATTGATGCCGAGCGCGAAGATGGAACCATCATTTGCGACAGATAAGGAATGAATCTCCTGCATCGGTGAATCGAACATTGCAAAGAGCTTGCCGTCGCGCCCAACTCGCAGCACTAATCCTGACGGATCAGTTCCGGCAAGCAAGTTGCCGCTTCGGTCAATCACAAGCGAGACGATGTTCGTCTCATTGGTGTCGGCAAGCACAACCCCTTTGCCCGTTGCGTCAATCTTATAAATCACTCCCTTATCGCCCGTGCCCGCGTAGAGCGTCGAGGTGCTCGCGTCGAACGCAAGCGACCAGATGTATTTATCGGGCGGATCGTAAAAGACTGATGATTGACCGGCAGGCGTTATCTTATAAATCTTCCCGTCGGGCGAAGTGCCAGCGTAGAGATTCCCCTGCGCGTCTGTTGCAAGCGCCGTCACGTCGAGTTCTTCCGCGTCGTAAAGCAATCGGCCCGCACCCGTTGCATCAACTTTGAATATGCGCCCTTCGTGGCCCGTGCCGAGATAGATATTTCCTGCGGCGTCGGTCGCGCTCGACCAGATGTAGGCTTCTTTCGTGTCAAAGACCTGCGTGAAAGCGGGCGCAAGCATTATATTTCCGTTTTCAGCAATCGAGATGCCGCGCGCGTCGCCTTTAATCACATCTTCCTGCTTCGACACTTCCCAGAACATGGGGCCGCTTGCCAGCGCCGCGCCGCCAGAGAGCGCAAATAGAGTCGCGAAGAAGATTGTTTTCATTAGGGCAGATGATTTGAACATCACAAGTATCCTTCCTTCGGTTGTCCTTTGTCACTGGTCATTTGCGGTAGATAAAGCTTATTGCTGTTTCCAGTGACAAAGAACTGATGACAAATATAAAAGCCCGCAACTCGCGCGGGCCTTTCTCGGTTTTGGTTATGGCGGTGATGCGAGTCAGCCGCTGTCAATTCTATCATCAAAAGATTCGCCCGACCGCTCGCGTCACTTGATTACGTTTATCGTTATGCTTTGCTGCCCGCTGATGACGAACTGCGAGGGCGCAAGCTCCTGTTCGCTCAACGTTGCAATCGAAAGCGGCGTGTATCCGCCCGATGTTCGCTGCGAACCGAGTGTCGCAATCACCGATGGTGGAAGCACTGGCATCTCTTCGTTGTTGACGATCGCGCCCGCGCCTGCGCGCATAACTTTCACATAGAGCCTGTTGTTCTTCTTCAATTTATTGATCGCGCGAACAAGCTGGCTCAAATCCTTCGGCGTGAAATCTGCTGCAGGCTGCATGCGATCAACCTGATTAATTGATGCGCCGTCGCCGACGATTATGACGAGCGGGCCTGCGGGTGCGTCCGCAGGAATCGTCAGCGGTATGCGCTCGACGAACTCGTTGCCGTTGTCGTTGCGCGCGAAGGCTTGAATCTCTACCGTCTCGCCCGCTCGCACTTCGGTCTTGTCTATCCACAATCGAGTGAGCGTCCCGCTTGAACGAGTGTCTTCGCTCGTCACGTCAACATCAATCGAGCGCACATCAACCGCATCAAACCCGCTGTTGAACAACACGGCAAGAGGCCGCGCCGTGTCGTTGACTGCAAGAAGCCCGACGCCGTTCGAGGCCGAAAAGCTGTTGTCCAGTAAAATGTCTGGCTGACCTTTGACCGAAATCTTGCCTTTGACCTTGATGGTCTGATTGCCAAGCTGCCGCTCGGTTGCATTGATGGCCGAGTACATCGTTATCCTCATAAGCAGCGGCGTGAGGAACGAGTCAGAAACTAATTCAAACTTGTACTCTTCAGTTTTGTTGCGGCTCGTGTGAACCGTCAGGTGAACGGGAATCATCTGCGGCTCGTCGCCCAATCGCCCGAAGACGCCCGTCGCGCGGTCTTGATTTATCGAGCCGACCATTGAGCCGCCCGCTGCCAGCTTGAATGAATTGTTCAGGTTCGGAACGACCGTGACGACAGACGATTCAGCCATTGGCCACGAAGTTTTGCCTGATGAGAGAAACGGATGGCCGAAGGCGTAGATGCGCTCGCCATCCCGATAGGTCACCGTGCCCGCCGCGTCCAGCGAAAAGTCTCCGCGCACGAGCTGAACGTTTATCGAAGAGCCGGGCGTGAGCGTGTTGTCGTCGAACTTTGCCATCGGGCCAAGCCGTGAGCCGCCGCCGAGTCCGGCGACGGGCTGAATGCCTATCTTGCGAAACTCATCTGCGAACACGTCGAGAACCGATTGAGGAACGCCAGTGAAAGTGACGGGCGTGGCAATCGGCACGATGGTCTGTCCGATGTAAGGAACCAGCGAAGTGTTAGTCGCGGCCTGCGGGCCTATCTGTGCGCTCACGCGAGCAGGAGGTTGATTGTTTGTGCCAGTGGCTTGCGACATGAGAGTGTTGAAGCTCTGGCGGCTCGATGTTCGCTGCTCCTCGCCCGCCGCGCGCTCGAATATCTGAATCATCTCTTTGATAGGAGTAATTCCGGCGATTGGTTCTTTTGCGAACGGGAAGGCGTAAGCGACCGCGCCGACTATACGACCGTCAATATAGACGGGGCTTCCGCTCATGCCTGCAAAGACGCTCGTGCGCTCGACGAGCGGGCCGCCGAGCCGCGCGATTATGATGTTTTGCTTCGGTCCCCAGACTCCGCTGATGACGCCGAGCACTTCGACATCGAATCGCTCAGGCTTCGAGCCTTGAAAGACCGTCATACCATAGCCTTTCATGCCCGGACGAATCTCTTCGACAGACATGATTGATGAGTTCGTTGAATCCGAAGCCGATGCGAAACCGGCCATCGCGACGATGAAGCAGAGCGCGGTGAATAGGTGTTTCATAAATTTTTCCAGCGGACGGGGCTTGCCCAAAAGGTCCAATTTCGATTGCGCCTTCCAGCCCGGAAGGCAGCGCCACGGGTCGCTTTTCTGGGAAGCTCAACTTGATGATAACTGCGCGCAAATCCGACAGTCAAGAATTACGTGTCGGTCGCACGACAAAGACAATAAACCGTCAGATGTGTGAAGCAATCCTCAAATGCCCATGAGTCCGGCAGCGATTGCGGCTCTTGCAGACAAATTTATTTTTCGCGCAGGCAACGCGAACAGCGCGCTCGCGCATCACGCCGACGGCTGAGCCGCATGCGCTCACACGCACGAACCGCTCACTTAAAACTCCGGAGGAATAGAAATGAAACGTAAGCTAGCCAGCTTCCTGTTGATGCTCGCGCTCCTTGTGCTTGCATTGCCCCTGCAAGGACAGGCTCAAGAGGGCTATGGCAGGATTATCAAGCGAGGCAAGAACGGCATCAGGGCCGGCGATTACGGCATTAATCTTTTTGACGGCCCCGGCATAGTCAACTTTGAGCACCGCCACCGCTGGATGGACAGCCCGGCAGGCGCGGCGACCGTCATCGGCGCAGGCGCAG
The DNA here is from genome assembly GCA_035575515.1 of Blastocatellia bacterium. GTDB lineage: Bacteria > Acidobacteriota > Blastocatellia > UBA7656 > UBA7656 > DATLXU01. Next base: position 43,564 of record DATLXU010000058.1, read on the forward strand.
GCGCGGGCGCGCTGACCGGCGGCGTCATCAAAGGCAAGAAGGGCGCAGTAATCGGCGCGCTCATAGGCGGCGGCGCGGCAACGGGCCTGTGGCTGTACAAGAACCGCGTACACAAACACAGGATCTTCTAATTGCGGATTGCGGATTGCAGATTTAGCTTTGCGGCTCTGCGAGAACCAGAGCAGCATCACGCAGAGATACGCAGAGAAATGATTCTTCAATCCGCAATCCAAAATCTGCAATCGAAAGACTGTGGCTAAATTGTAGGCAGCGGCTAGATTGCCACACCTGAGCCTATGAGTTGCAAGGTCGAAAGTTTTCGCCCGCGCGCTATGTCCCTCAATTTCTTTCATTAAACTGAAACGATTTTAATGAAGCCTTTGGCCCGCACGTTGCTCTTCATCTCGGCGCAGAAGTTTCACGAACCTGATTTTTCAAAATCTAAGGAGGACAGTAATGAAGCGATTGTTTATAAGCTCGGTATTGTCTCTGGCACTTGCTTTCAGCCTGGCAGCGCCCGCAACCCTTGCAAAGACTGCTGGCGCGAAGAAAGCGCAGTCTGAGCGGGCCCAAGCCCTGAAGAAGTGCTCGGCAGACTACACGGCGGCGGTCAAGAAAGCCAACGACGACTACAAGGCTGCGGTCAAGGACGCGAAGACCAAGAAGGGCAAAGAGCGCAGCGACGCTTTGAAGGCGGCAAACAAGGCCCGCAAAGACGCCATTGCTGACGCGAACAAGGCGAAGATGGACTGCATCAAAGCGGCTCCCAAGAAGTAGTCGCCAGATTGATTCAATGCTGATTAATAAAGCGGCTCGGCGGTTTGCTCAGGCAGATTGCCGAGCTTATTTTTTTCGCGGCTCAGAGTTTCATCGCGAGGCTCGCTGCTCGATCAGGATGTTTCGATAAACCTCCGCGTCAACATTGCCGCCGCTCACGACGCAGCAGACCTTAGCCCCGCGAAATAAATCTGGAGATGTGAGCAACGCGCCGATGGCGAGCGCGCCCGTCGGCTCGGCTTTCAAGTTGGCAAGTCCGAACAACAGCCGCACACCTTCTCTAATCGCCTCTTCCGGCACCTCGATGATTTTGAACAAACCTTCTCGAAGTATTTCCCAGTTATGCTTGCCTATGCTCAAAGTTCGCGCGCCGTCAGCGATGGTCTGAGGCTCGCTTTCGTTTGCGACGATGCGGCCCTCTCTCAGAGACCGCGCCGCGTCGTTGGCCATCAACGGCTCCGCGCCGATGACTCTAATATTGCTGCCGCGCGAGCGAAGTCCCTTGATTATTCCCGAAGTAAGCCCGCCGCCGCCTACGGGCGCGACGATGAAATCGAACTCTTTACCAAGCGCGGCCAGTTCTTCGCCAAGACTTGCGTTGCCTTCGATTACGAGCGGATCGTCATACGCGCTCGCCACGTAAGCGTCCGGGTTCTCTGCGGCAAGCTCGGCGACGCGCGCGGCCCGGCTTTTCGTCTTCACATCAACGAGGTCAACCGCGCCGCCGTACTCGCGCACCGCGTCAACTTTCACGCGAGCGGAGTTTTCGGGCATCACTACGATGCACGATTTGCTGAGCAAGCGGCAGGCGTAGGCCATAGCCTGCCCATAGTTGCCCGACGAGGCCGTGATGATTTTATGCTGCGCAACTTTGGAGGCGAGATTGTAGGCCGCGCGAAACTTGAAGCTGCCCGTGTGCTGAAACGTCTCTGTTGCAATTGTGAGATTTACGCCCAGGCGTTTTGCGAGCCGCACGGGTTCGATGATCGTAGTCGGGCGCGCGACTTCGCGCAGCGATTTTGATGAATTTATAGCTTGACTCATAACCGACAGCCATCTTAAAAGCCGCCGCCGCCGCAAAGCAAGCCGTGAGCTTTTTGAGTTTATTTTTTCAGTATTCGCTGTTGACAGTAAAAACTGATTACTGTAAGCTGTGGCCGTATGAAAGACTCAATCAGAAACTTGAAAGCTCAAAAGTATGTTGGGACGGCGCAGCTTGCCGACGAAGCGGCGCGGCTCATAAGCCGGTTTGTGCCAAAGCAGGAGCGCGGGAGCGTGAGCGAATTGCCCGACGAGCGAATGGTTCGATACTACAGCGCCGAGGGGCTAATCTCGCCACCGGAAGGCAAGCAGGGGCCTGCCGCCGTTTACGGTTACTCTCACCTGTTGCAGTTGCTCGTCGTCAAGCGGCTACAGGCCGAGCACCTGCCAATCAGAAAGATCAAAGAGCTTGTCGGGGGCAAAAGCGAGCGCGAGCTTGAACAACTGCTCGACATTGACAAGCAGCGCGTGGCTCAGAAGAATCCTGCAACCGAGTATCTCGAATCGCTGCTGCGGTCGGCTGCGCCGCGCGCTGCGGCTCGAATGCAAGCTCCTGCCGCAAGCCCGCCTGTCGGATTTGCGGCGGCGCAAAAGAGCGCGTGGGCGCGCGTGGAGATTGAGCCGGGCCTTGAGCTTCACATACGCGAGGATTATCAGTTGCCTGCCGATACGCGAGAGCGCCAGCGGCTCGCGCGAAGAATGTTGAACGAAATAGAAAATCACGGCGTAAAACCGAGAAAGTGAGAACCGAGCATGACTAAAAAACCTGCCATCGAAATCATAACCGAACGCCCCTTGCTTCTAGCAGGCAAGCAGCAGACGGCTGACGTCCTGATTCGCATCACGCCGCCCAGGCCTGATAGCCTAAGCAAGCGCCCCAGATTGAATTTAAGCCTTGTGCTCGACCGCTCCGGCAGCATGCAAGGCGAAAAGATTGCGCGAGCGCGAGAGGCCGCCAAGTTTTGCATTGACCAGATGCTTGCGCAAGATCGCGTGAGCCTCGTCATCTTCGACGATGTTGTTGAAGTGCTCGCGCCAAGCCAGCCCGTAGAGAATAAAGAGGCAATAAAACAGATGATCTCGCGCATCACGGCGCGCAACTCGACGGCGCTTCACGAAGCGTGGGTGCGCGGCGGGATTCAAGTCAGCGAGCATCTGATCGAAGGCGCTATCAATCGCGTGCTGCTCATAACGGACGGGCTTGCAAACGTAGGCGAGACGAATGTTGATCGCATAATCACACAGGCGAGCGAATTGGCCGCTCGCGGGGTGAGCACTTCGACAATCGGCATCGGGAGCGACTTCAACGAAGATCTGCTCATTCCGATGGCCGAAGCCGGGCGAGGAAATGCATGGCACGTCGAGGAGCCTTCCGACATGGAGCGCATATTCGCAACCGAGATGGAAGGGCTTGTCGCGCAGGTCGGCCATACGGTCAGTCTCGGCCTCACGCCAGCCGATGGAGTCAGGGTCGCTGATGTGCTTAACGATTTTGAGGTGACGCACACGGGCCGATACAAATTGCCGAACCTCGTCGCAGGCTCACCGATTGATGTTGTGATCCGCTTGAATGTTCCGGCTCGCGCGGCGGGCGAGAAATTCAAAGCCCTCGATCTGCGCCTGGCATGGAACCCGCAGGGCGCGCCGTCGAGCGAACGCGAGGTTATAAGCGAAAGCATCGTGCTTGAGTTCACCGCAGCGGCTGACGTTGAAAAGATACCGCCTGATGAGAGAGTCCTCAAGGCGGTGCAGTTATTGATGGCGGCTCGCGCGCGACGCGAAGCCATCGCTGATCTTGATCGCGGCGATGCGGCAGCCGCGCGCGCTCGCGTGGCAGGAATCGCTTATTCTTTCGCTCAAGCCTGCGCGCCGATGATGGCCGATGCGGACGTGCAGCAGGAAGCGCAGAGATTGCAGGACCTGCAGGCAGAGCTTTCGAGCAGCGCCGATCTGAAGATGGCGCGAAAGAAGATGTCTTATCAGAGCTACAGCCTTTCGCGTCGCGGCAAGCAATCGAAGTCGCAGTGAAAGGTCCGGTCGCGGTCTTTCGACGACAGATATATTTGCCGATTGATTATCTGGAGTCACCGCCGCAGGAGACAGGGCGCAGAGATTTCGAATCCCTCTGCGTTCTCTGCGACTGCGGCGGTGAATATGCTCATTCGGTGAACAGAGTCGAAAACGTCCATACAGTTGACGGCTCAACCGCGTCGGCGAGTATAAAGTTGAAGCGACTATGAAGCCGAGCCGCCGCTCGAATGAATCTAAGGCGCAAGTCACAAGCCCGCAAGCAATCGGGAACATTTTGCTTTTTAGCGTGAAGGCTTTTGATTGCCTTCGTTTTTGTCCTTCCTTATCAACACCGTAACTATCCTCGATGCACTGACTGCTTTGTCTTCTGCTGGCGAAGCATTGAAAAACACAATCCCACGAATTAAAGTAAGACCGGCGGCAGAGTCGAGGTAAGAGCTGAGTGATCTCACAAATCGTTTCCCATTACCGCATCCTCAATAAGCTCGGCGATGATAAGGTGGGCGAAGTTTACCTGGCCGAAGACACGCGGCTGGGGCGACTTGTCGCGCTCAAATTCCTTCCCGCGTCTTATCAGTACGACCCTGACCGTCACGCGAAGCTCATTAGCCAGACGAGCGCAGCGGCTGCGCTGCGGTCGCCTCACATAGTTTCCATCTACGACATAGGCGAGCACGAAGACACCATCTTCATCGTGATGGAATATGTCGAAGGCGACTCGCTTTCATCGCTCATTGAGCGCGGCCCAATTGCCCCGCGCGAAGCCGTTGATATTATTCTCCAGGTAGCTGATGCGCTCGACGAAGCGCACCGACATCAGATAGTTCACGGCAACATCAGAAGCTCCGTGATAATCGTAAACGAGCGCGGCTTCGTTAAAGTGCTGGACTTCGGGCTGGCCGAAATCGCGGGGCGGCGGCGCAATGAAGGCGACCGCGACCGAACAAAAAAGCTCGGCCAGGAGACAGTCATTGAAGCGATGTCGGAGGAAGTCTTTTATATGTCGCCCGAACGCGCGTTGGGACGAACGGTTGATTATCGCTCGGACATCTTTTCGCTCGGCGTAGTTCTCTACGAGATGCTCGCGGGCCGCGTGCCGTTTGAAGGTCCGACTTCGACCGAAACAATCGAGAAGATAATTCATGAGCCGACGCCTCGGTTGAATCGTCTCAACTACAGCGCGCCGCTTGAGCTTGAGCGCATAATGCGCAAGTGCCTTGAAAAAGAGGCTGACCGTCGCTATCAATCTGCGCGCGAGTTGCTGATTGATTTGAAGAACCTCAAGCGCGATTCCGATTCAGGCGCGCTTGGCTATCAGCAGGCATCCAGAGCGACGACGAAGCTTCGCTCTTCGCCCGTCTCGCGCCGCCGCAAATCAATCGCGCGCGTGGCCGTCCTGCCTCTCGCAAATGCGAGCGACGACGCGGACGCTGAATATCTTTCAGACGGCATAACCGAAAGCCTCATCAACAGCCTGTCGCAGCTTCCGCGCTTGAAGGTGATGGCGCGCTCGACTGTGTTTCGATACAAGAGCAACGAATACGACGCTCAAGCGATGGGCCTGGCGCTTGAGGTTGACGCAGTGCTTGTTGGCCGCGTTCTGCTGCGCGGCGATAACCTCGTCATCAGCATCGAGCTTGTTGATGTGGCAGACGGCTCGCGCCTCTGGGGGCAGCAGTACAACCGACAGCTTTCGGACATCTTCGCCATTGAAGAAGAGATTTCAAGCGAGATAACCGAGAGCCTCCGCCTTCGACTCACGGGCGAAGAGAAGAGGCGGCTCTCGAAGCGGCACACGGAAAAGACGGAAGCCTATCAGCTTTACCTCAAAGGCCGCTTTCACTGGAACAAGCGAACCGAAGCGGGATTGAGAAAAGGAATAGAGTTCTTCGAGCAGGCGATTGACATTGACCCTGTTTATGCGCTCGCTTACGCGGGGCTGGCCGACTGCTACACGATGCTTTCGTGGTGGAACATCGCCGCGCCCAAAGAAGTTTTTCCGAAGGCGAAAGCCGCCGCGAAGCGCGCTCTTGAGATTGACGACTCGCTTGCGGAAGCTCACGCTTCGATGGGAGCCGTAAGCGAAACCGATTGGGATTGGGCTGCGGCGGAGCGCGAGTACAAGCGCGCGTTGGAGTTGAACGCGAACTATGCGACGGCGCATCAATGGTACGCAGAGTATTTGGCGCACATCGGAAATTTCGATGAGGCGATTGCTGAAATCAGACTCGCCGAAGAATTAGACCCGCTATCGAACATCATCAACACGGAAGTCGGATGGCTGCTTTACCTTGCGCGCCGCTACAACCGCGCGATACAGCAATTCCGCGCGACCGTTGAGCTTGACCCTGAGTCTGCTCCGGCGCGGTGGCGACTGGGCGAAGCGCTCCTAAGAAAGCAGATGTTCGATGAAGCGATTGCGGAGCTTGAGCGGGCGATAGAGATGTCGGGGAGGAATCTTTATATGCTCGCTCGGCTCGGCCACGCCTATGCCGTCGCGGGCAAAAGGTTTGAATCGCTTCAGGTGATAAATGAATTGAACGACGCATCGCGCGAGCGTTACGTCGCGGCTGACGCAGTTGCGATAATCTACACGGGGCTTGGCGAGACGGAGCTTGCCTTCACTTGGCTTGAGCGAGCTTACGAAGAGCGTTCAAGCTGGCTGACGTTTTTGAAAGTCGAGCCTGCCTATGATCCGCTGCGCTCTGATGAACGCTTCAACGATTTGCTTCGCCGCATTGGGCTTCCGGTGTGAAGTGGTTCATTTCTTTCTGAAAAGAAAAATGTACTCGTGCTTGAAGATGTAGAACCCGCCCGCAAGCGCGCGGTATCGCCAGAGTTGTTTTTGATCGCGCTTGGCCCGCGTCTCGTCAAAGTTTTTTACCACGATGCTCTTGAGCGAGTAGCCGCGCTTCAAGACTTCATTCATGCATTCGAAGCCAAGAGGGACCCACTCGCCTTTTGAATACTTGTCGCCAATCACGAGCGCAAAGTAACGGCCTCGCTCAAGCAACGGCGTTGCATTGTCGACCGCTTCGCCTAACATCTTCAAAAACTCTTCCGCGCTCGCTGCGGCTGAAAGGTCTTTCGGGTTTTTTGAAAAGCCGATGATGTCGTGATACGGCGGATGCATGATTAATAGCTGCGCGCGACGTGCGCCAACGCGGTCAAACTCGCGGCGCAAATCGATCGTTCGCGCGTCGCCTGTTATAACTTCTGTCGTGACCGAGTGCGGATTGCTTTCTCTTTCGATTAACTCAACAGCTTTTCGCGCGACCCGTCTGCTCAATTCAACGCCGATGCAGTTGCGGCCAAGCCTGCGGGCTTCAATCAGGGTCGTCCCGCTCCCTGCAAAAGTATCAAGCACCCAGCCATTTTTCTTTGTGTACCTGAGCATCAGTTGACGAGGAATCTGCGGGATGAAATTGCCCCAGTACCAGCTCAGGTGCGCGCCCGCCGTGTCGCGTCGCGGCAAGACCCACAGGCTGTCTGTGATTATCTCCTCGTACTCTTTCCACCGCAGCAGATTTATGTCGTTAATCTCAGTCGTCTTGATCTTTTCGACTGCGCGGCGGAGCCGTTTGATGTAATACCGCGCCCGTTCGATTGTTCTCGCTTCGATTATTTGATCAAGTTCTGAAGCTAAAACGTCGCGCCTGAGCGAGACAGAGTTTCCATTAAATCCTGCGTTCGACATTTGCGCGCGGCTATCGTTGTCAGAGCAAACGGATTCCTTTAGTGCCGCGATCTTTTTTCTGAGCGAAGCGATACTTCTACGAGCATCGGCTTCGTCGAGCAGGCGGATTAATTCATCTTTATTCAACTCAATCGAAGCATAGCCGGAAATTGCTGTTTCCATTTCTACATAATTCTTTGAAGACATAATTCGATCTGTGTTATTCAGCGCGGCACTGCTCAAACAGCTTTCTGTACTTCTCCGGAATCTCAACCTTCTCCCACGTATCCATATTCACGGCGACTTTCACCTGCGACGAGCGCACGAGCATTTCGCTCGATCCTTCGCGGCGAATCGCAAACTCGAACGTGGCCGAAGTCTGGCCTACGCGCGAGAGATAAACTTCAACATCAAGCATGTCACCGTACCTGAGCACCTTCAAGAAATCTGTCGAGTCAGAAACAGTAGGAAACCCGATTCGCTCGTCTTCGATCAACCGGTGATACGCGATGCCCATGTATCCGGCGAAGAACTCTTCTTGCGCGATGTGCAGGTAGTGAAAGATTCTCGGATAATAAACTATCCCTGCCCGGTCAACATCGCCGAAGCGAACGGGAATTTTAGTTCTAAAGGCCATCACTCGCTCGCGTCTTTCTTCGGCTGATGCTCAATTCTTCCAGTAAAAATCCGGGTCGTGCTTTTCCATCCAGCGTTCGGGTTGCTTTAATTCAGTGAACCCTACTTTTCGATAAAGCTCATGCGCGTCTCTGGTCGCAAGAATCCACCGCCGCAAGCCCTGCAACTGCGGGTGCGATGCGATCACCTCGACGAGCCACTTGCCTAAGCCTTCTCCGCGAAACTCTTCGAGCACGAACACGTCTGCCAGGTAAGCGAACGTCGCATAGTCGGATATGACACGCGCGAATCCAACAAGGAGAGCGCCTTTGTAGATTCCGAACGGCAGCGAGTTTTCTACGGAGCGGCGCACGACATCCATCGGCACGCCCGCAGCCCAGTAGGATATTGTCAAAAACCGATGAATCGCGTCGAGATCAAGTCGCTCTGTTTCGGTGCTGATTGTGTATTCGCCTCGTGTCCACTCGTTAGCCATTTGATTTCCTATGATGATTGTTCGTTTGATTCAGCCGCAAGCTCTTCCATCACCGCAGTGACGAGCATATCGGAAAGAGCTTCATACGACGCTTCGCCTTCTTCGCGCGACGCTTCGGCGGGATTGCCAAAATAGGCTTCGCTCCCGCCTGCCTCTGTAAACGTGCGCGCGCCCTCGCGAATCTTTTCAGCAATCGAGATGGGAACTCTTTCAAGCGCAGCGCGCACTTCGTCGCGCACAAGCTCAGGCCGCGCGGCCATCACGAGCGAAGTCTCATACGAACCGGCGTGACAATCTCCGCGACGAAATTCTTCCGTGAGCGTCGCGGCCCATCGCCTGCGCCGTTTGTCAGGAAACACAACAGCGCGCCCTAACAGTTCTTTCACCTGCTCGATTGCTTCGTTGACTGAAGCGATGTGCTCCGGCTCAAGGTGCGAGTTCGCAATGACGACGAGCCGCGCGCCCTGCGCATAAAGCGACGCGCACACATCGCGAATCAAAGCTGTGGCGGTCTCTTTTTTAATCGAAACGGTGCCTGCAAAGTCACGGCTGAAATCTGTCACGCTGTAAGCAATCGGAGGCAGCACAAAACTTTCAATGCTTTTTTCACTCAGCTTTCGGGCAGCGCGGCGCGACATCTCTTCAGAGATAATCACGTCGGTTGCAAGCGGCAGATGCGGCCCGTGCGCTTCGGTTGAGCCTACTGGGAGAATCACGACTGCGCCGCGCCTTATCGCCTCGCGCGCCTCTTTCCATGTGAGATGATGAAATTCAGTCATGATCAGGGGGCAGAGGTCAGGGGTCAGGGACGGGATTAGAATAAACGTTGCCTTCAAAGTGGCTCCCAGAGCCGGTTTGGAGAGAATACTTATTCCGGCCCTAACCCCCGGCCCCTGACGCCCGACCCATGCTTCAGCGCCTTTCTATCTATCTTGCCGCGATCATTTTTAGGAAGCTCATCTCTAAACTCGATCCAGCGCGGGTACTTGTAGAGCGCAAGGCGACTCTTCACGTAATCCTTCAGCTCGCGCTCCATCTCCGCGCCCGCCGTGAATCCTTCCTGAACGACGATGAACGCTTTCGGCTTAACTAATCCCTGCTCGTCGCTTGCGCCAACGACGGCACACTCGCGCACCGCTTCGTGCTCAAGCAAACAGTTTTCAATCTCAGTTGGCGACACGTAAATGCCGCTCACTTTCAGCATCTCGTCCGTCCGTCCGCAGTACCAGTAATAACCTCGCTCATCAATGCGGAACTGATCTCCGGTCGTGCACCAGTCCCCCACAAAGGTCGCTTTCGATTTTTCGTGCGCGTTCCAGTAGCAGAGCGCAGCCGAATCGCCTTTGATCTTGAGCGTTCCCATCTCGCCCGTTGCCACCTCGCGCCCTTCCGCGTCGACTATCTTCGCCTCGTAGCCGGGAACTATTCGACCGAGCGAGCCGGGCACGACATCGCCCGGATAGTTTGTGATGTAGATGTGAAACATCTCTGCCGAGCCTATGCCGTCGAGTATCTCAACGCCGAACGCCTCCATCCATCGCGCGTAAAGCTCAGGCGGGAGCGCCTCGCCCGCGGATAAGCAGAATCGCAGGCTCGACAGGTCATAACGCTCGCGCGCTCCTTCGACCTGAAGCATAGCGTTTATCATTGTCGGCACGCTCGTCAGAATCGTCGGGCGGAATTTTTGAATCATCTCGAACATCGTTTCTGCCGTCGAGCGTTCAGAAAAAAGAGCCGTCGCGCCGCCGACCGCAAACGGGAAGAGCAGGTTCGTGCCAGTCGCGTAGCCGAAGAACAATTTCGGAACCGACAGCGTGATGTCACTGTCATTAATCTTCAAAACCTGCTTGGCATAGCACTCCGTGTTGTACGGCAGGTCGTGTTGGAGATGAACTGCAGCTTTCGGGTGGCCCGTCGAGCCTGATGTGAACAGCCATATTGCCAGATCGTCGCGCGTCGTCGGCGCTGTCTCAAGACGATCTGAAGCGGAAGAGATGGCCTGCTCGAACGGGACGAGCGACGAGCGGCCCGCCGTGCCCTCAATGCTGCCGGTCACTTTGGTGCCAGCGACAAGGATGTGGCGAATGTAGCGCGAGCGCGAAGCGGCGGGCGCAAATCGCTCCATCACCGACGCGTGAACGACGGCCACCTTAGCGCGCGTGTAGTCAAGGTAGTATTCGTAATCCGCGGTCGGAAGCATCGGGTTGACCATCGTAATGACCGCGCCGAGTTTTGCGACGCCGAACCACGCGGCGACGAACTCAACGGAATCGGGCAGCACGATCAACACACGGTCTTCCATCTCGATGCCGAGGCTGCTGAGCGCATTACCCGCGCGGTTCGCCATTCGCTGCACTTCGGCGTAAGTGTACTGACGGTCTTCGTAATAGACCGCTGTCTTGTCGGCGTAGCCCTGCTCGATTCTTTCATCGAGAAAGTATTCGGCCATATTGAACCGCTCAGGGAATGAAACGCTCATAGCACGAGGCTCCGAGTTGGATTTTCAGTATAGCACGCTCGAAACAGAGAGCAGTCCACAAGCATAGAAACAACTCGCTGGCGTTTCAAGCGCGGCGCGCTTGCGAAATTTGCCTGCGAGATTTGAAAAAAACTTTGCCGGTAGGGGAATAACTGCCAGACGGCGCGGGATTATTCGATAGAGAGCCGGAAGTCCGGCCAGTCGCCGCATCATCAAAGGAGGAGGAGATGAATGTAATAGATTTTGAGCAGAACCGTTGCCGCAGGATTCGCTCGCAGCTTGATTCATACATCAACAACGAGCTTTCGGTTGAAATCAAAAACGACGTGCTCAATCACATCGAAGGCTGCCGCGAATGCGCCGAAGCTCTTGAAGCGCGAGCGCGCGTGAAGAATTTATTGCAACAGGCTGTGCGGCGTGATGCGGCTCCGCAATCGTTGCATCAGCGCATTCGAAAAGATATTCGCCGCTCGTCTTACGCCTGGCCGCGATGGACGCTTGCGGCTGCGGCTGCCATGGTGTTGTTGGTAGCGACGTGGGGCGTTGTGCGATTTCTGAATCGGCCCGCGCCGCTATCTCAACCGACGGTCGCAAGCGTCGACGCGAACGCGCAGATTCTAAAGATTGGACTGGGCGATCACGTTCACTGCGCGCTCGACAAGGGATTAGCCGGGCGCAGATTCACCTTTGAAGAGATGGCCGAACGTATCGGGCCGGATTTCATCGGGCTTGTGCCGATGCTTAAAGAAAAGATGGCAGGCTTTGAGACGGTCGTGGCGCATAGCTGTCGCTACAACAATCGCGAGTTCAAGCACGTGATATTGAAAGAGGGCGAGCGCGTGCTGTCGCTTGTCATTACTAAGAAGAACGGCGAAGGCTTTACGCATAACGAACTCACTGCAGCAATCAATGCCGGTGGCGTGCCTGTCTATCAAGCCGCGATGATGGATGAGGCTCGCTCGCAGCAGTTGCAGGTCGCCGGGTTCGAGAGCCGCGATTATCTTGTCTTTGTTGTGTCGAACGCAGCGCGAGAAGAGATTCTTCAAATCGCATCAGCGATTGCGCCCGCTGTCAGAGATTTTCTGGCGAAGCGCGAGATTTGAACCAGAAGTGAGAAGTTTGAAGCCATGAAGCAGGCAATTAAAAGCCGCACGTTCGGTCGCGCAATCTTTGCAGTGGTTCTTGCGCTTTCGCTGCTTGCTTTCTCTCTGATTGAATCGCACGGCTCGATTGATTCAGCTCCGCAGTATCAATCAAGAGAAACTGCCAGCACAGCGCGCAGCTTTGTCTATACAATCACCAATGCGAGCGATGCCAACTCAATAGCTGCTTACAGCCGCAACGCGGAAACTGGCGAGCTTACATTCATCGGGACTTTCCCGACGGGCGGGCGCGGCACGGGAGCCATAGTTGATTCGCAAAGCCCCATTGTCGCAAACGCCGATGGCACGCGGCTCTACGCAGTCAACACCGCGAGCAACGATATTTCTGTGATGGCGATTCGCGATGACGGCTCGCTTGAATTGATAGGCTCGCCCGTCCCGTCAAATGGAATCGCGCCCGCGAGCCTTGCGTTGTTTGATGATCTGCTCTACGTCACGAACAAAGGCAACGGCTCAACGACAGCGAACTACACTGGATTTCGATTGAACGCCGACGAGTTAATGCCTGTTCGCCGCTCGACTGTTGAATTGAGCATCGGCGACAATCCTGGTCACATTCTGTTCAATCCGAGCGGCGATGTCGTAATCGGAACTCGCATCAGCGGGCGCGCGATTGACAGCTTCATCGTTCGCCGCAACAGCCGCAAGTACGGGCGGCTTCGCCCGGTCGCGACGCTTCGGGATCAGCCCGGCCCGTTCGGCGCGGCGTTCAATCCGGCAGCCGACAGTCAACTCATCGTCAGCAGCGTGAGGCTGCCGGGCGCGGCATCTTATCGAGTATTCAGCGACGGCGCGATTGTTCCGGTCAATGCAGTGGGCAATGCGCCTGAGCGCGCGGCGTGCTGGGTGACGGTGCATCCCGATGGCCAATTCGCGTGGGTTGCCAACACACCCTCGAATTCGCTTTCGCTTTATACAATCAACCGCGATGGCTCGCTTCGGCTTGAGGCGACTCGCAGCACTGCTGCGTTTGGTCGCCTGCCGTTTGAGATGGCGATTGATCGGGCGGGCCGGTTTCTATATGTGCTGCACGTCGGCACACAAAACATTTTGGCTCTGCGCGTGAGCCAGGACACGTCGAGCGCGGGGCTTGAAGCGGTCGGCGCGTTTGCGATTCCAATTAATTCAACTCCGATGGGATTAGTGGTAGTCGAGAAGGATTAAGAATCACCACAAAGGCACGGAGCACTCACGGAGACATTATTGATTTTAACTCTGTGTCTCGGTGCCATCCTCCGTGCCTTTGTGGTCTCATGAGTATTCGCAACCTTGCAATCACTTTCTTTGAATGAAAATATATTCCGAGACGATTGATTCAGTTATGAAGAAAACATCATTGCTCATGTTGTTCATATTGCTCGCCGGATCAATCTGGCCGGGCTTTTTATCATCAGCCGCAACCGTGAAGGAGGCGCAGTCCGAGATGCCGGAGCAAGAGGCAAAAGTGAACGCTCCAGATTTTCCTGAAGGTCTTCAGTGGCTCAACACCGACAGGCCTTTAAGCCTGCGCCAGCTTCGCGGCAAGATCGTGCTGCTCGACTTCTGGACTTACTGCTGCATCAACTGCATGCACATCCTGCCTGAGCTTAAAAAGATCGAGCACAAGTACAAAAACGAAGTCGTTGTAATCGGCGTGCACTCGGCCAAGTTCCAGACCGAGCGCGACACCGACAACATTCGCCAGGCAATTCTGCGCTACGAGATTGAGCATCCTGTGGTCAACGACTACGCGATGGACGTGTGGCAGGAGTACACCGTGCGCGCGTGGCCTACGCTGATGGTGATTGACCCGGCGGGCAAGCTGCTCGGTCGCATTGAAGGCGAATTCAGATCTGAATCGCTCGATGAATTTATTTCAGGTCTAATTAAAAAATACGACGCGCAGCTTGATCGCCGCCCGCTCGATTTGAAACTGGAGCGCCAGCGGATGCCCGCATCGGTGCTGGCGTTTCCCGGCAAGGTGCTTGCCGATGAAAGATCGAAGCAGTTATTCATTGCCGACTCGAATCACAACCGCATAGTTGTCACGTCGCTCGAAGACAACTCGGTCAAAGAAGTGATCGGCAGCGGCGAGATTGGGCTTAAAGATGGCGATTTTGAAACGGCGCAGTTCAATCATCCGCAAGGCATGGCCTTTGACGGCCATCTGCTTTACGTCGCCGATACGGAAAACCATGCGCTGCGCGCGATTGATTTCGATAAGCGAACAGTCACTACCGTCGCGGGCACAGGAAAACAATCGCGCGAGTACACGACCATCGGCGGTCAGGGCCGCGAGATTGCGCTCAACTCGCCGTGGGATGTTGTGCTCGACGGCGGAATGCTCTACATAGCGATGGCCGGGCCGCATCAACTCTGGAAGATGAATCCGCGCACGGGCGGCATAGTGCCATATGCTGGGACGGGGATGGAGCGGCGAATTGACGGGCCGCTCAACCAGGCCGCGCTCGCGCAACCTTCAGGCATCACGACCGACGGCAAGAAATTATATTTTGCTGACAGCGAAGTAAGCTCGATTCGTTCGGCTGACCTCGACCCGCAAGGCAAAGTTGAAACAATTGTCGGCGAAGGCCTGTTCGAGTTCGGAGACCGCGACGGACGCGGCTCGCAGGTTCGCTTGCAGCACCCGCTCGGTGTTGTTTATCACGAAGGCTCGCTGTACGTCGCAGACACTTACAACAATAAAATCAAGCGCGTCTCGCCTGCGGAAAAAACTTCGGAGACGTTTGCGGGCGCGGGCAAAGGCGGCTTTGCCGACGGCGACGCGCGGCAGGCAATGTTTGATGAGCCGGGCGGCGTGAGCATAGCTTTCGGCAAGCTCTATGTCGCAGACACAAATAATCATGCGATTCGCGTTGTTGATTTGAAATCGAAGCGAGTCGAGACGCTTCAATTCAAAAACATGGAGAAGCTGCGCCCGCCAATGAGAGCAAGACAGTTTGCGGGCGAAGTAATCGAGTTGCCTGCGCAGACGATTGAGCCGGGTGATGCGACTATCACATTGCAGCTTGAACTGCCCGCAGGCTACAAGCTGAATGCGCAGGCTCCATCAGCCGTCGCCGTCACGACAACACAGAAAGAGGTTGCCGCGATTAATGGCCAGCCGTCGTTTCGCAATCCTCAATTCCCTTTGAGCGTTCCGGTGAAAGTCGCGGAAGGGCAGACGACGGTCAACGTTGAGTTCACTGTTTATTATTGCGAGTCGGCGAAAGAGAGCCTCTGCTATTTCAAAGAAGCTCGCGTCATCGCGCCCATCGTTGTAAAGCGCGGCGCAGGCGCGCACAAGATAGCGGCCACCTACAAGCTAACGCTTGAAGCGAAGCGATAAAGCGCATAAGGCGAAAGCGTGAAAAAGTAAAAGGCTAAGGTGACAAAGAAGATCATCTAACGTCTTTTCATTCATCTACTTCTATTCCCTTTTTGCCCTTTCGCCTGTTCGTTTATACAATGTCTCTATGCCAATATGCCCGGAATGCAACAAGCGATCAGCCAAGAGGTATTGTCCCGCACTGCGCACGAAAATCTGCGCCGTCTGCTGCGCCGAAGAGCGGATGATTGAGCTTGCCTGCCCTGAAACGTGCAGCTACCTGCGCGATGCGCGCGATTCGGCTGCCGAACGCGAGCGCATCATGCGCGAAAGAGAAGCCGCCACCGAGGGCCGCGTCATCCCGCAAATTACAGAGCGGCTGTTGCCGATTCTGTTGATGACCGAAAGCACAATCATCAACACGAAGCGCGGCCTGAAAGGCTCGGCAATTGAAGACCTCGACGACCGTGAGGCGCTCGAAGCAGTCGAAAACGTTATCAAGAATCTTCAAACCGAAGAGAGCGGTTTGATCTACGAGCACACAGCAGCGAACCCGCGCGCTGAAGAATTGAGCCGCCGAATACGCGCCGCGCTCGACGAGCTGGTTGCGCGCTACGGCGAGCAGTCGCCGCCGCGCCGAGGCGAGATAATTCAGGCGCTTGAGCACATACGCGGCGCAATCCAGTCTCATATCAAACGCGGTGAAGACCGGCGCAGCTTTCTCCGCTATATCGCGCTGTTCTTCCCCTGGCCCGAAGAAGCCGCAAAACCTCAGATCATCGTTTGATTATTCTTTCGCCAGCCTTGAGATGCGACCTGCGCGCGCGGTAGTGTATCTGCTCAATTGTTATGACAGATAAGCCGGCACTTTCGCGTGTGATAAATCAAACGCAGGAGTGGTTGTCGCAGCAGCTTGCGCCGCGCGACCCAAAAGCGACGGATGAAGTTTCATCTGCGCGACCTGCGCGGCGCGCTCGATTAATCGCAATCTGCGCGTGTGTTTTTCTCCTCGCGCTCGGCGTGCGATTGCTTCACTGGCAGGACGAATACCTCAGCGCAAACATCACTCTCGGAAGCCTCACACACCGCTACGAAAAACAGGCCGCGCAGATGCTCGACGGCGAAGGCATACTCTTCCCGCGCGATTTTCAGATGCGCGAAAACGTGCAGCAACTCATTCACCCGCCCGGCTACCCGATCTTCATCGCCGCAATCTATGCGACGCTCGGACGCTCAGACAATCTTTTGACCATTGCGCAGATCATCGCCGACACTGCGAGCGCAGTTATAGCCTCTCTCATCACGGCAGAGTTATTCCCGCTCGCCGTAGCTGCATTGGCGGGCTTGCTCATAGCGTTCTCTCCGCACCTTGCGCACTATTCGCTTTTCCTTCTGCCCGACTCGCTCGTTGCGCTTCCAATTCTAATCGCGGTCTATCTGATTATCAGAGCGAGCAAGCGGCCACGACTCATAACAATAATCGCGGCTGGCGTGATGATAGGTCTTTCGTGCTGGCTGCGCTCGAACGGGCTGCTGCTCGCGCTGTTTGTTGCCGCCGCAATCTTTTTATTGTTCGAACGAGGCAAGCGATTGCGCTATTCATTCGCGATGATTGCGGCGACGATCATAACGATCTCGCCGATCACGATTCGCAACGCGGTCGTCTATCATCACTTCATTCCGCTGTCGCTGGGCGCGGGAATAACGATGATCGAGGGCATTGCTGACTATGACCGTGAAAAGAGGTTCGGCATGCCTGCAAGCGACCTTGAGAGCAAGCTAAAAGATATTGAATGGCACAACCGGCCTGATTACGGTCAGGGCCTGTGGAAGCCCGACGGAATCTACCGCGACCAGTACCGGTTCAGGCGCGGGCTTGAGGTGATTCGCTCTCACCCCGTCTGGTTTGCTGGCGTGATGCTGCGCCGCGCCGCTTTCATGCTCCGCTACAACAGCAGCACATCCGAAGGCTGGCCTTTCGACACGGCGCATGTTCCTGTCGTTTCGCTGGAGCCGAGCTTCGGCCATCAACTCGCGACTGCTTCTGATGCTGAGCCTGTGTGGACAAGCTCCGCTTCTGAATTGAAGGCAGACGGGCAAGCAATCGCGCCGCAGGCTGAAGCTGTGATTTCAGCAGACGGAACATCGCTTGAAATCGCGGGCGACAATTCGGAGTTTGCTGACCAGTTTGCTAGCGCGCCAATCCAAATAGAAAAGAGCACGGATTATCTGTTGCGGCTGTCGGCGAAACTACTAGATGGCCGCGCGGCGGCCAAGGTGACAAGCAGTGACCGCCGCATCACGCTCGCCTCTGCATTCATCGAGAAGCCCGAAGAAAGAACGAAGCGAAAAGCTAAAGATGAAGACGATACGGACGCTGATGATTCAACAGATGAAAGCGGCGCGTCGCCCGGCGAAGAAGAGGCGGCTTCAACGCCAGTATTTGAAATGCCGTTTGCGAGCGGGAACCGTAGCGAAGCGCTGCTGGTCATAAGCAACAACGGGCCGTCGCAATCCCGCCCCAAAGTTGAAATCACGCGAGCCGAGCTTTACCGACTTGGCCCGACTCCGCACCTTTGGACTCGCGTTG
>DATLXU010000059.1:0-13266 GCA_035575515.1 Blastocatellia bacterium
GACAAATGCCAACGAGGGCAAGAAAAAGAAGTGGCTTACAATAGTCTTTGGTCACGCTTTGTATCGGCGATGCGGCAGCCAATCGAGTCGTTGTTTAATTGGTTAATTCAAAGATCAGGAATTCAAGAGGCGAGCAAAGTACGCTCAACCGATGGCTTGTTAGTTCACTGCTATGGCAAACTAACCCTCTGTTGTTTTTTGCTTCTGTTCAACTCTTGATTCACATTAAAAGGATGAGAAAAGAGCGCGATTCGATACCGAAAAATTCATACATCGGCGCTAGTATTGCCGTGCCTTTATATGTTTCGAGTTCGCCAGCAGCAAAATTCGGCTAGGCAAAAGAAAAAGTTTTGCTTACTCTATAAGCAACTCGTCACCTCCGCCATCTCCACAGCCTGGCGGCTTGTTTCCACATAAAGTAGCGCTACAAGAGGTTTGACAATTGGTGCAGTATTCTGAATCAGTACTGTCTTCACACTTGTAACCACTGCCGCCCAAATTCTTACACTTCTGCTTAGCACATCCAACTTGATACGTTGACGCTCTTGATGAGGCTTTAATTAGGCGCCCACCACCCATATAGTTAATAGCAATCCAAGACGATCCGTCTTCATAGCGAACCGCTCCAACTGCGATCGCAAAATAGAAGTCGCCGTCAAGGAAATGTCCTCTCACCAAAGGTCTAGAGATGGATGCAAAAGACACTGGTGGCACACGAAACTTCAATACTTTCGTCTGCCCCACAGGAATACTTTTTGGCAGGTCGAACCAATTCGTTGTTCCATTTTGCAAGGCGATGTCGCGTGACTGTTCATACGACAAGCTCCAAACCAGCTTTACCGCTGTCACAGGTTTTGATGATCTATTCTTTAGGGCTACTTTCGTTAGTTGAAGTCCTTTATCAGCAGAGGTCTCGACGCTGGATACTATCACAGGGCGACCATCCAGATCCGGCCCCATATAAGGATGAGCGCTGAAAGACCAATTGCCACCAGGCAAGTCTCCCTTATCTTGCACAGAATGCTTTGATGCAACAGTCGTCAGCGTTGCTAAAAAGATTATGGCTATTACCAGTATAGCTACGGATTTGGGTTTTACTAAAGTTTTCATTTATTTTTCTCCTTGATGCTGTAGGCATCTGCTGAGGTTGCTGTCGCTTTGTAGATTTCGTTGTTGCAACCGTTCACACGGGAGCCTAACGATTCTGCTAGGCCCCCTATTAAACCATATTGAGTAGCCTTAGTCACGTCAAAAATCCCGAAGTAGCTGTCAAAAATCCCGAATAAACAATCAAAAATCGAGTCTTTTCCTAAAACGCTGTGCGGACTCGCCTACGATGGTTCGGAAATTCCGTTGAAAGGAACGCAGGCTTCCAAAGCCGTTCTCTAAGGCTATTTCAAGAAGGCTGTAATTCTCGTCCGCCATCATTGCTACAACCCGCAACAAACGATAACGTGTGAGCAGTTGATGGAAAGTAAAGGAGGTCATTTGACGCAGCCGATGGTTCAGGTGGTTTCTGCTAATGCCGCTTAGCCTTGCAGCTTCTTCAAGATTCAGATTTGAATCACTGTAGTCTTCTTCGATAAGCTTCCAGCAGCGATCAAGTTGCCGAGGGCGGCTTAACTTTGCAATCAGGTCGGAGAGCATATGCATAAACAGCTTGCTTTCAATCTCTTGCAATGTGTTTGACTGATCGCTCATGTGAGTTAATGGGCATTACTCCTCCCATCTGCGCGGCTCGTATTGTATAACATCCATTCCAAACTTTCACCAAAAATGAAAATGGGCGCCACTTTTTTTTCTGCTTAGAATGGCCCACAGTTGCTCAATATCCTTAAAGCGCCATAGACCGGCCTATTAACTGCTGAGAATCTCTTGAACGGGCGACGGCGGGGGCATCTATGGCTCAAAAAAATTAGTGTTGACATGGGTTGGGGCGGATGATAGAAATGTCAGCGGTTGGAAATCCAACGCCGATGTTTGATTGCTAATAACAAACGCGAAGCGATTGAGTGTTGAACGAATCAAGCCGCCCTCCATGGGTTCATCATTCATCGTTTCCGGTAATCAGACCCCCTGATTCGCCCCTTCTGAAGTTCTCACATCTGGGTTCGATTGTCCCCCATCTTGCGCCTGCCCCTGCGATTAGATTTTAGATTTCCGATTCTGGATTTTGGACTAAGGAAACGAGCGGTTCGCATACATTCTAAAAATCCAAACTCTGCAATCCAAAATCTAAAATCCAAAATCCAAAATCCTACCGGGGGCATCATGCTTGTTAAGAAGAAGAAAAGCGTCGTCGGCCTCGACATAGGCTCAAGCGCGCTCAAGGCCGTCGAACTCAAACCCGTTCGCAACGGCTTCGAGCTGCAACATATCGCTCATCAGAATCTTCAATCAGATACTATCGTTGACGGGCATATCATAGACCTCAATCACGTCTCAGACACAATCAATCGAATCTGGTCTGAGCAAAACATCAAGACCAACCAGGTAGCCACGTCGCTTTCCGGCCACGCAGTCATCGTCAAAAAGATTCTTCTGCCCACGATGTCGGAAGAAGAACTAGACGAACAGATTCACTGGGAAGCCGAGCAGTACATTCCGTTCGACATAAACGATGTGAACCTCTACCACGAGATAACGGGCTACGATGCTTCGGGCCAGAACATGGACGTGCTGCTCGTGGCCTGCAAACGCGACAAGATCGCGCAGTTCACGCAGGTAATCTCGCAAGCCGGAAAGCAGCCCGTCATCGTTGACGTTGATGCGTTCGCGCTTCAAAACGCTTACGAGGTAAATTACAACCCGTCGCCGAATCAGACCGTTGCGCTCTTAGACATCGGCGCGTGCGTGATGACGATCAACATAGTTCGCGGCACGACTTCAATCTTCACGCGCGACATATCGGCGGGCGGCAACCAGTACACCGACCTGCTTCAAAAAGAGTTGAATCTTACGTTCGAGGAGGCCGAGGCGCTCAAGCGAGGCGCGGCGGTTGATGAGTCTCTCAGCCTCGATCACGCGCAGCCCGCGCTGGATTCAGTCTCCGAGATGCTCGCGCTTGAGATTCAACGCACTCTGGATTTCTTCCGCGCGACCGCCGTTGATTCACCAAACATTGATCGGATGCTTATAGCGGGCGGCTCGTCGAAGGTCGCGCGCCTGTGCGAATACCTTTCCGACAAATTCCAGATACCCGTTGAGCGCTTCGATGCGTTTCGCTCGATCAGATATGATCACAAACGATTTGATGACGAGTATCTGAGAGAGCTTTCTCCCAACATGGCCGTAGCGGTCGGGCTGGCAGTGAGAGTAGCGGAGGTGGCGAAATGACAAGAGTCAATCTGCTTGAAGGAACCGCCGAGCATCGCGTCGCTGTGCAGAAGACGAAAGTCGCGGCGCGGCGCGGGCAACAGATTTTTATGGTGGCGAGCGCACTTGGGCTGTGCCTTATCGCTTTGGGCGTTGATCATCTCTGGACCAACAACGCCGCTGCTGCCGCAAAGGTAGAGCTAGACCGCGAGCAGAAGATGGCCGACGCGCTCAAGGCCGACACCGAACGCAAGACGCAGCTCGAAAACGAAATCAAAGAGATTGACAATCGCACGAAGGTTATAAAAGACCTGCGCGCTTCGCAGGAAACGCCCGTGCCGATACTTTCAGCGATCAACGACCGTATGCCCGGCGCGGGAAGCGATTTTCAAATCGAGTCAATCAAACAGACGCCCGGACAGAAGGAGAACGGCGCAAGCCAGCTTCACCTCGTAGGCTCGACGATTGACCAGCAGGTTATCGCGAGCTTCGCGCAGCGGCTCGAAAAATCTGACGGGCTGTTTACCAATCTTTCGCTGTCAACCGAGCGCATAAAGGACCAGGCAAAGAAGACCAAGGATACTGAAGACGGCAAAGACGACGAAGATAACACGCGCTACAAGTTCACAATTGACTGCGACTATAACAAGCCGGTCAGGAGCAATTGAAGGAGAGCGATTATGGCAGCAACGATGACAACCGTTGTTAAAGGAAACGAAGAGGCGGGGAATTTCTTCAGCCGCATGGCCTGGTATTATCAGATGGGCGTGCTGCTCCTGCTTGCGGCGCTGTTGTTCTTGGCGGGCGACTACATGCTCTACAGCGACACGCGCGCCAAGACCAACAAGATGGTCTCGGAGACGCAAAAGCTCAAAGCCTCGAACGCGCAGGGCAACATCATAAAGCAGAACCTGAAGCAGGCAGAGGAAACGCTCGCTGAAAAACAGAGGGAAATGGACTACCTTCGCCAGTTGCTTCCCGACGAGGTCGAAATCTCTGCGATCTATCAAACCATCAAAGACCTGATGATCAAGCACAATCTCGGCCTCAATCAGTTTCTTTATGACAAACAAGCGCCGAGCGATTATTACACCGAGCAGCCCATAAAGGTTTCGCTCACGGGTCAGTACAACAATCTTGGGCAGTTCTTTGCCGAGCTTGATTCGTTCACGCGCATCATCAGCGTGACCGATGTGGAGATAAAGACGGCCAACGATGATAACCAGCGCGAAGGCCGCTCGCTCGAATGCTCCTTCAAGCTGAGGGCTTACTTCCTCTCGCAGGACAACCTTCAGAAGCTGACGGCGAAACCCACGCCCGCGCCTGCGGCCAACGCGGCGAATCAGAAGCCAAACGCGCAACCTAATCAGAAGAAGTAGCGGAGTGATGCAATGAAATCAAACCCGATAAAACAAGTCTCATTTGCGCCGCGCCCGGCAAGCCGTATAATGGCGATGCTAGCGCAAGCAATTACGTTCATCGCGCTTGTTCTATTCATACAGGCAATCAACGTTCGAGCACAGCAAGGGGGCGAGGCGGCAAGCTCAAGGAGCCAGGTCGCGCCGCGAGCGGAATTGCAGCAGGCTTATCGCGCGGCCCCGCGCGACCCGTTCAAGCGCGAAGTGGCGGCGAAGGTTGATCCGAAGAAGCCTGCGGGCAAAGTCCTGCCGCCGCATGTCGTTGCCTTCCCGTCGCTCGAAGCGCGCCGCGCGGAGTTTCAACGGCTTGTGAAGATGGCCGTCGAGACGGACCGACCCGAACCCGATCCGATCTCGCAGTACCTTGTGAGCGAGCTTGAAGTGACGGGGGTGTTCCGCGATGGGCGCGGCTTCGGCGCGTTCGTTCGCGCTCAGCCTACCGGAACAACCTTTTTCATTCGCGGCGGCGCCCGCGTCTATAACGGCGAGGTGCTGCGCATCGAAAGCGACGAGACGGGAACTGCGCGAGTCGTCTTTCGCGAAGTGACTTACATCGAAAACAACGGCAAACAGACGCCACAAGAAAAGATCGTGAACAAAGTCCCCACAGCTACGGCGGCAAAGAAATGAATTGGCAGGCTGCCTGTCATCATATTCATCGAGTGAAATAATTTATTGAATGCGACGGAGCGGACGCGGAAAACCGAATGCCCTTGAGACCCTGTCCGTTTCTGCTTTAGCCAAGAGAGGGGAGATTAAAACCATGAAAGCTTGGAGGCTTATCATATCACTGGCGCTCGTTGCGCTCATCATCAACATCAATGTGTCCGCAGGCTCAAACGCACACAACGGGGCCAATCGCGAGGGACAGGCGTTCACACTTGTGTCGCTCAAACACGAAACCGTAGGCGCGCAAACGCGCATACTGATCGAATCAAGCGCGCCACCCCTCTACACGGTCTTTCGTCCGACCGACCGCCTGATCGTAATTGATCTTCCGGGCGGCGAGGCCTCGGCCCTCGCGCCTGAATACCCGGTCAAGAGCGCGCTCGTTGATTCGATAATGGTGCGCCAGTCGCGCGTCGCAGCAGGTTCAAATCGCGTCGCCACAAAGATAGAGATTATGGCGCGCTCAGAGGTGCGCGACCGTTCGAGCCTCGACGGCAACACGCTCGTCATAGAGCTGTCGCCCGCAAGCGCGAAAGAGAGCGCAGGCAAAGAGAGCGATAAAGCCGCCGCAAGCGATGCTTCAGCGCCGGGCGTTCGCGTTTACACCCCTCCGGCATCGCGCGCCGTCAGCACTCAGCCTGCCGCTGATCGCACGCTCGCGCAGCCGAAGAGTAACGACGCGCAAGGCGCGCTGCGGCCCGCGACCGTCATCCGAGCGGTGCGGTCCGAAGCCGTCGAAGGCGGCCTTCGCATTGTGGTTGATACTGACGGCGAAGCGCGCTTCAAAGATTTCTTGCTGTCGGATCCGTGGCGCGTGGTCGTTGACATTACGGGCGTGCGCTCGTCGTTCGGCAACAAGACGACGACAGTCGGCGCGGCGGCGGTTGATCGCCTGCGCGTCGGGCAGCCAACCGATAAGGTCGTTCGCATTGTGCTCGACACGAAATCGAAAGTCACTTACCGCGTCGTGCGCGATGGCGCGTCTCTAATAATTCTCGTAGGCAATGTCACAGCGCCGCAGAGCGAAAATCTAAACCCCGTCGCCGGTCTCAAAACGCAGGACACAGCGAGCCGCGCAAAAGAAGCCGCGCAGCCTCAAGTGAAAGTCGCGGGCGAGCGCATCGAAAAGAGAGATGATGTGAACCTTCAATCGGCTAAAGCCAATGGCGCGAGCGGAGCTAATAAACAGGCGCAGCAGCCATCGGCAAGCACGTCTCAAAAACCCGCGAATGTTCCTCCGTCAAATCTGACTGCCCAGTCTCGGCAATCTGCCGGACAGTCGGCTCCGCCGCGAGTGACGGCTCAGCCTAATCGCTCGCTTCCCTTGCCTTCTCAACCGAAGCCGACTCCGTCAAGCTCTGTGCGCGAGACGGTTACCCAGCCAGTGCAGCCTTCATCGAACCGCAGCCTTATGGACGTTCAGCCGTCAGCGCAGCCGAGCTACAGCGCAGCGCCGCAGCAAGACCCGAGGCAGCGCCCTGAGATGGCCTTCTGCCAGCCGGGCTATGTCGGCGGCCTCATCAGCTTCGATCTGCGCGCGGGCGTTGACATACGAGATATGCTTCGCTTCATCTCGCAACAGTACGGCGTGAACTTCATCGTTGATAAATCCGTGTCGGCGGTCCCTGTTGACCTTCGCATCACCGACAGGCCATGGAATCAGGTGATTGAATCGGTGCTGCGCGCCAATCGTCTCGGCGCAGTGTGCGAGAGCGACGGTGGCATAATCCGCATAGCCACGCTCACGGCGATAAAGGAAGAAGAAGAACAGCGACGGCAGCTTGCCGAAGAGAAGGCCAAGCAGGTCCCGCTCGTTACCGAGATCATCAGCCTCAAGTACGCTCGCGCTGCGGGCGCGCTCGGCGATTCAGGCTCAGGCCAGTCTGGCCGAAGCTCTGGCGGCAGTTCAAGCAGTTCAGGCAGCACAGGCACGGGAGGCATGGGACGTGGGTCGTTGATCTCTATAGCCGAAAGTCGTCTAAGCCCGCGCGGCAAGATACAGATGGACGCGCGCACGAATAGTCTTGTTGTAACGGACCTTCCGCAGTACGTCGAAGCAGTCAAAGAGATAATCGCAAAGCTCGACCGCCCGCAGCCGCAGGTTGAGATCGAAGCGCGCATAGTTATTGCCAGCCGCAACTTCCTGCGCGACATCGGCAACGCGCTCGGCGCTGCTGCGATAAACAACAATCGAGGCGCGATAGGATTCCTGCAAACAACGCCTCTGCAATTGCAGCCCGGCGGCTCGCTCGCTCCCGGTGGTCAATCGGGCAGTGGCAGCGGCAGCGGCGGTAGTGGCGGAAGTGGCGGAAGTGGTAGCGGCGGCAGCGGCAATCAGCAAAAAGGACTCGGCCCGAACCTCGTCGGCCCGTTCGCCGATCAATCCATGAGCGCCGGTCCTGCAAATACAGTGCTGAGCCTGACGACGGGACTCATCGGCACGAGCATAATCTCTTCGGCGCTATCCGCATCTGAAACGAAAGGCCAGATTCGCACCATCGCAAGCCCGCGAGTCACGGCCACAGACAATCGCCCGGCTGAAATAGTCAACGGCGTGCAGATACCCGTGCAGACGGTTTCAAACAACACGGTCACAACGACGTTTGTCACCGCCGCGCTCCGTCTTGAGATTACGCCGCAGATAATCGAAGAGACGGGCGAGGTCTTGATGCACGTGGTCGCTGAAAACAACACTGTGAATTTCGCGCTCGCCAACCAGTTCAACAACGGCACGCCCGGCATCAACACTCAATCGGCTGAATCAACCGTGCGGGTCGTTGACGGCGGAACGACAGTGATGGGCGGGATCAATATTGACAGCGAAGGCCAGAGCGTGAATCGCACGCCCGGCGTGTCGAAGGTCCCGGTGGTCGGCAACCTCTTCAAGCGCAAGACGACGCGGCGTGATTCGGATGAGATATTGTTCTTCCTGACGCCGCGCATAGTCCGCGGCGACGGACTAGTCGGTCCGCAGCGCCGCAGCTCCGTCGAAGGGATGCCGAACCCTTCAGGACCGCAGCGCGCCGCCCAACCCGCACAGGCAAACGCCGCTGCGAACGGCAAAGGACAGTAAGCAGTTGCCATCAGTCATTTGTCCTTTGTCATTGCTCATCTGTTTAAGCCAGTGACAAAGGACAAATGATGAGGGACAAAAGATGAGCTTCACAGACACGCTCACAAACATAACGTACCGTATAGAAGGCTGCGCGGCGGCTGTCATCTTAGGCATTGACGGCATCCCAATCGAGCGGCAGATTCGCGACATTCACTCGCCGTTCGACCTCGATCTCATCGTCACGGAGTTTACAACACTGGTTCGCCGCAGCATGCGAACTGCACAGGACACGGAGCTTGGCGAGATGCGCGAGATGGTCTTTGTGACCGATATGATGACGTTCCTGCTGCGGCCAATCACTTCGGAGTATTTCCTTCTGCTCGCGCTCAACGCCGGCGGCAATGTTGGCCGCGCCCGCTACGAGCTTCGCAAAGCTCAACTTTCGATGGAAGCGGAGTTCGCCATCTGATGCCACAGGTGAACTCAAAAGAGCTTGCAGGGGCGGCTCACTGTGGCTCGTTCCTACAAGCTCTCTGATGGCTCAAGACTTCGCTACAGCCCTCAGTATCCCGGTTCATCCTTGCGCCATTCAATCCCGATACGGTATTTTACAAAGTTGGCCTGAGAGCCTGAATTGCTACAAACTGATTTACACTCACAGAAGGGACTGAATTCATTATGCAAGCAAACGACATCCGACGCGGGATGATTATTATGTACAACGGCACGCCGCATCGCGTGCTCGATTTCCAGCACCGCACGCCGGGCAATCTCCGCGCATTCGTGCAGGCAAAACTGCGCAACCTCAAGAACGGCTCTTCGACCGAAGTCCGTTTCAGCTCTACTGAAAACATAGAGCGGGCGATTCTCGAAGAGCATGAGATGGAATATCTCTACACTGACGGCGATATGTTTCACTTCATGAACACCGAGACTTATGATCAGATAGCGCTCGACCGCGAAACGCTCGGCGACGCGATTGACTACCTCGTCCCGGGCACAAAGATTCAAGTCGAGTTCTTTGAAGGCCAGCCAATAGGCGTTGAGCTTCCGCCCGCAGTCGAGTTGACGGTCGTCGAGACTCCGCCTGAGCTTAAAGGCGCGACCGCATCAAACAGCCCAAAGCCCGCGAAGCTCGAAACAGGCGTGACCGTGCAGGTTCCGCCCTTCATCAAGGAAGGCGACCGCATTCGTGTTGATCCTTCGAAGGGCACGTACCTTGAGCGCGCGAAGTAGATGTCGAGTAGATGGTAGATGACAGATGTCAGATATTAGTGAGAAGCCTTGAAACCGGCTCCGGGAGCCACTTTCAGGGCAGCTACATTCTAACGCCTAACATCTAGCATCACATTCCTGAAATGTACTTTCTTTACGGCCTCGCCCTCTCGCTTCTGTTCTTCGCCCTGCTGCCTTACTTTATCTATCAAGCCATACGCCACGGCAAATACGCGAGCAGCTTCCGCGAGCGACTGGGCTTTTTGCCCGACGAGGTTCAAGGCGATGGTCGCGCAACCGTATGGGTTCATGCGGTCTCGGTTGGCGAACTGCTTGCCGCGCGCGCTCTCATCAATCGCATCCGTCGTGAGTTTCCCGATTATCGTTTAGTCGTTTCTACGACAACGATGACCGGCCAGCGGCTCGCGCGCTCGCAGCCACGTTCATTCTGCGATGCGGTTTTCTACTTCCCTTTTGATTGGAAATTCGCCGTGCGCCGCGCGCTTGCTCGCGTCTCGCCGCAGATGGTGATAATTCTTGAGACTGAGCTGTGGCCGAACTTTTTGCGCGAGTGCCGCAGGCGAGGCGTGAAGACAATAATCGTGAATGGCCGCGTGTCGCCCCGCTCGTTCTCGCGATACAGGAAAGCGCGCGGTTTCATAGCCCGCGTACTCGGCGATGTTTCATTGCTCGTAATGCAAACAGAAGCAGACGCGGAACGAATGAGGCAACTCGGCGCGCAATCTGATTGCGTGCGAGTCTGCGGCAATTTGAAGTACGACATTGCAGGGGTCGTGGATCAGGGATCAGGGGTCGGGGACCAGAAAGGGGTAGGCAGCAAGCAGCAGGCAGAATTTGATATTGAGCACCTTCCCGCTGTCTCTGCTCCCCGCCCTCTGACCCCCAACCCCCACCCCCCGACGCCTGCCACCTTTCTGGAAGTTGACAATCAATTCGCGCTATCTTCATCGCCTCACTTGATAGTCGCAGGTAGCACGGCGTCGGGCGAAGAGGAGATACTGCTTGCTGCATTGCGCCGCGTGCGCAGCCGCGATGAGCTTCGAGATGCGCGGCTGCTTTTGGCTCCGCGCCATCCTGAAAGGTTCGATGAAGTGGCGAAGCTTATTGAAAAGTCCGAGTTCAGCTTCGCGCGGCGCTCTGAAGGAATTTCAAGACGGAATGAATCGGGAGATAAACCGAGCGATGAATCGAACGCATCGCAAAAGGTTGATATCGCGCTGCTCGACACCATAGGCGAGCTTGCCGCCGCGTACAAATTCGCCGCCGTCGTTTTTGTAGGCGGCAGCCTAGTCCCGCGCGGCGGGCACAACGTTATCGAGCCTGCCGCTTACGCCAAGCCCATCATCGTCGGCCCGCACACGGAGAATTTCAAACAGATAGTCGCTGACTTCGTTCGTGCAAACGCTCTCACACAGATTGCAGCAAGCGGCCAGAGCGCATCGCAAGCGTTAGCTGACGAGTTGATTCGCCTGCTGATTGATCGCGAAGCGGCGCGGGCGATGGGCGCGCGCGCCAAAGAGATTCTGCTTGCGAACGGCGGCGCAACTGATTGTACCATGGCGGCGATTCTCGAAATGCTAAGCGATGATCGGCAAAGATGAAAAGCTCAAGCGCGCGTTAATCTGGCTTCCGGCGAAGCTCTACGAGATTGGTGTGCGCCTGCGGGTTGCTGCATACGAAACCGATTACCTGAAGCAGAAACGGCTCGATGCGACCGTCATCAGCATAGGCAACATCACGCTCGGCGGCACGGGCAAAACGCCCGTCGTCGAGTTCATAGCGAAGTACCTGCGATCAGAAGAGCATTCTGTTGCGATACTTTCGCGCGGGTACGGGCGCGACTCCTCAGGGATGCGCGTGCTCAATCGCGAGGCGGGCGAAGCGGCTCGCCGAGCGCAATCATTTCGTGAATACGGCGACGAGCCGCTGATGCTCGCCCGCGCGATGCCCGACGTTCCCATAATCGTTCACAAGGATCGTTATGAAGGCGGGCGATGGGCTGAGCGCAATCTCGGCGCAGATGTTCTTGTGCTCGATGACGGCTATCAGCATCTTGGACTTGCGCGCGACCTGAATATTTTGTTAATTGATGCGACCGATCCGTTCGGAGGTTTCGAGATGGTTCCGTTCGGTCGCCTGCGCGAGCCGCTTTACGCAGTCAAGCGGGCTGACGCTGTGATAGTCACGCGCGCTGAC
Source organism: Blastocatellia bacterium (assembly GCA_035575515.1). Lineage (GTDB taxonomy): Bacteria > Acidobacteriota > Blastocatellia > UBA7656 > UBA7656 > DATLXU01. The sequence continues at coordinate 11,890 of DATLXU010000059.1, forward strand.
CGCCCCTTCGATCAGGGGCAGACAAACGCCATCATAAAATATTTCTGCGGCGATAAAGTGCCCGTCATGTACGTCTATTCGTCTATCGCTCGCCTGCGCCATCTGCAAACGGGCGTGCTTTACGACGTGAGCGAGTTCCGGCGCTGGAACATGGGTGTTATGTGCGGCATCGGAAATCCGCATGCGTTTGCCGACGACATATTGCAGATGGGGATGAACATCGTGAGCGAAAGTTTCTTCCGCGATCATCACGCATTCACGCAGGCCGATTTAGATAGAGCGATTCAATCAGCGCGCGATCAGGGAGCCGACGCTTTAATAACAACCGAAAAAGACGCTGTGCGGATTGAAGGATTAGAGATGGGCGAGTTTCCAATTTATGCCGCGCAACAGGAGATTCAAAGCGATGATGAAGTGAGGCTCAAGAGCCTTCTTTTGCGAACCATCGTCAGAAAATCTTAGGCTCTCATTATGAGATTGCCTGAGCAACGAATTTCAAAATCCGAATTGACCCGCGTCAACTTCCGCGTCCTTGTTTAATAAACGGTTTGGACTTATGCTACTAGCAAGCGATGAGGATTGTGCTGCGTCCGACAAGCGCAAAGGGGATGTTCTTTAATTCTCATTGATCGCTTCTCGATTGTGGACCGTGCTGGTTGAGACTCTATAGCCAACGCGCTTCTGGCTTGAACACGCCGACACTGACCGAAGGCATCAGGTCCAAGTGCGAAAGGAGGCGCGATGCTAGGGCACGATATTATAGTCATAGGCGCTTCAGCGGGCGGCGTTGAAGCGATGAAAGAGGTTGTCAGGGGGCTGCCGCCGGATATTCCTGCCTCGATCTTCGTAGTTCTTCACATTCCGCCTGACGGCACAAGCGTGCTGGCTACAATCCTTGATCGCGTGGGCAATCTGCCTGCGGCGATGGCGAAAGACAGGGAAGAGATCAGGCCGGGGCGCATCTACGTCGCGCGGCCCGATTGCCATCTTCTGGTCAAGCGCGGCTACGTGCGTTTGGTGCGCGGCCCAAAAGAAAACAGCATGCGGCCTGCGGTTGATCCACTCTTTCGCACGGCGGCGCGCGCCTACGGCCCGCGCGTCGTAGGCGTTGTGCTTTCGGGCACGCTCGATGATGGCACAGCCGGGCTGCTTGCTATCAAGAGCCGCAGCGGAGTCGCCATCATTCAAGACCCGGAAGACGCGCTCTATTCGTCAATGCCGCGAAGCGCGCTCGAAAACGTGGAGGTTGATTACTGCCTGCCGGCTGCCGAAATACCTTCGCTGCTCGTGCAGCTTGCCAACGAGCCTGTGGAAGAGGAGGGAGAATTTGCCATGAGTGATGAGATGGAGCAAGAAGCCGACATCGCCGAATTCGAG
>DATLXU010000060.1:0-142834 GCA_035575515.1 Blastocatellia bacterium
GCATAATCTGGAAGAGTTGTTCAGCAATTGGTTTAAGAACATTTAGCTCCATCGCCCGCCTCCAAAATTGGATTTGTTGAGATTTGGATAGGGTGATGGAGCTTTCTCCTTTTTTCAACCAGTAATCCTTACGTGCTTCGGTAATCTCACTTGCAGGTTTCAAAAGTCATGATAAGATGGTAGCGTTCAAGCAGGGATTGGGAAAATCTTTCATCAAATCGAACAAGAGAAAGGATCATATTGTGTCAGACTCTAACCTCTTTCCAAGAACATCTAAGCCACACAATGAAACAAAGCGCGAACTTGTGTCTCGCAGGCGCTTCGTTCGCAGCTTGTCGGTGCAGCAGGAGCCGCGCTGATGATTAGCAGCAACAAGAACGCATCAGCCGCGAGCAAAGATTCAGGCGAGATAACACTCGACGCGATTCTCATCAGCTATGTCAGCGCGCCGCTCGGCACAAGCAGTTCTGCTGCGTGGACGCCTCAACCGCCTTACACGACTACGCTCGCTTTGCGCTCGCTCGCCAATCCCGACTTATCGCTCAGAGCGAGAATCTCTGCTGATGAAGAGAGAATCAACAGCCGCGCCGTCGTCGCTCAAATCGAAAGCGAAAAGATTCAAGACGCATTGACACTCTTTGCGCGGCCCCACGAGAATGAATCGTATTCGGTAGGCACGCCGCCGCCCGGCTCGCCTGAAAACACGGTCTTCTTCGGTCTATACCGGCCAATCATCAGAGTCAAAGGCAATGGAAGAAAGGCCAATTTCAAATTCGTGGATGCGGAAGCCTCTTTTTCGTTCACGGCTAAAGACATCAGCAACCTTCTCGATGAAGAGACGGCAAGCTCAATCCTCAGGCAATATGTTTTTGATCGCGCATCTCTCGTTGAGCCGCGATTCATCCTCGCGCAAAAGTCAGATGGCGGGCCATTGAGCATTCGACAATTTGCCGAGCGCGGCGCGCCGAAAGACATTACTTCTGTCACCACGGCAAGAATAATCGAGCAGAGCGGGTTCCGTTCAGATGCGCTCAAAGAGGCTTTTGCCGTCGACAGCCCGTTGGAAGTCACTTACTATTCTGCGGTTGAAACCAGAGGCGAGATTTTGAGATTTGAAACAAACCTTGAGCGCACGACGCCGGGCTTCAATTCAATCTACTGGGACAGAGTCTTCAAAACGTTCGTCATCACGGACGGCAGATAAATAGACCCGCCAATAACGCAAATGATCGCTTCAGAACTGCAACTTCAAAGCTAATTGAACGGAGCGCGGGCCGCCGACCTGATAGAGCGGGCTAAGGCTGCCGACACCGCCGCTGAGATCACTGCCCAGCATTCTCGTCGCCTGACCGAAAAGTGGACTACCGACGAAGCCGACCGGCGCTCCGAAATTCGGATGATTGAACGCATTGAAGAGATCAGCCCGCAATTGGAGATTGAACTGTTCGCCCAAAGGGAACTTGCGGCGGACTGAAAAATCGAGTTGAGACAGTGGAAACCCGCGCACGGCGTTGCGCCCCAAAGTGCCTTGCTGACCAATCGGCGGCACAGTGAACGCTGCTGGGTTGAGACGCTTGCCTGCGGCTACTGTTGGATCGGCGATGTAGAGCGGCACGCCGGGTACGAGGTCTGGGCGCACTCCGGCGGCTGGCACACCAAATAGCACGCGAGGCGTAACCAGACTGATGGGGGTGGCGGTGCGCGCTTTGAAGATTGCATCAACCGACCAGCCGTAAAGCAACATCTTCGCGAAGTGGTTCCCAGTCAAACTCGGAATGTCGTAGGTGGCCGCGGCAGAAAATGAATGACGCACATCAAAATCGGATGCACCGCGGTCGCTCTTTGGATCAATCTTGGTAATCGGCAGGTTCAAGGCTGAATCGGCGGAAGCAATGTCAATTGAATGTGACCATGTATATGAGGCCAGAGCTTGCAAGCCGCGCGACAGGCGGCGCTGGAATTGGAGTTGGAGCGCGTCGTAATCTGAAGTGGCGGCGTTTCTGCTGACCGCAACCCGCGTGAAATTCGGATTGGGAAGCCCAAGGCCGCGCAAGACTTCCTGGCGCAGCAGACGACGGCCCGCCGCGCCGACATAGGAGATCGTCAGGCTTTGATTTGTACCGAACGATTGTTCAACTGAAACATTCCATTCGTAGGTGCGCGGCAGCTTTAGATGTGGATCGAACACCAGCAGAGAATCGTACGGCGGGCTGGGATGGAAATTGATCGGAGGAATCGAAATCTGGTTGAAGTTAAAAGGAAAGGTTTGAAAGGTCTGTCTTCTGAAGTAAGGGAAGGTGAAGGCCTGTATGCCGGCAAAGGTTGGGCCAGTGCCTAGATCGTAGAATATGCCAAAGCCGCCTCTCAAAACCATCTCGCGTCCTCTGGTCTGAGAAAGCTGATACGCGACGCCAATCCGCGGCGCAAAGTTGTTGTAAGTGGTCTCCCACAACGGCGTGCCTAAGGGCGCAAGTGTCATCGTAGCCGGATCATCTAATCCGCGCACCGTAAAAGCATCGTTGCCGTGTCGGTCTGTGGGCGGAGTATTCACCTCCCATCGCAACCCATAAGCAAGCGTCAGCCGCGGCATCGCTTTCCATGTATCCTGCGCGTAAGCGGAAAAATTAGTAAACAGAGGATACCGCGTCGGAACATTCTCAGCGTCCACGAATGCCGGGCGATTAGCAATCACGGCATTCGTATCAGCGTAGACGACATCCACGGCGAAGCCGTTCTCGCCAAACACCGCCGCGATAGGCGCGAGGCGACGATAGTCAACGCCGAATTTTAGCTGATGGCTTCTTGCGGTAATCAGAAAGTTATCCACGACGTTCCATTGACGCTGAGAACTTGAAACATCGCTCAGGCCCACGAGGTATGCAACAAAACCCAACTGAAAAGAAAATGCAGACTCTCGATGATTGGTGGAAGGCGGAAACATCACGGAATCTGTGGGTGGAACTCCTCCCGCAAAATTATCAAGCGCGAAAAACTTTGCCCCGGTGCCTCTGCTGTAATTGACTCTAAAATCGTTGCTGATTCTCGGTGAGATGACTTGAGTTGAGCCGAGCGTCAGAGTCGTTGCGTTCTGCTGGCTCGTTGTAAATTGATTCAGCGGTGCGAGAACGCCTAGGAGATTTCGTTGAGTGTTTTCGGAAGGAGCGTAGTTGAAGCGGCTAAACAGATTGATCTTACTGCCTGCACGATGATCGATGCGAATGCTGGTGGCGTTCAGCGTAGATGGCTCTGAATAGCCAGCGAATGATTCAGCAAATCCGCCTCCCAAATCTTTACCGTTGGGAATTGGAAAGACATCGAGAAATGGCTTGAGTTCGATGGGCGCGGCGTTTCGCACCGCCAGAGTTGGGGATTGTGTAAGCCTGAATTGCGGCTGACGCAGGCGCAGCCCTTCGTAGGAGAAGAAGAAGAACGTTTTATTCCTCAGGATCGGCCCGCCGACGACACCGCCGAAGTCATTCTGCCGCAAGGGAGGCTTGGGCAATCCGCGGCTATTAGCAAACCAGTCGTTCGCATCCAGCGCGTCGTTGCGAAAGTAGTCGAAAACGTCACCGTGAAACTGGTTCGTCCCAGAGCGCGTGATGACCGACACCTGCGCGCCGGGCATCCGGCCAAACTCGGCGGCGTAGGTCGAGGTCTGCACGCGGAACTCTTCGAGCGCGTCCACCGACACAAGATTATTCAAGCCTCCGAGAACGTTGAATGCCGGAATGGTTCCTGCGAGAACCAGTTTATCCAGATTACCGACATTCGCGCTCACCCCATCCACCGTGAAGTAGTTAGTAGTTGCGCGCTGTCCGTTGACGCTGAATTGTCCCTCACTCGCCCTCGTCAGGACGGTTCCCGGCGTCAGCTCGATCAAGGCGCCAAAGCTTCTGCCGTTGAGCGGCAGATTCTCGACGAATTGATGATCAACGACGGTGCTCACCACGGCCGATTCGGTCTGAATGAGCGATGCTCCTTCGATTGTTACTGATTCGCTGATCTGTCCTATCTTCAATTCAATCTTTAGCGCCAGTTGGTCGTTGACGCGCAGCACGACATTGGTAATTTGAAGCGTGGCAAACCCTTGCCGTTGGGCGGTCACTTCATAGCGGCCCGGCGAAAGCAAAGGCACGGCGAAGTATCCGGCCTTGTCCGTCAGGGCTTCTCTTCGCAGCGAGGTCTCGACGTTGGTTACTGTGATGGCGACGTCAGGAACGACCGCTCCTTCCGGGTCCTGGACTGTACCGTACAGTGTAGCGGTTGATGATTGGGCGGATGCTATCGTCATCGGCCAGCTAATTGGCACGCTCTGCCCTTGACCAGCAAGGACGATGATAAGAGTCACAAGGATGATTGATAACGATGAGCGCGTTTTGAGCTTGCGGCGAGCCATTGTTCCAATTGACGGTCTCTCCAGATTTGCAAACATGCGAAATTCCTCCTTCTCACTCGTCACCGGAAATCGGTGATCAGCAGCACGTCCTGTGTGCTATGTAGGCGCGAACAGATGAGCGTGCCGTCGCGAGACCAATCGAAGCCCTCGATCTCTTCAGAGGTGAATTGCGTCACCGGTTGCGGTGGGCCGCCGCTGATGGGTTGACTCCAGATGTTTGAGACACCTTCGCTTGTGTAGATATAACTGATGGCCTGGCCGTCCGGCGTCCAGCGCGGCCAAAGGATTGGAACCCGAGGTGCGTTGAATAACTTGATCGGTGGGCCGCCGGTGAAAGGAATGATTGCTAATTGCCACGGCGAGGCTGCATCCTGCTTGTACCAGCAAGCGATCAGCGTGCCGTCAGGAGAAAAGGCTGCCCCGTTTGATGGCGTATTAGTCACCTGTACCGGCTCCCCACCGTCAATGGGAACTTTCCACAAAGTCTTCTGTGCGTTGAGGACTTCGGGGCCGCCTTTTGAGTAAACAACCCAAAGCCCATCGGGCGAGCATGCAGGCCCTGACTCGCCGCTGCCGTACGTCAATTGAATGGGGTTGCTGCCATCTATATCCATGCGCCAGATATTAAAAGCGCCTTGATTGGCGCGGTTGGAGGCGAAGACGATGTAACGGCCATCAGGCGAAGGCCGCGCCAGAACGTTGACGCCGGCATCGGCGGTAAGTTGTTTTGGATTTGTCCCGTCAGCGTTCATGATCCAGATGTTCTGGTTGCCGTTGACGCTGAACGGATAGAGAATTCTGCCGTCTGGAGTAAAGGAGACCGCGCGGTAAACCATGCGCTCACTGGAAGTGATGGGTCGAGCCCCACTGGGATTTTCTTTGGGCGTGACCCAGAGACTGCTTCGTCGCGCAAGCTGAAAAGCGACCAAAGTCTTGCCATCAGCCGTCAGGCTCAGGTTCCCATAGTTCTCCAGATCGTTGGTAATCCTGCGCACTTCGCCGTCAGGGTATGAAACCTGCCAGATTTGCGTGGGGCCGCCAAATGTCTCTTTCGCCGCCGCGACGAGGCCGCTGCCGTCCGGAAGCCATGCCACGCTCGTGAATCCTTGCCATCGCTGGGTAGTAATCTGTTTTTCCTGGCCCGTCGCCACTTCAAAGGCGATGAGGCTTTCTGTGCGGTTTGAGGCATTCAGTCCAAACGAACACGCGATCAACTTTCCGTCAGGCGACCACGCTGGCAGCCCGATGAACTCCGGTCCCTTTCGCGTGGCTAATACGCGCTCGCCACTGCCATCCACATTCACAATGGTCAATGCCATCTCATGGTCAGAGTCGCGGGTTCTCACAAAAGCAACCTGCTGCTCATCAGGCGCAATGCTGAGTGAATCATCCACATCTGCCATGACCTTCGTCGCATCGCCACCCCGCACAGAGACCTGATAGAGCGCACGATCGCTCACATAAAAAATTTTCTCGCTGTCTTTTGAGAACGTCAGGCCGCTCACGAAATTTTTTGCTGGCGAGATGAGAACTGGAACGCTGTTGTCAGTCCATAACTCGACCAACCAGATGCCGTATTGCCCGGCGTTGCGCGCTGTCTGAGCGATATACTTACCATCGGGAGAGATGGCTACTTCATCGGCTTTGTCCATATTGGGAAGGCGGGCGATTCTCATTTGATTCGAGGGCGTGCGTTGCCTGTTAAACCGGCTGAGACCGAAGGTCAGGCCGATAGCGACCACAACCAGACTTGCAAGAATAAATGCCGCGCTCGTCTTGTATCTTTTGATCCCGCTGACGATGGAGGTTATGGTTGATGCAGTAGAGATGGGCATTGTGTCAGTCGTTGAAAGCGCCGATGGCTCGGCGCTCTGAGCTGCCATTTTGCCGCCCCCCATTATCGCTTTGTTTTCTCTCAGGGCCTTGAGATCGTCGAGCAAATCCTGAATGGCTTGATAGCGTTCTTCCTTCTTTTTGCGTAGCGCGCGGCTGACGAGGCGTTGCAATTCATCCGGCACACCACTCAACGGCGGCGGTTCTTTCTTCAGGATGGCGGCAACGAGTTCGCTTGCGGTTTCTCCTGCGAATGGCGCGCGGCCCGCGAGCATTTCGTAAAGCACAACGCCGAAGCTGAAGATGTCGCTGCGCGGATCGACTGGCTGGCCGCGTGCTTGCTCAGGCGACATATACCGCACTGTGCCCATCACCAAACCAGAAGAGAGGTCTAAGTTATCCGCCACGCGCGCGTGAGGGGTTCGCTCCTTTTGCTCCGTGAGCTTGGCCAGTCCGAAATCGAGCACCTTCACATAGCCGTCGCGCCGCAGCATGATGTTCTCAGGTTTTATGTCTCGATGAACGATGCCCGCCTGATGAGCCGCCCAAAGCGCGCTTGCCACTTGAATTGATAAGTCGAGTGTTTCCTCTCTGCTCAACTTGCCCCGTTTGAGTCGCTGCCTCAATGTCTCACCTTCGATGTACTCGGTGGCGATGAGGTGCTGCCCTTCTATTTCCCAGATGTCATGGATGGTCAGGATATTGGGATGATTGAGCGCCGAGGCGGCGCGGGCCTCTTGCTGGAAGCGGCGCAAGCGGGACTCGCTTCGCGTGTAGCTTGCGGGCAGTAGCTTGAGCGCCACCTTTCGTCCGAGCCGGGTGTCTTCGGCAAGGTAAACCTCACCCATGCCGCCCGCGCCGAGCAAGCCAAGCACGCTGTAATGGCCGACCCGCTCGCCCGCCGCCAGTTCCGGCTGGTCTTCCGCAAGCAGATCAGCCGCGGCCTCGAAGGCATTTCCTTCGAGCAGGTCGCATCCTTGCTCGTCGGACGAGAGCATCGCTTCAATCTGGCTGCGCAGTTGCGGGTCTCCCCAACAGGCCTCATCGAGAAAGGCGGCGCGCTCGCCGGGTTCTCGTTCAAGAGCCGCTTGAAAGATTTTATCTACCTGCTGCCAGCGTTGAACGTCCATAGGGTTGAGATAATCAATCTAGCCAAAATGGCATTTCTGCCCTCACTTAATAAAGCGATAAATCTGCTGATTATGTATCACTATTTTTGCGCAGGCTCTTTGCCGGTCATTGCCTGGTGCAGCCAGGCTTTCGCCGCCCGCCACTCGCGCATCACGGTCACGGGCGAAAGCCCCATTACTTCGGCAGTCTCTTCGACCGTCAGCCCGCCGAAGAAGCGCAACTCGATAATGCGACTCTTGCGTGGATCGACCGCCTCAAGTTGCTTGAGCGCCTCATCAAGGGCGACCAGTTCTTCAGCCCGGTGGATGCGCAGGTCTTCAGCCTCATCAAGTGGCACCTTCTCAGCGCCAGCGCCGCGCTTGGCGTATCGGTAGCTGCGGGCGTGGTCAATCAGGATGTGGCGCATGATCTGCGCGGCAACGGCGAAGAAATGGCTGCGGTTCTGCCATTCGGTGGAGCGGTTGTCAATAAGTTTGAGGTAAGCCTCGTTGATTAAAGCTGAAGTTTGCAGCGTATGATCCAACCGCTCCCTGCCCATGTAGCGACGGGCGAGCTTTTTCAGTTCCGCGTAGACGATGGGGATTAATTCGTCCAGAGCCGCCTTGTCACCCTTGCTCCACCTAATCAGAAGTTGTGTAACCTCGTCGGACTGAGAAGGCATAATCTACTTCCGTTAGCCTAATGGCCACTGTTCTTATAAAGAAGACGAACCGAATGATGGGCGAAGGTTATCCGATTTTTGAAACCTTGCCAAGCCCAGAAGATAAATTCCAATGCTTCGATGATAGGGTCTGGTCAATTATCTCGCTTAACAGAGTGAGGACGGAAGCACCTGATCTCAGGCATCAATACGGGTAAGGCCCTCGAAGAGATATGCGCTTCTGTATTCATACCCCAACATTTGACTATTAGGAGAGACGTATGCGTAAAACAGTGTTTGTTGTCTTCACCATTTGCCTCGCGATGATTTCGACCACTCTGGCGCAGAGGCCCACGGCAGACGTGCCGGTCACGGTCACCATCAAGGATTATATTGATGCGCCTGATCTGGCAGGCGGCACACAAAGAATCCAGATGCAAGTGCAGAGCGACGGGGCCGGTTCCTACAAAGGTAGCAAGAGTGTTATCTCTGTGATACAGGGAACCGGCGATTGGCTTTTGGATACCGGAGTAACAATAAAGACGCCAACCAGGAAAGTCTTCCTCGATTTCAGCCAGCCCATCGCAGGTAGCGCGCCTGGCGGCGCCAATTCAACAGCGCCCTTTGTCACAGCCCTCGTCAGTCCACGCTTCAGGTCCAAGCTGTCTCAGTACGGATTAAGCATGTTCAGCATTCCGTATGGGCAAACGGTTCAGGCCCCGATGGTAATCGGTTTCTACTACCCGCCGGGAAGCAGCGACCATTACCGCATTCACTGCACGCCGGGCGAGCAGTCTTTCTTCCCTTACGCGGAGACTGATTTTGTGGACATGACTTGCACGGGAGCCGACGCAAACGCCCAATGCAACCGCTGGCAGATCGTGCCGAACGGAGCTAAGGGCGGCTGCGTGACGGCTGACTGTTCGGTGAAGCGGAATGTCGTCAAGCTGGTCAAGGTGGTAACGAAAGGCACCAAGGTCACCGAGTATGATCAGGGCGATTTTTACATGACGTTCACGATAGAGGTGACGAATCCCTGATTTGAGCGACGTGAAATGCAGGAGCCGCGTCAAATGCTTTCCAAGATCTCACTCCAGATAGAAGCTGCCAGAGAGGAGATGCATTATGCGAACCCACCTTTATCTTGCCCTTATGTTTGTCTGCCTGCTCACGCTCAACGCCGCGGCACAAACCTCGAAGGCCGCCGCCTCTTACAGTCAGCGAGGATTCGAGAAATTTCAGAAGGGCGATCTCAACGGCGCGATACGCGATTTCGATGCCGCCATCGCCTTAGATCCGCAGGGTTTTGCGGCTTACTCGAATCGCGGCGCGGCACGACTCGGCAAAGGTGATCTTGACGGGGCCATCCGAGATTTCAATAAAGCCCTTGAATTCAATCCGCGATTGGCCGAAGCCTACAATAATCGCGGCAACGCGCGTCTGGCCAGAGGCGATATCGAAGGCGCGCTCGCCGATTACACCAGAGCCGTAAAGATCAAGCCGAGCTACGCGGACGCGCTTTATAATCGCGCTAACATCAAGCGTGATCACGGCGACCTGGCAGGAGCCATCAAGGATTACACGGCGGCCCTTAACAGCAATCCTCGTTCGGTGGAGGCTTATAATAATCGCGGCAACGCCCGCTATGCCAACGGAGATATCGGCGGCGCGGTGAGCGATTACACAAAAGCGATTGAAATCAACCCGCGCACAGCTTTCATTTACAACGGTCGCGGCAACGCTCTAGTGGTCGACAGCAAGCTCGATAGAGCAATCGCCGACTACAGCAAGGCCCTCGAGCTTGACCCTGAATTTGCTGAAGCTTACGCGAACCGCGGGCTGGCGCTGCTGGCCCAAGGGAAAACTTTAGAAGCCGAGCGGGATATTGAGCGGAGTTTAAGCCTTATGCCTGCGTTGAAAGCAGCACTCGAAGCGCGCATTAACAAGGTGAAGCGAGAGATTGCAGCGAAACACTAGCGCCTCAATTGGCGGCCTCTGCCCTGAATCGGCAACCGCAACGAAGAGAATCCGCAAGATCATTGGTAGCAGCGAACGCATCTTGCGTTTACGGCGATCCCGAATTCCAGTGACCATTTCTCGAAGTTTGAAGAAATGAGCGATCCCTCCATGTTCTCCTCATCTGAAATCGCTGATTAAAATGACATCCTGAACGCTGTGGGCGCGCGAGCAGAGCAAGTGCCCATCGCGAGACCAATCGAAGCCGCCGATGATCTCCGATGTGAATTGAGTTAGTTGTGCTGGTGGCCCGCCGCTGACTGGCTGACTCCAGATGTTTGATACGAACGGGCGCGCGTTGATGTAGTTGATGGCCTGCCCGCCAGGACTAAAGCGCACAGGATGAATTGCCGTCATGGTCGCATCAAAAATCTTAACCGGCGACCCGCCCGCAAATGGGATAATCGCTACCTTCATGGGCGGCGCAGCATCTCGCGCATACCAACAGGCGATCAATGTGCCGTCGGGAGAGATGTCTGCCCCGCTCGATGGCTTATCGCATAGCTGCACCGGCTCGCCGCCGTCAATTGACACCTTCCATAGAGTCTTCTGCAACGGGGTCGTGTTCGGCCCGCCCGCTGAGTAAACAACCCATCGCCCATTAGGCGAGCAAACTGGCTGTCCCTCTCCATCGCCGTGCGTTAGTTGAACTGCGTTGCTGCCGTCAATATCCATGCGCCAGATGTTGAAAGCGGCTTCATTAGCTCGGTTGGACGAGAAGAGAACGAAACGCCCATCCGCCGAAGGCTGCGGTTGCAGGTTCACTCCGGCATTTGCAGTCAGTTGTTTTGGATTTGTTCCGTCGCCGTTCATGATCCAGATATCGCGGTTAGTACCGACATTCGACGCATAGAGGATTCTGCCGTCGGGAGTCCATGCAACGTGCCTGTAATCTTGATGCTCGCCCGAAGTGATCGGCGCAGCGGCGCTGGAGTCTCCGTTGGGTAGCAACCATACAGCGCTTCGCCACGCAGACTGGAGGGCTACGAGATTCTTGCCGTCAGCAGTGAGACCAAGCTGTGAGTAGCTATAGTTGAGATCGCTTGTAATCCTATGCGCTTCACCCGAAGGATACGGAATTTCCCAGATTTGCATCTCTGTTCCCTGCGAGGCGGCGGCGATAAGCCCACTGCCGTCCGAAAGCCATATCGCGCGGCTACCAACATCATCCCACGTTTGATCCGTAATCCTTTTTTCTTCGCCCGTTGACGGGTCGAATCCCATCACGGTCCGGGAGCCATTCTTGGCAATGACTCCGACCCAGCAGGCAATAAGCCTCCCGTCAGGCGACCACGCCGGCCCATCAGGGGCTAGAAACTCGGGTCTCTTTCGCGTGGCTATTACGCGCTCGCCCGTGCCATCTACATTCGCAACCATCAGGGCAGTCTCTTCCGCATTCAATCCTCTCGAAAAGGCGAGCTGCGCGCCGTCAGGCGCAAAGCTGATCGTCCCACCCACATCCGACAAGACCTTCGTCGCGTCTCCGCCGCCAGCAGGAATTTTATAAAGGATGCCGTCATTAACATAAAAAATATCTTGCCCATCGCGTGAGTAGGTGAGGCCTTCATATTCAACCTTAGCAGGAGGCACGATCTGTACCCGTTCATTAGCCGCAACGGTCAATACCCATAGGCTTTCTTCGGCGCTTTGCTTGGCCGGGCCGCTCATCTCTGCGTAAGTGATATATTCGCCCGTTGGTGAGATCGCCACGTGAATGGCTCTTTCCATATTAGGTATGCGCGTTATTTTCATCTCACGGGAAGCAGCGCGCGGTTTGCTGCTAAGACGATTCATACTAAAGACCAAGCTGACGCCGACCAGAGCCAGACTCGCGAGGATAAATGCGGCGGCGTTCTTGTGGCGTTTGATTCCGCTGACGATATACTCGATGGTTGAGACCGTTGAGACTGCTACAGCTTCGCTTGTTGAAATCGCTGAAGCGTTGGCCTTTCGTGTTGCTACTTGAGCGCCAGCCCCGCTGACTGCTTTGTTTTCTCTCAACTCTTTCAGATCAGCGAGCAGGTCTTCAATTGTCTGATAGCGGTCTTCCTTCTTTTTGCATAGAGCTTTGCTGATAATGCGTTGCATCTCATCAGGCTCGTTGGTAAGCAGAGGCGGCTCTTTTTTCAGTATTGCCCTGATCAGTTCGCTTGCAGATTCTCCTTCGAATGGAGCGCGGCCCGCGACCATCTCGTAAAGCACAACGCCAAAGCTGAAGATATCGCTGCGCGAATCTACTTGCTGGCCCCGCGCCTGCTCGGGCGACATGTACTTCACCGTGCCCATCACCAGACCGGAAGAGATGTCGGGCCTCTCTGCTGCGCTCGCTTCGTTTGTTGTTTCATGTTGCCCGGCGAGCTTGGCCAGTCCGAAATCAAGAACCTTAACGTAGCCGTCGCGTCGCAGCATGATGTTTTCGGGCTTGATGTCACGATGAACTATGCCAGCCTCGTGCGCTACATAAAGCGCGCTCGCGATTTGAATGGCAATGTCGAGAGCTTCGCTTATGGTCATCCTTTGATGGCTCAAGCGATGGCGCAGCGTCTCGCCTTCGATGAACTCAGAAGCGATGAAGCACCGCCCGTCCAACTCGTTTATGTCATAAATGGTTATGATGTTCGGATGATTGAGGGCAGAAGCTGCGCGGGCTTCTTGCTGGAAGCGGCGCATTCGCGATTGATCGCCAGTCACATCGGCAGGCAGAAGCTTCAAAGCTACCTTGCGACCGAGCCTTTCGTCCTGCGCCAGATAGACTTCTCCCATGCCGCCTCTGCCAATCGCGTTGATGATCCTGTAATGACCGATAGTGTCGCCCGCAGCAAATTGAGGTTGCTCGTCTACAAGCAACGCGGCTGCCACCTCTAAGGCCGGTTTTTCAACGAAGTCCCAACCATCGGAGTCGGACGCGAGCATGGATTCAACTTCGCTTCGCAACGCGTGATCGCCCGCGCAGGCATCTTCGAGAAAGCTGGCGCGCTGCTCCGGATTCAACTCGACTGCGGCTTGAAACAACTCATCTATCTGCCGCCAGCGTTGATTATCCATACTCGAAACCTCGACTGGAGAGTGCGGGCTGATCGCGTCTTTATCTTTTTACTCTAAATGTATAGCGAGAACCTGCGGTAAAAAGTATCAGCTCGCGCTTTTGCTAATCTCACGATGGAGCCATGCTTTGGCAGAACGCCACTCGCGCTTAACCGTTATCGGAGAGAGTTTCATAACCTCGGCGATCTCTTCACCGGTCAGCCCGCCGAAGAATCTCAATTCCACAATCCGGCTCTTGCGCTCGTCTATCTCGGCAAGCTTTGTGAGCGCGTCGTCAAGCGCGACAAGCTCCGCCGCGCGCTCTCGGGCGACTATTGCCACTTCATCCAGAGGAACGCGCTTAGCGCCCGCGCCGCGCTTGGCGTAGCGATGGCTGCGCGCGTGATCAATCAATATGTGCCGCATTACCTGAGCTGCCACTGCAAAAAAGTGCGCGCGGTTTTGCCACTCGACCCCGTGCTGATCCACCAGTCGCAGGTACGCCTCGTTTATTAGAGCTGAAGTCTGAAGGGTGTGCGCGGGGCTTTCCCTGCCCATATAGATTCGAGCGAGCCGGCGCAGTTCCGGATAGACCAGCGGGATCAACCGATCCAGAGCTGCCTCATCGCCTTCGCTCCAACTCAACAGGAGCCGGGTGATCTCTTCTGGAAGAGCCGACATAACTGAGGACCTGCGCCGTTAATGAGTGTCGCCTTCGGCTTGCGATTAAAAGCACTTCGCTCGCGTGCCAAATGACGAGGCCTAATAGAACAGGGCGGGATGATACCACGCAACAAGAATTCTCGCTATAGGAAGTGAGAGAGAAATTCGTTAGCGCGACTTTATTGAAAGAAGGAGAATTTCCATGCAAAGAAAAAGATTTCTGCTGGCTGCATTGCTGGCAGCTTTTGTCTTGTCAATCGGAGCGATGGCGCCGCGACACGCAGCGATGGCGCAGGCAGTCGCATCCGCAAAGGCGCAGAAGACAACATCCTCGCAGGTCGCGGCGACCGTGCATGACTTCGATCCATTCGGAACGATGTTGCTGCTGAGGAGCGACGACTACAACGGCACCGGACAGGCGACTTATACTTCGTCAAGCTCACGCGGTTCGACGCTCATCAGCACCGTTGGCGACGAATGGAACCTGAACTTGGCTAATCAATCACAGCGCACAGTCTATATCACGCCCAACGTCGCTATTGATGGGTTGCAACCGCAAGGGCCGCCCGCTGGCTATTACCGCGATGGAGTAACGGTGCGATGCGGTTGCTTCGATCAGAACGGCAACATCGTTCCGCTGGCGAACGTCGTCACCTCGAGCGGCAATTGCAAGCTCGGCGTCAACTTCAATTCGGGCGGCACATCTTACAAGCTGCTTATGAGTCCCTTCCCACTGAGCGGTGCCAATGATCCGCCGCCTACGTGCCCCTCCGGTGGATGCCCGGCAACAGGAGTGGTGACGGTGACCTGCAACGCCGTCAGCAACGGCCAGTGCGTGGACTGGACTATCGAGCCAAATACCGCAGCGCCGAATGCGAATGTCGCCAACCTGTATCGTTTCTCTGGAACGAGGTCCTCAACCACCTTGGTCTTCATCGGCCAGTACTACAACACATTTCGAATCCGGTTGACGAATCCGTAACGGCTCGAAGGTAGCAAATTCTAGAAGCTCATTGAAGAGGGCTGCGCGTCGCAGTCTGATTCGGAGGCATGTATGAAATGCTTTTACTGGTCAGTCGTATCTCTTTTCATTCTCAGTCTCTCGGCATCTCAGGCACAGGTGTCCGGCTCGGCAGCAGCTTACTTTGAGCGCGGCAACAGATTCTTTGCCGCAGGAGACTTCGACAAAGCTATCACGGATTACACCGGAGCCATTGCATTCAATCCCGCTTGGGCTGCGGCTTACTACAATCGAGGCATCGCCCGCTACCATAAACGAGACTTCGACGAAGCTATCGCTGATTTTGATGCAGCCATCGAGATTGACCCGCGTTACGCCGCAGCCTTTTGCTCGCGGGCCGACGCGCTCTATGCCAAAAGAGAGTTTGACCGTGCCATTGATGATTACAGCAAGGCCATCGCTATTAATCCGCGCCTTGCTGAAGCCTACTGCAATCGCGGAGTCGCCCGAAAAGCGAAAGGGGATTTGGAAGGAGCCATAGCCGACTACAACCAGAGCTTAAAGATCAACCCGCGTCTCGCTTCGGCATACAACAATCGCGGCAATGCATTGCGATTGAAAGGATATTTGCAAGAGGCGGCTGCCGACTTTGATAGAGCAATCAGGATAGACAGGGACTTTGCTGAAGCCTACGCAAATCGAGGGTTGACGTTGCTGCTTCAAGGCAACGCGGCTGAAGCAGAAAAGGATTTTGAGAAGTGTCTTAAGCTTGATGCCAACTTGAAGCCCTTTGTCGAACAGATGAAAGAATTGAGCCGTCAGCATACAGTAAAGCAGTAGAGTCTCTCATTAATCTGCCGGTCTAAACGAACAATGAACTAATCCGGCAATAAAGCGAATCAGCTAAGGTTTGATTAACGACGATTCGCTTTATTGCCGGATTAGTTTAGCTGAAAATGTTTTTAACCTTATCTATTATCCCGCCGTCCTGCTGATGCCCATCCTTAGCTTCGAGCTTCGCAAGCTCTTCAAGCAAGCCGCCCTGCTCGCGCGAAAGACTCGTCGGCGTGACTATGTTCACACTTAAGAAATAGTATAAACTTGCGTTGATCTGATAAAGTGAGGTTATTATGGGATTAACATTGTTAGCTTAACGATTCGTCTCGCTAGCGAGTAACTATGTGACTATCGCGCGTAAACCAGCATGAAAGCACAGTGGAAGATAGAGCTTTTCGGCCTGCTTCGGGCCCGGCAGAATGATCGCGTCATCAGCCGGTTCCGCACCCAGAAGACCGGCGCGCTGCTCGCTTATCTGGCTTACCATTATCACCGGCCCCACGCACGCGAGCAGTTGATTGATCTTTTTTGGCCACAGGGTGAAATCGAAGCAGGCCGTCGCAGCCTCAGCGTAGCCCTCTCCTCTTTGCGCCATCAGATGGAGCCGCCCGGCCTGCCAGCAGGCGCTGTTATAATCGCAGACCGATCTTCAGTGCAGTTGAACCCTTCCGCCATAACGACCGACATAGCGCAGTTTGAAGCGGCAATTAAAACTGCGTCCAAAGCCGACAGCAACGATAAGCAAGTTCAATCGCTCGCCGCTGCGGTCGAGCTTTATCGCGGCGAGCTGCTCGCGGGATATTACGAGGACTGGGTTCTGGCTGAACGGCAGCGACTGGCTGATGAGTTCTTGCAGGCGCTGGGCCGATTGATCGCGCATCTGGAGCAGGCGGGCGATTTCAGCCGGGCGCTCAGGTTTGCCCGCTAGGCGGTCATCGCCGAGCCGCTGCGCGAAGAATTGCACCGTAACTTGATGCGCCTGTATTCGACCATGGGTCAATCATCCGCCGCGCTACGACACTACCGTGAATTAGAGCGATTGCTGCATGAGGAACTCGGAGTCGCGCCCGATGCCCTCACTCAGGACCTCGCCCGCCAGATAGAGGCGCAACTGCGAAAGCGGCCAGATACGCAAACCGCAGCCGCATCATCCTACCAATCGGTCGTGGCGGACACATCAGACATCGCCATCGAATCGGAATTGCGCCTCTTCGTAACTCAGGCTCGTCAGCCATTGCTCCCTCTTCCCGGCGGCACCGTGACGTTCCTGCTGATTGACGTGCCGGGTTCAACAGCTTTGCGGCAACAGGCAGAGCAAGATTTCACGGAGGCGCTGGCTAAATATCAATCACTGCTTCGCCGCGCGTTTCGACGGCACAGCGGCCAGATTGTCGGAGAAGCGGGTGATTCATTTCGTGTAGCGTTTGCGCGGGCAAGCGACACAATTGCTGCTGCGGTTGAGGCGCAGCAGAACTTGGCGGCGCGCGAAGGGCTCATCAAATCAGGAGCAATCAACGAACCCTCGCTCGAACTGCGAATGGCTCTGCACACGGGAGAAACAGGTCTTCAGGAAACGGATTATTCAGGACGGGCCATTGATCATGCGGCGCGGTTGCTGTCAGCGGCGCACGCCGGGCAGATAATCTGCTCGGAAGCTACGGCGGCCCTGCTCAGCCGCGACCTTGAGCCGGGACTCAAGCTGATTGAGCTTGGCGTATTTCGGTTTCAGGCGATGGAAATTCCCGAACGAGTTTTTCAAATATTCTACCCGGGCATCGCCGAGCGCGACTGGCCGCCGCTTACCGCCGAGCCGGGTTATCCAACCACGCTTCCCCTTCAACTCACGCGCTTTTTCGGGCGCGAATGGGAGCTTGCGAGGCTTCAGCTGATGCTGCTGAAGGAGGGCGCGCGGCTGGTGACCCTAATCGGACCGGGAGGAGCAGGCAAGACGCGGCTTGCGCTCGAGCTGGCCCGGCGGTTGATTGAACCGCTAGGCGGCGCGGTGTGGTTTGTGCCGCTGGCCGAACTCTCCGACCCGCAGTTGATTGCCGGAGCATCGCTCGATTCAATGCGAGTTGATCGCGCTCCAACAGTTGATCCCATCGACCAGCTTGCAGGCGCGCTACTAGGCCGACCAGCATTGCTCATATTCGACAATTTCGAGCAACTGGCCGGGGAATCCGCTCGCGGGTCGGGCGCGGTCATTGTTCAAACCTTGCTGGAGCGAGTAGCGACCTTAAAGTGCCTGATCACTTCTCGCCGGAGGCTGAACATCGAAGGCGAGTACGCTTTGCCCCTGCTCCCGCTGCCGGTACCAGAGCGCGCGGACGCGCCTGAGAGGTTGATTGAGAACGAAAGCGTGAGATTGTTTACGGATCGGGCGCAGGCGACGCGGCCTGACTTTCAGGTGACGAAAGCGAACGCGGCTACCGTAGCAGAACTGTGCAGGCGGCTTGAAGGGATACCACTTGGGCTTGAGCTGGCTGCGGTGCGGGTGCAGGTATTGACTCCGGCGCAGATGGTCGCTCGGTTCGATGAGCGATTTGAGTTGCTGTTGAACCGGCGGCGCGGAGTGGCCGAGCGCCATCGCAGTCTGCGCGCGGCGATTGATTGGAGCTACGAGCTTCTGGCCCCCGAGCTTCAAAAGTGCTTCGCCGAGCTTTCGGTATTTCGCGGGGGCTGGACGCTTGAAGCGGCAGAAGAAGTTTGTGAGCAACCGCAGGCGCTCGATTGCCTGACGCAGTTGCGTGAATGCTCGCTCATCCTCGCCGATGAGGATGAATTCGGAATGCGATTTGGGATGCTGGAAACGCTTCGTGATTATGTGAAAGGGCGAGTAGAAGCTGAGCGGCGCGCAATGCTTGAGCGGCGGCACGCGGAGTTTTATCTTGCGCTGGCCGAGCAGGCAGAGCCGGAGCTACGCGGCCCGAGACAGGCGGAGTGGCTGAAACGGCTTTCGTTAGAGTACGACAATCTGCGAGCGGCACTGGATTGGAGCAAGACGAGCGGCGGCCAGATAGAAATAGGGTTGCAGGTGGGCTGCGATATTTGGAGGTTCTGGTACGCGCGCGGCCATCTCAGCGAGGGGCGCAAACAGCTAGAGGAGATGCTGGCAATCGCAACAGAACGAACATCGCTGCGAGCTAAAGCACTCAACCTTGCGGGAGGGTTCGCATATTACCAAGGTGAGTTAAGCGCAGCTCAAGCACTGCACGAAGAAAGCTTGTCAATCCGGCAGGAATTAGGAGACCGGTGGGGAGTAGCCAGCGTGCTCAACAATCTGGCCGGAGTGTCCTCAGAAAGCGGAGATTACGCCACAGCCCGTTCACTTTACGAGCAGGGATTGGCGATTAAACGCGAATTAGGAGATAAGTGGGATATTGCCTCATCGCTGCTCAACCTTGGTACCGTTGCGCACTATCAGGGTGATATTGATGCCGCCCGCTCTCTTTACGAGGAGAGTTTAACAATCATGCAAGAACTGGGAGACAGGCTTGGAATCGCGCACGTGCTCTTGAACCTAGGGGACGTAGTGAGAAGGCAGTCCGGGCACCTGGCCGCGCGTCCGATTTATGAGCAGAGTATGGCGATTTACGAAGAACTGGAGCACAGGAACGGGATTGCGGATTGCCTTGACAACCTCGGCAAGATTCATTCCGAACAGGGCAGCTATGAGCAGGCGCGCTCATTATACGAAAAGAGCCTGGTGATAAGAGATAAGGTGGGTAACAGGCAGGGCATTATCCAGTCGCTGGAGTCGCTTGCGGCGCTGGCTCATCTGGAAGGCAAGCCAGAGCAAAGCGTGCGATTATTCGGAGCAGCATCAGCATTGCGAGAAGCGCTCGGCATGCCATTGCCTCCAAACGTTCAGACTGAGTATGACACACACATTGGTGAACTTTCAGGTGCGCTTGGCAGGGCCGCCTTTGCGGCCATCTGGGAGGCAGGCAGATTACTCAAACAGGAACAGGCTGTCGCCTATGCGCTTGGAGAAGTAACGCCTCCGCTGCCCGGTATCGGAAAGAAGCGCAGGAAGCGCTGATAATTTAGAGTCGGCCAAAGAGCAATTCAACCTGCTGAGTCCGAGTCAAAGGGAGGGATGGCCTTCCCTGCGCATAGTTTTCTCTCAATTTTTCGGGCCATTTTGAGCTTGTAAGAGTTCTGTAAGGGTAGTGTTATACAGTTTGCTCGGCTTGTGGACCTGTGAGAAATAGATGAGCAATGTGCCGCCGGGCTGTTTATGCCAGGTTGCTCAACGGTCGTTGGCAGGCAAGTTCAAGACAAACTGCAAGCCCTCTTAAATAGTGAAGGGCAAGCGTTAGCGCGCCCGCCCTTGAATTTCCCCTGTATCACAATAATGTGAGGCAGAAGAAAGGAGTTTACACGATGTCAACCTACCACGGCCCATTAAGCCATAAGTTCTTTGAAAGAACGGCCCAGTCTGATTAGCTACCAAAAGGGCGAAAGGAGGTATGTCCTATGATCTCACGCAACAGAAAAACAGAAGGGCGACGAGCCAGAGGCTATCGAATGACGCATAGGCGGTATCGTCTATTAGCCGGGGCTTGCCTCAAATCGAGGAAGATAATTCTGACGATAGGAGTGATTGCCATGACTACAACGATGATTGCGCCAGTAACAATGAACGCTTCTGCAACGACTGCCGTAAGCCAGCCGCGTCTTATCGCGCTTGAGGGCAGCCCCGCGCCTGCCGAGATAGGCGGAACATATTCCAAGATCATCTCTGCCGCAGTGGATAATTCTGGCGATGTAGTTTTCAGCGCAACTCTGTCTGACTCAACCGCAAGCAGTGCGATATTGCTCAAGTCAGGAGACACCACTCGCATGCTTTTGCGATCAGGTGACAAAGCGCCTGATGGAAGCACGTACAAGAAGTTCGACGAGCTAGATGGATCATATTACAAGAGAGAGGACGGCAGAGACGGAAGGTTTTTGATATTTCGCGCTGAATTAGAAAGCAGCTCGGTGTCTGAAGGGCTTTTCCTGTGGACTCCGGCTGGGGTGCAGGCAATTGCGCTCGAAGGTGGCCAGTCTCCGATGGGGAATACCTACAAGTCGTTCGTTCAGCCAATGGTCATTAGCGAGACGAGCATCAAGGGCGTGGTTCCTCTTTATGCCTTTGTCGCGATTATGGAAGATGGAAAGAAGTCTTTCATAATGGTTCCTGATTTTGCAGTCGGGCGTCCCGATGATGCAAGCTCGCAGGAATTCTTGTCTACGGGCCTTGTCTTAGGCGATAAGGTTGTCGAAGATTTTGTCATCTCCAGACTAGGCGCCGAGGGTGTCAGTTGCATCGCTCAAGTTCGTAATCTCAACGATAACACCTCGTATAAAGAGTTTATCTTCGTTGGATATGGATACATTCATCACGGGGGCCCGATCAGGCAGGGCGCAAAGCTCAAGCCGATTGGCAAGATTCGCCGCTTCGTAACTCCGCCGAGCATTTTCTTCCAGAATGGCGTTGCAATTTTGCAATTGAAAGGAGGGACGAGAGCTCTGGTAACCCAGGATGTGTTGCTGGGGCCAGTGATCCTTGCCAAGACGGGGGATCCCGCTCCCGGTCTGATCGGAAAAACACTGCAAGGCTTTGGCTCTCCAGTAAGCACACCTGACTGGCCAGTTGCAGATACACCCTTTTCAGCCAGAGTACCAACAGGGATAGTCTGCCCCGTGCAACTTGGCGGCGGACAATCAGCATTATGGCTTTGGACCCGCAAAGTCGCCTTTCCAGGCCCGGATATAATCGAAACCAAGTTGTTGTTGGTTGGAGGTAAGACTGATGATGGGCAGGGGCCGATGTTACAGTCATTCTCTCCAATAAACATCACTAACAGGGGTGCGCTTCTGCTTCGCGGCACGGTTGGCGAAGGCGGTCAGGCGCGTGAAGGATTGTTTGTTATCGAGGGGCTGTTTGACGAACAACCGCAGTAAAGCCCGGCGGTCGGAGGTGGTTGTATGAAATCACGTAAGTCGAAGACGCGCGCAAAAAAGCGCAGAGGTGAGCGGCTGATGCGCGGATGGCGAAATGCCTGCGTCAAATTGCTGACGACGGGCGCTCTCATCTTGATTGTAGCATTCACCGCATCGGCTGCCTATCAGCAGCCGCCGATTCGCGTTCGCGCATCGGAACTGGATCGAATGCCACTTATCGTCGGCTCGCTTAAGATCACGCTCACTCAGTTCAGAGGCAGCTTCCTGAAAGTTGGAAGCGGCTCTGTCGAGGCGCAGGTCGAAAACACCGCGACAGGCTTCGCGACTTTCTCTCCGCAGAAGCTCTCGTTTGTGGGAAGCGACAATACGCAAGCCGACGTTCTGGCCATCCAGTCAGGCGACCAGTACTGGCCCGCTGCCGACAGAAGCATAGCGCCGGGCGCGCGCATAAAAGAGTTCTACGCGCTCACGGACAAAGTGCATTTGCCTGCGCGCCTTTACTATGACGAGAAACTGATTGCGGTTATTGTCGAATGATACTGACAGACGAAAGCGGCAACCGCGCTAGCCGATTTTCGCGCCACAGGATGGTCGGTCCGAAGCGCAACAAGAAGACGACCGCGTAAAACAAATATCACTGAGTTTGTTCAGATCGTCAGCGGCGACGACCTGACACAAAGAAACGGCGGGTCGGACTGCAGCTTACTGCCCGTCATCTTTTGAGGAGAGCGAAATGCCAAGAACATTATTGATTGCTTGTTTGCTTTTTCTGCCCTTAACGGCGAAAGCGCAGGAGCAGCCGAGAGCCGAAGTGTTTGGAGGCTACTCGTTTTTTCACACAGACGGCGGAGGCAATCTGCACGGATGGAATGCGTCGGTAGCCGGAAATTTGAACAAATGGTTTGGGGTAGTCGCCGACTTCAGCGGCCACTACGGATCAGAATCGTTTCAAGCAGTTCCTCCTGAAGCCGTAGGTCCTTTCCCACCTCTACCTCGCCTGGCAACCAGCATTGATAGCAATCTGCACCTATTCTTGGCCGGGCCGCGTCTCTCCTACCGCGAACATGACAGGTTGATTCCATTCGGACACTTATTGCTGGGTGTGGCTCGTTCCCATGTGGATGGAAAGTTTGAGGGATCGACTTTCATTGTACGTTTTAACGATACCAGCACCGCATTTTCCATGGCTCTGGGAGGAGGCCTTGACGTGAAGTTAAGCGGGCGCGTCGCCCTTCGACTCATTCAGGCTGACTACCTGCTGACGCGCTTCAATGACAACACGCAGCATAACGCGCGAATATCGGTCGGGGTTGTCTTCCGCTTCGGGATGAAATAGATCATCCAATCTCGGCTTCGATCAGGAGGTGCACTTATGAGATCGCGATTTTATCTTCTCTTGCTTGCGCTGGCCATTGTGCTGGCGAGCGCATTTAACTGGAGCGAGCATGGACAAACTACTTCGAGAACGGTCTATGAGTACAAGGTGATGTTCGACGCGAATGCAAACAATGAGAAGAAGCTGAACGAGATGGCAACACAAGGATGGGAGCTTGTGGCAATAAGAACGGTAGTCTTTCAAGGCAACGACACCGGAGGCTATTACTACTTCAAGCGCGCCAAGTGAGCGAGCCTGCTGGAGCAACGCCATATGTCGCAAAAGCAAAGCTTTGAAGCAGCGAGCCACGAAGAAAAGGAATGGCAAATAGCGCGCAGGAGCTTCATTCGCATTTAACGTTGTTGGATGCCTTGCCGCGCCGCTTTTGTCGAGCGGCGCAGAGGGTGCGCTGGCCGGAGGCAGCGAGTCCGGCTCGATTACCCTCGATGGGATGCTCACATACTTCAGCGCGCCGCAGGGTGAGAGGCTTCCTGCCGGTGTCTGGAGAATAATCTGCGGCGATCTCAGTCAGGAAATCCATATCAATGACAGCCCTGCAACGGTCAACCTCACGAGCGTTGACTGAGATCAAGCTGGCAACTCTCTTTTCACTACAAAGTCGAATATAGCGGTTTGCAAATGAATGCGACCGGAACGGTTTAAACAGATTTGGAGTGCGGCGAGCGTGTCGCCGCTTTGGACACGACTGAAAAGCGGCGACACGCTCGCCGCACTCCAAAATCGCATCAGTCTCGCCCAATTGCAAATAGCTATAGAGTGAAAAATCGCAGCGCATTACCTTGTCGCTGAACGCAGAAGGCCGATAAAGATTCCTCACTCTTTACGGCCTTCCTGTCTTTTGGGCGAGTTTCGTCAAATGTGTTTGTTTGTTGAGATGGGTTAGGCCACGCTCGCCCCAGATGCTAGCCGAAAATGTTTTTAACTTTGTCAATGATCCCGCCGTCTTCCTGGTGGCCGTCTGTGTTTTCGAGCTTGGCGAGTTCTTCGAGCAACCGGCGCTGCTCGCGCGAAAGGCTCGTCGGGGTCACAATGCTCACAGCTACATACAAATCGCCTCGCCCGCGACCGCCTAAGACAGGCATCCCCTTTCCTCTCAATCGAAACACGGTTCCGGTCTGCGTGCCTTCTTCGATATGCACCTTCTCTTCGCCATCAAGCGTCGGAACATTGATGTCTGCGCCGAGTGCGGCTTGCGTGAATGAAATTGGAATCGTGCAATAGAGATTCGCGTCGCGGCGATCAAAAACTTCGTGCTCTTTGACGTGAACAATGACGTAGAGGTCGCCGCGCGGCGCGCCCAACTCGCCCGCTTCGCCTTCGCCCGATATCCGCAGCCGCGATCCCGTATCAACTCCGGCGGGAACTTTTATCTCAAGCGTCTTTTCTCGTTCGACTCTTCCTTCGCCGTGACACTCGCGACAAGCTTTCTTAATCACCTTGCCCGCGCCGCGACAGACAGAGCATGTCCGCGCCACGGAAAAGAACCCCTGCTGATAACGAACCTGCCCCGTGCCCTGACAGGTTGAGCAGCGCGCGGGCTGCGAGCCTTCAGCCGCGCCCGTGCCGTGACACGTTTCGCACGTTTCAAGTCGCGGCACGCGAATCTTCGTCTTCAGCCCCGCCGCCGCTTCTTCCAAAGTTATCTCGATGTCGTAGCGAAGGTCGGCGCCGCGTCGCGGTCCCTGACGACGGCTCCCGCGAGTGCCGAACACATCGCCAAACCCGAACAGATCGAACAGGTCTTCAAATCCCGGAAAGCCCTGACCAAATCCCGCGCCCGCTCCGGCAGCCGCGCCCACGCCCGCGTGACCATAGCGGTCATAACGCGCGCGAAGCTCCGGCTGAGACAATACCTGATAGGCTTCGTTTATCTCCTTGAATTTTTCTTCCGCGTCTTTGTCGCCGGGATTTTTATCTGGATGGTATTTGACGGCCAGGCGGCGATACGCCTGCTTGAGTTCCTGTTCATTGGCGTTGCGCTGTACGCCGAGTATTTCGTAGTAGTCGCGTTTGCTGCTCAATATTATTTCCTGAGTTTCTGGTCTCTAGTTTCTGGTTTCTGGTTTCTATCTCCGAGTTGCGTACAAACAACCAGAAACTAGAAACCAAAACCGCCGCGCGCCAAAGGCGCATCTTCTGCCATGGAAACCAGATTATAGCAAACTCTACGACACTTCTGACAATGGAGTCGCCTCTTCATCCTTTTCGTGCACGGGGCTTGACGCGAGCGCGGTCGGATGAAACATCGCGTCGGTAATCAACCGAGCGGCCCGCTCCAACTGCTCAAGCGCGCGGCGCACCTCCGGCGCGTCTTCCGATACAACGGCCTTGCGCGCCTCTTCGAGCGCGTCGCGCACGAATTCCTGATCCGCGCCCGACAGCATCCAGCCGAACTCCGTGAAAGAGCGCACGGTGTTCTGCATCAAGCCTTCGAGCCGGTTGCGCGCGATGATCACCTCCTTCATCCGCTTGTCGTTTTCGACGTTGCGATTGGCTTCTTCGATCAAATCATAGATTTCTGATGCCGACAGTCCCGACGACGGGGTTATTCGCATAGCCTGCTCAAGCCCTGTCATTTTGTCGCGCGCCGAAACAGAGACTATGCCGTCGGCATCAACCTCGAAGGTGACTTCGATCTGCGGCAATCCGCGCGGCGCAGACGGAATGCCTACAAGCTCGAACTTGGCGAGGCTGCGATTGCCCGCAGCGATTTCGCGTTCGCCTTGCAGAACGTGAACCTCGACGACCTGCTGGTTGTCCGCGACGGTCGTAAATACGAGGCTCTTTTTAGTCGGGATGGTCGAGTTGCGATCCAGAATCTTTGTGAACAATCCGCCGCGCGTTTCTATCCCCAAGCTGAGCGGGATGACATCGAGCAGTATCAAATCCTTAACGTCGCCCGTCAGCACGCCCGCTTGAATCGCCGCGCCGATGGCTACGACTTCATCGGGATTGATTTCAATCGAAGGCTCGCGCTGAAAGATTTCTCTCACGCGATTGATAATTATCGGCGAGCGCGTCTGCCCGCCTACGAGCAACACCTTCGTTATCTCGGACGGCGAGAGCTTCGCATCGCGCAGCGCCTTCTGACACGGCTCGACAGTACGCTCTACTAAGTCCTCGACAAGCTCTTCAAACTTCTGGCGCGTGAGCGTCTTATTGAAATGCTTCGGGCCGGTCTGGTCTGCGGCGATGAACGGCAGGTTCAACTGCGACTCCATCGCTGTCGAAAGCTCGCACTTGGCGCGCTCGGCTGCCTCTTTCAATCTTTGCAGCGCGAGCCGGTCGGTGTGCAGATCAATTCCGGTCTCCTGCTTGAACGTCTCAATCATCCAATCTACGATTCGCTGATCAAAGTCTTCACCGCCGAGGAATGAATCGCCACACGTCGAGAGCACTTCAAACACGCCGTCGTTCATCTCCATGATCGAAATATCGAACGTGCCGCCGCCGAGATCATAGACTGCAACTTTTTCGTGCTCTTTCTTGCCAAGCCCGTAGGCGAGCGCGGCAGCCGTCGGCTCATTGATGATGCGCTGAACGTTTAACCCTGCAATCTTGCCTGCGTCTTTAGTGGCCTGCCGCTGTATGTCGTCGAAGTAAGCCGGAACGGTGATGATGGCTTCGGTCACTTCGTCGCCGAGGAATTCTTCAGCCGCCAGCTTCAATCGTTGAAGCAGGATAGCTGAGATTTCAGGCGGAGAATAATCGCGCCCGCGCGCGCGCACACGGCAGTCGCCGTTCGAGGCTTCGCTGATCTCGTAAGCGCAAACCTCGCGCGCCCGCGCGACTTCCGCCGAGTTGTACTTGCGACCAATGAGTCGCTTGACGGCGTAGATTGTGTTAGCAGAATTTGTGATCGCCTGCCGCTTGGCTATCTGGCCTATCAACCGTTCGCCCTTCTCGGTGAAAGCAACAACCGATGGCGTAGTTCGCCCGCCTTCCTTGTTCGGGATTATCTGAGTGATGCCGCCCTCAAGAATCGCCACGCACGAATTGGTCGTGCCCAAATCTATTCCAATGACTTTGCCCATAAGTCTAGCCTCCTAACGAAATCGAAACCGAGAAAGGTGCACGGGGTCTGGATTAGCAATTAGGGGCGGGAATCTCAGTTGCCAGTTGCCGGAAAAAAGCGCCTCTTAACCGGCAACTGACAACTGGCAACTATTTTTCGGGGCTGGAAGCGACCTTGACGCGCGCGGGGCGAAGCAATTTATCGCCCATCTTGTAACCGCGCTGAAACTCTTCGATCACAGTGTTCTCTTCGTGCTCTTCGCTCGGCTCGATCGTCACCGCTTCGTGCAGGTGAGGATCGAAGCTCTGGCCTACGGCTTCGACCGGCTCAAGTCCAAACTTTAAGAGCGCATCGTTGAACTGCTTATGAATCAGCTCGACGCCGTGCTTGAGGCTCGCCGCGTCGCCTTCACTTCGCTCTATGCTCGAAAGCGCGCGCTCGAAATTGTCAACAATCGGCAACAATTCAAGCAGCACTTCGGCGCGTGCGCGCTGATAGGTTTCGCCTCGCTCGCGCTCGACTCGCTTGCGATAATTTTCAAACTCGGCCTGCCGCCGAAGCAACTGATCGTAAAGCGCGGCCTTCTCCTGCGCGAGTTGATCCACCTGAGCTTGCAAGCGCGCAACCGCGTCGTCAGCTTGCGGCTTCGGATCATCGGAAGCCGCCGCGCCGTCAGCATCAACATCAGATGCGCTCAGGTTTTCAATCGCCTGCTCGTCTGGGGCCGACGCGCTTGCCTCTTCTGCTCTCAAATCTTCTTCGCCGTCAATCTGAATCGGTATTTCCCTCGGTTCGTTTTTTTTCATCTCTTGCCTGTTCTCAACACTCTTAAATCATCAATGCATCCGCGCAGCGCGACCCGGCTGCGTCTGTTGCGTCGGGTCGAGCACGCGCTCAAACAATCGCGCAATGTAGTCGACTATCGAGATCATCCTGTCGTATTCAATGCGTGTCGGCCCGACCACTCCTATCTGGCCGACCGCCTTGCCGTCCGTGTAAAAACACGGCGAGGCGATTATGGTGCAATCGCGCAGGTCGAGGAAGCGATTTTCGCTCCCGATCCTGACCGCTACGGCTTCGCGCCGCGCGCTCTCGATGCACTCATTTAGTATTTTAACTATTCGGCCTTTCTCTTCAAACATCTTCAAGAGCGCGCGCAGTCGCTCGTTGTCTGCGAAGTCGGGCTTCGTCAGAATATTTGACGCGCCTTCGATGAAGACGTCTGGATGATTGCCTTCCTGAAGGCTCTGGCTGCAAAGCAACACGGCGTTGCGAAGGAAGCGATCATAAAGCGCCTTCTCTTCGGTCATGCGGCTGAGCAACTCGTCGCGGATTTCCGCGAGCGTCCAGCCCCTGAAATTTTCAACCAGGTATCGCGCCGTCGAGTTCAATTCGTCTTTGGTGAACTCTTCGTCAACCCGAATCACGCGATCCTGTACGCGGCCTGCGTTCGACACGGTAATCACGAGTATCCGCGAATCAGGCAGCTTAACAAATTCAATGTGATGCAGTATGTCTTTCGCAATCGAGGGCGGAACAACGATGCCGACGTTGTCGGAAAGCTGCGAAAGCAACTGGCTCGTTCGCTCCATCAATCGTTCAGGGCTTGAGAGCGATTCTTCGTCAAGGAGCCGTTCGTTGATTCGAGCTGCGTCCGAGCGCGAGAGTTTCATCGAGCCGCAGATATTATCAACGTAAAACCTGTAGCCTTTATCAGTGGGGACGCGCCCGGCTGACGTATGCGGGTGAGAGAGAAAGCCTTCGTCTTCAAGCTCGGCGCAGATATTTCGTATCGTGGCCGATGACAGCCGCTCGCTCGATTGCGCGGCCAGCGCGAAAGAGCCTACGGGTTCACCCGTCGCGATGTGAGCGCGAACTATCGCCGCGAGAATCTCCTTCTTTCGATTGTCAAGACTCGGACCGCTCTTCTTCGTCATACGCCAATCACAGGGGCAGGCATAGCTGGAAATTCAAGGCTAAAGTATCACCTGCGGCCCACCCTGTCAATAATTTTGCCTTGCGATATTCTAACAGCGCAAGACTATAGATTATTGATTGATGACTCACCTGCTCAGGGCAATATCAATGGTTTAAGAAATACTCTTTTGTCGGGCGTGCGAGCCTGAACGCCCGCATTAATTCGCAACGCGATTGCCCGCAAACGTGCGGGCCTTCAGGCTCGCGCTCCCGGCAAGAGACATTCGCATTATTTCTTGAGTTTCGTGAAATGGTATTTGCGCAGCTTTGCCACTTTCGGCGCGACAACGGCCTGACAGTATGGCTGGTAAGGGTTCCGCTCGAAATAATCCTGATGATACTCTTCAGCCTTGTAGAAAAGATTGAACGGAGTGACTTCCGTAACAATAGGCGCGTCCCAGACCTTCGCTTCGTTTAATTCATTAATGACCTGCCCGGCAACCTGTTTCTGTTCAGGCGAGTGATAAAAGATCGCCGAACGATACTGCGTGCCAACGTCAGCGCCCTGCCGGTTCAGCGTCGTGGGGTCGTGAATCGTGAAGAAGACATCGAGCAAGTCACGGAATGAAATCACCTGCGGGTCGAAGGTGATTTGAACCGCTTCGGCGTGGCCCGTGTTTCCCGCGCAGACCTGATAATAAGTGGGATTTGGGAGACTGCCGCCGGTGTAGCCCGACTCGACTTTTTCGACGCCGCGCAGTTGCTTGTAAACGGCTTCCAGACACCAGAAGCATCCACCTGCAAGCGTCGCAATCTCTTTGCTGTGATTTGCGCTCATTGGTTTAATCTCTCTTCACACAAATAGCAGTAACGAAGTTTAAAGCCTGATCGTGTTCGCGCCGAAATTAGGATCGAATGCGCGCGCGACCTCGCCTTCGTAAACACGAAGGTATATTTCAGCAGTCGCAGACGCGACGGCTTGAAAAAGGTGGCCGCCATAGACGCGCATCTCGCGGTCGCCCACAACTGCATGACAATGCACAACCGGTTCGCCATTGAGCCGCGCGAGATTCCCTATCAATGACACAAGCTCCATCGAATCCGACCCGAACTCGCGCTTGAGATAATCCTTCACGTCCAAATCCAGGTATCCGAGCACAACATCACGCACTGCACCGATTGCTGTGAACGACGCCATGCCGATTCTTTCAGTAGCAGCCATCTCTTTCAGCGACGCGATGATCTCGTCGCCAACATCAAGCACTATCAGGAAGCCATCTTCTGTTCGCTTGGTTTTCATGGTTCGTCATTGGTCACTTGTCCTTTGTCCTTAGCCATTCTATAGAAGAAAAACAAATAACCAATGACAAAGGACAAATGGCAATCATGGTAAATCATCATCGCTGTTGCGGCGCGCTCGTTTGCCGCGCTTGCGAGCGCCGCGTCCGCCGCCCAGTTGCGAGAACTGGTCCGTGCCGAAGCTGCCCAAGCCTGCAAGCGTGAACGTAAACGAGAACGCGCTTTCGTTGCGCAATCCAGCCTTGAATGTGTTGTAGTTGAACTGCACGCCGCAGCAGTCCCACGCGTAGCCGACGTAGCTGCGCGAGTTTCTCAAGTTGCCTTTCGATACCTGATCCGCGCTGATGAAGCGGTCCGTAAAATCATAGCCGATGCGCGTGCCGCCATACCATCCGCGATTGGCGTCCCCAAATTGGAACGTCGCGACAATCTGATTGCCGGGAAACGTGCCTGCCTCGAAGCTGTTCGGCGCAATCTCGATTCTACGCGAAAGGTAATAGCTCACCGATGCGGAGAGCTTGTCGCCGCTCACGCCGCCGCCCACGACGATGTTGCGCACAGCGCCGTCATCCGAGCCGACATCCATCCGCAGGTCTGCGTAAACCGAAGAGAGCGGGCGATAACGCATGGCGACGTTGACGGGCGAAAAACTACGAGCGCGCCCGCCGAACGTGAAGCCCGACAGTGTGTTGATTGGATAAAACTGATTGCGTCGGCCCTCGATGAGCGCGCCGCCGAAGTTGCGGTCGAAGAAATATTTTTGCGCGACCTTTACGGTCAAAAACTCATAAGCCTGCGCGGGCGCATCTTCGTTGCTCGCCGTCATCGCTGCGCTCGCATCCGTTTCGGTGTCGCTTTGATTATCCCGCTCGTCGCTTCTCGGTTTCTCTCGACCTGATGCGCCGCCCGTGTTCAACTCGGCGCGTTCACCCGCCGCCAGCTTCTGTTTCTTTTCCGATTGCGCGCTGGTTTCAACTTTCGCTTCTGTCTTCGTTTCGGCAGAAGGTTGAACCGTCTGCTCGGCTGGCAGAGCGGGTTTCTTCTCTTCCGTTGCGGGTGTTTGAGGTTGATTTGGAACCGACGTCTGAGACGTCGCATCAGCAGCCGGTTCTTTATTGCCCTTGCCTTTCCTCTTTCGCTGATCCTTGTGGCCGGGCTGCACAGGCTCCATCTCATCGGGCTGATTGTTTCGATTCCGTTTGCGCGAACGCTTGCGAGTAAGCTCGGACATATCGCGCTTGACGTAAAAGCGATTCACAATGGCGTACTCAAACTCATTCGTGTTCGCCACAGCGTCGCGGTCATCGAAGCGAATTATACGGGCGAACTCGTCGCCGATCCCTTTTATCAAACGATAAGTGATGTACGGCTCGATGAGATGCTTGAATCGCGGCGAGCCATCTGCGCTCACAAATTCCTTTTCGAGCGCGGGCGGGCGAATGTCAACTGCAAGCTCCGCGTAATGGCGCGATATGTTTTCGGGGATAATCGGGTCGAGCGCGTTGCGGTCAAAGATTCTCAGGCCCGGTTTGAACTGCGCGCTGGTCGGGTCGAGTCGCGGGTCGGCTGCCGACGTTGCAAATTTCTCAGGGTCAAATCGCTCGACGTTCGGGTCCATGCTCGAAGTGTAAAACGTCTGGCGCAAACTGAGGCTCGGCGTGACGGCTATGCCCTTAAAGGTCGCAAGCGGCACGGTAATCTTCGGTTGAAAATCGAATCGCTGAACTGCCGCTGGAGTGACGAACACGACAGCATTATCAACCGTCTCTTCGCGCTTGAGCGCGCCGACGCTCGAATCCATCGAAAAGTAAATCGGCATGCGATCAATTATTCGCCGCGAATAGACGGTTAAATCCATCTCAGGCGCTTGGCGAACGATGATGTCAAAGCTGCTGCCCGTCCCAGGAGTGGCTCCAGGAGCCTGATTCGGGCGAAAGACAGTCGTCGTTTCGTTCGATGCGAGAAAGTTGAAGCTGAACGCGCGCCCGTTGTTGTTCGCGTAAAAAGTAGACTCGCGGCGCGGGTCAATCACCTGGCTGATGTCATCTGAAAAAACCTGACGGAATCGCAGGCTCGTCACGAGCGACACGTTGCCGACGGCGAGCCAGCCGTGAGGAAGATATTGAATCCCTTCGGCGACGAACGCCGTTCCGCCCTGACTCTCTCCCGGCTGACCGAACAAGCGGTCTTTGACGGCGAACACGCCCATTCGCATGTAAGATTTCTCGTCGGTCTGCGCGCGAAACTCCGCGCCGAAACCAAGCCCGCGCGAAGTGTATATGTCGTTGCGAAAAGTTATGTCAGCCGATTGCCCAAGCGTTTGATAGTATGCGAGCTTGAGCGTGCGGCCTTTTTGATTCGACGTGCCTGTGTTCGGAAGCAGAAAGCCAGACTTGCGCTCGTTGCGCGTCGCAGGTATCCACGCGTAAGGGAGAATGAAAGCAGGAATCTTCTTAACGTGAAATACGGCGTTGTGCAGAATCACGCGGTCGCCAAGCTTCAATTCGGCATGCTTCGAGCCGAAGCTCCACTTCGGTATCGCATCTTCGCAAGCCGTCACGTCTGCATCATAAAGCTCGTAAGTATCAAGCCCTGTTTTTTCGACGCGCGCGGCTGTGAAGAAGACGTAATCGCCCGTCTGCGTGCGATTCGTAAATCCAGTCGTATCCCAGAAGACTCCGCGCCGCGAAGCGGTGTTTATCTCAGCGCGTCGCGCGGTTACTCGCTGGTCCGCGCCTTGATCGAAGATCACGTTTCCTTCGGCGACCATATCGCCTGTCGCGCTGTTGTAGGTCACGCGATCCGCTTGAAGGCGTATGTCGCCGAGCGTCGCGTTGACGTAGCCTTCATAAATAAAGATGTCGCCGTTTTTCGATTGGCGATCTGAGACAACTTCGAGAGTCTCTTCTTCACCCTTCGCGCTCTTTGCAGTTGTCGCTTTCGGCTCTTCTTTCTCTTTGCGGGCGCGCCGCTCCCTGCGCTTTTCTTTCTTATCTTGTTTAGCGTCCGATTTAGTTGATTGAGGAAAGGCCGCGCTCCAATGCGCAAAGACCATTTCACCGCCAAACGCGATGAGAGTCAGAATCGAGAGCGCGATTGAGAGCGGCTTTGGCAGACGAAGCATCAACGATGTGGTCTCCGATCATTCATCACGCTGGCCGTATGCGATACTAGCACGCTGCTTGCGCGGGCGGCAATCTTGGCGAACCCGCGCGGGTGTGGTAAAAGCATGGCGGCGCTCAAGAGATGAAACCGGCCCTTCAGAGAGCTGATGTAGAGACTATTTCCGCCGCTCCAATACGGCATGCGGCTTCGCGCCAGTGGTACGCCGTCGCGGCTTTGATTTTAATCTGCGGATTCGCGTTCTTCTTCGGGCTTGGCCGGTTGTCACTAATCGGGCCGGACGAGCCGCGATTCGCAGAGGCCGGGCGCGAGATGTTCGCAACGGGCGATTACGTCACGCCGCGAGTCGCGGGCGAGACGGCCTTCGATAAGCCCGCGCTGCTCTACTGGGCGATGGCCGCTTCGTATCACCTGTTCGGCGTATCGGAATTCGCCGCGCGATTCCCGTCTGCGCTCGCCGCTCTCCTGTGCGTGTTGTTTCTGTATCACGCAATCGCTTCGACCATCTCAGCGCGAATTGCGTTCATCGCCTCAGTGACGCTTGCGACGAGCCTTTTATTCATGGGATTGGCGCGAGCGGCAATCACAGACATGCTGTTTACGGCAGCGGTCTCGGTCGCTATGTTGTGCGCCTATCTCTACGAGACGAAAGCGAGCCGCGCGCGACTGGTCTACCGCATTGCAGGCGGAGCGGCTACGGGGCTGGCGGTTCTGGCCAAAGGCTTAATCGGTATCGTCCTCATCGCTGCGATACTTGCAATCAGCTACGCGATCAGTCGCCGCCCGCAAGCAAAGTGGCGCGATCTAATAATCGCGCTTGCAATCTGCTTCGTCGTAGCCGCTGCATGGTACACACCCGTTACGATTGTGAACGGCTACGCATTCATTGACGAGTTCATCATCAAGCATCACTTCCGTCGCTTTTTGACGAATCGCTACAGCCATCCTCAGCCCGTCTGGTTTTATCTGCCGATCACGCTGGCGGGCGCGCTGCCATGGACATTTTATTTGATTCCGGCAGTCGCGCGGCTTCCGAGAATCAAACCGCGAAGCGGCGATGACAAAGATTACCTGCTCGCGCTCGCGTGGGTGTGGCTCGCGGTCCCGCTCGTCTTTTTTTCAATCTCGCAATCGAAGCTGCCGAGCTACATCCTTCCCGCCTCGCCCGCGCTCGCCATCATCATCGGCGCAGAAGTCGAGCGAATGTGGAACGGGGAAAGGGACAGGTTGCTTCAAGCAGCAACGTGGCTCACAGCTATCGCGCTCGTTTCAATAACTGTCGCCGTGATGTTTTACTTAAATCGCGAATCGCTCATCTCAAATGCATGGGAATGGATGGTTTATTCAGCGCCGATTGCCATTGCGCTTGCGACGCTTGCTGCGATTGTAGTGAAGAAGCCACAACTCACGGTTACAGGCGCGGCGGCGGTTATATTGTCGCTCATTATCTCAATCACAACTGTGATACTCCCGCGATTGGATGAGAGGTTCGGATTGAAACGGCTGTCGCTCGAAGTCGCATCTGCGCTCAGGCCCGACGAGAAGATGGCCTTTTATCAAAACAAAAACTATGCGCCCATCTTTTACGCCGAAGGCCGCGCTGTATCTGACATCGCGAGGGGCGAAGGATTGAACGCTTACCTGCTCGAAGAAATCATCTCGTCGCTCGAAACTGAGCCGAGTTTAATCGTGATAACAACATCGAAGTACGAAAGCGACCTGACCAATAATCCGATGTTCAACACCGAACCCATCGCAAAGCAGGGCGAGCATTGCGCGCTCAGAGTGCAGCTTGCGCGCGAGGCTGTCGTTTCCGTCGCGACGCAATAAAATCTCAACGCTTCCTCTCGCAGACGAATCGTCTTTATTTGAAACAACATTGGGCATCGCGCGTGTAAACCAACTGTCCGGCGAAGGGCAGCGCAATCACTGCGGTGGTTATAACCGCGCTGGTGTGGTATGATTTCACTTGATTGCGCACAGCCCCAAACGCGCTTTCAATCGGCGCAGCAGCGCCGATTTCAGGTGGGTTCAATCCTATGGCTGAATATGTTTGCCGCTTAGGCACGCCGACAGGCGAGGTAATAACGCGCACAGTCGAAGCGACGGCAGAGCGCGACCTTCGCTCGAAACTTGAGCGCGAAGGCTATCGCGTCTTTTCTATCGCCGCGACGGGCAAAGCGGGCGTTCGCGCCGCGCTCGGCGGCGAATCGCGCGCGCGCAAAATCAAGACGCAGGATTTTCTGCTCTTCAACCAGCAGCTATCTGCGCTGCTGCGCGCGGGGCTTCCCATTCTTCAAGCCATCGGCATACTTCGCAAGCGCGTTGTGAGCGAGCGGCTCCGACTCATACTCGAAGACGTTGAAGAGAAGATTCGCGCGGGCCAGGCGCTCTCGCAGGCGTTCGCCGCCCAAGGCGACGCGTTCCCGCGAATCTACATCGCTTCGATACTTGCGGGCGAACGCTCAGGCTCGCTCGACGAAGTGCTGTTGCGCTACGTCAGCTATCAAAAAACAATAACCGAAGCGCGGCGCAAGATTAAAAAATCGCTCGCCTATCCGACGGTGCTCATCACAGCATCATTCATACTTGTGATGGTGCTTTCAACTTACGTCATCCCGAAATTCATGCAGTTGTACGGCAGCGTCGGCGCGCAGGAATTGCCCGCGCTCACGGTCGCCGTCGTCGGCACAGCTCAATTCATCAGCAGCAATCTCGTATGGATTGTGCCGCTGGTGGTTGGAACGGCGATATTCGTTTACGGATGGAGACGCACGCCGCAGGGACGGCTCACGGTTGACCGCTGGATATTGAAGATGCCCGTCGCGGGCGAGACGATTCGTCAGATGACCATCGCGCAATTCACGCGCAGCCTCGCTACGCTTCTCGCAGGCGGTATCACGCTGCCGGAATCGGTAGAGATCGCGAGCGAGTCAATAACGAATCGCTCGCTCAGGCAGGCGAGCGCGGGCGTGCTCACAGGCATCCGCGAAGGCCGCCCCTTCACGGAAAGCCTTCAGGAGTCGGGATGGGTGTCGGAACTTGCGCTAGACATGATCGGCGTGGGCGAGCGTTCGGGCGCGCTGCGCGAGATGCTTGATGAAGTGGCGAACTTTTATGATTCCGAAATTGACGTGCGGCTGAATCAGATAACTACATTCATCGAGCCTGTGATACTTATCTTCATGGGCACGCTTGTGATGACCATCCTGCTTGCGATGTACCTGCCGCTGTTCAACATGATCGGCAACATAGGGTCGGGCCATCAGGGGTGATTGTGGATTGCGGCTTTAGTTCCGCGTCTTTGCGAGAACGTAAGACTCAGCATCGCGCCGCAGGGATTCGCAGGAGAATGATTCTTTAATCCGCAATCGAAAGACGGAGTAAATAATGTCAGAAAGAATCGAGCAACAGACAAGCGCAGGCGCGACGGCGCCGCCTTCGGGCGCGAGCGCGGTAGAGCGCACGCCTTCCGAAATGGGCCAGGAAGAGATCATAGCGCGCGAGCGTGCGCGCCGATACAGGCTCAAGTTTATTGACCTCACGAGAGAAGAACCAGCTTACCACCTCATCCATGAGCTGCCAGTCGAGTTGATGGTGCGCCATAGCTTCGTCCCGATGGACCGCAAAGACGAGACTCTTTACGTGGCGATGGCCGACCCGACAAACCTCGACGTGATTGACGAGATCGAAGCAGCGCTGCACCTGCGGTTGAAGACAGCCGTCGCGACTCAATCGGCCATCGAAGACGCGCTTAAGCGAGGCGACACCGCGCAGCGCATACTTCAAGATGCAACCGCAGGCTTCCGCTCAGAACGCATGGCGCTTGTGCGCGAGACCGAGCAGGGCGAAGAGATACTCGACCTCGAACGGCTCACCGGCGACGAAGAGATGTCGCCCATCATCAAGCTCGTTTATACGATAGTCTTAAATGCGCTTGAGCGGCGAGCATCAGATATTCACATCGAAGCGCGCGACGCAGACGTGATAGTCAAATACAGAATTGACGGCGCGCTCTATCGCGCAGCCGACCCGATTGACATCGCGCACCACCAGACAATCGTTCAGCGCATCAAGGTCATGTCGGAACTCGACATCGCCGAGCGAAGAGTTCCGCAGGACGGCAGGTTCAGGATTATGATTCGCGGGCGCAAGATTGACTTCCGCGTTTCGATAATGCCCGCGATTCACGGCGAGAACGTCGTCATTCGTATTCTCGATAAAGAGCAGATCAACGAGGCGTTCCGCGAGTTGAACCTTGATGTTGTCGGATTCGCGCCGCAGGACTTGAAGAAGTTCCGTAAATTCATCGCGGAGCCTTACGGGATGGTGCTCGTCACAGGCCCGACGGGTTCTGGTAAGACAACGACGCTTTACGCTGCGCTCAACGAGATCAAGAACGAAGAAGACAAGATCATCACAATCGAAGACCCGGTCGAGTACCAGCTTCAAGGCATTACGCAGATTCCTGTGAACGAAAAGAAGGGACTGACGTTTGCGCGCGGACTGCGAAGCATCCTGCGTCACGACCCGGACAAGATAATGGTCGGCGAAATCCGCGACCCCGAAACCGCGCAGATCGCAATTCAATCTGCTTTGACGGGCCACCTCGTGTTTACGACGGTTCACGCCAACAACGTGATTGACGTGATTGGCCGATTCCTCAATATGGGAGTCGAGCCGTACAACTTCGTCTCGTCGTTGAACTGCGTGCTCGCGCAGCGACTCGTGCGCGTGTTGTGCGGCCACTGCAAGCGCAAGTATCAGCCATCGGATCAGGAGCTGGCCGAGTCGGGCTTGAATGCGGACAAGTACCGCGATGAGCTTTTCTACGCGTCGGTCGGCTGCGAGGTGTGCAACTTCACGGGCTATCGCGGGCGAACCGCGATACACGAACTTTTGGACGTGACCGATCACATCCGCGAAATAATCTTAGAGCGGCGGCCCGGCTCCGAAGTGCGTCGAGCGGCGCGGGCCGAAGGATTGACATCTCTGCGCGAGTCTGCGCTCGCGAAAGTATTTTTGGGCGTGACGACACTGCACGAAATCAATCGCGTCACGTTTGTGGAATGACAGCAGGCAGTAGGCAGTTAAAATCAAATTATGGATTACGAAAATCATAGATACTTTTCACACTCGAACCACTGCCTACTGCCTACTGTTTATTTTGAAACCGATGCGTGGTAGAGTAGTTTAATCAAGCAGACACCCTTAAGTGATGAAGTTTGACGCGGCAGTGGGCCCGCAACGGGTTCGGTTGGTCACAGACTACAAGCTGTCATCGTCTGCTGAAGATTGAGTTCGAAGGTTGTCACGGTTGGAAATCAATAATAGAGGAATTGCGATGAAAAACAGGTTGTTGAATATTCATCGAATAATTGCGCTGACCTTAGCGATTGCGCTTGCTGCGCCGGTTGCGACATTTGCTAAAGACGGCAAGAAGCACTTCAAAGAAGGCCAGAAGTACGAAGCGAATCAGCAATGGGACAAAGCCGCCGAGCAGTACGCGCTCGCAGTCGCCGAAAAACCGTCGGACATTGACTACCGGCTCCATCTTCAGCGCGCTCTCGTGAACGCCGGCGTCATGCTCGTTCAGCGCGGAGACCGACTGGCCGAGCAGAAAGACTACAACGCGGCCTACAACGCTTATCGTCAGGCTTACTCTTTCGATCCGACGAACGAGCTTGCGCTGATCAAGATGCGGAAGATGTTAGAGGCGCAGGGGCTTCCAACCGACAATCTGCCGAGCGCGGGCGACCCCGCCGGGCCGAAGATCAAACCGCAGGATGACACCAAAACCAAGACGGCGAAATACATCACTGCGCCCGATGGGAGCATGTACGTGCCTCCTACGATGAAAGTGCAGATGCCCTCCATACCGGGCAAGCGTTTTCAAAAGACTGATGTCGTCTATCGCGATACTCCTTTGAATACTGTTATAGAGCAACTCGCACAGCAGATGAAGCTCAATGTCATCTTCGACCAGCAGGCTCAGGCTCTGGTCAAGAGTCCGGCTGCGAGGGTGAATGTGGAGTTGAGAGATGTGACTTACCCGCGCGCGCTCGAAATGCTTTTGAAGACGAACAACTTGATGTACGCGCAGTTAGATTCGCGCACGATAGTCATCGCAAGCGACAACCCCGCATCGCGTCAACGCTACGAGCCGTTTGCCTTGCGCACGTTCTATGTTAAGAACGCGGACCTCACGGAGGTGCGCGGAGCGATTCAAGCTGCGATGCCGAGCGCCAAGCAACTCACGGTCGTCAAGCAGCTTAACGCTTTAGTCGCGCGCGACACCCCTGCGAATCTCGAATTGATCGAGCAACTTATTGATTCGCTCGACAAGCAGAAAGCCGAAGTGCTCATAGACATAAACATCTATGAAGTCTCGCGCAACGATCTGCTCCAGATTGGAAACCAGTTCTTGTCTGCTGAACAGGGAGCAAAGGACCCCTTCGGGCTTACGAGTCTTGGAGGCATCGGTCAACAGGGAGTCATTCTCGGAAAGGGACCGCGCACGCTGACAGGCCCATTCGGATTTGCGCTTGGTATGCCGTTGAGCGCCATCAGCTTCTTTCAAGATAAAGGCAAGGCGAAGCTGCTCGCGTCAACGCAGGTCCACGTGCTCGATGGTAATGATCAGTCAATACGAATCGGTCAACGTGTCCCGATTCAGACTGCGGTGATTCCGACCTTCAACACGGTCGTTGATACGCGAGGCCGCGCCAACAATCCTGTTGTCCCGAATGATCCGAACAGCGGGCTCAACCAGCTTAACAGCTTCAACCCGTTCGGCAACGTCAGCGGCTTCCCGTCGTTCCAGTACGAGAACGTCGGTCTCAACATTGATATGAAGCCAGCCGTGTTCGAGGACGAAGTCGAGCTGAAGATGAAGATCGAATCGTCGTCGCTCGACCGCTCGACCGGAAACTTTACACCGTCGTTCAACCAGCGCACGATGTCTTCGATGGCGCGTGTGAAAGACGGGCAGACGACGCTTGTCGCGGGCGTAACTCAAACCGAAGAATCGAAGCGCGTGAAAGGCATCCCCATTGTCGGATTGATTCCGATACTGGGCCGGTTCTTCTCAACGCCCGACACGGTTGACCGCCAGAGCGACGTCGTCATAACCGTGACGCCGCACATACTGCGCCGCGCAGACATAACCGAAGAGGATCACTTGGCAAAGGCCGCTGGCGACGCGCAAAACTCGACCACGCAGTTGAGGATTGATCAGATTCTCTTCCTCGCCGATCAGGAGGACGCTCAGCAGAATCCTGTGGCCGGCGGTCAGCCGACGACAACTACAGCTGAGGCAAAGCCTGTTGTAAATCCTCCGGCGGAGACGACCAGCCCGCAGTCTCAGACCCCTGGCGTGGTCGTCGGGCCTGTGCCTACTGTACCCGTAGCGCAGCCTGCTGTGCCCCTGGCACAGCCGCCGCAGAGCAAACCTAACATCACGCGCCAGCAAGTTGACAGGCCCGGCGCTCCGCTGCCGCCGCCCAAACCTGAAGTGCTCGATGATGATGATGACGATGATGATGACGAGGCAGCCACTCCGAGCGGAAATCCGGTGATTGTGAGCGTGCGGAGCGCCTCGACCGTTGCGGTGCGCGGGCAGAAACTTTACGTCGCCATAATTCTCAATGGCGATGCTCCTGTTTCGTCTGCGCACATATCGCTCGGCTATGACCCGAATATTCTCGATGTAGCTGGAGTGCGCGACAGCGGATTGCTCAGGGTCGGAGGGCAGAACCCAGAGCTTCAATTCACGGCTGAAGGCGGTCAGTTGAACATTCAAATAGACAGGCCGCAGGGCGCGCCCGGAGTGCCCGCGCGAGGTCAATTGCTGCTCATAGAATTCACTGTGAAAGCGCCGGGCCAGTCGCCGCTCACGCTCAACGAAGGGCAGACTTTCCTGCGCGGGCCAAACGGTCAGCCTATCACGGTCAGGCTTCAATCATCGCAGATTGAAGCAAGGTAAACAGATTTTGGATTTTGGATTGGAGAAGTTGGTGAAGTATGAGGCTGTTACGATTGTTTGAGATAGGTTTCAAGACCGGCGGTCTGCAAGCAAATGTGCAAGCACATACCGACCTGTCAATCCAAAATCCAAAATCCAAAATCCAAAATCAATCGGGTTTCACACTGCTTGAGATAATCATCGTTATAATGGTCCTGTCCGTGCTGACGGCGGCGGCCATCCCGATGGTTCGCAACTCCGTCAAGCGCGAGCGCGAGATTGAACTCCGGCTCGCGCTCAGGCAATTGCGACAGGCTATAGACAAGTACCGCGAGTACACCGAAAGATTTCCGAACGCAATCCCTATTGAGTTGAAAACTCCAACCGGGTATCCGAAAGATTTGAAGGTGCTCGAAGAAGGGTTTATACCCGCCAACGTAGTCGGCACAAGCGGAACGCGGGTCAAATTCATTCGCCGCATTCCCATTGACCCGATGACTGGCGATGACGATTGGGGCCTGCGCTCTTACAAAGACGACATAGATGCGACCTCGTGGGGCGGCGAAGACGTTTTCGATGTTTATTCAAAGAGCACAGGCACCGCGCTCAACGGAACAAAATACAAAGATTGGTAATCCGGCAGGCAGAAAAAGCAATGGGCCGCAGGCAGCACCAAGAGTTATAATTGGTAGTGGTAATTTGGAGTTCAAGTAAGCATGGGCAATCATAGCAGACAAGATTCAAATAGCAGGGCGCAGTCTACGGCCTACGGCCTGCCGCGCCGAAAGCGTGAGCGCGGATTCACTCTGCTTGAGCTTGTGATGGTGATGACGATAATCGTCATACTTGCCGCTATCGGCGTCGCTTCCTATCAAAAGATTCAGCAGAAAGCTAAGGAGACCGTGCTCAAAGAAGACCTCCGCCAGATGCGCAAATTGATAGACGATTTTGCCGCAGACAAAGAGCGGTTGCCTTCGGGAGTTCAGGACCTTGTTGACGCCGGTTATATGCGCGAAGTTCCTGTTGATCCGATAACGCAGAAAGCCGAGTGGGAGGAAGTGCAGGGCGAAGACACCGTCTCGCTCAAAGGCGGACAGGGAATGATTGACGTTAAGAGCAAAGCTCCGGGATACGAAGATTATTGAGAAAGGCAAAAAGGCAAAAGGCAAAAGACAAAGGTAGTGAAGCGGGTATAAGCTCATTTTCCAGACTTCATTATTTTTGCCTCTTGCCTTTTGCCTTGTTTACCAGATGTCATCTTTGCAGAAGTATTTTTTGGCTGCGCCTGCGCCCACGACGGCAGCCGGATTCATTGACGATTATTTCGCCGTAGTTGACCTCAGACGCGGGCGACGCGGATTCTCGCTCGCCGCAAGCGCGGTCACGCAATTGCCTGCGGGACTCGTCAAGCCTCAGTTCGACGCGCCGAACATCGAAGACCTCGATGAGATGGTTGCAATCATACGTCAGACGGCTGAAGCTGCAGGTCTTTCAAACAAGAAGCGATGGTCTGTTGCCTTGCCCGATGGCGCGGCGCGAACCGTCGTCATAACGCTTGAGAGCGAACCTGGAAGCCGCAGCGAACTGGCCGAAGTGCTGGCGTGGAAAATCGAGCGCATCATCGCAACGCCAGTCTCAAGATTGAACATCTCGCGCCAGCGCATAAGCCCGCTCGCCGGACAGCAGCGATACGTCGTCACGCTGGCACATAAAGATGTGCTTGCTGAGTACGAATATGTTTTTGCAAACGCGGGTTGGAACGCGGGACTTATACTGCCGCGTCACATGGGCGAAGCTCA
Source organism: Blastocatellia bacterium (assembly GCA_035575515.1). Classification (GTDB taxonomy): domain Bacteria; phylum Acidobacteriota; class Blastocatellia; order UBA7656; family UBA7656; genus DATLXU01. The sequence continues at coordinate 42,966 of DATLXU010000060.1, forward strand.
GTGGTTGACGTGGGATGCTTCATCGGGCGACAAACTGCTGGTGTCGGGCAACAGTCAGGGCTTCACTTCGCTGATTGTGAGAAACGGCGAGCCTGTGCTTGCACGCATGCACGTATGCGAGCCTGAATCGCGCGGCGACGAACTCCATCGCTTCGCGCTCTACTATCGAGACAAGATTGTCGGCGGCGCGGCGTCGACTCTCTCCGGAATGCTCGTCATCGGCGGATTCGATCTCGAAGAAGCGCGCAGCGCGGTAAGTGACGCTCTCGACAGTGAGCCGCACGCCATCGAACCATCGGAATTCGGGTTTGACCTCGCGGGCGAGCCGATTCTATTTGATCAACTTGCCGGAGCCGCCGGACTTGCGACTCTCGCCTGGCGGTAGCAAGCGATGAGGGATGAGGGATGAAAAGGAACTAATGAATCGCTCGTTTCAAATCTGAGATGCGCACTTCGAAATCTTTTTCATCCCTTATCCCTATCCCTTTCTTTCAGTGCCTGCCTCCCTTCTCTCCTCCTTTGCGACTAGATTCGTGGCTCTCTTCTTTGCCGCGACCGCTGCCCGATTTCTTGCCGCCGCCCGATTCTTTATTCACGGTAGCCCATGCGCGGCGCTCGGCCTCTTTCTCGGACACGCCTCGCTTCTCGTAACCTTCTTCTATGTGTTCCGCTTTGCGTTTTTGTTTGTCGGTGTATGAGCCTTTATCTCCCCTTGGCATAATTACCTCCTTGTTAGATGAGGCTTGAAACCGGCTCTGGGAGCCAGTTTCAGGCCATTTGAGTTTTAGAGTTCGACTTCCAGATTGCGCGAGACTGACCGGCAGCCCGAAGGTCAAACTCTGATCTCAAGCTCTGTCCATCAATGGTGTGGTGTTGAGCGATAGTAGCCCTCGACCTGTGTTCCATCCGATCTCGTATAGCCGCCGACCCAGACTCTTTCGCGCGAGCCGGGGGCGGGCTTTCGGCTGCTGTCGCTCTCAGAGTATTTGTTTGAGCGCGGGCGAGAATCGCCTTTGCGGCTCACGCTTGCGCGCTCCATTTTCCATGCCCTTCCCTGTCTGTTCGCCATATTTTCCCCTGTTCGGATTAAGTGCAATTTACTGCAAAAATGTGTACCGTCTTGCGTCCACAGGAAAGATCGTTCTTGTTCAGTAATTTCCGGTGCAATCATAATGCCATTGTCGCAAGTTACGGCGAGCAGGCAGAATTTCGATTGAGCGCAGGCGCGGGCGTAATGATTAGAGCCATTATTCGCGCCAACAGCGCGTGAGGAACATTGCTTGCCTGATGAGATAAATAGGCCTGAGTTGTGGAACGGCCATTCTGGATTACGAACATCAAAGGAGAGGAAAACCTATGTCAGCAAATCGCGATAAAGACCAGACCAATATGGGCAATCAACAGGGCGGCCAGACCGGCCAGCAAGGCGGTCAGCAAGGCGGTCAGCAAGGCGGTCAGCAGAGTGGCCAGAAGCCCGGCGGTGCAACATCAGGCAATCGCTAGTAAAAGTAAAAATTAAAAAGTAAAAAGGCAAAAGTGGGAACGAGAGACAGAATGAAGTCCCCTATGTCCCACTTTTGCCTTTTACCTAGTCTTAGGCTTGCCGGTCCAGACGTAGAACGGGCTTGACGCGATTATGTTCCCGCCCACAGGCACGCCGTACATCTCAAGCCCCAGGCTGAACTTCTTCTTCGACACAAGTCCAATAACCAATCGCGCTTCGGTGACTTCGCCCGGCGACAGCACGTTGTCCTGCCCCGCATCAATCGTCTGCCGCGCGCCGATGATAGATGGCGATTTCGGATCGCGCGTCAGCAACACGTTTCCGCGAGTCAAATCGCCAACGCGCAGGAAGGGATTGGCTACTGGCACGCTGCCGCGATTCGTTATCTTCACATTCACGATCAGGCGCAGCGAACCGCTCGCCGCGCCTGACGAATCCTCCGAAGGAGTGTCGGTCCAATCGCCGCTCACTTTCTCCGAAGAGATGAAACTGATGTCAACCGCGCCGCCTACGTTTGCGCCGATGGTGAACTCGGCCTGACTGTCGCCGGTCATCAGATTGCCGTAAGGCGACAGCGCCACAAGCAAGCGAACGCGCGCCCGCGTCGTCGCCTTTGACGGAAGCGTGATGCGATACATTTCGACGCTGCCCGGCAGATCCTCGACCACACGCTCGTAGGTTGCGCCACCGTCAATGGAAAAGAGTATCGCTTGAGTTGTCGGGGCAATGCCCGGTTGTTTGGGCACAGTCCACTCAACAGTAAAAGTCTCGCCGCCCGCGAGCCGTTCGCCGCCGCTCGGCGATGCGATGAACACATTCGGCACATCGCCACGAAGCGTGGGCGATAAAACATGCACAGTATCCGCGCCGCCGTCCGTTCCAGCGCCGTTTGAGTCTTCGTAATTGCGCCAGTGGTTCGTGCCCGTCGCGTAGTCTGCAATCGTTTCTGGCTTCGCGTCGAGGTTGAATCCCGCGAGGTCCGTTGCCGATACCGACAGCCGCCACGCGCTCGTCAGGTCTTCGTCTTGGCTTATCGTGGTCTCGCCGACCCATGTGTCATTCTCGTAAACGGTCTTCTGCCATCCTTCGCCGTCCGCTGCGATGATTCTCAATTCGTCGGGATGCTCGCCGCGACCGAGCGTTGCGCGCGGCGGCAGCGAAGTATTCATCGTCTTTGAAAACTGCAATCGCAACTGCACGCGGCCCGGTTCAATTCCGGGAAACTGCGTGTCAACGATCAACTGCCGCGCGGCGCTCGACGGGTCCGAAGGCTCGACCCACCGGGCCGAATAAACCTGTTTTGAAAAAGTCCCATCGCTTCCGATGCTGTACGCCTTGACCGATTCGAGAATCGGCGGCCCTGCGGCCCAGTTCATAACCATCCGCGCAGCAGCCCAGTTCTCTCGATTGACCTCGTCAATCTCACTTTCCGCAACGTTGAAGTCGCAGCAGGTCGGGCGCATCTCTATGACAAACGGCGCAGCGATCTTGTTTACGGCATAGCCGTAATCAATCGCCGAGCCTGTTGTCGCGTAAAGATCAATTGATTGCTCCGGGCGATAAATCTTGCCGCTCGTCTTGCGTATCTCATCCGACATCTGATCAGCCAGTTTTGAGAGCGTCGGAGCGTCGGGCGGTGTGAAGGTCTGATAGCCCCACGGATAAAGAATCAACTGCGAGTAGTTGTGATAATCGAACTGCGCGCGGAAGTGGCGGGCAGGGTCGTCCATTAGCGACTTGATGGCTTTGACCTCCGGCTCGCTTTCAGCCTGCGGGCCGCGATAGATTTCGGGATTTACGGGATCGTCGCTCGCGCCCACGTCGTCTTTGAGGCATGATTTGTCAGACGAGCAATAATCCGTGCAAGGCTCGTCGCCGCGCATGCGCCACTGGTAGCCGTAGTTGCGATTCAGATCAACGCCCACGCCCGAAGCGCAGCTGCCGAATTGAATAGGCCTGCGGCTTTTGCGCCATAGCCTCGTCGGCGTCATCGTGTCGTTGGGCGCGCTCTGGCTGAACGCAAGCCCGTCGGGATTGATTATCGGCACAACCCATATTTGAAGATGATCCACGAGCGCGCGGATTGAATCATCTGTCGTGTAGCCATTGATTAATTGATTGGCGAAATAGACGGGCGGCTCGACTGAAATCCACTCACGCGCGTGGTGGCATCCCGTCACGAGCACATCGGGTTTATTCGGATCATCAACCTCAGCGTTGCGCGTTATCTTGAGCGCGAATATCTCGCGCCCCTCGAAGCTTGTGCCAAGCTTAACGTACCGCGCAAGGTCAGGATGCGCCGCGGCGAGCGATTTGAATTCTGCAAGCGTTTCTTCGTAGCTGTGAAAGCGGCCTTCGGCGGCTGCCTGTCGAATCTCGCCTGATGATTGAGACTTGGCGCGGCCCGCGCTGAATGACTCGCCGGGAAAGAATTGCGGAGCGACGTTTGAGAATTCTTCCGGCGTTAAGAACGCCGCAATGCGAAAGCCGCGACCAGTGTATTGATCTTCGATGTGCGCGTTGATTGACTCAGCCGAGCCGTCGGATGCGAATAGATCGAGATAGGCAAGAAAAGCATCATTGCGCATCAACACGTTTTCGCGGTCGCCGAGCCACTCTGCGCGACTCAAGGTTCCGCTGCCGGCATTACGTGTTTCACGGCGCGCAGAAGCGTCCTTGCCCGCAAGCTCGATGACGGCGATTCGCACCTGCGTAGTTTGATCCGTGTTGTCCTGATACTCAGGCGTGATTCGGCGAGCCGTTTCGTCGCCGCGAGAGCGAGCCTTTTGCCATTCGGCTATCGAATCAAAAAGCACGGCGACAGTGATGCCTTCGCGGCGCAATCGCTCAATCAAGTAAGGCGGCGCGGCGGCTACGGTTTCATCGCCATTTGCAGACCAGATGTTGAAGTCAACATTGATTGAGTCGGCGATGCGTTTGATTTCTGATGAAGTCGCGTTGATGCGAGCAACTTGAGGAACGATCTCGTTGCGAATCAATCGTGCCTGAACATCTCTGTATCCGGCCCACACCTCTTTTTGAAATTGCTCGTTCGGATTATTCAACGCAGCCTGCCACACGTCGAGCGCGCCCGGCTCGTCGAGCGTCGCGAGATCAGCGAGCGCGTTGCGCAATTCATCAATGCGTGACGAAGCAAGCTCTGATTTCAACTGCGCGTGCCTGAGCTGTCGCGCGGCATCGTCTGCAACGAGTTGTTTGCGAACATTGGCCGAAGTTGGAAACGACAAAGCTGCGCTTGCCAGAAGAAGCGCGATTGGGACAATGATAGCGAGCGGCTTCGCGCCGTTGTGAGATACGAGCGTCCTCATCCTTCCTTCCTTAAGCTTTGACACTCAATGGATTTATCAGAACGACAATTCATGGTCAAGCATAAAGAAAGAATGGAAGATGAAGAGTGAGTGATGAAAAAGCTGGAGAGCGAGACGATTGTAAGGATGAGGGATGAAGGATGAAAAGGAATTGTTGAGTCCTTCATCTCAGATTTGAAATTCATAATTTGAAATCTTCATCCCTCATCCCTGCAAAGTTATGGCTTGCGCGAGCGACGCGACTTCGGCTCGGCTTCGACCTTAAACGCGTCCTTGAGCGCCTGAAGCGATTGATTCACTTCCGCGACGCGCGGATCATCCGGCTTCGCTTTGGAGACGAAATCTGCAAGGTAGTTAGCCGCATCCTGCAATTTGTCCTTCTCGCCCGATGCGACAAGCGTGAGTCCTATGCCGTAAAGCGCATCTGCATTGTTCGGGTCAGTAGCAAGTATCTGCTTAAAGACAGCGACGGCTTCATCCGAGCGGTAGGCCAGGCGATAAAGCTCGCCCTTCAGGATTTCCCATTTGTTCTTGTTGGCCGCGTCAATGGCTTCGGCCTTATCAAACATCTTGACCGCGTCATTGATTACGTCGGTGTTGCCATAGTACTGCACGAGCGGCTTCACCGACCTCGCGTAGATGTTGTAATAGATGAGCAGCTCGTTGTTGATGTTGGCGTTAGTCGTATCGGTCGAAGCAACATCAATGGCTTTTGCTATTGATTTGATGGCCTGCTCGAAATGCGGCTTGGCTTCGGGCACTGCTTTCTTGTTCTTGTTGAAGATGTCGGCTCCGAGCATGTAGTGAGTTTCGGCGAGGCTCGCAAGCGACTTGTAACTCACTTCAAGAAACGCCTTGTCTTTTGTCGGGTCGAGCGTCGCGGCCTGCTCGAACTCTGCGACCGCGCCTTCATAGTTATTGGCCTGCTTCAACTGAACGCCTGTGTTGAAGTGCTTGATGGCTTCGTCGAGCGCGGCCTGAAGCGCCTTGTGCTCTTCGACTTTGGCGGCGTATTCCTTCGCAGCCGCGTCGGCTTTCGCTTTATCTTCAGCCGATGGCTGGCGCGTTCCCGGCTGCGCAGGGGCGCTAGATCCCTTTATTCCCGCCATCAATTGCTCGAAGGTGAGGCGTGTGCCGTCGCCCGGCGTTGCGATTATATCGGGAAGAACCGGCGTCTGCGTGATTCGGACGTTGTTGATCCAGGTGGGCGTTATGCCGGGAGCCGAAGCGACAAACACGTAGGTTCCCTGCAAGGGCAATCCTATGCGAACGAAGTGGCCCGACTTATCGGTCTTCACTTCCCAGTGACCTTTGATGTCGAGGCGATAGATGTCAACCAATGCGCCCGCGACCGGCATGACCGAGCCGTCTGCGTTCTTGACCTTCACAAATCCTTCAACCTGTCCGGTCTGCGCGCTCGCGGCTATAGCGAAAATGATAATAAGCGCGCTGAAAGCAGCGGCCCTTTTAAGCAATCTGCTGAACATAGAATTTCCTCCGTTGACTTCTGCTGGCTATCACACACCAACTCGGTAAAAACTCACTGACTTATGATGCCCCAGACCATGCAGCAGTTGGCACAGGACCGGCACTAATGAAGTCTCTCCGCGTTGATTGAATTAACAATAAAATTCCAGCGTAAAAACAGTTTATCTTAGCGTTTTGAGGGTGTCAACGCGGGCGAACTGCGGAACGGTTGAAGACATGCAGTCAATATATTTAATGAAAAAACAATAATCTCGGAAGCGCCAGGCAATCGCCCGAATTCTTCAACGAAAAGTTAGAATCACGATCGTCGTTGGCTTAGATTCGGCCTGCGCCAGCATCAAATTCGATTCGATCTGCGAAGACAAATACCCAGCCAGTTCCGCGACAGACGATGCAGAATGGCAGACTGAAGATGAGCGCGCCCTCGCGCGCGCCGCTCCCTTTACAGCGCGGACATTTTCTGGAAGGCTGATGCACAAACACGCTGCCTCGTCCGTTGCAGGCCCCGCAGGGTCCATCCGTGTCAGAGCCGACTCCGAAACAGCGAGCGCAATCTTCTGGCGCGTAATTTATCGGCGGCACGCTGGCTATTGCCTGTAGCTGGGAAGGGTCTGTCGTACCACACCTCAATTATCTCGAACCTGAATTAAGCCAATCCAGCGACGGCAGTTTAATCAAGCCGCCTTGAAAAAAACTTGAAGGCTGAGATTTCGGTGAAAAACGTTCAAACGAGGTTCACTTGAGATTTAAATCGTCAATAAACATCCAGGCTGTGACAGCCGTCACAGCGTTCCCACGCAAAAAAGTGTTATAGCTTTTCTGCTCGGAGGGGGGATTCCAATGTCAGAAAAGATTAAAGCCATTGATTTTATGTATTACGTCGCCACGCGCGAGTTCATGGAGCAGTGGGACCGCGCCAAAGAGGGCGAGCTTGTTTGCCGTATGGAGCGAGCCATCGGCGGGCTGCCTCGATTCTCTTCCATCGAAGAGATGATTCGACAGATGGATGAAGCCGGCGTTGAGAAGGTCTTTATCACCCAGTGCAAGATGTGGTCTTACTGGCGCAAGTGGATGTACATGGACACGAAGCTTGAAGACGTTCTCCAGTACACCGAAAAATACCCGAAGCGGTTCGTCGGGCTTGCGGGCTACAACCCGTTTCGCATCCGTGAAAGCCTTCGCGAGATCGAAACAGCCGTGCGCGATCACAGCTTCAAAGGCGTTTACGTGCACATATACGGCTTCGACATTCCGCTCGACGACCGCAAGATGTACCCGCTTTTCGCCAAGTGCGTAGAGCTTGACGTTCCCGTTTCAATACAAGTAGGTCACGTGCTCGAAGCGATGCCGAGCGAAGGCGGACGACCCATTCACCTTGATCGCATCGCATGCGATTTTCCCGATTTGAAGATCATAGGCGCGCACACGGGCTGGCCCTGGGTCGAAGAGTTAATCTCGGTCTGCTACAAGTGGGAGAACATCTGGTTCGGCGTTGATGCGTGGGCGCCGAAATATCTTTCGCCGCAGATTATTCAATTCATCAGCAGCCGGTTAGGCCGCGACCGCGCCCTTTGGGGAACAAACGGGCTTCCTTGGAAAGAGAACCTCAATCAGCTCGATGAACTTGGATTGAAGGAAGAGGTCAAACGAAAGCTTGTGCGCGAGAACGCCATTGAGCTATTCAAGCTGAACGAGGGGGCGTGAGCCGTGAAATCGGCTCCCGGAGCCGGTTTCGTGCCATCAGTCATTCAAAAGAAGGTGCGTTATGAGTCTGATTGATTTCACCGATAAGTCTGTGATCATAACGGGCGGGGCGCGCGGCATTGGCCGCGCTATTGTTCATGCGTTTGCCCAAGCGGGAGCCGATTGCGTCATCGGCGACCTGCGAATTGAGGAAGCCGAAGCCGCAGCGCACGAGATTAGCGAAGAGTCGCGCAGGCGCATAGTTGCTGTGCAAACGGATGTGACGAAGCTCGAAAGCGTTGAGCAGATGGTGAAGACGGCGCTCGGCCATTTCGAAAAGATTGACGTGCTGGTAAACAGCGCGGGATGGGATCGCCTGCTGCCGTTCGTGAAAACCACACCCGACCTGTGGGAGCGCGTCCTCTCGATAAACTTTCGCGGCGTCGTTCACACCTGCTATGCCACGCTTCCGAACATGATCCGGCGCAAGCAAGGCAGCATCATCAACATTAGCTCCGACACGGCGCGCGTCGGCTCGTTCGGCGAAGCGATCTACGCAAGCTCGAAGGCGGCGATACTGGCTTTCACCAAGACGCTTGCGCGCGAGCACGCCCGCGACAATATCCGCGTGAACGCCGTCTGTCCGGGACTGGTCGAAACGCCGCTGATTGATGAGATGCGCCACGATGATGATTTCACCGCAAAGATTCTGGGCTTGATAGTCAACAGCATCCCGTTTAAACGGCTCGGGCGGCCTGATGAAATTGCCCCGACGGTTCTGTTCCTTGCGTCCGAAGCAGCAAGCTACATCACGGGACAAGTCCTCAGCGTCAACGGCGGGCTGAACATGGTTGGCTAGACTCGTTGAACTACAAGAACGCCAGGAGAAGACAGAAAGTGATAACTAAGAGCTAGGCAGACACTCGCTTGGTGAATTCTCTTGGCGCTCCCGGCGTCCTCGTGGTTCAACAACAGAGGTTATTATGCAGGCACTCTCGATTGACTACGAAGAGATCATCTACGACCTGAATTTTTCAACCGTACGCCAATGGAAAGCAGCGCATCTTGGCTCGAAGGCAATCGCGTACTTCCCCGTTTATGCTCCGGTCGAAATCATTCACGCCTGCGGGATGCTGCCCGTAGGCTTGAACGGCGCGGGCGACAGATTAGATATCCAACACGCTGATGCGCGATTCGGCTCATTCATCTGCTCGATTGTCAAAACGACGCTTGAGATGGGAATGACCGGCTACCTTGAGCCGTTCGACGGGTTGCTCTTTTCTTCAATCTGCGATTCGGCGCGCAACCTTGCGTTCGTGATGAAGCGCAACTTTCCTGATATGTATGTTGATTTTTTGCACCTGCCTCACAACCCGCAGGCCCGAGCAAGCGTTGAATTCCTCAGAAGCGAATATCAGAGATTGAAAGAGCGACTCGAACTGATGAGCGGCAGGCGCGCGAACGATGATGCTCTGTGTCGCAGCATCGAGCTTTATAACGAGAACCGCGCGCTCGTTCGCCAGCTTTACACAATCCGAGACGATATGCCGCAATTGATTCGCACGTCGGAGCTCTATGCGCTCGTGCGCGCGGGCAATTTCATCCCGGTCGAGCGGCACACGGAGTTGTTATGGCAAACACTCAACGGTCTGCCTGAGCGCAAGACGAAGCCGCGCGATTCGATTCGTGTCGTCGTCGAAGGCGCATTCTGCGAACAGCCGCCGATAGATTTAATCAAGCTGATGGAAGAAGCCGGCTGCTACATCGTTGACGATGATTTCTCGCTTGGCCACCGGTGGTTTTACGAAGATGTTCCGGCAGATGACGACCCTCTGACTGCACTCGCCGAAAGCTATCTTGACCGGTCGGTCTATTCATCGGTCAGACATGATTTTCGCCATCCGCGATTCAAAGGCTTGATTGAAAAGGCACATCGCAGCCGCGCCGACGCGGTGATCTTTTTGATCGCGAAATTCTGCGAGCCTGCCGATTTCGATTACGTGCTGTTCAAACAGGAATTGGAGAAAGAAGGCATCCCGCACCTGCTGCTTGAGTTTGAAGAAAAATCATTCACCTTCGAGCGGCTGCGCACAGAGGTCGAGACATTCGTTGAATCATTGCTTTTCGACTGAGCGAAGGACACTCGATTATGCAACAAACGGTCAAAACAGAATATCGAAGCCAGATTCACCAGCGACAGAAAGAATTAATGCTCAAGTGGTACGAGCGATTGGATCAATCAGCCGAGATGGGCAACCCGCCCGCCGTGTCGCTGATGATATCGGGCAACTGCGTCGAACTGCTGGAAGCCTTCGGCGCGATTCCGCTCTACCCGGAAGTCAACGCCTTGCAGCTTGCAATCCGCCATCAGTCGCTTGAGCCGATACTTGTGGCGGAAGAACTCGGCTACGCGGCTGAGAATTGCGCTTACGTTAAAGCAGACATCGGCGCATATTTGAAAGGGATCACGCCGACGGGCGGGCGATTGCCAGTGCCTGCGCTCGTGCTCTGCAATTTCGTCGGCTGCAACACCTACATCAAATGGTTCGAGCACGTCGCTAAGTTCACAGGCGCGCCGCTCTACACGCTCGATGTTCCGTTTCTCAGGACCGACGAGCCTACGGAAGCTGACATCGGTTACGTAGTCAATCAGATTGTTGATTTGATACCGATACTCGAAGAGAAGACCGGGCGAACATTTGATTACGACCGTTTCAAGCAAGCCGTCGCCTGCTCGGCCCGCGTCGAGGAGTTGTGGTCAAAGATAAAGCATCTGGCGAAGCTGTCGCCCTCGCCCTTTGATGCGTACTTTGACGCGATAACCTTCATGGGGCCGCTTTATGTGTATCGCGCGCGATCCGAAGGCGTTGAGTTTTTCGAGATGGCGTTAGAAGAGATGATGGACAGGGTCAATCGCGGCGAGGGGCTGTATGAACAGGAAAAATTCCGGCTTGTGATCGAAGGCCCGCCGCCTTATCCGCACTTCCGCACTTTCCGCGATATGTTTGCGAAGTGGAATGCTACGACTGTCGCTTCGACTTATTCGACGGTCGGAGGCCTGTGGGAATTCGGATTCCGCCACGACGCGAAGAAGCCTTACGATTCGGTCGCGCTTCACATGATCGCGCAGAACGTTACGAATCGAAATTACCTTCAGCGATACGACCAGATTGAGCGGTACATAAAAGAGTGGAACGCCGACGGGCTGATTATTCATTTCGTGAAGAGCTGCCGTTTGTTCTCAGCGGGTCAGGGCGATATGCGCGACTATTTTACGAAGACGCTTGGCATACCGACGCTCTACATCGAATCTGATCTCGAAGACCCGCGCTATTTTTCCGAAGCGCAGTTGAGGAATCGCCTTGATGCATATTTTGAGGCGCTTGAGCATCACAAGCTTGTGAGTGTTTGAATGGAGGAACCCCGATGAGATTTGCAGCCGGAGTGGATGTCGGCTCGACGCAGACGAAAGCCGTTGTGATGGAAGAAGGCTCAGGAATAATCGCGCGCGCTCTCGTTGACACAGGAGCCAATGTCACGCGCGCAGCCAAAACGGCTTTTCACCTGGCCTGCCATGACGCTCGCATTAATCCTCACGATGTAGGCTATGTTGTAGGCACGGGCTATGGCCGATACAAGATAACGTTTGGTAACTCGCAGATGACCGAAATTAGCTGCCACGCTCGCGGCGCGCACTATATCTTTCCGAACACGCGAACCGTGATTGACATGGGCGGGCAGGACTCGAAGGCTATCACCGTCGGCGAAAGCGGAGAGGTGCTCGATTTTGTTATGAATGACAAGTGCGCAGCCGGGACGGGAAGATTTCTCTCCAACGCCGCAGACGTGATGGGGATAGCTTTAGATGAAGTGGGGCCGCTTTCGCTTGAAGGCAAGTACCCCGTAAAGATAGCAACTGTCTGCACGGTCTTTGTCGAGTCGGACATCCTCTCTTACCTCTCGATGGGCAAGCGCCCGGAAGACATTCTGCGCGGCGTTCACCTCGCGATTGCAAAAAGGACCGTCTCGCTCGCGCGAAGAGTTGCGCTTGAGCCTGAGATAACGATGACCGGAGGCGTGGCGCGCAATTTGGGGATGATTCGCGCGCTCGAAGAAATCCTCGGAACAAGATTGCAAGTGAGTCCCGATTCGCATTTCATCGGGGCGATAGGAGCGGCGCTGTTCGCGCTCGAAAAACTGGACCAGAGCTTTGAATCAGTCGTATGGAGACCAACTGTATGCGAAACGTAGCAGGCATTGATGTAGGAACGGGCTTCACGAAAGCGGTGGTTATATCGAGCGGCGGAATTGGCGAACGCCCCACAATCATCGGTAGAGGCTTGTCAAAAACGGGCGTGAATCTTGAAGAAGCCGCCGAGCGCGCGCTCGCGGGCGCGCTCGAAGAAGCGCAGCTTGAATCCGCGCAAGTCTCTTACATCGCGACAACAGGCTTTGGCCGTTACAGCGTGAGCTTTCGCGATATTCAAATCACCGAGATAACGAGTGGCGCGCGCGCCGCATATTTTTTGTATCCTCAAACGACGGCTGTGCTAGACATCGGCGCGCAATCAACGCGAGCCATCAGCCTAAAAGAAAATGGCAAGGTCCGAGTCTTCAAGACGAATGACAAATGCGCAGCCGGTTCGGGCAGCTTCATCGTGCGCGCGGCGAAATATTTGCAGATTGATATTAACGATGTCGGCGAGCTTGCTCTGAAAGCCACGAGCGCGCAGCCCATCAGCAGCGTGTGCGCTGTGCTTGCGGAAAGCGAGATCATCAATCATGTCAGCGCGGGTGTCGGCATCGAAGACATACTGCGCGGCATTTATGACTCTCTCGCAGACCGCGCGATGATGCTTTTGAAGCGCGCGGGCGCGGGCGACGAAGTATCTTTTATCGGCGGCGTGGCCACGCAGCGCGGCATGGTCAAAGCCCTTGAAGACCGTCTTGGCACGAAAATCCATGTGCCGCGACATACGGAATACGTTTGCGCGCTCGGCGCGGCGCTGCTTGGACTCAAGCGACTGGAAGTAATCGTTCAGCCGCCAATCAATGAAGACCGCATCACCTCAATGGCGCGAGCGGATTTTGATTGAGATGAGCCGGCTTCCGCCGCGAAGATATAATTTCAGCTATCATCAGCGCATTGAAACGATGCGAGGAGAGTTCATTGAGAGTCTTATTAATCTACCCTGAATTTCCCAACACATACTGGAGCTTTCGACACGCGCTTTCGTTTGAAGGCAAGCGGGCGGCCTTTCCTCCGCTGGCGTTGTTGACCATCTCGGCCATGCTGCCCGAGCGGTGGGAGCGGCGGCTCGTTGACATGAACGTGCGGCAGCTCAGGCCGGCAGACCTCGAATGGGCTGATGTAATACTTGCAAGCGCGATGCTCGTTCAAAAAGAGTCGCTGCAGTGCGTCGTCAATCTGTGCAAAGCGGCGGGCAAAAAGATTGTGGTCGGCGGGCCTTATGTAACCACAGACGCCGAAGGATTGCCGGACGCCGATCACCTGATACTCGGCGAAGCCGAAACGATCTGCCGGAGCTTGTGCGCGACCTTGAGCGCGGCGATGCGAAGCGATTTTACAGGGCGACTGAAAGGCCGCATCTTTTTATAACGCCCGTGCCCGGTTTTCAACTGGCTGAACGGCTCGAAGACTTTCATCACCAACGGCAGCCGCGCTGACTACGTCATCGTGGCCGCGCGCACGGGCGGCGCGGGAGCCTGCGGGATTAGCTTGATTGCAGTGCCTTCGGACGCGCAGGGCTTTGCGGTCGGCAAGAAGTTAGACAAACTCAGAGCGCGCTCGTCCGACACGACGGAGCTTTTCTTTCAAGACTGCCTCGTGCCGGCGCGATACCTGATCGGCGAAGAGAACAGAGGATTCGGTTACATCGTCAGGCACTTTCAAGGCGAGCGTCTTGTGCTGGCCTCGTTCGCCAATGGCCTGATGCAGGTGATGCTGGAAGAAGGCGTCAGGTACGCGAGCGCGCGCGAGGTTTTCGGCAAGCCCATCATCAAGCATCAAGTCTGGCGCCACCGCCTCACGGACGTTGTCACGCTAATCGAGGCTTCGAGGCAGCTCACTTATTTCGCCTGTTATCGGCTGAATCGAACGGGCCACGCGCTGAAAGAGTCCGCGATTGCGAAGCTGTTCGCGGCAGAAAGCGCTAAGAAAGTCGCGAATGAAGTCTTTCAACTCCACGGCGGTTACGCTGTAGTCGAAGAGTACCCGATCTGCCGGCTATACGGCGAGGCGGCAGGACTCACGATCGGCGCGGGCACGAGCGAAATAATGCGCTAGGTAATTGCGGAGCAGGAGCATTGGTAAAGGCTTTGCCCTTCACTAGTACGTCGCGCAGGCGACTTGAAAGTGAGCAGATTGCCTGCAAAGGCCCCTATCAATCCGACTCGCCTCTACAAGCATGTTACAGATTCAGTTGTGTGCTTTGTACTGATATGGTATCGTGCCAATCCTATTCAAACCGTGCGTTTTCGTGCTTCACCCGGCTTGAACAATCAGAATCGGGTCAAAATGGCTACAACAAGTAGCCGCTGACGCGCTCTGAGTCATTAAGTCGCTCCTCCGATGTTGACTAATTTTAGTTTTGTGTCAAAAGCTGATTTGCGGAGCAGAAGCCTGCTTCTGGTAGGATACTTATTGCGAGTTATTTGCAGAAATAGTTCGAGTTAAGCTGGCGGGCGAGAGCTACCCGTATGGGTATATCAATTGCTTTTAATATTATCGCACCTTTGCGCGGTCTCTTTTTCAGGTCTCATCTGCGCAAAGGCAGGAAGCTTGCGTGAACGGATTATGAAGACCTCCACCAAAATCAAATTAAAGCTTCATGAACTAAAATTTCTTTTCAAAGGTCTCGTATCGGTAGACCATCCGGTCCTTGCGCACCTCATTCCGATTCGGCGCTGCAACCTCTCGTGCACCTATTGCAACGAGTACGACAACTTTTCAGAGCCAGTGCCGACTGAAGTCCTATTCAAGCGGCTCGACAAATTGGCTGAGCTTGGCACGACCGCGATAACAATCAGCGGCGGCGAGCCGCTGCTGCATCCCGAACTTGAAGAGGTCATCAAAAAGATTCGCAAGCACGGGATGCTTGCGGGGCTAATAACGAACGGCTACCTGCTGACGCGCGAGCGAATCCAAAAGCTCAACGATGCGGGGCTTCAGTATTTGCAGATAAGCATAGACAACGTCATTCCAGACGACGTTTCCAAAAAGAGTCTGAAGGTGCTCGACAAGAAGCTTCAGTGGCTTTCGGAGCTTGCCGAATTCAAGGTCAACATCAATTCAGTAATCGGCGGAGGCATTAAAACCCCTGAAGACGCGCTGACGATTGGCAGGCGCGCCCTTGAGCTTGGCTTTTCGAGCACGCTCGGCGTGATTCACGATGGGCTTGGCACGCTCAAGCCTCTGCGCGGCGTAGAGCGCGACGTTTATCTCAAGATGAAAGAGATGTCGAAGACGAGCTACGCGCGCGTCAACAAGTTTCAGGAGAACCTTGCCAACGGCAAGCCGAACAAGTGGCGATGCCGTTCGGGCGCGCGCTATCTCTACATCTGCGAGGACGGGCTTGTGCATTACTGCTCGCAGCAGCGCGGCTATCCGGGGGTTCCGCTTGAGACTTACACGAAAGAAGATATTCGACGCGAGTACCTGACCAAGAAAGCCTGCGCGCCATATTGCACGATTTCATGCGTGCAGCAGGTCGCGACGTTCGATAATTACCGCCACCCGCAGACGCTGCCGGCAAAGGGGCTAGTGCAGCGCGAGGCGGTGCAGGCGATAAAGCTCTATCAGGTTCAGAGCGCCGAGCAGGCGGCATCGAACAATGTTTCGGGCGATTAGAAACGCGCATCGCCTGAAGGGGATAAGGTTGTCATTTGCAGGTTGAAATGATAATGTGCACCTTTTGAATTCTCAGGTGTATAGCAATAACAAAACGATGGCGAGGCTCGTGGGATTGATTCGGAGCCTTGCAAACGAGGAGATGAAGATATGCATAAACCAATAAAGTACGCGGAGAAGGGATTGACTTACGTCGCGAAGGGAGCGTGGTTCGTCTTCGAGAAGCTGAATCGCATCAAGCCGAATCCTTCTTTCACTCCCCAGTGGTCGGACAAGCCGCTGCTGAAATCTTATCAGAAAGTGAAGCCGCCTCTGGGCTGGCCGCGCACGACCGATTCATTGTGCCCGAAGTGCGTGCCTGAAATCCGGCAGCGAATCCTCGACGGCGAAATCCCTGTGGATATTCTTCGCACAAGCGAAGCCGTTGGCCAGATCAAAGCGCAGATCATCGAGCGCGACGGCAAAATCCTTATGGTGAAGGATTGCCCGGTTCACGGCCACTTTGAAGACGTGATGTCAATTGACCCGGCCTTCTTCAAGCACCTCGAAGAAGTCTTTCCCGGCTCGGATATCCGCGCGCATAACGACGAGCGGCTTCACAATCACGGAAGCTCGACTATCAAGTACGGGCGCGGTTCTGTGCTGACGATTGACCTGACGAACCGCTGCAACATGATGTGCGACCCATGCTTTATGGATGCCAATCAGGTCGGCTTCGTCCATGAGCTTTCGTGGGAAGACATCAAGACGCTGCTCGACAACGCAATCTCGCTCAAGCCGAAGCGGCAGCTTTCGGTTCAATTCTCAGGCGGCGAGCCTACGCTGTCGCCCTACTTTCTGGATGCCGTGCGCTACTCGCGCGAAGTCGGCTACAACTCTGTGCAAGCGGCGACGAATGGAATCGAGTTCGCCAAGAGTCCTGAGTTCTGCCGTCAGGCCGCCGAAGCTGGATTGCGTTATGTCTATCTGCAATTCGACGGCATCGGCAACGCGGCCAATGAGCATCGCAAAGTCGGAAACCTCTTCGACGTGAAGCTGCGCGCGATTGAGAACCTGCACAACGCGGGCGTTGACATCGTGCCCGTGACGACAATCGTCAACGGCATCAACAACGAGCAGGTGGGCCGCATCATCAAGTTCGCGATGGACAATCCGAAAAAGATCGCCTTCCTCTCGTTCCAGCCCGTATCGTTCACGGGCCGCGACGAAGCCGTCACCGATGAGCGGCGCATGGCGCAGCGTTACACGCTCTCGCATCTGGCGCACGACGTGAAGAATCAGGTAGGCATCGGCGAGCCGACGCGCGACTGGTTCCCGATCTCATTCATCAGCACGTTTTCTGACTGGGCCGATCTGGTTCACGGGCCGCAGGCCGACTGGGGCCAGCTCAGTTGCGGATGCCACCCGAACTGTGGCATCGGCATGGCTGTGATGATTGACAAGGAGACTAAGGAATCGGCTCCGGTCACCGCGTTTTTGAATGCCGATCGATTGGCGCGCGACATCGAAAAGATCAATGACGCGGCGCGCGGCAAGAAATTGTCGGTGCTCGGCATGGCGCTGGCGTTGATGCGCAATTATGACCCGTTCAAATCGCCTTCGCACTTCAGGCTTGTTGACCTGCTCAAGAAATTCGACAAGCACTTCGTCGCGACCAAGGACGCAAACAAGAAGTACGGCGACAGCGGCCCGAAGCGCACGATGGAAGACATCCAAAAGCGGCGCGCGGATCGCTGGAACTTCCTCTTCATCGCCGGAATGTGGTTCCAGGACCTGTTCAATTATGACTTCCGCCGCACGGAGCGATGCATCATTCCCTATGCAACGCAGGAAGGCGAGATAAGCTTCTGCGCGTATAACACTGGAATAGGCTGGCGCAACATCGTAGAGAAGATGCACATGACGGCGACGCTGACGAAGTGGTACGAGGAGTATGGCCGTCACGAAATCTTCGCGGGCGGCAAGTCTGTCCACCTCAACAGCACAGAGCATTCACTTGTGTTGAAGGACGAGATAGTCACGAAAGACGTTCAGCACGACCTCGACGCGCTCGGCATCGCCAAGAATGCGCGCGAAGAGAAGCAGCGCGCCCGCGCGATGAAGCTCAGCCAACAGGATCACGAGCGTATGGCGAAGCTCTACCGCCAGCACATACTGAAGGAAGAGCCTGCGCCCGAAGCTCAGATCGTGCAGCTCAAGCTCGGCAAGTCGAAACCGCAACAGGATGTGACCCCTGCGGGCTTCGGCGATTAATCGTATCTTCAACTCCAAACTCAGAAGGCCGCTGATTAATTTTCAGCGGCCTTGTTTTTTCTAACAACGTTGCCGAATCGCAGCACGACAGCCCACATGGCTCCGCCCGCGACCTTTGCAATGAATTGACCGAGCACGACCAGCGGCAGCAACGCGCCGAAGGCGAGCGTCGGAAAGACCAGACTATCAACCGCCGCGCTCGCCAGATTTGAGCCGTTGACTTTTATCATCCATGCGCGATTGCGCAGCGCGTGATAGACAATCGCATCAGCCGCGCCGCTCGCCGCAAACGCCGCAAACGATGCCAGCGCGACCTGTGCGGCATTCTGATTCACCATCCACGACGGCGCTGAGCCTGCCGCAATCAGCGCAGCCATCTTCGGCCACAACGCGCGCCCGCGCCATGATTCGTGAAGCCGGTCACGCGCCGTGATGTCAAGCCCTATAAAGACGAACGAGGTGATAGCTGCAACGCCGGGACCGAATCGCGCAACGATGCGATTCGCCGCGACGGATTGAAGACGGTACTGTTCCTACGCGAGATTGAAAGCGGGCGCGAGTGGCCCATTTACTTACGTCATCTGGTCCGACGCTGAGAAGGGCGCGGTGTGGATTGCAAACACAGACGGCTCGAACGCGCAGAGGATAACAACCATCGGCGACCAGTATGCGAATCCGGTTTTTTCGCCCGACGGAACGAAGGTCGCTTATATAAAGGGTCGCGGCAGCGTCTATCACGAAGAAGACCTCGCGAGCGAATCGAATTTCGAGATTCATTACTGGGACGGGCGCGAGCATCACTACGTGCTCGACGTGTTCAGTCGCGGCTCGAATGCGCGGATGCCGATTCTAACATTCGACCCGAAGGGCGAGCGTATATACTTTATGGAGACGAAGCCGGTCGCGGGCGCGTCGCTTCCTGGCAAATACCTCATCAAGCGTCAAGCTCACGGGTGACGACTATAGCTAGCACATCGAATCGAAGTACGCGGCTGAGATAATTCCCTCGCCCGATCTTCGATGGATTGCTTTCAAAGAACTGCACAAGCTCTACCTCGCGCCGTTGCCGCAGACGGGAAAGATGCTCAAGCTGAGCGCAACTGAAACCATCGTGCCGGTGAAAACCGTCACGACAGGATCGGGCGAGCGGGCTCGCGTGGTCGCGCGACAGCAAATCGGTTCAGTGGACGACAGGCGAAAACTTCTACGAGCAGTCGCTTGAAAACATCTTCAAGCAGCTTGCGAAAGATGAGAAAACGCCAGAGCCTCGCGCGACAAAGATCGGCTTCGAGTTTGAAACGGCAAAACCGCGCGGCCTTGTTGCATTGACCAACGCTCGCATCATCACAATACGCAGCGACGAGGTGATTGAAAAAGGCAGCATTCTCATCGAAGACAACCGCATCAAAGCCATCGGCGCGCGGATTGATATACCAGCAAACGCCCGGCGGATTGATTTAGCGGGCAAGACCATAATGCCCGGCATCGTAGACGTTCACGCGCACATGGGCTACAACACGTTCGACATTATCCCTGAAAAGCAGTGGCCGTATTACGCGAACCTCGCGTTCGGCGTGACGACCACGCACGACCCGTCGGCTTCGACTCAGATTGTCTTCGCGTAATCTGAAATGATTAAAGCGGGCGCGATGGCCGGGCCGCGAGTCTTTTCGACGGGCTACATTCTTTACGGCGCGGAGAATGCCGAAAAGGCTGTCATTAATAATTACGACGACGCGCGAGCGCGCCTTGCGCGATTGAAAGCGGTCGGCGCGTTTTCCGTTAAGAGCTACAACCAGCCGTGCCGCAATCAGCGGCAGCAGATAATCAAAGCTGCGCGCGACCTCCAGATGATGGTCGTGCCCGAAGGCGGCTCGACTTACTTCTACAACATGACGCACATCCTCGACGGCCACACAGGCATCGAGCGCGCAATACCTGTCGCGCCGCTCTACAAAGACGCGCTGACGCTTCTCGCGAAGAGCCACACGGGTTACACGCCGACGCTGATCGTAGGTTACGGCGGCATATGGGGCGAGAACTACTGGCATCAGCATTCCGATGTTTGGAAGAACGAGCGGCTGATGCGCTTCACGCCGCGCAGCGTTGTTGATCCGCAAGCGCGACGACGGATGATGGCTCCCGAAGACGATTTTTACCATTTTGATCTTGCGAAGTCAGCCAGAGACGTTATGCGCACTGGCGGGAAGGTTCAGCTCGGCGCGCACGGCCAGCTTCAAGGATTGGGCGCGCACTGGGAGTTGTGGATGCTTCAACAGGGCAGGATGACTCCGCTTGAGGCGATTCGATGCGCGACGCTTTACGGCGCGCAGTATCTCGGAGTCGACCGCGACATCGGCTCGCTCGAAGTCGGAAAGCTCGCTGACCTTGTTGTGATGGACAAGAACCCGCTTGAAAACATCCGCAACACGGAAAGCATCCGTCTCGTGATGATAAATGGCGTACTCTACGACACGGCGAACATGGACGAGATTTATCCTGAAGCCAAGCCGAGAACAAAATTCTTCTGGGAGAGATAATGAACTGAACTCAGTCGCGCCCGCTCATCGTAAAAGATACCCTGAAGAAAATCGGGTTGCTTGACTCGCTCGCGCCGCGTTCGTAATCTGGAGAAGAGGGATTGAAACGATGAGCGAAGTGATAAAACTCGACGCGCTGGCCGTCGGCGCGCATCCAGATGACGTTGAATTTTCTTGCGGCGGCACTTTGATAAAGCTCGCCTCGCTAGGCTACCGCGTAGGCGTGCTCGACATGGCGCGGGGAGAGCTTGGCACGCGCGGCACGGCTGAGATCAGAGCGCGCGAATCGGAAGCCGCCGCGCAGGCGATGGGCTTAACCATCCGCGACAACCTTGAGCTTCCTGACGGCCACATCTGGCTCACAGAAGAATCGCGCGTGAAGATGGTTCGCAAGATTCGATTGTACCGCCCGAAGATCATCTTCACGCATTACTGGGAAGACCCGCACCCCGACCACGTTCACACCTGCCAGATAGTTCGCGAGGCCGCGCACGTCGCCGGGCTTGCCAAATACGATTCGGAAACCGGACAAGAGAGATTTCGCCCGCAAGCAGTCGTTCACTTTATGTTTCCGCGCACGGTCGCGCCGACCTTCGTCGTTGATATAACCGAGCACGCTGCGCAGAAACAGAGAGCCGTGGCCTGCTACCATTCGCAGCTTTACAACCCGAACAGCAAAGAGCCTGAGACGGCTCTAAGCTCGGAAGCGTTCCTGCGACGGCTCGAAGCGCGGCAGCGATTCTTCGGCTCGCTCATCGCGGTCGAGCATGCCGAAGCGTTCGTCGTCCGCGAAGCATTGAACGTACACGACCCCGTCGAGTTGCTGTCGCGGCGGATGAATATGTACAGCTAGGGGTCAGGGGTCGGGTGTCAGGGGCCAGGGATTTGCAATCTCAAATCTGAAATCTCAAATTCACTGACCTCTCGACCCCTGATCCCTGACCTCCGACCCCTATGAATATAGGAATCACCTGTTATCCATCTTATGGCGGAAGCGGCATCGTAGGCGCGGAGCTTGGGCTTGAGCTTGCCCGTCGCGGCCACGAGATTCACTTCGTTAGTTATGCGCCGCCAATGCGGCTCGGCAACGGCGATGCGCCGCGAGAGCGCATAAAGTTTCATGCGGTGAACATGCTGAGCTATCCGCTGTTCGAGTACCCGCCTTATGCGCTGGCGTTGGCATCGAAGCTGCGCGAGGTTGCTGTTAAGGAGAAACTCGATCTCGTTCACATGCACTACGCGATACCGCACGCCGTGAGTGCGTACCTTGCGCGCGAGATGCTCAGAAAAGAAATGTACCTGCCCATTGTGACGACGCTGCACGGGACTGACATAACGCTTGTCGGGCGCGACCCGTCTTTTCTGCCGATTACGAAATTCGGAATAGAGCAGTCGGACGCGGTGACGGCCATTTCTCGTTACCTGCGCGATGCGACGCTTGAGACGTTCTGCGCTTCGTGTGAGATTGAGGTTATTTATAATTTTATTGATTCCGATTATTATCATCGCGCGCCGAATGAAGCGTTCAGAAAAGAGGTCGCGTCTCGTGGCGAGAAGATTATTCTTCACGTCTCGACCTTTCGGCCAATCAAGCGAATAACCGATTGCATCGAAGTTATGGCAAGGATGCGGGAGCTTGAAACCGGCTCTGGGAGCCAGTTTGGTGTCAGGCTCGTTATGTGCGGCGACGGGCCTGAGCGCGCAGACGCCGAGATGCTTGCCGAAAGATTGGGCGTCGCCGACGCGGTTGATTTCGTAGGCAAGCAGCCGCAATCCGTAGTGCGCGAGTACCTGTCCGTTGCAGATTTGCTTTTGCTGCCGAGCCAGTCCGAGTCATTCGGTCTTGTCGCGCTCGAAGCGATGGCCTGCGAAGTCCCCGTAATAGCCACGCGCGTCGGCGGCATACCTGAACTGGTCGAAGAAGGCGGCTGCGGTTATCTGTTTGAGATTGGCGATGTCAGCGCGATGGCCGAAGCTGCTTTGAAGGTATTAAACGATGAAAGCGAGCGCGAACGATTAGGCCGTCGCGGGCGCGAGATTGCCGTGTCAAAATTTGCAACTGAAAAGATCATTCCGCAGTACGAGGCTCTATACCGAAAGGTCATCGGCAAATAAATGAGGAGCGCGTGATTGAGCGATTAGAAGAACGGCTCATCTCCGCGAGTTTAAGCGCCGCATGCCTGCCCGACAAGATTTTGCTCTTTGAAAAAGCAGAGCGTGGCTTAGAGGCTCTGGGTTCAAAGACCGGCGATGAGTCGGTAATGCTTTTTGTTCCGGGCCGCATAGAGTTTTTGGGCAAGCACACGGATTACGCGGGCGGGCGGAGTCTGCTCTGCGCCGTCGAGCGCGGCATCTGCCTGATAGCTTCGCCCCGAAGCGATTGCCTTGTGCAAATCGGTGACGCAAGCCGTGCATCGCGGGTCGCTTTTGAAATGAGCGCAGACCTCACGCCGAACGCAAGCCACTGGTCAAATTACCTGATGACCGTAGCCCGGCGCATCGCACAAAATTTTCCTGTGAGACTGCGAGGCGCTGATATAGCTTTTGCAAGCGACCTGCCTCGGGCGGCGGGGCTGAGCAGCTCGAGCGCCCTCGTCGTCGCATTCTTCACAGCGATGGCGGATATAAACCTGCTCGACCGGCATGAGAATTACCGGGCGAATATTCACACTCTCGAAGACCTTGCGGGCTATCTCGGCACGGTCGAGAACGGCCAGAGCTTCGGCACGCTCGCTGGCGATAAAGGCGTCGGGACGTTCGGAGGCAGCGAAGACCATACGGCCATACTTTGCTGCCGGGCAGGCTTTCTGAGCCAGTATTCTTTTTGCCCCGTTCGATATGAAAAGTCTGTTCGCGTGCCTGAAGGCTATACGTTCGTCATCGGCGCGAGCGGGGTCGTCGCCGAAAAGACAGGTGAAGCGCAGGATAAATACAATCGCGCGGTTCTCTTGGCGCGGGCGATACTCCATCTCTGGCGAAAGGCCAGCCGCCGCAACGATGCCACGCTTGCCGACGCGATAAATCATTCGCCCGGCGCTCCCGAACGTATCCGGCGTGTGTTGAGTGAATCACCTTCTGCCGACTTCTCAAGTCGCGAGTTGATTGATCGCTTTGAACAATTTTTCGTCGAAAGCTTTCACATCATCCCCGCAACAAGCGAGGCTCTGACTCACGGGCGGATTGAAGAGGTTGGTCGTCTCGCTGATGGTTCTGAGCTTATGGCCGAGCGTTTATTGGGCAACCAGATCGCGGAGACTGTGTGGCTCGCGCGTTCGGCGCGGCGATTGGGCGCCGCTGCCGCGTCGGCTTTCGGAGCAGGATTCGGCGGGAGCGTCTGGGCTATGGTCGAGGCTGACCGCGCAGAAAGTTTTCGCCTGCAATGGGCCGAAGATTACGCGAGCAAATTTCCGGTCATGGCAAAGCGCGCAGAGTTCTTTATAACCTCGGCTGGCCCGGCTATGCTAAGGCTTTAATTAAAGGGAGGCTTGTATGGGTCGAAAAGAGAGACTATCGCGAAGGGACATGATTAAGAAAAGCGCGGCGGCGGGCGCAGGACTGAGTCTGACGAAGCTCGCTTCGGCCAACGAGCCGAGCGCGGAATCAAAAGCTCTCGGACACAATCAGAACCCAAAGACCAAAAACGCGAGCGTCATCGGCATGAAGTTCTCGCCCATGAACGTGGTCCGCATCGGCGTCATAGGTGTCGGAGCGAGGGGCAGCAGTATGCTGCGCGAGTTCCTCGCGGTTGACAATGTCCAGATCACCGCGCTGTGTTACATCGTGAAAGAGAAGACCACGAGGTTACATCGTGAAAGAGAAGACCACGAGCGGCGCAGCCACTGTTGAGAAGGCGGGACAAAAAGCTCCCGCTTTATACTTCAAAGGCGAGCGCGATTTCGAAAACCTCTGCGCACGCGACGATGTTGATTTCGTCTACGTTGCGACCCCGTGGGACTGGCACGTGCCGATGGCGTTGTCCGCGATGAACAATGGCAAGCACGTTGGGTTAGAAGTCCCCGCAGCGACGACGCTCGAAGATTGCTGGGCGCTCGTGGACACTTCTGAAAAGACTCGCCGTCACTGCATCATGATGGAAAGACTGCTGCTACGGTTATAACGAGATGATGGTGCTCAACATGGTGCGCGCTGGACTGTTCGGCGAGGTTATATACGCAGAGGCGGCGTACATACATGACTTGCGCTCGCTGCTCTTTTCCAACGAGAGCGAGGGGCTGTGGCGGCGCTTTCCGCACATCTCTCACGACGGGAATCTCTACCCGACTCACGGACTCGGCCCCGTCGCCAATTACATGAGCATCAACAGAGGCGACAGGTTCGATTACATGGTTTCGATGAGTTCGCTTGAAAAAGGTCTGAGCCTCTACCGGCGCGAACACATTCCAGCAGGCGACCCGAAGTAGAAAGAGAGGTACAGGTGCGGGGATATGAATACGAGCATGATAAAGACGGCCAACGGGCGCACAATCATGCTGCAACACACCGTCACTTCGCCTCGCCCTTATGACCGCATCAATCTTATCTCCGGCACAAAAGGCATATTCCGCGACTACCCGCCGAGGCTCTACATTGACGGGCAGGCGGAGGGCGAAAAGTGAGTGACGATTGATAAGTACAAATCCGAGTATGAGCACAAGCTATGGGCGAACATTGGGGAGCTTGCGCGCAAGCGCGGCGGGCACGGCGGGATGGATTTCGTGATGGTCTATCGCCTCATCGAGTGCGTGCGTGAAGGACTCGTGCCAGACATGGACGTGTACGACGCCGCCGCGTGGAGCGCGCCCGGCCCGCTCAGCGAGATGTCGGTCGCGCGCGGGAGCGCCCCCGTCAAGTTTCCAGACTTCACGCGCGGCAGGTGGAACGAAGCGCGTTAATCGAGAGAGTCGAATCCTACAAAGACAGGCTCAGGCGCGAGCGCGACTCCGAACGCATCCATCACACGCGATTGAATCAGGTTTTTCAGCTCAATCACCTCGCGAGCGGTCGCGCCGCCCCGATTGATTATCGCAAGCGCGTGCTTTGTTGACGTGCCGGCGTTCCCATAAACGTAGCCGCGATGGATTCCCGCGCGCTCAATCAGCCACGCCGCCGACAGCTTCACTCGCCCGTCCGAAGTCGGGAACGCGGGCATCTCTTCGCCAGCAGCGATAAATTTAGCGGCGCGCTGTTTTACCCGCTCAAACTCTTTAAGCGTGACAATAGGGTTCACGAAGAACGAGCCGACGCTGCGCGAGTCTGCATCATTCGAGTCAATCACCATCGCTTTGCGCCGTCGGATGGCGATGACGGCTTCGCGCGCTTCTGCAAGCGAAGGATTCCGCGCGCCGCTGTCTTCAAGATATTTTTGAAGCTCATTGTATCGAATCGCGGGCTTGCCATTCACAGTCAGGCGATAAGTCACGCGGGTGATGATGAAGCGGTTGCGGTCTCGCGATTTGAATCGGCTTGCGCGATAACCAAACTCGCACTGATCGGCGGTCATCCGAACAATTTCGCTAGTCGTCGCGTCGAATGCTTCAAGCGATGTGAGGGTCTCGCTCGTCTCCTGCCCGTAAGCGCCGACGTTTTGAATTGGAGTCGCGCCCACGCGGCCCGGTATCCCTGAAAGACACTCGAAGCCCGCCCAGTTATTCGCAACGCACATCCGCACGAGAGCGTCCCATTCAACGCCCGCGCCCGCCGTGACAATCGCGTGATCGTCTTCAACGCGTATTTCTATTCCGCCAATCGCAACGCGAAGCACAAGCCCGTCAAAGCCTGAGTCTGAAACTATGATGTTGCTGCCGCCGCCAAGCACGAACAATGGCAATGACTGCGAGCGCGCCCACTCAACGCCTGCGATTAACTCTTCATTGCTTGCGGCTTCGGCAAAGTAGCGCGCGCGCCCGCCCACGCCAAGGGTAGTCATCGGCGCCAGCAGCGCGTTTCGTTTAAGCGATTGGCGGAATTTTTCTTCGGCGATATTGTTTACCAAGCCAGCGCGTCGCTCCTCGTCAGCGAATCAACAGAAGACGGCGCGCGGCTCGACTCTGTCCGCGCGCCGAATGAGCAATTCTACTATTGACCGGATGGCTTGTTGAACTTCGCGTCGTCAATCGGGACGTTGGGCTTCACCTCGTCAATCTTTATCGTCAGGGTGAACATAGGCAATTCCTGGCGCATCGAAAACGGCATCTTCACGCCGTTCACGTCGCGGTAATCTTCCATGAAAGTTTTTACAGGCATCTTGCCCTGCGGCGTTTCGCGCTCAGAGTCCGAGCGGATGAGCAACCCGCTCGCGGCGTCGAAGTACCACTGCTCTGTGCTCCCTTCAGCGGGCGTTGCTTCGAGGTGATAAGCTTCCTTATCGCCCACCTTCTCTTTGCCCTTGAAGGTAATCTTCGGATAAAGCTGTTTGAGCTTGAGCGTCTTGTAGAACTCAGCATCAAGTTTGGTGTCGGCAAGCTCCTGGCCCGACTTTTCGCGCAATCCTTCCTGCGGGTTCTGCGACCACGCGACGGTGCCGTTGAATCCTTCCTGCACGACGCCGAAGCCGGGAATGGTGATGACGATCAGCGATTTGTTCGGAGCTTTTTCGTAAACCTCAGCCGTTCCGCTCGCGCCCATCGCCGGTATTTCGAACGTGCCTTTCGCCATGCGACTCGTCTGCTTTTCGATGGCAGCCTTGCCGCCCGACGCTTCGACATACTTGTTGAGTATCTGATCAACGCTCGGCGCGTCGGCGGGCTTCGAGTCTGCGGGTTTCTTGTCTTGCCCGCCTTGCGCGAAAGCAGACGCGCCAAGAATCAGGCAAAGTAGGAGAGTCGTAAGTGTTCGCTTCATAGTTTTCCTTTCTTGATTAATCGGTCAGCTACTTCCATAAAATGCAGGGTTCATTTGACTGACGGCTGGCCGCTGACAGCTGACAGTTTTTTAATTTGTTCAACAGCCGCTTCAAGCTGTGAATCGCGGCCTTCGAGCAATGCGCGGCGGCTAAGTTTTATTTCAACGTCGGGAATTACGCCGCGCCCTTCAATCAACACGCCTTTAGGAGTCTTGAAATCTGCGATTGCATATTGGAACAAAGCTCCGGTGGGGAGCTTCTGAATTATTGACGGCAGAGCCGCGCCCGCGCTCCGCTCGCCCACGACGCGAGCGCGCCCTATCTCCTGCATCCCGCTCGCAAAGACTTCGCTGGTCGAGGCGCTCAATCCGTCAATCAATATAACAACCGGTCCGGCGAACGCGCCCGCCTGCGGGAAGACGGCAAAGTTTATGTACCCGGCGCGCATCTTCATCACGCCGAGCGAAGTCTGTTTGGTTTCGAGCACGCCCGCTATGCCCGCAGCCATGCCGCCGAGACCTCCGGGATTGCCGCGCAGATCAAAGATGATGCCCGGCGCGTCGCTCATTGAGCGAACCGCAGCGCGTATCTTATCCATCAATCCGATGACGAAGACATTGAAGCGGATGTAGCCAATGCCACCCGCGAGTCGGCGCGATTCAAACTCGACAAGCTGCGGCGGGAAGTTGCCGAGTCCCGGCATCAATTCGCCCTTCATCGCCTCGCGTGTAATTGATGCTTCGCGCGTCTGGTCGCGCTCGTCAACGAAGGTTATGGAGACGGTTGTGCCGGGCGCGCCTTCGATGCGACCAAGCACCGCGCGCGTGATGTAAAGAGCGCGAAGCGTCGGAGGAAGATCGCTTTTTGCGAATCGCTCGACGAGTTGCTCGACCGTCTCTTTTCCAACCTGCCTGATGACGAAGCCCGGACTAAGGCCAGCGCGCGCGGCTTCTAACCCCGGCTCGACGCGTGTGATGACGGCCTGTCCGTCAATGATTCTCAGGTCAATGCCGATGCCGCCGCCTCTCGGCGCGTCCGGGTTGTCGGCTGCCAGAACTTCGGGCGGGACGATGGCGAAATGCGATTGATGAAGCTCGCCAAGCATCTTTTGAAGCAGTTGGTAAAACTCGCTGTCATTCTTCGCCGCCGCAACGCGCGGCGCGTATTCGACGCGGACTTTGTCCCAATCAACGCCGCCGAAGGTAGGGTCGAAATGTTTTTCCTTAACGGTGCGCCAGACAATATCGAAAGCCTCCTGCCGCGCATCGGTCGCGCTTGCGGGAACCGCGCCGACAACCGGCTGCGGCGAAGGCTTGGTTTGAGCCGCTGCGCTTGCGCACAGCATTGCGAATAAGATTATTAGCGGCAAAGTTTTCTTCACGAGCGATTCTCCTGTGAAATTCAAAAGCCTGAGTTGCTTGAGTTGTACGACGATAAGAGGACAGGGTTCTCTGATTCATCGCGACCAACTGATTGGAAGTTTATCGTAAGCGACGCGCGGCGAACAAGCCTTTTGCCAAAGCGCGGCGAGTTGTTTACTGGAGATTGGCGCATTAAACTTATAGATTGCTATCGAGAGGAACGACGATGACTACAACGAGACAGATAAATCAGGCGGAACTGGACGAGTTGATCGCGGACGAGTTTGGCGTCAACGCCGATTACGTCGTAGAGCTTCTTAATCAATTCGAGCGCAACCCGCAGTCGGTTGACGCGGAGTGGCGCGCTTACTTCGATGAGCTATTGACGAATGGCCGCGCCGCCGTCGAATCAGCGGGCGACGGCTCAACTCAACAAACGGCGCAAGCGCCCGCCGCGCCGGCTTCTTCATTCACGCAGCCGACTTATGATTGGGGCAAGCAGACTACGACACCCGCGCCTCAACCACAGCAAGCGCCCGCAAGCTCAACTCCTGCGCCCGCAACTCAACCAGCAGCGCCGCAAACCCAGCCTGCACCGCGGGAGCAGGCTGCTGTTACGCCTCAGGTCGAAACGGTTGAGCGCATCCCGATTCGCGGTCCCGCGCTCCGCATCGCTGAAAACATGCAAGCGAGTCTCGCGGTTCCGACTGCGACTTCGCAGCGACAAATCCCAATCAAGCTGCTTGATGAAAATCGCCGCCTCATCAACGAGCACCTGCGCTCGCGCAATCGAAAAGTCTCTTACACGCACATCATCGCCCGCGCCGTCATCAAGGCGCTCGAAAAGTTCCCGCAGATGAACGACGCTTACGAAGAGACGGACGGCGCGGCTTATCGCGTGCGCCGCGCGGGAGTGAATCTCGGAGTCGCCGTTGACGTGACTAAAAAAGACGGCACGCGCTCGCTGCTCGTGCCCAACATCAAGAACGCTGAAAAGCTATCGTTTTCAGAACTGCTCGACGCTTACGATGATGTGATTAAACGAGCGCGCGAGGGCAAGCTTCAGGTTTCGGATTTTCAAGACACGACCGTGAGCCTCACGAATCCCGGCACGCTCGGCACAACGGCATCGAACCCGCGATTGATGCAAGGTCAGGGCGCGATCATCGCAACGGGCGCGATTGAGTACCCGCCTGAATATCAGGCGATGTCTGCGGAAGGGCTGTCGCGTATCGGCATCAGCAAGACGATGACCATCACCTCGACTTACGATCATCGAATCATTCAGGGCGCGGAGTCGGGCGCGTTCCTCGCTCTCGTTGACGAGATGCTTCGCGGCAAGCACGATTTTTATGACGAGATATTCCGCGACCTTCGCATCCCTTATCGCCCGTACCGTTGGGCGATTGACATCAACCCCGCAATTCTTGGCGAAGAGCGCCGCCGCGATGTTGTTCGCAAACAGGCGCGCGTATTTGAATTAATAAACGCTTATCGAGTGCGCGGCCATCTGGTCGCCGACATTGATCCGCTCGGATGGGAAGATGTGCAGTACCATCCCGAACTCGACATTGAAACTTACGGGCTGACGATCTGGGACCTCGACCGCGAGTTCATAACCCAAGGACTCGGCGGGCGCGAGACAGCAACGCTTCGCGAAATAGTCGCGCTCTTGCGTCATTACTACTGCGGCAAGGTCGGAGTCGAGTATCGAAACATTCAAAGCCCCGAAGAGAAAGAGTTCATCCGCTCGCGCGTCGAAAGCGACCCGCCGCCGGTTGCGGAAGCAACGAAGCGGCAGATTCTCTGGAAGCTGATTTCGGCTGAGCTGTTTGAAAGATTCTTAGGCACAAAGTATCTCGGCCAGAAGCGGTTTTCAATCGAAGGCAACGAGACGGTCATTGCTCTGCTAGATCAACTAATCGAAAGCGCGGCCCGCCGCGACGTAAACGACATAGTCATCGGCATGTCGCATCGCGGGCGGCTGAACGTGATTGCAAACGTCATCGGCAAATTCTGCGAGCGGATATTCACGAGCTTTGAAGGCTCGATTCACCCTAGCTTTCCGCACGATCAGGGCGATGTGAAATATCATCAGGGCGCGAGCGGTGTACGCGAAACCGATGACGGCAGGCAGGTGCAACTCACTGTCGTTCCCAATCCGAGCCACCTTGAATTCGTTGACCCTGTTGTTGAGGGCATCGTTCGCGCTCGTCAAGACCGCGACGGCGATCAAATGAGCAAGCTGGCTGTATTGCTTCACGGCGACGCTGCGTTCGCGGGCGAAGGGGTTGTGGCTGAGACCCTGAACCTGTCGCAACTGCCCGGCTACAAGACCGGCGGCACGATTCACATAATCGTGAATAATCAGCTTGGATTCACAACTCCGCCTGAAGAAGGCCGCTCCTCGACCTATTCAACAGACATTGCGAAGATGATTCAGGTGCCGATCTTTCACGTCAACAGCGACGACCCTGAAGCCGCTTACAACGTTCTTCAAATCGCGCTCGACTATCGGCAGAAGTTTCAAAAGGACGTTGTGATTGACGTGATAGGCTTCCGGCGACTGGGTCACAACGAAGGCGACGAGCCGACTTATACTCAGCCCGTTATGTATCAACGCATCAAAGAGCATCCCGGCGCGCGCGAGCTTTATGCGCGGCGATTGATCGGCGAAGGGTTGATGACCCAAGAAGAGGTCAACAACCTGATGGACGAGCGCAACCGCCGGTATGAGAACGCTCAGCTTGGCGCGAAAGAGATAGTCGCAAAACAAGGCACGCAACCGCGATTGCCCGAACCCGCGCCTGAGCCTGACGCGATTGAGGTGATTGAAACAGGAGTTGAGCAGGAAACATTGCGCCGGATTGTTCAGGCGATAACGACTGTGCCTCGCGGGTTCAATCTGAATCCGAAGATAGTGAGCCTGCTCTCTCGTCGCGCGAGGATGGTCGAGGGCGCGGCCCCCGTTGATTGGGGCGTGGCCGAAGCATTGGCGTTTGGGTCGCTGCTGCTCGAAGGAACATCGGTTAGATTGGCCGGGCAAGACACAGTGCGCGGGACGTTCAGCCATCGCCACGCAGCTTTTACGGACACGCAGACTGGCGAAGAGTGGTTCCCGCTCGCGCATCTTGCGCCCGATGGCGCGAAGTATCAGATTTACGACAGCCCGTTGTCGGAAGCGGGCGCTCTCGGATTCGAGTACGGCTATTCAGTAGCGATGCCCGACGCGCTCGTTTTATGGGAAGCGCAGTTCGGCGATTTCGTGAACGCGGCGCAGGTAATCGTTGACCAGTTCATCGCGTCGGGCGAAGAGAAGTGGAATCAGACCTGCCGATTGGTATTGCTGTTGCCTCACGGTTACGAAGGACAGGGACCGGAGCATTCGAGCGCGCGGTTTGAAAGATTCTTGCAGCTTTGCGCCGAAGGAAATATGCAGGTCGTGAACTGCACGACCGCCGCGCAGTATTTTCATGTTCTAAGAAGGCAAGCGAAACAGGAGGCGCGAAAGCCGTTGATCGCCATCACGCCGAAGAGCTTGTTGAGGCTTGCGGAAGCAGCCTCTGCGATTGAAGAGTTCACGCACGGCGGATTTCGCCCTGTCATCGGCGATGATTTAATAGCTAATGCAACAAAGGTCAGCCGCGTGCTGTTGTGCAGCGGCAAGGTCTATTACGACCTGCTCGCCGAGCGAAAGAAGCGTAGCGATGAGAGCGCAGCGATAATCCGCATCGAGCAATTTTATCCGTTCCCGAAGAATTTAATCGCGAATGAGTTGAGCAAATTTGCAAACGCGCGCGAGGTTCGATGGGTGCAGGAAGAGCCGCAGAACATGGGCGGCTGGTTCTTCATGGAGCCGCGCCTTCGCGCAATGCTCAACAATAATCAAACGCTTCGATATGTTGGCCGGGCCGCGAGCGCGAGCACCGCGACAGGCTCGCACACGATTCATCAGATGGAGCAAATGCAACTGGTCAAGGATGCGTTTGCTTAACTTCTATTTCCACGAAGGCAGAAGGCGAGCACAGCAGCGCGGAATCTAGCAATTCGTTTCTGCCTTTTGCTTATCCCAAGTTGTCAAAAGTGGACTTGCCTGTTGACTCCTCCCGCGCGTTGGAATACGCTTGCCGCCACCCAAGTCTGACAACCCGCACGAAGGAGGAAACAGATATGCGTAGAGTATTGTTTCTGTCCGTTCTCTTCTGCATCGCGGCTCCCGCTCTTGCGCAAGACCCCGTGAAAGTTGATGCGAAGCACTATTCGGTCTTGCTCGATAACGAGCATGTCCGCGTGCTGAAGATCAAGTACGGCCCGCATGAAAAATCGGTGATGCACGAGCATCCCAATTCTGTTGCGGTATTTATTACCGACAGCGAAGTCAAGTTCAACATGCCTGACGGCACAAGCACGCCGTCTACAGGCAAAGCTGGCGAGGTGCGATTCACGGAAGCGGGCAAGCACCTGCCTGAAAACACTGGCGGCAAGCCTTTTGAAGTCGTGCTAGTGGAGTTGAAAGGCAAGCCCGCAGGCCAATCAGCGCCTGTCGCCTTAGACCCCGTCAAGATTGACCCCGAACATCACAAGGTCGAATTGGAAAATGACTGGGTGCGCGTGCTGCGCGTCAATTTCAAAGCTCACGAGAAGCTCAAACAGCATGAGCACCCCAATGGAGTTGCCGTCTTTCTCACAGACGTAAACTCAAAGTTCACTTTAGCCGACGGCAGCACGAGAGAGGGGAATGGCAAAAAAGGTGAAATACGATGGTCGCCTGCCGAAAAGCACATCGTAGAAAATTCGGGCAACAAGCCCGCAGAGGTAATCTTCATCGAGTTGAAATGATGTACTCTCCGACTTCAGCTTCGAGGGCCGAAGATTTTCCGCAAGCCCGCTAGCGACAGCGTACGCCGCTCTTCGGCCCGCCATCTTTTCTTTACAGCACCAACTTATCAAAGATGCGCTTGCGGATTGAAAGATAGAGATTGATTCGGCTTTCCGTTATCTGCTCTGAATCTTTGCTGCCTGCCTTTTTAACTGGACTGATTGCTCCAACGAGCGGAGCCGCTCGTTTATGGCGGCGAGGTCGTTTACTTCTTCGCGCAGTGATTCTTCGCAGTAATACTTCGCCATTAATGCGCTTTGATATTCAATCGCTCGCTCGATTGTTGATATGAACTCTTTCGGGTTGACCGGCTTTACGAGATAATCGAACGCCCCGTTTCTCATCGCTTCTATGGCATAGTTAATATCCGTCATTCCTGAAATCATAATGACTACAGTATTCGGCTGCGTCTGATGAATGAACCGGCACAGATCGAGACCCGACGCTTTCGGCAATTGAATGTCAGTCAAGACCAGATGAAAGAAACTCGCTTCGCACAGCTTCATCGCCTCTTCCGCGCTCGTCGCGATCACGCAGTTATGCTCCGTCTTGAGGCACGCTTCGAGAAACGTCCGCGTAATTGGCCCGGTCTCTTTGTCATCGTCAACAATCAGTATAGCTGTCTCTTTGCCGTTCACGGTCTTCTCTCCTCTTTCAAGAAGCGGGAGGGAAAAATCTATCTTTACAGGTTCAAAACCACTGCAAAGCGCATTCCATCTGGAATTGAATCCAGAATGGCTTCAATTTTAGAAAATAGTACGGATTTGTTTCATATTCTGCGCAGCCGATGTGAAAATTTTTCATTGTGAGGCTCAACCGCCGCGCCCTTGTTTGCGGTGCGTCGTCTTTGTCCGACGGCAAGCTGTTCACGCAAAAAGCCGCGCTAGAAGCTCTAGCCTCTGCGCGGCCTTCTTAAAATCAAACAGTGAGCAAACGTCTTAGCTTGCGCCTTTAGCCTTGCCGGGCTGCGGCACCATTCTCAGATACGGCTTTAGAGTCTTCCACCCGCCGGGGAACTTCGCCTTCGCCTCTTCGTCCGAAAGCGCCGGAACGATTATCACATCGTCGCCGTCCTTCCAGTTGACAGGCGTTGCGACCTGATAGTTCGCCGTCAGTTGCAGCGAATCAATCACGCGCAGTATCTCGTCGAAGTTGCGGCCCGTCGAAGCCGGATAGGTGATCGTCAGCTTGATCTTCTTATCCGGCCCGATGACAAAGACCGAGCGAACCGTGAATGTGTCGCTCGCGTTCGGATGAATCATGTCGTAGAGGTCAGACACCTTCCGGTCTGCGTCGGCAATAACGGGGAAGTTCAACTTCGCGCCCTGAGTCTCCTCGATGTCAGCGGCCCAGCCTTTGTGTGAATCCACAGGATCAACACTCAGGCCGATCACCTTGACGTTGCGCTTGTCAAATTCCGACTTGAGCTTTGCGACTTCGCCAAGCTCTGTCGTGCAGACGGGCGTGAAATCCTTCGGGTGCGAGAACAAAACGGCCCAGCTATCGCCGATCCATTCGTGAAAATTGATCGTCCCTTCAGTCGTCTCTGCCGTGAAATCAGGGGCGGTATCTCCTAATCGAAGCGCCATAACTATTCTCCTTTCTTTGGTCTATGAATTAAACGAGTTGAGGGTGAAAAGCGGCTGTCTAGCTACACAAGCAGCTACACAGGAAAGCGTGTGCTATGCAGTTGAGTTGCGCTTTCATCATACGGAAAACCCTTCGAGCCTTCCCGCTCAAAGAAGACGCCTTCATACTAGCACAACCTGAACCGCCTTGCCATCGCACCGAGCATTTTTAATTGGCGCTCTATCCGGCGGCTCGCGCTTTAGCCCGGCATCGCGCCCTCGCGCTTGAGCCAATCCTGAAGCAAATCATTTTCGCGCGCAAGCTCATCCGAATTAATCAGCCCTCGCTGCAACGCAATTGAGATAGCTCGCGAGCGCGGGCTGTAAGTGCTTCCCCATCGCTCATCAACTATCTGCTCAAGGTCTATGCCGAGCTTCGCATAAAGCTCGCGCAAGCGGTTCTGCACTCCGCGCTCGCTCAAATACCTGCGCCGCGCGATTGCTTTATCCGTAAGCCCGAGCGCAATATCAATCAACGCTTCGTATTCAACGTCCGTGAGTCCCGACAACCGGCTCACGGCGCGCGATTGAACCGTGCGCACTTCGGGGTCAATCCAGCACTGTTCATCAACAAGCACCGCTCGCAATGCCGCAATTAACTTTTCATCGGGCGAGGATTTCAACACGTATCCGTAGACGGTCTCATTCGGCACAACGCGCGCAAGCTCGCGCACGTAGATTTCATCCTTGTACTGCGACCAGAAGACTATCCGCGCCAGATTCAACTCGGCCCAAATTTCGCGCGCAGCACGCACGCCCGATACCCCACGCAGTTTAATATCTAGCACAACAAGCTCAGGCTTATGCTTGAGCGCAAGCTCAACGGCGCTCTGCCCATTATCTGTTTCGAAGACCTCGCCCGCGTCGGCAAAATGCTGCTCGACTATCGCGCGAAGATAATCGCGCTGAAATGCCATGTCTTCTGCAATCAGTACGCTCATAGCTTTAGCAGGGGTCGGGGGTCAGGGCGGAAGGGACGAAGTGACGCGACGATTAATACTTTTCGCCGCGTTTCCTCTCCACCGCGTCTCCGCGTCCCCACGTCTCCGTGTAGCTCTATCCTTATCCTGACCCCTGTAGTGGTACGCGCAACTCGACGACGGTGCCGCGCTCGCCCGTCGCGCGAAGCCACGTCAATTCCGCGCCAATCAGTCGCGCCCGATAGCGCATGTTCTCAAGCCCGCGAGCGCGCCGCAGGTTGCCCGATGCAGTCATCCCGCGCCCGTCGTCCGTTACTCGAATCAGCAGGTCGTCGCCGAGCTTCGTGATTAATAGCTCAACCGAGCGCGCGGCAGCGTGCTTTGAGATATTGTTCAACGCCTCCTGCACGATTCTGTAAACGAGCAACTGCTCTGTCTCCGGCAGATTAATATCTTCCTCTTTGACGAGACAGGCGAAGCGGGTTTTGAAAATCCACTCGCTCGACTGCGACGCGCGCTCAAGACAACTCTCAAGGGCGGGCACCAGCCCCAGCGTGTCCAGAGCCGAAGGGCTGAGGTTCTCCATTGCCCGCCGCACCTCGTCCATTGCTGCCTCAAGCCCGACCATAATCCTTGCGATGCCGTTACGCACCTCCTGCGACATTTCGTTTGCGGGCTTTTCAAAGAGGCGACGAGCCAGGCGCGCAAGCTCGCGCAAATCACTAAGCGTCTGGTCGTGGAGGTCTGCGGCCAAAAGCTTTCGCTCGCGCTCGACCAGCGTGATGAACTGAAGCAGGCTTTCGAGTATTTGCCGTTGAGAGTCCAAGCGGGTTTTCTCCTCAGCCAGTATACGACGGGAACAGGATGTACGAACTGTGGAATCCCACAGTTTCAGCCTGCGATGCGCCAGCAAAACATTTGCGGAATCAGTCCTTCAAACGACCCCGCCTCGAATGTACACTGCGCACGTCTTCCGAAGATGTCAACCGCAGGGGCGAGGCCGAAGCCTTCAGACCTCGCCCCAGATTTTCAGCTTCGGATTTTACACAAAGATAGCAGTACTTGCTCGGCGAAAGAGCAAGAAAGGAGCCCTATCATGAAAAATATCAAACGACGCTCAATGGCCTTTGCCGCAGCGCTTGCGCTTACGATCTGCTCACTTGCATTTGCCGCGCCTAAGGGTTCAAGCAAATACTTCAGGGTCGCGGGCCGCGTGATGGAAATAAACAAGAAAGCGCGAACGCTGCTCGTGGCAGACCATTCATCCGAGAAACTCTACCTGATAACGGTGCCCGAAGGGGTCACGCTGAAGATAACTTTCGGGAAGTTCATGCAGATGGCCGAACCCTATTTCGAGGATGTGGAAAAGAACAATCGCGTGCAAATCCGCTGCAAGCAGACGGGCGAAGAGCATCTCGCGCGGCTCGATGACGGGCGCATAGCCGTCAAGCTCATCGCCACACGTTGATGGCGAGCGCGCGAAATCAACCGCGATGGCGAAGCGGGTTGACCTTTAATTCGCCTCGCCACCAAAGCACAGGAATAGATCGAAAGGAGCATCATCATGAAACGAATAACACAACGCGCGATTGCCCTTGCAGCAATCACGATGATCGCATTTTCGTCGCTGGCGATGGCCGCGCCAAAGACCAGCCGCGCCAAGAAAGAATTCACGCTCTATGGTCGCGTGCTTCAGGTGAATAAGGAAGCTCGAAGGATGCTTGTCGCGGATCAATGGTCACACGATCTTTATATCCTGGAAGTGCCCAAAGGGGCATACATCAAGATAACCTTCGGGATATACCAGCAGCAGGCGTTTCCTGAGTTCTGGCAAATTCACAAAAATGATCGAATCCTTGCGCGCGTGAAGCGCACGGGCGGCGAGCACCTCGCGCAACTCGAAGATGGGCGGCAGGCCATCGTAGTGACCGCAACACAATAAAGTTCGATCCCCCTGAGCGGTTTGATTGATCCATTTCTCTCCGCTCAATAACCCCCAACCTGCCCCTCGCCTGATGAGCCGGGTCGCGCTGCCGTTCCCTCTCGCAACCGGGAAACGCGGCCCGGCGCTCTCGACTTTAGATTTTAGTTTTGGATTGCCGGAGTTGAATGTCAGCTAAGCCGCTACACCGAACTCTTCATCAATCCAAAATCGCGCCGCCGAGCAAGCGCATAATGCGCCATGAAAATCCGAAATCCAAAATCGAATTGGGTGGTAGAATCTCTCTTGCGATGCTGCGGGAAAGAATATCATCACTCAAAGCGATCCTGTCATTGAAGCAATCATTGATCATTGCGCTTCCTGTTGTGGCCGTCGCGATTGCAATCTTCTTCTTTGTTGCGCATCGCAATCGCCCGCAGCCGCAGCCGGACGATTCACCAGATGTACAGCCGGGTGAGCCTTCAGTTTATTCGGCCACGGTCATTCGCACTATTGATGACGGCAGCACGCGCGAAGAGAGCGTCACGCGCGTGGTTCGCTCAGGCGATTTCCGGCGCGAAGAATGGCCGGTGCAAGGCGCAACGCGCGCGCTCATCTTTCGGCCCGATCTCGGCAAAGTGTTTTTGCTCGCGCTCAATAAGCGCGAATATGTCGAGATGAATATCGGCCCAGTCGGCAATCTCAAATCTCAAGCGGATGCGCCCGGCGAGTGGCGCAATCACACCGATGCGGTTGATCCCGATTCGATTGATCGAGCGATTAACAATGCGCCTTCGCCTGTCAGCGTAGAGGCGCGCACGCTCGCGGATCAAACAATTGAGAATCATCCTTGCAGAGTGACTGAGCGACGCGCCTTATTCGCAGACGGTCATGTGGAAACGACGAGGACTTTTCTCGCGCGCGATCTTTCAGGGCTGGCTCTGAGGGTCGAAACGGAATCAACCGCCAGTGGCGTGAAGGTCATCACCGAACGGCGCGATGTGAGAGTCGAGGTCTCGCCTGATGAATTCAGCATCCCCGCAGGTTTCAAAAAGGTTGAAAGGCTGATTCATTGAGTGACGGCGTTGCATTAGCTGGTTATTTGACGAACATCGGGCTTTCGCCTTTCGACCAGGGGTCGTAGTCGCGCGCGAACTCCAACCGCTCGGCCAGCGGCGGGTGACTGTAGAGCCAGAATTTTATGAACTCGCCGGGATTGGGATCAGCCAGGTCAATCTCGCCGAGTTTTTGAAACGCTTCGGCTGCTGCTTTATTTGCATTTGCAACAACGCCGTGTGTTACCTCCACGCCGTAAACATCTGCCTCGCGCTCCTGGTAGCGGCTGAATGTATTGCCCGCAGGCTCGCACAAAAAAACGAAGAGCGTGAAGAAAAATATCAGCGCAGGAAGCGAAGCCCAATCATCCGCGCCGCGCACTTTCCACCGCTCGCCCCATCGCGCGAGCGCCCACTTCGTCGAAAGATAAACGAGCAGGCTCACAACGATGACGAGCGCCGAAATGAAGAAGAT
This sequence comes from Blastocatellia bacterium, assembly GCA_035575515.1. Taxonomy (GTDB): domain Bacteria; phylum Acidobacteriota; class Blastocatellia; order UBA7656; family UBA7656; genus DATLXU01. The sequence goes on from DATLXU010000060.1 coordinate 82,713, forward strand.
AAATTTCGGAATGTGGCCGAGCGCATAGTGGCCCATTTCGTGGCCGACGACGAAGAGCGTCTGCGGCTCTGTCATATTTGCGATGGTTGTATCCCAAACGACGACGCGCTTCGAAGCGCCGAAGCCCGTGACATAAGCGTTCATGGCTTTCAGTTTTTCGCTCGCCTTCATCTCAAACATCCGTTCGCGCGGAATATCGAGTCCAGCGTGCGCCGCCAGTTCTTCAATCTTCGTCACAAGCTGCGGGTAGCTCTTGTCAAGCGGCTCGAAGCGATTGAACAGCGGGTCAACGACTATCGGCTTGAGCAATACGAAAAAGATTATCAACGGCAGCGACGCGAGTCCCGCGTAGAGCCACCATCGTCGCGGGCTGCGGCGTATCAACCAGTAAAGCAGGTAAAGCAGCACGGTTGATATGACGAGACCCACAAGCTCGCCTTTCGTCCAATCCCAGAACCACGACGGCCAGCTTTGAATTGACTGGTCGTACCGCAGCGCGAGGTTGTGGCCGTAGATTGCAAGCGGAAGGCTGAGCACGTCGAGCGCAAGCGTCAGCAGCGGAACGAATATCATCGCCTGAACAAAACGGCGACGGGACACGGCTTCGGCCCAGTTGCGAAATCGCGGTGCGATGCCAAGCGCAAGAAGCGCAAAGAGTAGAAAGAGCAAATACGCCACGCCTGCAAAGTGCAACCGGTATTCGGCCCGCGAATACGAGACGGCTTTTTCGTATTGCTCAGGTGTGAGCGTGTAAGTTTTTACTTCGTCTTTCTTCTCTTCTTTTTCCTGGCTTGCCTCAGGCGCGTGCATATGCTCGTGGGCGGGCATTGGCGGTTGATCCTGCGCGCGAGCCATAGAGGAAAGGCAAAAAGCAATAGGCAATAGGCAAAAGTGAAAGGTGAAGGACGCGATAAATCTGAGTTTTGTTCGGCCTCTTGCCTTTTGCCTTTCCATACTATCGCTCTAAATGCGGAGTCGGGAACTTTTTCAGAATCTTCCAGAGCAAAATCATGCTGCCGTCGGTGTCTTGTCGAACCACGCGAAAGGCAATCAGCACATCCGAATCTTCATAGCTGATAGAGCGAACAGCGTAAGTAGTATTAGTGAGCGCGGGTGTGCGGCTCGCATAAGTGAAACCGTCAACGTCGAATCCCGGATAGCCACGGCGGTGTTGTTCACGGGCCTCAGGCTCTTTTGAGGGCGCGGTATACTCAGCCAGGTACTTCACGCCCGGATGCTCAACGGAAATACTTTCGACTGGCGTATTGCCCAGATTAACAAGAAATCCGTAATCAGCTCCGGCAAAGCCCACGCTGAAATATTCTCTTTGTAGCTCAATGTCGGAACCATAGCCGTATTCGTGCACAAGCCGCGCGAAAGAATAATATGCGCCGCCTCCGCGCACAAGCAGCTTGCCGTCGTATTTCTCTCTCGGAAGCAAACGAATAATTCCCGTGTCAGGCTGGCGGAGGAATTCTGCGAATGCGGCCCGGTCTTCGGCAGAAGGCGAGAGGAATTCTTTCTCCTTTTCTCTCACCCGATTCATCAATGATTCAATCTTCTTTTCGAGCTTTGCGCGATCATCCCCTTGCGCAAAGCAGTCAACTGCCAAAAGAGAAACGAGCGCGAGACCAATTAAGACTGAGGCTATACGGAAGCGAGACATAATCCCTCCTGTGCTGGCAGATGAGAATGAGCCTTTCGTAAGCAAGGCTATGCTACGACTATAGCAAATCAAAATCAACAGCGAATGGCGCTGCGGCGCGCTCCACAAAATCAATCAGGCTCTGCTATCATCACTCGCGGCCTTTCATAAACGGCAAAGGAAGCGTCAACTCTATGAGCGAACAGAGCAGTGACGGAAAAGTCTTGGTTACCGGAGCGACGGGCTTCGTAGGCAGCCATCTCGTCGACCGGCTCATTGAGCGCGGGCGCGCGGTCCGCTGCCTCGTGCGGCAAACAAGCAACCTCCGCTACCTCAAACACCCGCAGATTGAATTAGTCTATGGCGGACTCGATGACTCAACGAACTGGGACCTAGCGTTCGCCGATGTTGACACCGTTTATCACGTCGCGGGAGTCACCTTCGCTCGCCGCGCGAAAGACTATTTCGCGGCGAATCATAAAGGGACGGAAACGATAGTCGCCGCCGCGCTCAAGCATCGCAGCCGGATAAAAAAGTTCGTCCACATCAGCTCGCTTGCAGCAGTCGGGCCAGGCCGCGACGGCCATCCCGTTGATGAAGAAACCGCGCCTGCGCCTATTACGCCATATGGCCGCAGCAAGCTGATGGGGGAAGAAGCAGTCCGCGCAGCAGGCGAACTACTCCGCGCGACGATCATTCGCCCGCCCGCAGTCTACGGCCCGCGCGATTACGCCATCTACGAATTTTTCAAATCAATCGCGCGCGGATTGTCGCCTACAATCGGACGCTACGACAAGCTCGTGAGCCTCGTTCACGTTCACGACCTCGTTGACGGAATCATTCTCGCAGGCGAAAGCGAAGCGTCAACCGGGCGCACATATTTCATATCGAGCGAGGAAGTCTATTCCATGCAAGCGACGGCTGATCTCATCGCAAAACTGCTTGGCCGCAAAGCCCGCTCGATAGCCATCCCGCGCCCTGTCGCTTACAGTGTTGCGGTCGCCGCCGAAGCCGTCGCCGCAGTCACGCGCAGGCCGCCAATAATCAATCGAGATAAAGTGACGGACCTTTCGCAAACCTGCTGGGGCTGCTCGATTGAAAGAGCCAAACGCGAGCTCGGCTACAATCAAAAAGTTCCGCTCGAAGAAGGACTGCGCGGCACAATTGAGTGGTACAAACGTGAGGGCTGGCTGTGAGCGACGGTGATATGCGCCGCGACGCGGGGTCAGAGGGAGGCGGCGATAAGCAGGAAGCAGACTTGGTTACCCATCAATCTTCAACTCCTCAAAGGGTGTTCCCCGCTGAAGCATCATCGCCGGGCGAGAATGATCATCTGTCATTTGCCGGTCTACTCAGTCCTGCCGACAAAATCGCCATCGCCTACCTTGCAATCATCGCCGCGCTGATTGTCACATCCAATCGCAGAATTGAATACTGGCCGCACCTCATAGCAGGTCACGCGCTGGCAATTGTCGTGATCGTTTTGATTGCAAAGCTTGGGCGACTCGCGTTATTGAGTCTGTCCCAAAAATTCACTGATTCGCCGATTCCCCGATTCTCCGATTCTCCAATTATCCGATTCGCCGCTCTCATAAGAGGCTGGTACGTGCTCGTGCTCATTCCCGTCACGTACAAAGAGTTGAGCTATCTGATACCGCTCGTTCACCCGAAAGATTACGACGCGGAGATGGCCGCGATTGATCGCTGGCTGCTCGGCGTTGACCCGACCATCTGGCTTGAGCGAATCACCTGGCCGCCGCTCACCGACGTTCTTCAAATCTCTTATTCGACATATTATTTTCTGCCGGTCATCTTAGGCGCGGTGCTGTGGCGCAAAGGCTGGTTCGATAAATTTCATTTTTTCGTCTTCATACTTGTGCTCGGATTTTATCTTTCATATCTCGGCTACGTTTCGGTTCCGGTGATGGGGCCGCGCTTTTTGCCCTCGATAAAGAACGCTCAATCGTTCGCGCTCAGCGGCTCGCTGTTTGGAGGCGAATTGTTTCGAGCGATACGCGAGACGCTCGATCGGGCCGAAGGCATCACCCGCGATTGCTTTCCGAGTGGCCACACGGAGTTGACGCTGCTCGTGCTTTACTACGCGCGACTATTTCACCGAAAGACTTTTTGGATTATGCTGCCGTTCGGAGCCGCGTTGATTTTTTCGACGGTTTACCTGCGTTACCATTATGTGATTGACGTTATCGCGGGCGCATTGCTCGCCCTGATTGTCATACTTACAGCAAATTGGCTGTATCGTGCGCTCGGCGGGCTTTCGCAGGTGCCAGCGCGGACATCCCCGACACCTGGCACCTGACACCCGACCTCTGTCATGAATTGGACTGAATCACAACTCGAAGCGATACAGCTACGTGGCCGCCGCGTGATCGTTTCTGCTGGCGCGGGGTCGGGAAAGACTCGCGTGCTCGTTGAGCGGTTCATTCGCCTGCTCGAAGAGAACACGGCATGGCGCGTGCCCGACATCGTCGCCGTCACGTTCACGGAAAAAGCCGCGCGCGAAATGGTCTCGCGCATCCGCCGCGAGATTCGCTTGCGAATCGAGCAAAGCAATTCTCCAGAAGAACGGGCGCGATGGCGCGAGCATCGTAACGCGCTCGATTCGGCGCGCATAGGCACGATTCACGCGCTGTGCGCTTCAATACTTCGCTCGCACCCGGCTGAAGCCGCGCTCGACCCGGCGTTCGAGGTCATCGAAGAAATCGCCGCGTCCGCGCTGCTCGATCAAGCCATTCACGAAGCGATTGATGAAGCCGCGCGCGAGCATAGTTATCACTCGATGCCACAAGATTCGGCTCGACGCTCCCTGCCATCTGATACCCTGAATCCCATCGAGATATTCGCCTATCTTTCAACCTACGACGTTCAATCGGCACTGCGCTCGCTTATCGCGCAGGGCGAAAAGGCTCGCCGCGCTATCGCACGATTAAATGCCAACAGCGATTCGATATTCGCCTTCTGGCGAGAGACGATTGAGCAGATAAGGATTGAAGCGGCGCGGGCCATCATCGAGCGCGATGACTGGCGGCGTGACGCTGAAACGATTGTGATGTTGCGCGCGAACGATCCCGCCGATAAGCGCGAGCAGTGCCGCGCGCAGGTTGCCGACTTGCTTGAGCGATTAGAGACCGCGGCAGATTCCGCAGGCGACATGAGTGACGGCGAATTGATCGTGAGCGCGTTGCTTGAGATTGAATCGGCGATAAACCTGCGCGGCGGCTCTAAAGCCAAATGGCCTTCGGAAGGAGATTTCGATGCAGTGAAGCAGTCGCTGAGCCGTTTGCGCGACGTGGTGCGCGCCGAAAAACTGTTGAGACTTCAGTTGAACGAAGCAGACGCGGTGGCTGCTGAAGTCACGGCGCGGCTCGTCAACTTATATGAAAAGACTTGCGAGCGATTCGCCGCGCTCAAGCGCGAGCAAAACGCGCTCGACTTCAACGATCTGGAAGAGATAACCGAGCGCATGCTCACGGCTCACCCGGAAGTCTGCGCGGCTTACAGCAACCCTGAGCGCGGATTGATTCGCGCGCTGATGGTTGACGAGTTCCAAGACACGTCGCCGATTCAGAAACGAATACTCTGGATGATTGCTCCGCGCTCCGGCGAGTTGTTCATCATAGGCGACTCGAAACAATCAATCTACCGTTTTCGCGGCGCGGACGTGACAGTCTTTCACGAAGCGCGCGAGGAGTTCGCATCAAACGGCGGCCACGAAGTAGGGATGGATGTCTGCTTTCGCACGCACGAGCGGTTGATTGATTTCGTCAACACAATCTTCCCCGCAGTCTTCACGCGCGAGACGCGCTACGACACTCCCTACGAAGCGATGAGCGCGCGGCGTCTGCCTACGCACGACGCGCCATCGGTTGAGCTTCACGTCATTACTCAAGACGAAGGCGCGGAGACTCGATTGAAGGCCGATGAGCTGCGCGAAGCCGAAGCCGCCTTCATCGCTCGCCGCATCAACGAGATTATCGAAAGCGGCGAGGTGATGGTCTGCGAAGAGAACGAGCCGCGCCGCGCTGAGCCGGGCGATTTCGCGCTCTTGTTTCAGGCTTCGACAAGTTTCGAGATTTACGAGCAGGCGCTGGCCGATGCAGCAATTCCGTATGTCACAATCGCGGGGCGCGGATTTTATGACAGACAGGAAATCACCGACATCACGAACCTGCTGGCGTTTCTTTCAAGCCCGATTAACAGCCTTCGCCTTGCAGCCGTGCTGCGCTCGCCGATGTTCGCGCTGTCGGATGAAACATTGCTCAGGCTCAGACTAAAACGGCAATCATTGTGGAAGGCCCTGTTCGATGAAAGCATCAAGCACGATGAGAACGAGCGCGATGCGATTGAGTTCACTCGTGCCGCGCTCAAGCGATTGCGCGAGATTGTCGGACGCGTGAGCGCGGCTGAGGCGGTAGTCGCGGCGATGCGCGAGACAGGTTATCTCGCGACGCTTATGTCATTGCCGCACGGCGAACGTCGCGTGGCCAACGTCGAAAAGTTCATCGAGCAGGCGCGTGCGCTTTCTTCGATGACGCTATCGGAGTTGATCGAGCGCGCCGACGATTTGAAATTCAAAGAAGCGCGCGAGGGCGAAGCGACTATCGAAGAAACAGGCGCGGTGCGCTTGATGACCGTTCACAAATCTAAGGGGCTTGAGTTCCCTATCGTGTGGATCGCGGATGCGACGTACAAAGGTGCAAGCGATAAAAGCATCATTGCTGTTCACCCTGAGCATGGCGTGAGCGTTCGCCTGACGGCGGATCACATCGAAACTGAAGACGAAGACCTACGCGCCGCTTCGTTCGAGATGCTGCGCCTGATAGAAGAGCGAATGGACGCGGCAGAGAAGAAGCGATTGCTGTACGTCGCGGCGACGCGCGCGCGCGAGCATTTGATTATTTCAGGCGCGGCGAATCGGATTAAATCTTCGAGCGACACCTGGCTCGGTCGTGTGATGCGCGCTCTCGGCGTTGATGAAGATGATCGGCGAAGCTCGATTGATTATCCCGGTGGCACGGTTAGAATTGGCTGGCACAACGCAGATGAGATTCTAAGCGCTTCAAGCGCGGCACATTCCTTTTTGAGTTCAGCGCCATCCTCTAAATCTGCGCCTGTCGCAAAACAAGATTTAGTGAGCGCAGGCGAATCCGCTTCTGAAAGGTTCCCGCTCATTCAATCAATCATCCATCAATAAGAGCTTTGCGCGGCACAGTCATTGCCTTGTTGAACGATGTGCGCGCGTGAAGCCGCACGGTGTACGGGAACGGTGCTGAGAAACGATTCACCAAGACCCGCTTCAATACGAACAGATAGTAGAGGGGTTATCATGACGGCCAGCTTAAAGTCATTTGCAATAAGAATAACGACAATCGCCGCAGGATTGGCTCTGGCAGCCACTTTCACGTTATCACAGGTTGCGGCTCAACAGGGCGCGACCGACAATCAATCAGTTCAATCTCATTTCGATGCGGCGAAGAAGATGGCTTCTGAAGGCAATTTCAAAGGCGCGGCTGACGAATACAAGAAAGCCATCGAAGCTGCGGGCGGCAAGTACGCTGAGGCGTATAACAACATGGGTATGGCGCTCGGCATGGCAGGAAATACCGCAGAGGCCATTCGCGCATTCAACACTGCAATCGAGCAGAGAGACGGGAGCTACGCAGAAGCGCATTACAACCTCGGCATCGCGCTCAGCCTGATGAATGACCTGAACGCTGCGGAGCGCGAGTTCATCACGGCAACAAAGCAGAAGCCTGGCGAGTTTCCCGAAGCGCACGGCAATCTCGGAATCCTATATGCGCGAAAAGGGGATGCGCAGCGCGCGATAACCGAATTTCAAATAGCAATTGAGCAGGCCGGAGGCGAATACCCGGAAGCGCATTACAATTTGGGCATCGCGCTTTATGGCCAGGGGAAAGCCGAAGCTTCTGTAGCGGAGTTCCGCGACGCGATTGCGCAGAGCCAGAGCTTCCCCGAAGCCCACTATAATCTGGCCGTCGCGCTTGCGAAGATTGGAAAGGCTGATGAGGCCGCCAACGAGTTCGAGGCGTACCTGAAAGAAGCCGTTAACGCCAAAGACACTGAAGAGGTTCGCACTCGCATAGTTGAACTTCGCAAGGCCGCGCTGAAGTGAAACCACAGATGAGCACCGATAAGATTTAGATTTGAGGATTTGAGATGTCCTTCTTCAATCAGTGTTCATCTGTGGTTGCGTTTGTGATTTAGCTTTACTCTTGCGCGCCATACCTTCATGGGGTATCCTCTCGCTAGATTGCCCCTACCTGTTTGGCTCAATGACTGAAACCGGAGACTGTTATGAGAAGCTTCTGCTACGAAGCCGCCTTCGCGCTTGCGATAGCTTTGTTGATCGCGCTCACCACCGTCGCGCAGCAGCCTGCGGTCGGCAGAAAGCGCGTCCCGCGAATGACTACAGATGATGTTGCGAGGCCCGCGCTGGAATCGGCAACAGAATCGCCGAAAGAATCGGCTAAGCCGGAAGATGCGGCGAAGGCTCAATCGGGCGCTCCGTCCGGCGAAACCAAAACGAGCGCGGAAGAAAGTTCGTGGCGCGAGCGCGTCCGCGAAGCCCGCAACCGCGCAAAGCAGCTTGAGCGCGCGGCTGATGAAGCCGAACTGCGCACAACTTCGCTTCGCAATGAGATGGGCGTTTCTGGACAGACCTACAAGGAAAGAAATCAATCTGCCGCCGAGCTTGAAGAGCTAGGCCGCCAGCTTGCGGAGCTTCGCGCGCAGGCACGCGCCGCAAATGAGGACCTCAATCAATTGCTCGAATACGGCAGGCAGAAGAATTTTCGCGAGTCGGATGAAGTGAAAGCCGAATCGGCGGACGGCAAACCGAATGAAGAGTATTATCGCTCGCGCTACGCGAAGATTCTTGAAGAGATGGAAACAGCAGACCGCCGCGTTCAGTTATATGAAAACCGCATCAGCGATTTGAGCCAGCGCATACTGCAAAACGGCGGCAAGAACGGCGGCGATAATTTCTACACCGCGCAGCTTGAGCAGGATCGCCAGGAAGCTCAGCAGAAACTCGACGAAGCGCGCGCGGCTCGCGCCAAAGCGCAATCTGATCTCGATGCCCTCATGGAAGAAGCAAGGCGTGCGGGAATCGCGCCCGGTGTCTTCAGGTAAAAGCCTGTTCCCACATTCACGCAGAGCCTCCGCCACGCGAACGGAAGTTATTGAGCATTTCCTGATGCATCCGCGCAACCAGATTACTTGCGCGGTCAATTGCAATGAACGTGCAATGAGGGACGAGGCAAGCTGAGATTATAAAAGACGAACAATGGCAGAAATACTACTCGTAGAGGACAAAGAGAGTCTCAGGCAGATGCTGCGCATGACGCTGGAAAACGCAGGGCATGCAGTTGATGAAGCCTGCGATGGCGCTGAAGCTCGCCGCAAGCTCAACGAATGCAGGTATAAGCTGGTCATAACTGATTTGAAAATGCCGCGCGCCGACGGTCTCGAAGTGCTGCGCGCCGCAAAAGCTGCCAACGCCGACACGGCTGTGATATTGCTCACGGCTTATGGAACGATTGACGAGGCGGTGCAGGCGATGAAAGAAGGCGCGTTCGAGTTTTTGCAGAAGCCAGTTGACAGCCGTCACCTGCTTCTGCTCGTTGAGCGCGCGCTCGAAGAAGCCCGCCTGCGCGCCGAGAATATTTTATTGAGAGACGAGTACGCGCGCCGCTATGGATTCCCGCGCATCATCGGCGATTCAAGTGCAATGCAGAAAGTGGGGCGCGAGATTCAGCAGGTAGCTGCGACGCCGACGACAGTGTTGCTGCTAGGTGAATCGGGCACGGGCAAAGAACTGTTCGCCCGCGCGATTCATCACCTCAGCCCGCGCCGCAACGCGCCTTTCATCGCCATCAACTGCGCAGCCATCCCAGACACGCTGATTGAAAACGAATTGTTCGGCCATGAGAAAGGCGCATACACGGGAGCCGACCAGCGGCGCGTCGGTAAATTCGAGCTGGCCGCGCGCGGAACAATCTTCCTCGATGAGATAAGCGAGCTTGCGCATGGCGTTCAATCGAAGCTGCTGCGCGTGCTGGAAGAGCGAAAGATAAACCGGCTCGGCGGCACGGCTGACATCGAAGTTGACGTGCGAATAGTCGCAGCGACCAATCGCGATTTGAAAGCGGCAGTCGCAGCCAAGCAGTTTCGCGAGGATTTATATTTTCGCCTCGCAGTCTTCCCTGTTCACATCCCTGCGCTGCGCGAGCGACGAAGCGATATAAGGCAGCTTGCAGAATTTTTCGCCGCGAAGTATGGGCGCGAGCTTCGCCGCGCGCCGATTCGGCTGACGGATGAGGCCGTGCGTATGCTTCAGGATTATGATTGGCCGGGCAATGTGCGCGAGCTTGAAAACGCAATCGAGCGCGCGTGCATACTGACGCGCGGTAGCGAAATCGTGCCAGCGGATTTGAACATCGCGCCGCCTTCAGATTACTCGCCGCGCGAGCAAGTCGCGCTGCTCGACGGATTTGATCTTCGCGGCTCGCTCGCCGAAGTTAGCTATCGCGCGCAGCGACTCGTCGAGCGCAGAAAGATAGACGTGACGCTCAGGGAATGCGATTTCAACAAATCGCGCGCGGCAGAGCGATTGGGTGTGAGCTATAAGACTCTGCTCACGCGAATCAAAGAGCTTGAGCTTGAGTGAAAAGCTCCAACACCTCTGACTTCGTACAATCAAGCAACTTCGATTAATCAGCCCGCAACTAAAATAGCCGTTGGTTGCGGGCTGATTCTTTTGCGATTTGAGATTTGAAATCGGCCAGCTTGGATTACTGCTCCGAAAGCATATAGAATCAACTCGATGAGCCATCCCGATAACGAAGTCAGAAACACTGTTGTGACCGAAGAGCAAAAAGAGATTCAACACGAAAACTCGATGACGGAAAGCGGGCTTGCCGAAGCCGAAGCCAAAACGCCGACAGGCCACGCAGCAACCGAAGCCGCTTCAAATACATCCGCAGCAACCACGACGCGCAAGCGCGCAAGCGTAGCGCGCTCGGCTGGAATAGTCAGCCTCGCGGTTATGGCCAGTCGCGTCTTGGGACTCGTGCGCGAGATGGTCTTTGCATATTTTTTCGGCGCATCGAAAAGTTTCGCCTACGACGCTTACGTCATCGCGTTTCGCATTCCAAACATGCTGCGCGATCTGTTCGCCGAAGGGGCGCTATCGAGCGCGTTCGTCACAGTCTTTTCCGATTATCTGGTCACCAGAGGCGAAAAAGAAGCGTTTAGATTATCGAACCTCATCGCAACCGCGCTAATGCTCACGCTCGGCATACTCGTCGTGCTAGGCATTATCTTTGCGCCTGAAGTCGTCAGCGTAATCGCGCCGGGTTTTGAAAGCGATCCTCAGAAATTCGAGCTGACTGTGCGGCTCACACGGATAATGATGCCTTTCATTCTGCTCGTGGCGATGGCGGCAAAAGCGATGGGCATACTCAACGCGCGCGACCGCTTTGCAATTCCCGCGCTGTCGGCCTCGTTCTTCAACGTCGGCTCGATAATCGGCGGCCTGTTCTTTTCGGTGCTACTTTCTGGCGGTTCGTTCGCGCATCCAGTGAATGCGGTTCTTCAGCATCCGACCGAAGCCATATTCGGCATGGCTTACGGGGTGCTCATCGGCGGCTTCCTGCAATTCGCGGTTCAGTGGCCGAGCCTGCGCCGCGCTGGATTTCGCTACCGCCCGCAGTTGAGCTTCACCGATCCGGGCGTGCGGCGAATACTGAACCTGATGGGGCCAGCCGTCATCGGCGGCGCTGCCGTGCAGGTGAACGTATTCATCAACAGCAATTTTGCGTCGAGCATTCCAGGCAATGGTCCAGTCTCGTGGCTCAATTACGCATTTCGATTGATGCAATTTCCGATTGGCGTGTTCGGTGTTGCAATCGCTACAGCGACACTTCCGTCAATCTCGCGCAACGCCGCGCTCAGAGAGGTCAACGATTTTCGTCACACGCTCGCAAGCTCGATTCGACTGGCATTCCTTTTAACGATACCGTCAGCCGTTGGGCTTGCAGTTTTGGGTCGCCCGATTATCGCGCTCATTTACGAGCGCGGCGACTTCACTTCATTCGACACAACACACACGGCAGCCGCGCTTGCTTACTACGCAATCGGGCTTGCAGGTTATTCGGCGATAAAGATTCTCGCGCCCGCTTTCTACGCGCTCGGCGATGCGCGCAAGCCGATGATGATAAGTCTGCTTTCGATAGTGACCAACTTCGCGATGAACTGGATGCTCGTCGCTGTTCTTCAAGAGCGCGGGCTTGCGCTTTCGACATCGGTTGTTGCGCTGCTGAACTTCGCGCTGCTTTATTTCATGATGCAGCGGCGCATTCACGGGCTGGAAGGCCGCAAGACAGCAGCGACCGTTTTAAAGATTCTTGTCGCATCGGCGGTGATGGGCGCGGTCTGCCGGGCTGTAAGTTACGGCATAAGCCACGCGGCGGGCGAAAGATTCTTTGCGCGATTGTTGAACGTGGCAACGTCTGTAGGCGCGGGCGCAGCGGTGTTCTACTTTGCGGCGAGCATTCTTGGCGTTGAAGAATTGAGAGCTGCCACCAATGCAATCATGAGGCGATTCGGAAAGCGCGCGAGCCGTTAAAAGGATTCATCGCAGAGGACGCAGAGAACGCGGAGATTGCGCAGAGGAATTAGAACTCTCTCTCTCTGCGTCTCTGCGGTGAACTATCTCGAACCGTGTAAATCTAAATGCAACCAGCTCTTCTCAAATCGAGCGGCGCACGCTCTTGAAGAACGAGCCGAGCACGTCGCTGACGGTGTGGCTGGTCGCGCCAATCCACAGGCCGGCGAATGCTGCAATCAGATAGCTTCGTTTAATCGGCGCGAAGATTTCCCACACGCGCGTGAATGCGCCTCTGACTTCGCCCACGCTCGTCGGCCTCTGCAAAAAATATGAATCGCGCACGATCAATCCAATCGCAACAAGCAGCGTTAACACAGCCAGAAAATAGATCACGCGAATCAACGTGCCGAGCAGAATGCTGTGCGACAGGCGCGAGCGATGCGGCAGAATAACTTTGTACGGCCACCACAGAAATCTGAGCGGTCCCCATCGCGCGTACTGGCGGCTTTGAATATCCAGATCAGGCCCAAACATCAACCCGCCGAATATCATCATCACTGTGGTAATCAGTGTTATGGTCAAATCATTCGTGACATAGTAAGTCACAGCCGCCGTCGGCGCGGCGAGCAATACGGTTATGAAATCATGTGTGCGTCCTGATGGCATGGTCAGCAGGCAGTAAGCAGTAGGCAGTAAGCAGTAAAGACATCAAAGCAGAATGGCAATCTTGTTACGTCAAAGTTCTTACCTTGTAGAGACCCGTTCATTTTCATGTTCCTGTCTGCCTACTAATTACATGTCTTCTCCCGTGACGCGGCAGCGGTCGCGAAGTTCGGCCAATCGGCCTGCATCCCATGACGAGGTGTGGCCGTAGCGGTCGCCTGCGTATGCGAGTCCGTCGACGCGCTCGGACCCGCAACTTGGGCAATGGCTGTGAAGTCCGCGCGAGCTTGCGCCGCAGCTCGCGCAAACGGTGAATTCGGGGCAGAAAACCAACCCCGCGCAGCCCGATTGATAAAAGGCCTGCGAGATCAAGCGGCCAAGATCATCTGCTTGAGGTTTCGATTCGCCCATCCAGATTTCAGTCGCCGCGTTGACGAATCCGAATTCGTGAAAGACTCCTTCGGTCCTGACTCGATCAAGTACGCTCACCCCGCTCGTCTGAGCGAGCCGCACGCCGTCCGTGTAATAGCCTGCGCCTGCACTGGCATCACCGCAGACGGCTCGCGCAGCTGTGTCGCCGAAAAATCTCAGGTCTAATCGCGCGAGGCGGTGTGCGGTGACTTCCGTAGATTGGCCGCTCAGCAGGAATCGAACTTTGTGCTTGTTCGACAGCCGCTCGATCTCGCGCTTCAAATGGGTTAGCACCTTGAGCGCAAACTCCATTGTCTCTTCCGAATCGTGAAGGTCGGATTGAAGCGCGGCGCGACAGAGTTCATTCAGGCCGACTGGATTGATTGCGTGAATAGTCCAGTTGAGTTTCAGAAATGGCGCGCCGCTCGCCCGCGTAGCCAATGCTGCGAGCGGGCCGCGCTCGCCTAATGCTAAAAGCTTTTCAAGAAAGACTCGCTTTTCGAGATGAGCCTGCGCGGCAGTTTCCATCAATCGGGTCAATTCTTCAAACACCTGCACGTGATTTCCGGCGGCGAGGTATCCGACGCGCGGCAGGTTCAGCGATACGACCTGAAATTGAGCCGAGCGCATCGCATGAGTCGGCGTGCGCGCAATTGCCTGCTGGTCGCCTATGCCGTAGCGCCGATAAAATGTCCCTTCGTCGTCGCGGTCAAACGCGATGGTCAGGCCGCCGCGCTCGACTGCCAAACGACTCGCAAGCTCAAGAACGGCGCGGTAGCCCGCAATCTCGTTGAAGTGACGGTTGATGTGCAATATGAGTCGCGGCGTTAAAAAGGCGCGGCCCGAGCCGTCGCCTTCGATATAGACTTCAAACAACGCTTGCAGGAAGCGATGCGCTTCGTTCATGAAATCGCCGTAGGTCTGATCGAGCGTCTGCCCGCCCGGCCCGATTGCCTGGCAATTTTTCATGTAAGACGGCGCGTCCCAATCCAGATGCAGGTCTGAAAATATTATCTGCCCGCCGCGCGCAACCGCTGGCGCAGAGAATTCAAATATCAATGTTTGAGCAAGTTGCTTAATTGTCCGGTCGTCCGCGTCAACAAGAAACGGCGCGATAGCGAAATTGAGCGAGTCCCAAACGACCGGGCCTGCGAGGTATCCTTGCAGCGCGGCTGAAAGTTTCACTATGTGCGCGGCCAGCACTTCAGCGCGGCGCGCGGGGCGCGAGCTTGCAAAGCCTTCGGGCAGGGTGATACCGAACTCTTTGATGTAATCAACAGCCGACGTGAGCGAGTAGGGACGATCAACTGCGCCAATGCCATGAATGTGAATGTCTCCAACGAGGTGCGCGTTTGCGATCTGCTCTGAAAAGACGTTTATGATGGCGTACTCGCGCTTGATTGATTCGGCGAGCATCAGGCTTGTGCCTTCAGGGCCATAAGGCTGCGCGCTTGATTCGCGAAACGAGCTGTGCATTATTCGATCAACGTCGTAGAACGGCACGCCCAGCCGCGTGTGCGAGCGATAAGAATCTTCAAGCCCGATCTCCAGCAGCTTCGCGTCAACCAGTCCGCGAATAAGCGATGAGCTTAATTGACGAAAGCCGAGCTTCTGAATCATCTCGCGGATTTCGAGGCTGATTTGATAAGCGAGGTCCGGGTCGAGGTTGGCTTCGCGCACGAGCGCGTCGGCGATGCGCTGGGAATCGAAAAGCGCAACATCTTCGTCCGATTGGCGCACGAGCACTTCTGGCTCACCGCTGAACTCATCGGGTGAAATTTCCGGGTTGTCATTTGGAGAAATCCGGTCGGGATCCATCGCGGAGTAAAGATACTTGTTTTGCGCGCCGGAAGCAATGCCAATTGCGGCTTGCGCAGTCGTGCGCGTTAGGTTATGTTGCGCGCGGTATGGCAAAACCGAGAATCGGAATTCTCATCTCAGGTCGAGGCTCGAACATGGTCGCGCTGCTCGACGCAATGCGCGAAGGTCGACTCGATGCAGAGGCGGCTGTCGTCATCAGCAACATCGAATCGGCTGCCGGATTAGCGAAGGCTCAGGAGCGCGGCGTTGACACTCTTTTCATCAGCCACAGAGGGCGCGCGCGCGAAGAGTACGACAGAGAAATGATTGTTGAATTAAAGCGGCGCGGTGTGGAACTTGTTTGCCTTGCAGGTTATATGCGGCTGCTCAGTGCGGAGTTTATCCGCGCGTTTGAGAATCGCATTCTCAATATTCACCCGTCGCTGCTGCCTGCATTTCCCGGTCTCAACGCGCAGCGACAGGCGCTTGAGCACGGCGTCAAAATAACTGGCTGCACGGTGCACATAGTTGATGAAGAACTCGATCACGGGCCTATAGTTTTGCAGCGCGCGGTTGAAGTGCGCGACGACGATACGGTTGAAACACTCTCGGCGCGGATACTCGAACAGGAGCATCGTATTTACGCGGAAGCGGTGCGGCGCGCGCTCAGTCCCGGCTTTCGCATTGAAGGTAGAAGGACGTTTTTTGCCGAATCCTTCGGCTGAAAAGATTATGGCAGCGACCCGGTGTCGGACTGCCTCGAAAGGACGATTCTACCAGCGTTATTTATCGGGTCGCTGCCTATTACTTAGATTGCCGGACACCCCCGATGGAGTTGCCTGCCCGTTTTGTGAAAATTTTTTCGCGCTCGCTGGCTTCTAAAGTCCGGTTTCTAATCCAATCCGGCCTGCTGTGCCGCCTTCACATCCGCGCTCGTCCTCAAATCGGCTATCATCGCGGGCGCTTTCGATTGCATTAACCGCCGACAGCGTTCGAGGTTGTAGCTGGCATCCGTAAAGCCGCCGTCCGATTGCTGAAGTGCAATGCGAAATTCGCGTTCGGCATCCGTTATGCGGCCAAGCATCACAAATACAACTCCGAGGTTGTTATGACAGGCAGGCAGCGGGAATTTGGATTGAGCGATGGCCCGGCGATAATTCTCGATTGCGCCGGCGTAGTCGCCCCCGCGTTGAAGCGCCAGTCCTAGCTTGAACAGCGATGCGGAGTGCCGCCCGCTGGAAGCCCGCGCTGCCTGATTGAATGCCTCCTTCGCTTCACGGTAGCGGCCCATCTCTTCGAGCGCGACGCCGAGCGCATAAGATGCGTTCACGTAGCGGCCCGCACGCGCTTTGATTGCCGCTCGATACCACTTCACAGCTTCGCTCTTGCGACCTAGCTTGTAATTGCAAACGCCAATGTTATAGCTCGCTTCGGCATAGAAGCTGCCCGTAGGATTAAGAGCCTGTTGGTATTCGTATATTGCAAGTTCATACTGACCACGCTCGAAGGCTTGATTGCCCATCTCTAACGCTTCGCGTTCACCGTCGGCGAGCGCGATGGACGCTGTCGCCAATAGAAGAGTCATGGTTGCAGTAATCGCATTGATAAGCCTGTTGATGCGCATTATCCTTCCTTGTCGGCGCGGAATGTTTTATGCGCCGACAGGAGAGAGTCTAAGGAGAGCAAACAGGTCTTTCTTTCAAAAAGTTGCTGAGGTTTTTCAAATCTTGCTGAAAAGCAATCCGCGCTTCTCAGCGCCCGCTCACGTCGCGGTAGGATTTAGGCGTAAGCCCTGTGAATCGGCGAAAGATAGTTGTGAAATGGCTCTGGCTCTTGAAGCCGACCCGCAAGCCTATTTCAACAATCGGCAATTGCGTATCCACGAGCAATGCTTTCGCGCGCTCGATTCTGCTCCTGATTAAAAACTGATGCGGAGTCAGGCCCGCCGCCTGTTTGAATGCGCGGGTGAAGTGGTAAGGACTCAAATCAACCGCGTCGGCTATCTCGGCAAGCGCAAGGTCGCGGCTCAGGTTATCGGCAATGAACTCGGTGGCGAGCCTGAGCCTGCGTCCCGACAATCCGCCCGCAGGCTCGCGCAGTTTGTGTCCCGCAACGGAATAATTGCGAAGCAGATACACAGCGAGAATGTTGGCAAGCGATTCGGCATAGAGTCGCCCGGCGGGTCGCTCGGACGCAGCTTCCCTTGCGAGCGCCTGTCCAATTTGTCTTATTAACGCATCTTGCGCGGAGCAATTCTCTGTCAACACAACGCGACCGGTCAACAGCGAATCCGCTGCCGCGCGCTCAAGCAGGCGGGGTTCGAGAAAGAGCGATATGTGTTCAATCTCATCATCCCATCGCGCAGAATAAGGCTGGCCTGCAGGAAGGATTGATGTCTGGCCTACGATTGCGGGTCCGGTTCTGTTTTTGCCCGTCGCCGAATGCAGTTCTGAGATGAAGGAGCCATCGAGCGTAATAACGATATAGTGTTCGGCGTTCCAGCGTTTGCTCATTTCGCCACTGCGCAGGCGCGTGTGTTGCACCCTTATTCCGTCCCACGCTTTAGTGTGCTTGAAGATGAATCGCGGTTGAGAAGGCTCAGCCTGCTGCGTAATGAGGCGTCGTTGCGTGTACATCGAGCTTCCTCCCTGCTATTGAAGATGATTTGAAGTTTTCCCTGCTTCTACGAGTATAACGAGCCGATTGTCCCTGAGCTAATGATGCGAGGTAGGAATAAATGAAAATGGCTTGTAAGGGCGGACGTTCCTGCCCGCCCCTGAATGATAATATAGAAGCTCCGCAAACAGGGCGACCACCGCAGGGCCGCCCCTAAAAAACATCCGAATCAGTGCTAACGAATCGAGCGAATGGTGAAAGTGATTGGACGAGTCGTCACCATGCCGATTTCGGTTCCGCTGCGAAGCTCGGCTTCGTTGCCCTTTGTAAGCAGCGCCCCAGCCACACCCGCGCCCGCTCCGAGCACTGCGCCGATGCCCGCGCCTTTCGCGCCGCCAATCACGCCGCCGAGTATTGCGCCGCCTGCCGTTCCGCCGCCAACATAAATAATCTGTCGCTTGTCAGAAGACCGACCGCTCACTTCGTTCTCCGCATCAACCTCGCCGTGACGGTCGTCTTGAAGCTCGGTCAGCACGCCGTCAATCGAATACTTCTTGCCGTCTGGCACGACGAGCGTATCGAACGCAACGGCAAGCTGTCCTTCGCGCCCGCGCGAGCGCGCAGGGATGGCCGATGTCACGCGGCCCTCGACGATTGAGCCTGCCGGAACGACCTCAACTCCGTCGGCATAGACCGGCGTGATGACCGTCGCTTTGAACCGGTCGCCCATGCGCGATTTGCCTGAGCTGATAGTTTGATTCATCCTCAACCGGAAGTACTGATTCTGATCGAGCCTGTAGGTAGCATAGACCGGCCCGACGACTGCCGGAGCAGGCTCATTGTACGTCGGTCGGGCGACGGCGCGCGCCCGCGTAATGCGCGACTTGCGCGTCATCGTAGGCTTGCGCTTCGTGTGCGCTTCGATTGATTGCGCGAGCGGCGAGCCTGCGCTTATCAACAACGCAATCGCCGCGAGTGAACTGACGAGAATCCTCTTCATAACTCTCTCCCCTTCCTGCTGCATTTCCAATTTTGAAATTGGGCTTATTGATTTCGTTACGGCGATAAGATGAGAGGTGAAGCGCACGGCGTTGTCTTTGCAGAAAGCGGCTAAGATTATTCAGGCTGAACAATTAACAGACCATTTCGTCTTATGGGCAACACGATTTCGTGCCCGGTTGATTAATCAGAATCTCTAGCGGGATTCAGATACGCCCTCTTAAGGCGAAGCCATAGTTCTCTTACTTCCGCTTCTTCTTTCTGCAACTGCTCGTCCCATCCCATCTGTTTAGCCGATGCCATCAGCGCATCTGTCTGCCTCAGTTTCAATTCAATGCTTGTCGAGCGCAGTTCTTCAACCTCTAAAGCGTTAGCCAGTTCGTAGCGCGCCTTGAATGCTTGGGCTTCGTCTTTCGTCATTGCTTATTCCTTCAGTTCTCTGATTCTACATCATCTGAGGCTTCGGCCTCTCTCTTTTTGAGATTGGCAAAATGCTCAAGGATGCGCTCGGCCTGCGTCGCTCCGACGAACGGTTTCAATTCCGCGAAGCTCGCTTCCGACACGCGCTTGAGGCTCCCGAAGTTGCGAAGCAATCGCTGCTTCAATTTTTCGCCTACGCCGGGAATCGAAGTTAAATCAGAACGGAAATCGCGCATCGCCCTTCGCTTGCGATGATAGGTCACAGCAAACCGGTGAGTCTCGTCGCGTATCATCTGAATCAGATGCAAAACTGGCGAATGATGATCTAAGCGGACAGGCTCGTCTTTGCCTTTGACGAACAATAACTCTTCGCGCTTGGCAATCGAAGCCGTCGGCAACGCCTCAAGCCCAAGCTCGTGGAGCGCGCGCGCAGCAGCCGCAAGCTGCCCTTTGCCTCCGTCAATCAAAACCAGATTCGGCAACGGCCTGTCTTCGCGCAGCAGCCGCGAATACCTTCGGCCAACGACTTCGTACATTGATTGAAAATCATCTGCGCGGCCTTCGACCGAACGCACTTTAAACTTTCTATAATCAGACTTCTTCATCTCGCCGTGCTCGCAGACTACCATCGAGGCGACGTTCTCATCGCCCTGAATATTTGAAATATCAAACGACTCGATGCGCTCAGGCAACTCAGGCAGTTCCAGAGCCTCTTGAAGCTCCTGCAAAACTTTCTGCATATCGGGCCGCTGCACGCGGAAGCGTCCATCGAAATTCAACCGCGCGTTCTTCTCGACAAGATCAATCAAGTCGCGCTTAACGCCGCGCTGCGGCGCGGTGATGCGAACGCGCCGCCCGCGCAGATTCGACAAGTACTCCTCAAGCAGCGCGCGGTCTTCAAAATCTACGGGGATGTGAACCTCGCCCGGCGCGTAATCGCCTGCGGTGTAGTATTGCTTGAGCGCCTGCCCTAAGAAATGTCCGGGATCAAAAGGCTCCGTGATGTCTTCCCAATAGAACTCGCGCTTGCCGACGATCTTTCCTTCGCGCATCGTGAAGAGCGCGAGCGCAAGCTGATGCCCTTCGCGGTAGTAGCCGAAGATGTCAACGTCTTCGCCTGAAACGGTCATCATCTTCTGCTGCTCGCCCAGTCGCTCGATAGTCTTCAATTGATCTCGATAACGCGCCGCCGCTTCAAATCGCAACTCGTCTGACGCTTTCAGCATTCGCTCCTTTAGCGCAGCTTCGAGGTCAGCCTTCTTCCCCTGAAGCAGCATCTCAACGTCGCGCACAGCTTCGTCGTAATGCTCAAGCGTGCAGAGTTCTTTCACGCACGGCCCCAAGCATCGTTTGATGTGATACTCAAGGCACGGGCGGTCGGCCTTGCCGTCAATCTCCATCGTGCAGGTGCGAAGCTGAAAGTGGCGATTGATTAAATCGAGCGTCTGCCACGCAAGCGACGGCGGCAGGTATGGGCCATAGTATCGCGAGCCGTCTTTGACAATCTTTCGCGCGATGATGGCGCGCGGCGCAGGCTCGTTTGTGATTTTGATGTGCGGGTATTGCTTGTCGTCTTTGAGCAGGATGTTGAAAGGCGGCTTGTGCTTTTTTATGAGATTGCTTTCAAGCGCGAGCGCCTCAATCTCATTATCGGTGACAATCAGTTCAAAGTCAGCGATGCGCGAGACAAGCTCATCGGTCTTGGCATCGCGCGAACGTGATGCTTGAAAGTACTGCCGCACGCGATTGCGAAGGTTCTTGGCCTTGCCGACGTAGAGAACCTTGTTCCGTTCGTCGCGGTAGATATAACAGCCGGGCTGCGTCGGCAGGCTTGCGAGTTTTTCTGCGAGCGTCATAGGCAGGTGTCAGTGGTCAGTGGCCGGTGATCAGTTGAAAGGCTAATGTCTTGAAAATGGCTCTGGAAGCCCGTTTCAAGGCGACGATCAATTCTTCACCTGCCCACTGACCACCGGCCACTGACCACTAGTTCAGCTTGTAAATCGGGCGATACTTCCCTTCCTCGAACCGGAATTTGAAGTTGCCTTCAAAGCGGCGGATGCCCGAAACGCCGCTTCCCGAAGCGAGCGTCGGAAACCGCAGCGAGCCTTCAAATTGCGAGTAATCTATCGTCGCGTTGAAGGTGCGCAGCTTCGCGGCTTCTTTGTCAATCGCATCGAGGTT
This sequence comes from Blastocatellia bacterium, assembly GCA_035575515.1. GTDB lineage: Bacteria > Acidobacteriota > Blastocatellia > UBA7656 > UBA7656 > DATLXU01. The sequence continues at coordinate 104,096 of DATLXU010000060.1, forward strand.
GTGGAGCGATTCGATTCTGATCGTCAGAACTTCGCCGGTCTGCGGGTCAAGCATCACTACGCCCGATGCGAGCGGCACGTTTGTCACTTCGGCCTTCGGCACGAAGCGATACCATTTTTCGTTCTTGCGCTCGGCTACCACTTCCTGAAAGTTGTAGTACTTGATCTTTTCAGGGAGCAGCGGAAAGAACGCCAAATCCCATATCGCGCCGACCGAAAGCAGCGTGCGCTCATCCTCGTTGACGCTGTTTTTCGGATTGCCTTTCTTATCCGTGTCTGCAACGACCTTGACTATTACAGGAGTGTCGCCTGTTTTGTCGGGCTTGGCCGCAGGCTCAACCGTGACGGTTGTGTCGCGTATCTCTTCAGTTTTGTCCTGACCGTCTTTTGATTTGTATCGCTCAAGTCGGAGTCGTTGCTCATAGCGGCAATGGTCGCGCACGTACAGCGAGCGGTCCTGATTGGCTGAGGCTTTGCAAATAAGCGCGGGCGCGTTGCAGTCCTGCTGCGCCGCAGCCTGCGCGACAAATAGAATCGCTATCAGCAAGAATGCATAAATATGTTTCATACGTTTCTTGACTCCCGAATCATTTTTCGTGTATTAACTCTAGCGTCGCTCGTTAAAAGTATAGTTTAGTTTGTGAGCGCGCGGCAAACGCCATAGTTTTCAGGCGAAGACCGTCTAACCCGTGATAGCTTTCGTTCCAAAAGGAATGAATCTGAAATCAAACGACGGAGGCACTATGAAGATTAGAGCGATGGCCGTCTTTGGCCTTGCGGTCATAGTAGCGCTGGCAAGCGCCTGCGCGACCAAAAAGTACGTTCGCAACCGCATCAATGAGCGGGTCACCCCGCTTGAGAATCGCACAGGCGAGCTTGAAGAGACATCGCGGCGCAACACTCAGGACATCGCGAAGCTCGGACGTGATATTGAGGACGTGCGCGCGCGCACAGACCGCGCGCAACAACAGGCAGACCGCGCCGCGAGCGCAGCCGAGCAGGCTAACACTCGCGTCACCGGAGTCGAGCAATCGGTCTCCGATTTGCGCTCGAACCTCGACAAATATACTGTGCAGAAGACCGTGACGGTGCTGTTCAAGGTGGGCAAATCCGATCTCACGCCGGAAGCGATGGCCGCACTCGACGAACTTGCGAGCCAGATTCGCGACCGCAACGGTTTTCTGCTTGAGATTGAAGGGTTCGCTTCATCAGACGGCACGACGGATTTGAACGACCGGCTGAGCGCGGCTCGGTCGGAAGCGGTGCGAAGGTATCTGGCCGAGCGGCACAACATCCCGCTGTTTCGCATGTCAATACTGGGATTTGGCGAGAGCCGCCCCGTCGCCGACAACGAAACTCTCGAAGGGCGCATACAGAATCGCCGCGTCGAAGTCCGCCTGCTCACAAACAACGCCGTCAGCCAGCAATCGCATTAAGTCCAAAGTCCAAAGTCCGAAGTCCGAAGTCTAAGAGCGAATGGCAAACTAACTAATTAACGACTTCGGACTTCGGACTTCAGACGCTGGACTCGTATGGATTTCGGAATTGACCTGCCAACGAACAAGCCGTTCGATGCTGTTGCGCTAGGACTCAACGCGGTAGATCACCTGATCGTCGTTCCCCACTATCCCGAATTCAACACAAAGGTTGCTTATATCTCGCACACGATTGCGCCGGGCGGACAGGCGGCTACGGCTATGGTTGCGCTTGCGCGATTAGGGATGCGCGCAAGCTACATAGGCAAAGTTGGCGACGACGACATGGGTCGCTATCAGATTAATTCAATCATCTCAGAAGGCGTTGAATCGAGCGGCGTGATGGTTGTTGAAGGAGCTGAAACGCAGACTGCTTTTATTATTGTGGATAAGCCGAGCGGCGAGCGAACAATCATCTGGCATCGAGACGAGCGATTGACTATTCACGAAAGCGAAGTTGACCGCGAGGCGGTTACGCGAGGGCGCGTGCTTCATCTCGACGGCCACGATGTTGCGGCGTCAATCGCGGCGGCCCGGTTTGCGCGCGAGGCGGGAGTGCTTACCGTGATTGATGTTGATAATGTGTATCCGCGGATTGAAGAGCTGCTGCCGCTGATAGATTTTATTGTATGTTCGAGCAACTTCCCTGAGCGCGTCACGGGTTGTAGCGACCTGCGTGAGGGATTGAAGAAGTTGAAAGAGAAATCAGGCTCGCCGTTTGTTGCGGCGACCGTTGGGCGCGACGGCGCGATTGCGTATTTTCGAGATCGGTTTATTCATTCGCCTGCATTTGCGATTGACTGCCGCGACACGACGGGTGCGGGCGATGCGTTTCACGGCGGATTCATCTACGGACTGCTCGCGGGTCTTTCTGTAGAAGAAACGCTGCGGTTTGCAAACGCTGTGGCTGCATTGAAGTGCCGCGCAATTGGCGCACGAACTGCGCTGCCTACGATTGATGAAGTGAATCAGATGCTTGCAAGAGGATGATAGCGGCGCTTTTCGGCTCGATTTGCGCGCAAGAAAAAAGCCACCCGTAAGAGTGGCCTTTTTCGCTAAAATTGCGGGGCCGGGATTTGAACCCGGGACCTTTGGGTTATGAGCCCAACGAGCTACCAGACTGCTCCACCCCGCGCCAAAATTGAAAGATCAATTTGAAGCCTTAGTATAGCTGCGCGTTCGTTGAGGTGTCAAGTTGGCCATCCGAACCGCTGCGGTTTGTTCTTCATTCTGCGGCAGTCTTATCACAACGTCGCCCGGACGAACGAAACCGAACCTTTGGCGCGCGAACTGCTCAATCGCCGCCCTGTCGTTTTTCAGTTGTTGCACCTCGCGCTCGCGTCTCTCGACCCGAACCTTCAATTCTTCAAGCTTGATCGCGGCAGCCTCTCGCTTCGCCACAGCCTCGGCAAGCTCCGATTCGGCTCGCCAGTAAATTGAAACACAGATGGCCGATGCGGCCAGAATGACCATCACTATTAAACCATCAATCAGACGGCGAGACCGTAGCCTTCGCCTTTCGACCAGTTCGATTCTGGCCGACGAGATGAACCGATTAATCCAGAATGTATTTGCGGCCTGACTCAAGCAACACCTCCAATTCTTGCTCGTTTCCAGCTTCGGCATAAATCCGTACAAGCGGCTCTGTGCCTGAAGGGCGCATCAACAACCATGCTCCATCTTCAAGAATGAATTTCGCTCCATCAACTCGACTGACAGAAATGACGCGGCGACCGGCAAACTCCACAGGCTCTGTTGCAAGCTTATCTGACAAGCCCTGTTGCAGCTCCGGCGTGAGCCGCACGCCTATGCGCCCGCTCACAAGCTTTCCAACATCTCGGTAAACCTTTTCAAGCATCTCGCCAAGCGATGCGCCGCGCCGCGCCACCATCTCGGCGACGAGCAAGCAGGCAAGTATCCCATCCTTTTCAGGAAAGTGCCCCTTGATGGAAAGCCCCGCAGACTCTTCGCCGCCGATGGCGATTCGGTCTTCATTTATCAACTGCCCGATGTACTTGAACCCGACCGGCGTTTCTATCACTTCAATCCCGCGCCGCGCGGCGACCCTGTCAACAAGATGTGTCGTCGCAACGGAGCGCGCGACGGCATTGCTCCATCCACGCGATTCAGCCAGGTAATCAACGAGCAATGTTATTATTAAATTCGGCGAGATGAACGAGCCGTCGCGATCGAGCACGCCAAATCGGTCGGCGTCGCCGTCCGTAGAAAGTCCAAGATGATACCTGCCCTCGATGACTTTGTCTCGAAGCTCTTCGAGGTATTCCGCGTCAGGCTCAGGGCTGTGCCCGCCGAAATAAACGTCGCGCCAGTCGTGCAGCATCACGACTTCGCAGCCCGCGTCGTTCAATGCTTTATTCAAATAGCCGCGCCCCGTGCCCCAAAGCGGGTCGTAGGCGACGCGAAGGCCTGAGCTGGCAATCGCTTTGAAATCAATCTTCGCTGCCAGGTCTTTCAAATAATCATCCACAAGCGCGAGGCTCTTTACGGGTTGAGCCGGGGCGCCTTCTTTCAAAATCTTCGTGCCTTCGAGATTCATAATCTCGCGCTCTATCTCGCCTGTGACTTCAGGGAGCGCGGGCGCTCCGTCCGAAGTTGAAAATTTCATCCCGCAATATTCCGGCGGATTGTGGCTCGCCGTGAAATTAATAGCGCCGCTTGCGCCGCGCGAGCGAACCGCGTAAGCGATAGCCGGCGTAGGCGTCGCTCTATCGCACAAAAGCGGATCGAATCCGTTTGCGGCAATTATGCGCGCCGATTCTGCCGCGAATATCTCGGCCATAAAGCGCGTGTCATAGCCGACAATGACTTGAGAGCCGGGCGATGCTTTCTTCAGATAATTGCAAATAGCCTGCGTAACACGACGAACAGCGACGAATGTAAATTCATCGGCGATAATTGCGCGCCAACCAGAAGTCCCAAACTTGATCATCGTCGAGTAATTTCGGTCCCAGGTGAGTAAGACCGTTCAGAAATCCCTGCTGGTTTAATTCACATGCGTCCGGATTATTGGGGCGTCACAGCCCGTTGTGGGGAATGGGCTTAACTGACAGGAAGCGACTTTACCATCTTTTATTTCGGAGCGCAACAACTTTCTTTTGCCCGCAAGCAATCAAACTTCGCCATTGCGAGATCGCTGTCCCATTGCTATAATCAGTATTTCGCAAATTACTGGCGGCTCTGCCACAGCAGAGGGATCGCAGGTTGCCGCAAGTTTTTTTCAAGATCGGGGCCGTTAGCTCAGTTGGTAGAGCATCTGGCTTTTAACCAGAGGGTCGTTGGTTCGAGTCCAACACGGCTCATTTTTGACTCGTTCGTCTAGGGGCCTAGGACACCGCCCTTTCACGGCGGCAACACGGGTTCAAATCCCGTACGAGTCATCCTTTAATGACAAAGCCTAAAGATGAAACTCACTACGGCTTGCTGCGAAGAGTTTCCTCTTTAGGCTTTTCTCTCGAAAAGAAACTAACGCGCATTTGAGTGAAAGTTATCTAGTGAACCGATCAAAAGACCTATCATCCATTCCAGAGGTTCATCAGTATCAGCTATTCACTGCGCGGGAGTGATGACGATATTTCTGAAGGCAACCTTTCCATGATCTCCCTGAAGCATAATCGGCCCGGCTGCGCCTTCATCGCTGTCTAGCGCGCCGCCTGTTATTCCGGGAATCTCTTCGTCATCAATGATCTTCTTGCCGTTGAGAACCACCGTAACTCGACGACCGATCAGCGTGATGTCATAACTCTGCCACTCGTTTGGTCTCCCAGCAGCATTGACGCTCGGTCTGATGAATCCATATACGCCTCCCATGCGCAGGCTGTCTGCAGCTTTTCCGAAATCGTCCTGTATCTGCACCTCATACCGCCCGCGAAGATATATACCGCTGTTGCTCTTTTCAACTATGTTGAACTCCACGTGCAGCTTGAAATCGGTGAACTTCCGCTCGGTGATGATGTCCACGCACGGCACGTTGTTGGTCAAAGCGCCATCAACAACGCTCCAACAATTGCCTCTGCTGTTGCTGCGCAGCTTCCAACCCGTAATGTCTTTGCCGTTGAAAAGCCTCAAAGGCTTACCCCACTTCGGCCCCGCGGAGCGTTCGAGACCAGGCGCTCGCACTCCGGTCCAGGTCAAAGTCTTTCCGCTGGCGTCTTCCGTTGTGCCTTCCAGTTTGCCTCCTACAAGCTTCCCTTTGAAAACAAGATCGCTTCGGTTCTGCTCATACTGAACTGGAACCCTGAACATTAGCTCTCCATTGCGGTATTCTATCTGAGTGATGTGGCGCATGCTGCCAAAGCGGCCCACAAATCGGCCCATCAGTTCCGTCTCCTTGCGGAGCATAATCTCAAGCCAGGACGGGTAAGCTTCACCTGCTCCGTTAACGGTCAAATCCCAGCGGCCAAGAACTGCGTCGGCAAAACCGGGCTGCGGCGACTGCGCCACCGCGGATGATTGCAGAACAAACAGGCTCAGGACCAACGTCAATGACAACGTGAAGAGGCTATTACGCATCGAGAAATCTCCTTCGTTCAAAGATAATCTCAACAGCTAATATTCAATCGAAAAACAACATCAGCAATGATACTACACAATAACCATCGTGCCAGTTGCTGAAGTCGCAGTTGAATAGTCAGATCAGGTTTCGGCCTTAATTGAGCGCAGGTACATTAGATCAGAAGCTGAGAGGCAATATCGAATGCTCAATTCCTATCCGATGAATCAAAGTGTAGAATTGCTTCTCATGGCAATCCTTTTCGTGGATGAAGTAAAGTTAATCATTTGGCTCTTTGCTCTTGCCGTTGTCTTCGGGTTAATCGGGCTGGCAGCCATCTTGAAGCTGATTCGCAGAGATAAATGATTCGAGAAATGATTTCGCTGTCAAATAATGAGGTTGCCCTTCTCAGCGCGAGAGTGCTCAGGCTCACATAATCTTATACTGTCCAAGATCGCTGGTGCCGAGATTGCGCGATTCCGAAGGTGCCGCTTTTCGCTTCGCTTTGTCGGCGTACATAGCGCGGTCGGCTGCAAGCAGCAATTCATCGAGCGTGTTGCCTTCCGACCCGAAGCAGGCCCACCCGATGCTTATGCCAATCGCCATCTTTATTCCGCCAAAACTCAATTCATAACGATCAACCGCCCGTTGAATTCTGTGCGCAAGCTCGCTCGCTTCTTCCGGGCCAACCTGCATAATTCCGACGAACTCGTCGCCCGCATAACGACCCACGAAATCCGACGACCGAACCTGCGAAAGTAATACCCGAGCAAAATCTCTCAGCGCCTGATCTCCTGCCTGATGCCCGAACCTGTCATTGACCGTCTTTAACCCGTCAAGGTCCATCATCATCACGCAGAAGGTGTCCTTATGCCTGAGCGCGCGGTCAAGCTCTTCTTCAAACCTATAGCGAAGCGCGCGCGCGTTCGGCAGCCCCGTCAGCAAATCCGTGAGCGCGCTCGTTTCGGTTCGCTCGTGATGCACAGCGTTGGCTATTGCGTCAGAAGCCAGCTTCGCAACCGCTTCAACGAGCCTCAGATGATCCGCCGTGTAAGAATCCAAATCGGCTGAGTAGAGCGCAAGCGCGCCCAGCGCCTCTTCGTCTCTCGTTAAAGGAACGACTATCGCCGTGCGATACTGCTCGGGCACTTCGATTCGCATCACGTCGAAATCGAGTTGCGGGTCGCAGTTGTGCATCGAATGACGATTGATCGTGACCCAGCCCGTAATGCCCAGACCCGAAGGGATGCGGCGGCCTTTGAATTTGTCCGAGTTGCGCCCCGCAACATGCGCTGCTTCCAAGTCGGTCGAGTCCTGCTTTACAAGATAAAGCACGCAGGTCGTGTAGCTGACTATGTCTTCGAGCCGCGAAGAAAAGACCGCAAAGGTGTCTCTGAGATCGAGACTCGTGCCTATGGTCTGCGCGATGCCGTAGAGCACCATCACTTCACGGTGCGCGCTGCGTATCTGCTCGAATACCACAGGCCCGCTGTCGGGCTTGCGCGATTGCGCGGCTCCATTCTGCCTGATGCTTTCAATTCTGTGGGTCTCGACGCGCTGCTCGCGTATCTGCGCTTCAAACTCGTGAAGATTATCTAAAAAGACGCTCACAACCGATGGGTCGAAGACCGTGCCGCTGCCTTCCTTCAGCATCGCGATGGCTTCTTCGCGCGTCATCGCCTTGCGATACTGACGGTCCTCGCGCACAGCGTCGAAGCAATCGGCTACGGTGAGTATCCTCGCCGTGATGGGTATCTCGTCACCTTTGAGTCCGTCAGGGTAGCCGCGCCCGTCCCATCGCTCGTGATGGTGGCGCACGACCGGCACAACCGGATATGGAAACCCGACGCGCTCAAGTATCTCTGCGCCGACAATTGTGTGGACCTTCATCTTCTCGAATTCAGCAGGCGTGAGCTGACCGGGCTTGTTGAGTATGTAATCTGGAACAGCGAGCTTGCCAATGTCGTGCAGCAGCGCGCCCGCCTTCAACGCTTCAATCTCAGGCTCGGAAAGTCCGAACAATCGCGCAAGTCCCGTCGCGTAAATCCGCACGCGGCTGACATGCTCGTGCGTCACTTCGTCTTTCGCATCAATGGCAATCGCCAGCGCCTCGATTGTTCTCAAGTGCAGATCGGCCATCTGCTCGGCGTGCCGGCTCGATGCCTCCATCTTATCCAGATAGACTTTGTAGGTGAAATATGTGATCGCAAGTATCGGGACCGATATGATGAAAGCGTAAAAAGATATGATCGAAATCAGATTGATAACGAGGCAGGCCGCAACCGCCCCGACGAAGTATGAGATCGAAGTCCATAAAAAAGTATCGCGCCAGGTGGCAAGGACGGTGCGTCCGCTGCGCAGCGCCGTCACCAAACACATCAAACCTGAATTCACCGCGTAATGAATCAGAGCCAGCACGCCTGCGGCCATAAAGAGCCGCTGCATATCCGCAGCTAACGCGCTTGGATCGCCGAATGCCCACCTCACCGCTTCGCTCGATACGAAGATCGAAAGGCTCATCACTGCTGTGTTGAACCAGATTATTTTGCGCCTGCCTTTGAATTGGAGAGTGCAAATGAAAGCATCCACTGCGGCGAGCACGACCGACGCATAAGTGCCGTAACGCAGCACTGAGATGAAAATGAACGTGTCGCTCAGAGTGACGGTGTTGGAAGTTTTCGGGATTCCTATGTCTATGCGCGAAATGAGCAACACGGTCACGGCAGCGACTAACGCCCACTCCGTGTTGATGGGATTGGAGACAAGCGCATAAAGTGCGTAGGCGAACGTCGCCAGCCCCGTTACAGAAACAATAGTACTTACGAGGCGCGCAGCATTGCTCGACTGCTCTGTGTTGACCCTCTCCATAATCACGCCCTTTTTGGCTACAAAGGGAAAACCCGAACTGTTAAGGCGAGATTCGTTCCACGCCATTGCCATGCCATTAACTTAAGCGGCAACAAATGATTAGGCGTTTACCGCAGGGGCAGCTTGGTGATTGAATGCGGCAGAATTAATCAACTTGATTGACCGAATAAGGTCATTTTGCCGCTAGCGTTATGAAGGGGAAGGGGCTTTTAGCAGCAGTCTTCGTATCCAACCTGCAATCAAAATATCAGCGGCGCACAGGCGCACACCGGCTTGCGCCGCTGATATTTTAGGATCAATTCTCAAACGAAGTGATCGTCAATTCATCATCCTTGAAATCAACCTCGAAGCGGTTGCCTTCTTTCCAGCGGGTCGTGACAGGCAGCTTCACCATCTCGTCAATCGTGCGCTTGAGGAATCGCGCGCCGTAGGCGGGGCTGAAGCCCTTTTCGACCAGATGCACAACCGCAGCGTCGCTGACTTCGAGCAGCTTGCCCTGATGCCGCATCTGCCGCTTGATCTTGCTGAGGTAAAGCTCGGCTATCTGCTTCACTTCGTCCTGAGTCAGAGGCGAGAAGACTACTATCTCGTCAATGCGGTTGCGGAACTCAGGCGAAAACCTCTCTTCCGCAGCCTTGATGACCTCGCGCTTGATCTGCTGCACGTCGGCCAGTGTCTTTGTGCCAAACCCGAGCGGCTTCATGTACTTTTTGAAATTGTCCGAGCCGAGGTTCGACGTCATTATGATGATTGCGTCTGAAAGATAGACTTTTTTGCCGCGCCCGTCAGTTATCCATCCTTCGTCAAACGCCTGAAGGAAGAGGTTCAACAGGTACGGCGATGCTTTTTCGATTTCATCAAGCAGCAGAACCGTGTACGGGTTATCGCGCAAGCGTTCGGTGAGTATCCCGCCGCGCTCGCTTCCGACAATGCCGCGCGGCATGCCGATCAGCTTTTCAATCGCGATGGTTCCGTCCTGATACTCGGACATGTCAATGCGGACCATCTTCTCTTCGTCGCCGAACATGAACTCGGCTACCGCTTTCGCAAGCTCGGTCTTTCCGACGCCCGTAGGTCCCAGAAACAACAGCACGCCATCGGGCTTGTAGAAATTTTCTTTGAGCGGCCCTTTGTTCAGTCGCAGCCGCTGGGCAACAGCCTTGATGGCTTCCTTCTGCCCGATGACGCGCGCCGAAAGCGCTTCTTCCATGTCGGCGAAACGGTCGTTCGTGTCGCGGAATATCATGTCGCGCGGGATGCGCGACTCTTGGCTTATCACGTCAATGATATGCTCGCTGCGCACTTCCGAATTATCAGGATTGTTGATCTCAACTTTGACCGCAGCCGTGTCGAGCCAGCCTATGACCTTGTCGGGCAGGTGCAGGTTGCGAACATAACGCGGAGCCATTTCAAGCGCAGTCTCTATGGCTTCGTCCGAAATCGTCACCGAGTAGTTTCGCTCAAGTCGCGGACGCACGCCGACGATTATCTTGCGCGTGTCCTCGACCGACGGCTCGTCAACCTTCACGAGTCTAAAGCGGCGCGCCAAAGCTTCGTCTTCCGCAATGTACTCTTTGTACTCGGTCATCGTGGTCGCGCCGATTATGCGAATCTCGCCGCGAGCGAGCGCCGACTTGAACATGTTCGCCGCGTCGGAACTGGCTCCCAGAGCCGATCCTGCGCCGATGATGGTGTGCGCTTCGTCAATGAAGAGGATGAGATTTTCGCGCTCTTTGACTTCGTTTATGATTCCTTGAATGCGCTCCTCGAACATCCCGCGCAGCATTGTGCCCGCGACTATGCCCGACATCTGAAGCTGAACTATATGCGCGTTGCGAAGTCGCTGCGGGACGCTTTCAGGCTCAAGCTCTATTTTGCGAGCGAGTCCTTCGACGACGGCGGTTTTGCCAACGCCCGCTTCGCCAACGAGCATCGGCGAATTGGCGCGCTCGCGATGACAGAGTATCTCAATCATCTGGCGAATCTCTTCGTTGCGCCCGATGACCGGTGGCAGCTTGTCCTGGCGCGCGAGCTTGTTGAGACTCACGCCGAAATGTTTCAGGTAAGGCGGAAGCTCGTAGCGGCGGCGGTACTTCTCTTCTTTCTCTTCGTGGCTGCGCACGCGCGTCTGTATCTTCTGCACGACCATCTCGCGGTCGGCGCCGAGCCTTCGCAAAAGCTCGACGGGAAAGCTGTGAACATCTTTGAAGAGCGCGACGAACAGGTCGGTTGATTCAATCAATCGGCGACCGCGCTCATGCGCGTGCTTGAGCGCGTTTGACAGTAGCGTCCTGAGCGAATCAGAAATCTTCATGCCGCGACCGAGATAGTCGCGCTGGCTGAGCTTGGTTTCTAACGCCTGCAAAACGACCTGCGGGTCGAGGTTGAGACTCTGCATGACTTCATTGAAGAAGGGGCGCTCGACTTCGGCGATAGATATAAAGACGTGTTCTGGCGCAAGTTGATTGTGGTCGCGCGCGCGGGCTTCTTCATAAGCCTTGCGAATCAGCCTCCGGCCACTTTCAGCGATTTTGTCTGTGTAGATTTCTAGATCAATCATCGTGTGTTCTACTTTCTATTCCCGCGACGGATGCCGCAACCAATTCGGCATTCCACTGTCAACAACAATCTCAAGGGTCCGCAATCAACTCCAATTCAAGTATATCAGAGAGATAAGGCGGACTCAAGAATTGCCCATTTTCGCGGGATCACACGGCGAGTTGGCGCGAGCGGCGAACGCCACTCGACCACACTTGAACAGAGCGATGTTAGAGATAATGTGGTGCGGCGTCTTAATTCATCAATCGCCGCCGTCGGCAGCTTCCTTCAGCTTGCGCTTTGCCAATTGCTGGCGCATGCCCTGCGTGTAGAGCTTGACGAACTCAAGAGCGGAGAGCTTCTGTGGCGCGCCCTCGTAATAAAAAGTGCAAGCCTGTCCCACTTCGCGCTGGAGCAGTTTCAAATCCTTCGGGTCGAGCGGGAATTTCAAACAGGCCTGCGGCGCGTGCGGCGTGGTATAGATCGAGCAGCGAGTGTTGTACGGCCCTTCATCAATGAAGAAGGGACACTGAAATTGAATCTTGCAGCAAAGCCCGCAACGATTGCACTCGCCGCGCTGGTAAGCCTTGTAGCGATAGGCGAGGTTGTCGGGCAGCATGCTGGCCATAACGGTGCGGCGCAATGCGGCCCATGTGTGGATCGAAAATGGCGCGCGAACAATCTTTTTCAAAACGGCTTTCGTCATTTGCCAGTAGAGCCAGCGGCGCGAGGGCACTTCGAGAGGCAGAGGGTTTACCTTTTGCGGCTGTGAGATGATATCTGTGAAAACGTGAAGCACTCTACCATTTTCTTTTTCCTTCATTATTAATCCTCTTTTAAGAACTCGACTGTAGGCAACTCCGCATTTCAATAACTCTAAATTCTTTGAGGGGGATTGCGTCCTACAAGCAAAGCTGCAAGCAAGTCGGCAGCCCAACCATAGTATCACCAAAGTTGCAGCACCGGCAAACGGGGCTGACGGTCAGCACGACTCGCGCGCACATTCGATTACTGATGCGTATGATTTCAAGCTTCGCTGCAAGCTATCAATACGCAGAGAGAAGCAATCAAGCCGTCGCTTTGTTGCGAGTTGATGCGCTGCGCGCGATTAGTTGCGCGCTTCAAGGTGGCACAACGCTTGCCCTGAAAACTCAATGCTCAAATCGCGCGGAGAGGAGTCATGCCTATGTCGGCTATATCGGCGCTCATAGAATCGGACAACGAAGTTTTTCATCAGGTGCTCGATGAAGTTATAAACGCTCTGGACGAAAGCGGCATCAAATATTGCCTGATGGGCGGCATCGCAGCGACCGCGCTCGGCGGCCACCGCTTCACGCACGATATTGACGTATTCGTCAAAGCGGAAGACGCTGATAGGGTGATCAACGTTCTGGCGAAGGCTGGATTCAAAACCGAAAAGACCGATCCCGTGTGGCTCTACAAGGCATTCAAGAACAACGTGATGGTTGACATCATCTTTCAATCGTCAGGGCCAATCTTTTTGGACGACGAGATGATTGAGCGTTCAACCGTTGTGAGCTTTAACGGCAAGAGCGTTCGCACGCTTGGGCCTGAAGACCTTTTCATCATCAAATCGCTTGTGCTCAACGAGCACACTTTAAGCATTGACGCGCGGTGCATGCGACACATCAGCGACCTGCTGAGCATACTTCGCGTGAGCGAGCTTGATTGGGACTACATACTGAAGCGGGCGCGCATGGGGCCGCGCCGCATACTGAGCATGATGCTGCTCGGCCAGTCGCTCGATCTGCTCGTCCCGAACCGCGTCGTCAGAGAGCTTGTTCGCATGCTTGAGCTTTGCTGAAGCCGCAGGAGGCGCGATGAACCTCGATTATCAATACCTTGTCGGCAAGATTCAGAATGCGCTTGCGACAGATCCGAGAACCAGCAAGCAGGACGTGAAGGTGATGATTCACAGCGGGCGCATTCACCTGATGGGGCAGACTTCGACCGACGAGCGAAGGCACACGATTGCCAAAGTTGTCTCCGAAGTCGTCCCCGATATGGAAGTGCGCAACGAGATGACAGTGATTGAATTGACCGAACCTGCTCAAGCGGAGGTAATCAGTGATTAGAGTGGCCGCGGTTGGCGACGTTCATTTCTCAGAAGATTCGAGAGGCAAGCTGCGCGATTACTGGAGCCGACTGCACGAATGCGCAGATATGCTTTTGATTGCTGGAGACCTGACGACTCACGGAGAAGCTCGACAGGTCGAAGTGCTCGCCGATGAGCTTGACCTAGTGCAGGTGCCCGTTGTCGCCGTGCTTGGCAATCACGATTATCACAGCGATGAAGAAAAACAGGTGCGCCGCGCGCTTGAGCGCCGACGCATAACGGTGCTCGAATGCGAGAGCGTGACTCTGGAAGTGAACGGCGTGAGCGTGGGAATAGCAGGCACAAAGGGCTTCGGCGGAGGATTCGCGGGAGCCTGCGCAACCCCCTTCGGCGAGCGTGAGATGAAGACTTTCATACATCACACGGAACGGCTCGCCGCAAGGCTCGAAGAAGAGCTGAGCGGATTGAGAACCGATTATCGAATCGCGCTGCTTCATTACTCGCCCGTCAAGGAGACGCTTGCGGGCGAGCGGCTTGAGATATATCCATTCTTGGGAAGCTACCTGCTGGCCGAAGCGATTGACAGCGCGGGCGCGGACCTCGCATTGCACGGCCACGCGCATCACGGGCAGGAAAAAGGGATAACGCCGGGCGGCGTGCCCGTGCGCAACGTCGCGCTACCGGTGCTCAGACACGCTTACGCCGTTTATCAGCTTGCAAAATCCGAATTGGATTCATCCGAGAAGATCGAAGCTGAATTGAGCGCAGGCACTGTTTGCAGTTGAGCGACGGCACAACACCCATTTTAGAGTTTAACTTTTATTCCCCCGTTGAAAACTCTCCCTTCCGTGTGCGTGTAGATTTCGCTGAAGGTCGGGTTTTGATGCGGCGGAAAAACCACAGGCCCGAATCTTGACTGCCGGGTGTCGGTGATGTTTTCGGCATTGATGAAGAGACTCACCTTGCCGAAGGTCTTTTCGCCGAAAAGCCCTAACACCCAGAATGGTCTCGTCACGGAGCGGTCCGTCAAAAACTGGCCGCTAGTGTAATACGCTTCGATGCCCGCCTTGAAATTCGCCTCTCTCTCAAACAGCAGCGCCGAGTTCAACCGGCTCTTCGGCAGCAATGGCAATGTCTGATTGCCGACCAGGTATCTCGCTTTCGCATCCGTGAAAGTATAACCGGCAAACAGTTTGACGATGTCATAAACAACTCGCGCGTTCGTCTCAAAGCCCGCGCTCCTGATGGGGCGACTGGCATTTGCGAAACTGAAAACGCCGTCGCCGGGCAGCAGTATGAGCGGGTTTTCGATCCTCGTGTAGAAGAACATCTGGTTGAGTGAGTAGGAGAATTTTTCGCCGTTTCGGTTTCTATAGTTAACGTCGAAAGTTCCGCCGCGACTGCGCTCCGCTTTAAGCGTGTTGCCAATCGGCAGGACGTTTTGAAAGAGCATCATCTCGGCCTCTTCAGTGAAAATGCTCGGCGCTTTGTAGCCCAGTCCGAAACTTAAGCGGCTGCTAAGATTGTCGCTGAATCTATACAACACAGACGCGCGCGGCAACGCGAATGCCCCGTAAGACTTGACGTGATCGAGGCGGAACCCTGCTTCTAAAGACAAGCGTCGGGTGATGGCAAAACTGTCTTGAGCGTATCCGCCGAAGGTCGTCCGGCTCTCGTCGCGCTTGATAAGACTGCTGCTGTCGCGGCCCTCTTTGAACCGGTCATAAACAGCGTTGACGCCGAAAACGAGCGCGTGCCGTTCAAGCGGGTAAAAATATGAAATGTCGGTGTAAGAATCAATCTGCCTGCCCTTGAACAGGTAGTCGGGAATCTCTATCTCGCGGGTGAAGAAAGCGACGCTCTGTTTGGCGACAATCTTCCTGCCGTCCGTGAACTCCCGATCAAACTGCACAGTGGTGATGTTGCGGAACGAGTTGTTCTTCTCAAAATACCGATGAAAGTCGTCTGCCCTGTCGCGAATGACGAACAGATCGCCGCCCTTGCGGTTCTGGTAAGCCGCAAAGTTCCCGACGACGAGGCGAGTCTTGTCATCGAGGTAGAAGAACAGTCGCGGGTTCAGGTTGAGCGAGTGAGTTCGCGGCAGTTCAGTAAAATCGTCGCCCTCGACATCATACTCCTTCTGGTAATTGACCGAGCCGAGAAACGTGTAGCCGAAGCGTTTGAACTTTTGTGAGTCGAATAAAGAGAAGTCCGTCCCCAGAGCTGTCGTCTGATTGAGAACCATTGATGTTGCGCGCTCGTCCTGCGGCTCTTTGCTGATGAAGTTGACGACGCCAGCAATCGCGCCGCCGCCATAAAAAGTGGCCGACGGGCCTTTGATGATTTCGACCTGTTTCAAATCGAGCGGCGGGATGTCGAGCAGGCTCAGGCTGCCGGAAAATCCGCCAAAGGCCGGAAAGCCGTCTTTGAGAATCTGCGTGTAGCGGCCATCAAGCCCTTGGATTCGTATGCTCTGAGTGTATGAGGTTGCCGAAGTCTGCTGCACCTTAATGCCCGTGCTTTCGTTAAGCACCATCGAAACGTTGGCCGGGCG
This sequence comes from Blastocatellia bacterium, assembly GCA_035575515.1. Lineage (GTDB taxonomy): Bacteria > Acidobacteriota > Blastocatellia > UBA7656 > UBA7656 > DATLXU01. The sequence goes on from DATLXU010000060.1 coordinate 120,117, forward strand.
CATGTTGATCTTCTCGTCCACTTCCTCTTCGCTGATGGCTTCGATGCGCGTCGGCACATCGTCAATCTCGCGGCTGATGCGCGTCGTCGAAGTGATGGTCACTTCGCCCACCTCGTTCGCTTTTATGAAGATTACTTGCTCGCTCTGATCGGCTAGCGGGAAAGTCAACTTCAATTCTTTCGTCTGGTATCCCGGCGAGAAGATTTCGATTGTCTGCTCGCCGTCTGGGATGTTGATTAATTCGACTCTGCCGTTCGCGTCGGTCGTCCCGGTGATTTCGGTATTTAATACTGAAACGGTCGCGCCAGCCACGGGTTCTTTGCTCGCCTCGTTTCTGATCGTGGCTTTGAAAGCATTCTGCGCTAACACTGCTTGCGCCGTTAATAAAATGGTCACGGCTAAAAGAACTTTTTTCATTACACTCTCTTTGTCGAATTAGATTCACAAGACCTTCGCGCGAGCTTTGAGCATCGCGGCAATGCGCTGAAAATTGAGATTTATAAAACGAGGGGGACCGTTAAATGCGAAGCGCGAACAAGTCTTTGAGCGGCGGGCTTGCAGAGAATAACTGACCGCGCCGCGAGGCAAAAGCAATGCCGTCAGTCAGAGGATCAATCGCTAAGATCAAAGGCGTAACAGCGGGTGGAGCCTGAAAATCAGAAACGAGCGTCGAGCGCTGTGGAATAGCCGCTTGCGGCAAAGAAGAGACCGGGCAACCTTCGCAACACGAGGCATCTTTCATCTCGGTTGAGAAGATAACGGATGCACACTCGTGTTTTTCCGCGCTTTCCCGCACACAGATTGAAACGCATGCCGCAAAAAGCCATAAAAAACTTATCGGCAGCAACGCGGCTATTAATCTTTTAACAGGGAAGCGCGCCATCAACATCCCCGACATTATACATGTACGATTTGCCTCACGCCAATTGAGTGGCGAGGGGCAGGAGGATCCAGCTTTCGCGGCGCGCAGGAGGAATCGTTTGCCGAAAGAGGCATTCAAACTGTGCTGCGGTTGGCTATGCGATGGCGGAAGTATTCAATCGTCGCTGCCAGCCCTTCTTCCAGCGGAACCTTCGGCTCCCAGCCGAGGTGCTTTCGCGCAAGCGTGATGTCGGGCTTGCGGCGGCGCGGGTCGTCCGATGGCAACGGGCGAAACTCTATCCCGGTTTTGCTGCCAACCATCTCATTGACCATTTGCGCTATCTCAAGCACGGTGTTCTCGCGCGGGTTGCCTAAGTTCACAGGTCCCGTCACACTGGAAGCCATCATGCGAACAAGCCCGTCAACCAGATCCGAAACATAACAGAACGAGCGCGTCTGCGAGCCGTCGCCATACACAGTTATAGGCTCGCCCCTAAGCGCCTGCACAATGAAGTTTGAAATCACACGCCCATCGTCGGGGCACATCAGCGGGCCATAGGTGTTGAAGATCCTGACTATTCGAACGTCAACATCGTTCTGCCTGTTGTACTGCATCGTGAGAGCTTCGGCCACGCGCTTACCTTCGTCGTACATAGATCGAACGCCAATCGGATTCACGTGGCCCCAGTAGTCTTCCGTCTGAGGATGCACTTCCGGGTCGCCGTAGACTTCCGAAGTCGAAGCGAGCAGAAATCGCGCGCGCGTGCGCTTCGCAAGACCAAGCAGGTTGTGCGTGCCTATGAAGTTCGTCTTGAGCGTCTTTATTCCGTTGGCCTGATAGTGAACGGGCGAGGCGGGGCTTGCGAGATGATAAACCTCGTCAACTTCCAACAGCAGCGGCTCGATGACATCGTGGCGAATCAACTCGAATCGAGGATTGCCAATCAGTTCTTGAATATTTTGTCGGCTGCCCGTGACGTAGTTGTCAACGCAAATGACTTCGTTCGCTTCGTCTTCGAGCAATCGGCGACACAGGTGCGCGCCGATGAACCCCGCGCCTCCGGCTACAAGTATCCGTTTCATAGCTGTAATGATTAGCCTGCGTTTGCCTAATAGTCAAACCACGCGCGGCACGGTAACCGACGCGGATCATTGCCGCTTGTAAGTTCCAATCAACTGCCCCTGCGCGAGAATGTGCCCCTGCATAGCTCGCTCGACATCAGCTTTCTTCGCGCCTGAGCTGAGCGACAACTCCGAATCGAGCGCGTAGAGCTTGAAGAAGTAGCGATGAGCGTTTCCCGGAGGCGGGCACGGGCCGCCGTAGCCTATGCGATTGAAATCATTGCGGCCTTGCTGCGCGCCATTCGCAAGCGTCTCTGTTGCAGGGACTGCTTCTGAGAGTTCCGTGACAGTCGCGGGGATGTTGAACACAACCCAATGCACCCAGGTGCCTGCGGGCGCGTCAGGGTCGTCGCAAACAAGAGCGAGACTCTTTGCGCCTTGCGGGACGTTGCTCCATTGAAGCGGCGGCGAAACATCGTCGCCCTGACAAGTGTACTTCTGAGGTATCGCCTGGCCTTCCGCGAATGCGCTGCTTGTAAGCTGAATGCTCATAACAGTCTTGCCCTCCTTTGATGAGGATGAATTACTTCCTGTCGCAGCGCGCGATGAATCTCTGTTGCTCGCAGTTTGATTGCCGCTGTTGCCTGACGAGCAAGCAATGATTAAGGCTGCAACCGCGACGATCAGAAGAAAAACTAGCAGTCTGTGATTTCTTTTGTTCATAGAGCGACCTCGACATTCGAGCTTTGTTATACCTTTACTGCGTTTGCGCGAATCTATCAAGCGGAGCATATTACTCTCTTATGAGTTGGGAAACGCAATTGCAAGTATTGGGCGAGGTCGCGCTGGCTATACTGCTCGGCGGGATCATAGGCACCGAGCGCGAAGTGGCAAACAAGCCTGCGGGTTTCAGGACGCACATGCTCGTGGCGGGCGCGGCTGCACTGCTCGCAGGGCTTGGCGATGCGCTCGTGCAGCGGTTCAGCGCGCACGCGGTCTCTGATTTCATCCGCACCGACCCGATCCGTATCATCGAAGCGATAGTGACGGGAATAAGCTTTCTCGGCGCGGGCACGATCTTCCGGCGCAGTCGCGGCGAGCAGGTCGAGGGACTGACGACCGCCGCGTCGCTGCTGTTTTCCGCAGCCGTCGGGATATGCATCGCGGCGCAGCAATTCATCCTCGGCATAGGCGTAACCGCGCTCGCGCTCATAGTGCTGCGCGGCGTGCTATTTATCGAAAGACGACTGCGGCGATAGCGCGACAGGTTGCTCTATCGCCGCGTCTCGTTATCATCTCGGCCTTGAGCTTTCGGCCACAAGCTCATTGGTCACCGAAAAGACGCCCGGCACACCGCGCGCCTTAATATAGGCGAGGTTCTTGTCCGCTTCGTTCGCCACCACGCCCTTGAGCCACACGCGCCCGTTCTTGACGATGATGTGAATGGGCGGCACGGCCCGCGTCGAATACTTGAACAACGGCGAGTTGAAATTGTATATCGCGCGATAGAGTCTCACTCGCAGCCGGTTATCATTAGGCGAAACGGGCAGCACTTCAATGTTATTCTCAACGCGCTCGACTCCTTCAATGTCTTCGATGCGCTTTTCAGCATCAGACTTTGTCGTGGGGCGCACGACCTGCCCGCGCAGCACGACCGTGCCGTTCTCCTCGACCTGCCCTTCAATCCAATCGAACACATCGTAGTAGGGCAGCATCAACAGCTCGTGGCGCACCTCGCTGGCTATGCGAGCAACGGGCGAGAGCGTGCTCGCCTTGCGCGTTTTCGATTGCGCAGCAAGCGTGTTGCTCGCAATCGTCATAAGGACGAACGCACACATTAAACTCACAATCGTTAATTTCATCTTCAACATACAATCAACCTCCTTTCACTGAGCGCCTCATAAAGCAATGGCAGCCGCGGTTGTTGATTCCATCGGAAGCTCAAGCGCGGGTTCCTCTGCCGCTTCTTCCGCTACCGCTTCGCTTCCTTCCGCGATATTGCGATAAACCTTCAGGTAATCTTCTGCCATTCGACTGGCTGTAAATCGGCGCTCGAAGACTTCGCGGCACAGCCTGCGATCAAGCGATGCGACCCGCTCGACCGCTGTCACCGCGCTCTCGATGTCTTCAACTATAAATCCGCTGGCGCAGTCTTGCATGACCTCCGGCACAGAGCCTCTTGGGTAAGCGATAACGGGTGTGCCGCAGGCCATCGCTTCTATCATCACAAGCCCGAACGGCTCAGGCCAGTTAATTGGAAACAACAGCGCGTAGGCGTTTCCCAAAAACTCGTCTTTATCTTTTCCGCCAACCTCGCCGATGAACTCAATCAAAGGATCATCGAGCAATGGCTTTATGACCGATTGATAATACTCGCGGTCTGGCTTATCAACTTTGGCAGCAATCCTCAATTTCATCCCCGCGCGACGGGCTATTTCGATTGCCTGATCAATTCCCTTTTCGGGCGACACGCGACCGAGCACCGCGAGGTAATCGCCCGGCTTCTCTCTGAAGGTGAACAGATCATCGGGCAGGCCGTGATAAACGGTTGCCTGCCAGTTTGCGAACGCGAGCGGCTTGCGCTGCGCATCGGAAATCGAAACGAGCGGCATATCGCTGAACTGTTTGTAGAGCGGAACCAGGTCTGCTATGTCCAGCCGCCCGTGAAGCGTCGTCACGTTCGGCACGCCGAGCCGCGCCGATAATGGAAAGTGCAGGTAGTCTATATGAAAATGGATGATGTCAAAGTCTTCGGCCTGCTTGAACACTTTTTCAAGCATCACGAAATGATGAGCGATTGGATCAATGCAGTTTTCATCCAATCGCAAAGAGCGTTCACAGCAGGCAACAAGTCGCGCGCTCGTTTCGGAATCACCGCTTGCAAACAAAGTTACGTCGTGCCCTTGTCGGACAAGCTCTTCGGTCAAGTACGAAACGACGCGCTCCGTGCCCCCATACCATTTGGGCGGAACGCTTTCGTAAAGGGGAGCTACTTGTGCAATTCTCATTTAATTATGCCTCCACAGAGTATGGTTATTTGAAATCTCAAATTTGAAATTTCAAAATTCGGCTACAACTCTACGATGACACTCAAAGGTCCACTCACTTTCAAAACCTTGACGGCTACGGAATCGCCCGCGCGCTCGAACTTCAAATCCGCGCTCGCCTCGCCGACCCGCAAGCGACGTATCTCGACCTTGTTGACGAACACAGGAAGTATCGGTCGCACGATTCGCAATCGCTTATCGAACGCTTCGGGCACAAGGCCCAGCAATGTTTCGAGCATGTAAGGCACACTGCCGGCGGCCCACGCTTGCGGCTGGCACGCTACAGGATAATTCACCGGCACTTGATAATCGTTTCTCGGAAAGCCGCCGAACAGCTCAGGCAGGCGATGGACGTCGAAATGAACCCCTGCCTCAATCAATCCGACAAAGACTCGCATCGCCGCATCATCGAATCCATAACGTCGCAGCCCCGCGACTATTAGCGAATTGTCGTGCGGCCAGACGGTCCCGACGTGATAGCCGAGCGGGTTGTAATAAAGCTCTTTTGACGACAGCGTGCGAATGCCCCAGCCGTTGAACATATCGTCAGCCATCAATCGCTCCGCCGTGAGCCGCGCTTTCTCAGCATCGGCGATGCCAGTCCAGAGCGCGTGGCCCGCATTCGATGACATCACGGCAGCCTGCCGGTTGCCGTCCTCGAGCGCCAGCGCGTAGTAACCGTCTTCGACCCAGAAGTCGCGATTGAATCGTTCGCGCAATTCATTCGCCTGTTGTTCGAGCCGCTCCGCGCGCTTGCGCTTTCCGACTCTGCGATAGAGCGCGGCTGTCTCCATCTTCGCCTGATAGACGTAAGCTTGCACTTCGGCGAGCGCGATTGGCGGCGTCGCAAGCGTGCCGTCGCGGTTGACTATCGCATCAACCGAGTCTTTCCATCCCTGATTGATTAGTCCCTTGCCAGTTTTCCCGACGTATTCAACGTAGCCGTCGCCGTCAATGTCGCCGTACTTATCAATCCACTGAAGCGCGGCTTCGATGTTGTCTCTCAATTCGTTAAACAGCGCGAGATCGCCTTTCCATGCAGCGTGACGCGCAACGAGAATTAAAAACAGCGGCGTCGCGTCAATCGTGCCGTAGTAGGGTGTGTGCGGCGTTTCTCCGAGATTCGCCATCTCGCCAACGCGAAGCTCGTGCAGAATCTTTCCCGGCTCTTCTTCGCGCCATTTATCCACTTTTTGTCCCTGATAAGCGGCAAGCAGTCGCAAGGTGTGCTCGGCAATCTTCGGATTGTAGGCGAGCGTTTGAATCGCTGTGATGATGCTATCGCGCCCGAACAACGCGACAAACCATGGAACGCCTGCCGCAAAGTATTCGTCGCCTCCGATGTAGCTGCGCAGCATGCTCAGGTCGCGCAGAGAGCGGTCCATTGTGCGATTCAAAACGAAGCTGTCGGTTACGACCTGCGTGTCTTCCTTGAGCCATTCTTCGTGGCCGCGCTTGAGGGCCGCCGCGATCTTGTTCAAATCCAGCACAGGCCGCGTTATCGTCTGCGCTTCGCGCTTGTCTTTCGTCTCCGAAATCATGAGCGAAACGAAAATCTGCTTCATCTGTTTCGGCTGCAAAGAGATTTGAAAATGGGCCGTCGCGCCGTCCATATCTGTCGGCGTGGGCGAGAAATGAATAATCAAACTGCGATAAAGCCTGTCCGCGCCTTCGTAGAGAAAGCCGAGCGTTCCGTCTTTCCACTCAGGCGGATGAATCAACCCGCGTCGCTCGTGCGCCATGCCGCGAATGGCGAACATATCTTCAAACGAGCTGAGGAACGTCAGCGACACCGAAAAGTCAATCGGGTGAAAGACGAGACTCTGAAATGTCAGCGCGTCGTAGAGCGCCAGATGCGCACCGTCAACCATGCGCATCCATTTGATCTCGATATTGTGCTTGTGGAGATAATTGCCATCGCGCATTCTTATATCCGGATTCGTAAGCCCAAGCACAGCCAGGAATCCCGTTTCAGCTGTCCAGACAAGCTGTTCAGGTTTTTGATTGTCAACCCTCAGTTCATAGCCGTTCAGGAAGCGGCAGTCATGGTAGTAGAGGCCGAATCCGTGCGCAGATTCGAGCGGCACCGCGCCGTCCGTGTCTGTCAGAAAGAAGACGTCCTGATCTTTAATGACGACCGTATGAGCGATGCTGCGCGTGATGGCAGTCGTTCCGGGAATAAGTTGTTGCTCGATTTGCTGCTCAACTTCGTGCGCGGTTGCTGAGTCTGTTCTATTGTCTCGTTCGGCCATCTTCTCTGCTCGCAAAAACCAGACACGCCTGCGCGGCACATCTGTTTTTTATCAATACAAATTTCGCTCTTAATCGTTGCGCGCCTTGCGCTTGAGTTTTATGAAGCAAGAATCGTTCATCAGCGCGAGCAGTCTGGCGAAGAACCATCAGGCGAGCATAGTCGTCTCAGGAATTCCGCCGTGTGACAGAAACGCGCGCGGAGTGTGGCAAAAAGGCAGTCCGAAGTCCAGTGTTTGAGTCTGATGATTAAGGCTTGGGTTCAGAGTTTTTCACAGAAACTCTCGACTACGGACTTCGGACCACAGACTATTTTATTGTCGGGCATCGCGCCGCCCAGGGCCGCGCGGCTTCGAGCTGCGCGGCCAACCGAAACAGCGTCGCCTCATCGCCAAATCGCCCGATGAAGTGCGTACCTATCGGCAAGCCTTCTGCGTTCCAGTAAAGCGGAACAGACATCGCCGGTTGACCCGTCACGTTGCAGATAGGCGTGTAGGGAACGAAAGACGTAGCGCGCATCATGCCAGCGAGCGGATTGTCGGGCGGGCTGTTGAACGTGCCGAGCGGGACGGGCGGCTCGCCTAAAGTCGAAGTCAGCACGACATCGTATTTCGTCATGAAGTGCGCTATCTCGCGCGAGACCATCTGAAGCCATTGCAACGCCAGCAGGTAAGTAGACGCGCTCTGCTGTTTGCCCATTTGATAAAGCGCCCACGTGAGCGGCTCAAATTGATCAGCCGCAGGTTGCTTGCCTGTCGCGTAGGCCAGCGAGTCAATAGTCCATGCGCAACCGGCTGACCATATTGCCATGAAGGATTCAATCAATCGCTCGCCGCTTATAACAGGGAATGCTTCTTCAACCTCGTGGCCGAGTTCTTCGCAGAGCTTCGCTGCATCTTTCACAGCGGCGACGCAGTCGGGATGAAGCGGCGCGCCCATCGGTGTTGCAGTTGTAAATGCGATGCGCAATCGTCCGGGTGATGCGCCAACTTCTTGAATGAATGGGCGAGCGGGCGGCGGCGCACAATATGGGTCGCCAAGGTCAGGGCCTGCGGTCGCGTCGAGCAAGGCCGCGCTGTCGCGAACGGTTCGCGTGACGGCGTGCTCTTGAACGAGGCCGCTGAACATATCGCCGAAGTCCGGACCGAGCGGGTTGCGCGCTCGCGTCGGCTTCAATCCGAACACGCCGCAGCACGAAGCAGGAATGCGAATCGAGCCGCCGCCATCGTTGGCATGAGCCATCGCAACCATGCGCGCGGCTACGGCTGCGGCAGAGCCGCCGGATGAGCCGCCCGTCGCGCGCTCAGTGTTCCATGGATTTCGAGTCGCGCCGAAAAGATTCGGCTCGGTCGTCGGCAGTATTCCGTATTCGGGCGTGTTTGTTTTGCCGACGATGATTAGGCCAGCGCGTTTGTAACGCGCTACGAGTTCCGAATCGTGATCGGGTGCAAAGTCGCTGAGGAATGCCGAACCTGCGGCCATCCGCACGCCTTTGTATGAAGCGAGCAGGTCTTTGAGCAGGAACGGCACGCCCGCGAACTGGCCGTCGGGAATTGCGCCTGCGGCTGCGGCGCGCGCCTCGTCGTACATCGGCGTGATGACGGCGTTAAGAGCGGGATTCATGCGTTCAATGCGCTCAATGGCTGCATCAACGAGTTCGATTGGTTTTACTTCTTTTTTCCGCACAAGCTCAGCTTGCGCAGTCGCGTCGAGGGAAGCTAGTTCATCTGAAAGCGTCATTCTAGTCATCGCGATTGTTCCTTTGCAGAAGGAATAGTTCAACGCGATGGACTTTATACCTTCGCTCAGAATGGTGCAAGACGGATGGAATGAGCCAAAACAAAGAATCAGTTCTTCACGCGGGCGAGCAACGCGCGAATTTGTTTGCCCACAGTTTCAGCAATCGGCGGGTCATAGTTCGACAACACGATGTACGCGTAACCGTTACCGAATTCAATATCAATTTCGGCGTTGACTCCGGGCGACCCACCAGCGACTCCGAAACCGCCGTCCTGCGATCTGTTTCCCGCGCCCTTCCATTTGGCCAGTCCCGGAAACATCTGCAACATAGTTTCCGCTTTAAGCAGTTTATTGCTTTCTAGTGCGGCGATGAACTTCAACAAATCTTCAGCAGTCGAATAACCTCCGCCCGCAGAGCTTCCGCGCGCGGGCAGCGTGTAGATGTTCGCACGCCGCTCGCCATTTGCGCTGCCTGCGCGCAACGTGTATCCGGTAGCAGTGTTCGGCGGCAATTGGTCAAGCTCGAAATAATCTGTGCTCGTCATCCCCGCAAGCCTCGTGATGTGCTCGCGCACGTAATCGTAATAGCTCTGGCCAGAAACTTTTTCGATTATCGCGCCGAGCACGACATAGCCGCCGTTCGAGTAGCGGCGATTAGTTCCCGGTTCGAACTGCAATGGCTCGCTTGCGAAGAATTGAAAGTAGTCGTTGATCTTTCGGATTCGATCCTTTGGCGTTGCCGCGAACTTCTCGCCGAAGAAATCGCCGATGCCTGATGTCATGTCGAGCAGTTGTTCGATGGTGACCTTCTCCGCCGCTTGCCGATTCGGGTAATCCGGCAGGTGCTTGCCGATTGTGTCCGTTAACGCGAGCTTGCCCTGCTCCATCAACTGGCCGATGGCGACTTTGGTGAAGGTTTTGTTTATCGAGCCGAGATTGAACTTCGTATCAATGCGATTGGGCGCGTTGTAAGTCTTGTTAGCGAAGCCATACGATTTTTGAAAGATGACTTTGCGATTAGCATCCGTGAGCAGCACAACGCCTGAGAATTTGTCATTGCGAGCAAGCTCGTCGAGATAGTTTTCAACCGCCGATACAAGCTCCGATTGAGTCATCGGCGCGGTTGATGTTTTGCCATCAGTTTTTGTCGGAGAAGCATCGGGCGGCTCTGCATCTTCGACTCGCAGGCCTTGCAGGTAATGCGGCGACTGCGGCTCAAAGAGAAATCCGATTTCAAACCAGTCCCCGCGTTTTGTTTCAAACAAGATTGTTATACGGCTTTCGCTTGTTTCGATGATGCGGCGCGGCGTGATTGATTCCATGTTTGAACGCATCTCTCGATAGATATTTAAGCGTTCGTCGAGCGAGCGGCGTTCAAGACCCTCCTTCGACACGTTGCTTGCAATAAATGCGCGTATGGCTTCTTCGCCCGTGTTGAAGGCTTTAATGTATTCGCCAACTCGTCTACCCGCTTCAGTGTCAGGCAGTCGAACGCTGCCCGATGATTGCGCAAACGAAGCAGTCATCGTTCCAAGCGAAACAGTCACAATGAGAGCAATCAAGTTCAGCCGCATCATTATCTCCATTCACAACAAAGCCCTGAAGAACGAAATCCTCCTTGCCCCTCATGTTTATTATCGGATTGCTCGCTGAAAGTTCCAGATTCTGTTTGGCAATCAGCGCATTGCCCGAATCAATCTTTCCGCAAGCTCCAATCATCTCTTGTAGAGATAAGAGCCAACGACAGGCAGAGGGGTGTCGCAAGACAAGTTGTAAACGGCTTCCAAAATCTCGTATCCTGATGCAGTCTAATGGGGTTTCGTGCCATAGTTGATTGCCATGATCCCGCCGCCGAACTCGCGAAAGCCCGCGTCAACAAATCCCGCGCGCTCCATCATCTCGCGCACGCCGCGCTGGCCGGGATAGAGCTTCAACGTCTCAGGTATGTAGCGATATGTGTCCGCATCGCGGTGCAGAATAAAGCCTATCGTCGCACCGACTATCGTAAGATAGCGAAGATAGAGCCAGCGGTAAAATTCATTCTGCGGATGGCCGAAATCGAGCGAAACAATTCGCCCGCCCGGCTTCAGTACTCGCTTAATCTCTTCGAGCGCAGCGGCCACGTCGGGCACGTTGCGCAGAGCGTAGCCTCCCGTCACGCAATCGAATGTTTCGTTAGCAAACGGCATTCGCATTATGTCGCCGCGATGGAAGCTCACATTGCTGAAATCAAACTCGCGCCGCTTGCGCTCGGCGATATCAAGCATCGGTTGAGTTATGTCAAGCCCGACGGCAAAGCCCGACTTCAAGCGCTGCGCGATCATGAAAGTTATATCGCCCGTTCCGCAAGCGATGTCTAGCGCCGATTCGTCGCCGCGAAGCTCAAGCATCCCAACCAGCGCGCGCTTCCAACTGTGATCCATGCCGTAGGACATGAACTTTGTGAAGAAGTCATAGCGCGCGGCGATCTTTTCAAACAGGCGGTTTACGTATCGCTGCTTCTTTTCTTTCGAGGAGATGTGCTCCCGCAAATCGAGTTTTTCCACATGACTCATAAGAAATATTCGCTGCATCCGAACTTAAATGCTGTGAGCGCAGGCTCGTAGCAAATCACCTCGTCGGCGCGCAAAGCATTAATGAATCGGGCATTGCTCTTGCCAACAGACCGACGCGACTCATAACTCAGGACCGAAAGGGTAAATGGTGAATCGCGTAGAGAATGGGTTGCTTGCCACTTGTCACTATTTGCGATCTACGATTCGCCATTCTCTTCCTTGAAGACTCTATCCGCGATGACGAGTCCTTCCCAGCAGGCCGGAAATCCCGCGTAAGGCGCGATGTGCAGGAGCGCCTCGATTATCTCTTCGCGAGTTGCGCCGTTTTTTAGCGCCATGCGAATGTTCAACTCAAGCCCCTGCTGGCGACCGAGCGCCGCGAGCGCGGTGATTGTGCAGAGGCTCTTGATCTTCAATTCAAGCTGCGGGCGGCTCCAGATTTCGCCCGATAGAAACTCTATGACATATCGCTCGAAATCCGGCGCGAGTCGCAGCCACGCTTCGCGCGTCGCCTGCGCGCGTTCCGCGCCGAGCATTCTTTCAAGCAGCGCAAGCCCGCGCTCGCGCGCCGATTGGTTCATCAACTCGCCGCGACTGTCGCGTGATTGACCGCTTTGCTCAGTCGCGCCATCGTTTGCTGTGCTCTTGTCTTCGCTCATACGCGCCTCGATATTGAGAAATTGGAAAACCGCTCTCCCGGCCCCCGACCCCTGACCACCGACCACTGTCCTCACATCAGCCGATAGCCGCCTGAAACTTCAATCGTCTCGCCCGTGATATTGCGGCCATCTTCCGAAGCGAGAAACAAAGCCGCAGCCGCGATGTCGTCCTCTTCGACCATGCGCTTGAGCGCGAGCGGCTCGACGTAATCGCGCTCGACTTCTTCATACGTCCGACCCATTTCGGCAGCGCGGTGGCGGATGACGCTTTCGATTCGCGGGCCGCGCACTGGGCCGGGCGCTACTGCGTTTACGGTGATGTTGTAGCCGCCGACTTCCTGCGCGAGCGTTTGCGTAAGTCCAATCATAGCCCACTTCGACGCAGCGTAGGGGCTACGCAGCGCGTAGCCGATCAATCCTGCTACCGACGTTATATTAATGATGCGCCCGCTGCGCCGTTCAATCATTGCGGGCAGCGCGTGTTTTGCGCACAGCCACGCACCCGTGAGATTTACGGCTAGCGTTTGATCCCAGTCCTCGCGCGATATTTTTGTCGCAGGCCCGGTCGGCCCGGCAATCCCCGCATTGTTCACAAGAACATCAATCGCGCCGAACTCATCGAGTGTGGCGCGAACCATCCGCTCAATACTTGCTTCATCGGCTACGTCTGTGACCACAGTGAGCGCGCGGCCTCCGAGCTTTCTTATCTCGTCGGCGACTTCATCAATCAACGCCTTCGATCTCGCAGCGAGCGTGACCGCCGCACCTTCGGCGGCAAATCGCAGCGCAATCCGCCTGCCTATGCCCTGCCCTGCGCCTGTCACGATTGAGACTTTGCCATCGAGTTTCATCGCTTCCTCCTGTGTTTCATTTTAAAAATGAGCGCCGCTTGAGTGTTACAGTTTTGAACTGCGCTTATGATAACTCATCGTGGGCCGTGAGGGCGATTTATTCATGATGAAATATTCTAACTTGACCTAACTTGCTAGCCTTCTCGCTTCTTCAATCTTCGATTCTTCGCCTCAGTGTTTTCTAGGAAAGCGCCTACAAAAAATCAGCCTGCTGCGGATACTTTTTCAAATCCAGCAGAGTACGCTCTGGAATAAGGAAACGAGCGGCAGGGATTTTATAAACGAAAGGTGTGCGCGAAAAGTCAGCGCGAGCCTCGATGTTTGAAGACGGTTTCAAAAGGTGCAAATGCAGCAGGATTTCTGCATTCAGACTGTAACCAATCGGTGACATGATGTGTCAATATTTTTGTAGTGGTTGTCAAATTGTGGCAGCAATCCCCCTGTCCCGCAAAAGCGAGAAGGAACTTGACGAACCGACGGCGCAGACCAGAAGTGTTGCTTAAAGTAAGGTTGCCGCTCGCGCGGGCAAGCTTCGAGGGCGCCGGATGCAGGCAGCAACTATTGAGATAAAGCGGGCATCAAAATTGCTGAAAACGTAAGCGTCACACCCCGAACGGGGATTTGGCGGCGGTTGAACAGGGCGAGTTGGCGATACGTTTTTACGAGTGAGCGCCAACCGGGAAGAAGGCACCGCAATTGGAGGGAAATATTAAAGCAGGATACGCGGTCTGACGATTAAGACAAATGGGCGCGGAAAGTAGGTGCGAAATGATTAGCAACGGGCAAACAAGAAAATTGGTGACGCTCAATCCTGAGATAAGAAGCGCGCGCGCGCAGGAGTTCGAAGCCGGTCTTCGCGCTCGCGTGGTGGGGCAGGATAGAGCCATTCGCAGTATCACATCACTCTATCAGGTTTTTCAGGCGGGGATGACCAATCCATCGCGCCCGCTCGGAACGATTCTATTTCTTGGTCCTACGGGATCGGGCAAGACCCACGTCGTGGAAGCAGCCGCAGAGGTGTTGTTCGGCGACCGCAATGCCGTAGTCAAAATTGACTGCGCGGAGTTCCAGCACTCGCACGAGATTGCGAAGCTCATCGGCTCGCCTCCCGGCTATCTGGGCCACCGCGAGACTTCGCCGCTGCTCACGCAAGAGAACCTCGATAAGTATCACACCGAGCGCGATCCGTTCACGTTCGTCCTGTTCGACGAAGTCGAAAAAGCCAGTGACGCGCTCTGGCAGTTGTTGCTCGGCGTGCTCGACAAAGCGACTTTGACGCTTGGCGACAACCGAAGGGTTGACTTCTCGCAGACAATAATAATTCTCACATCGAATCTCGGCGCGAAAGAGATGAGCGAGTTGATCACAGGCTCAATCGGTTTTGCTCCAGCCAAATCCAAAGGAATGGTTGACGACGAGCTTGACCAGAAGATTTATCGCACGGCCAGTGAAGCCGCGAAGCGGAAGTTTTCGCCCGAGTTCATGAACCGAATTGACAAGGTAGTTGTATTCCGCAGCCTCCGCCACGAGCAGCTTCGCCGCATACTCGACCTTGAGCTTGACGCCGTTCAGCGACGCATTGACGAGGGTGCGGGCGAGCGGTTCCTCTTCACGCTCACGGAGCCTGCGAAAGAGTTCCTGTTGAACGAAGGGATTGATTTCAAGTACGGCGCGCGTCACTTGAAGCGAGCGATTGAGCGATTCGTGGTCAACCCGCTTGCGAACCTTTCGGCTACGAATCAGGTACATCTCGGCGACGTGGTTGTGATTGATTTCAACCAGGAGACGCAGAAGCTTGATTTCTACCGCGATGACGCAGACGCGGCCCGCGCGGCAGCCGCTGTCGAAGCGGTCCATGCAATGAGAATGAGCGACGAAAGTCGCGTCGCAGCATGACGCTCAGAGCAAAGTTGAGCGTCCACAGAGAAAGGCTGGCGAAATTTCAATCGCCAGCCTTTTGATTTTTACCCGATTGATTTCATCCGACCGCAGCTAATCCGAACTTCGGCTGATTGCGAACTATCTCAACGAGCCGCGCCGTGTCGCGCGAGTTGCGCCGCGCCGAGAGCATATAATCAGCCTCGCGCTTGGCCGCTTCGAGCAATTGATAATCGCGAATGATATTGCCGACGCGGAACGCAGGCACGCCCGACTGCCGCGTGCCCATCACTTCGCCCGGCCCGCGAATCTCCAAATCTTTTTCCGCGACTTTGAACCCATCGCTCGTCTCTTCCATTATCGCAAGCCGCTCGCGCGCTTCCGCCGTGCGCTTGTGGCTCGCTAACAGTATGCAGTAAGCCTGCTCGTCGCCTCGACCTACGCGCCCGCGAAGCTGATGCAGTTGCGAAAGACCGAACCTCTCAGCGTGCTCGATTATCATCACGCTCGCGTTCGGCACGTCAACGCCGACTTCAATCACCGTCGTTGAAACAAGTATGTGAATCGCGCCGCTGCGGAATTCGTTCATCACCGCGTCTTTCTCTTCCTGCTTCATCCGCCCGTGAATCAGCCCGACGCGAAAATTCGGGAACACGGCTGTCTGCAGGTGCTCGGCCATCTGCGACGCGTTCAGCAAATCGAGCTTTTCGGACTCTTCGACGAGCGGATAGACGATATAGACCTGCTGGCCGCGTCGAATGATTGTGTCGAGGAAGTGATAAATTTTTGTGCGCGCCTCTTCGCCGCGAACTTTCGTGATGACAGGCTTGCGGCCCGGCGGCATCTCGTCAATCACTGACAAATCCAGATCGCCATAGACGGTCATCGCAAGTGAGCGCGGAATCGGCGTCGCCGTCATCACAAGCACATCGGGATTGTAGCCGCGATTGATTAACTCGGCACGCTGCAACACTCCGAAGCGGTGCTGCTCGTCAATGACGACGAATCCGAGCTTGTGAAAATTCACGCCCTCCTGAATCAGCGCGTGCGTGCCGATGACTAAATCTACTTCGCCCGCTTCTATCGCCGAATGAATCTCGCGCTTGCGCGCCGTCGCGAGCGACCCCGTAAGCAGCTCGACTCGATAAGGAGTCTTTGCAAGTATACGCTTTGCATTGCGCGCGTGTTGTTCTGCGAGGATTTCAGTCGGAACCATTATCGCCGCTTGATAACCGTTCTCGATTGCGACTATCGCGGCCTGAAGCGCGACAATGGTTTTGCCCGAACCTACATCGCCTTGAAGCAAACGATTCATCGGGCGACTGCTTGCCATGTCTTCGACTATCTCGCGCAGCACACGCTTCTGCGCATTCGTTGGCTTGAACGGCAACGCGGCGCGCACAGCTTCGCGCACGCGGTCGTTGATCTCGATGATGGTGCCTTTTGGCGAAGCCTCGCGCCCCTGACGGCGAAGTCCCATCGCGAGCGCCAGCCAGAAGAACTCTTCAAAGATTAATCTCCGATGCGCGGGCGATTGCGCTTTGTTGTAAGCGTCGAGTGATGCGTCTTCCGCCGGAAAGTGAATCTGGCGCAGCGCGTCTGCGCGCAAGATTAAATTCTCGCGCTTCAAAATCTCTTCAGGCAGCGTCTCTTCGATTTCTGAAAAGTCCAATCGCTCGGCGATGTGATGCATGATCGAGCGAAGCTGCTTCGTGCGAATCTCGCCGAGCTTGCGATAGACGGGAACTCTTCGGCCCGTGTGAATCGGGTCTGAATCGTCATCATCAGAGACGAATTCATAATCGGGATTTTCGACTTCAAAGTAACCTCGTCGGCTGCGCTTCCACTGGCCGTAGAGGAACACGCGCTGGCCTTTCGGAAATGATTTTTGTAGATACGCCTGATTCCACCAATAAGCGCGAATCTGACCCGTCTCGTCCGTGCCCGAAAATTCAAAGATGCGCAGCTTGCCGCCCTTCACGGCGTAAGTGCCCGCGACGCGCACCTCGACTTCAATTGTGGCAAACATCCCATGCTCAAGGTCGCGCACACGCTTGAGGTTCGAGCGGTCTTCGTAGCGCATCGGCAGGTAATGAATCAAATCCTCGATGGTCGCATGAAGCGGGTTGCCGAGTCCTGCGACCCCGGCCACGCCGACGGCGAGCTTCTGCGCGGTCTTCACCTGCAAGCGCGGAATCTCGTGCAGGTGCAATTCGTAAAGCGGCGTTGACAGCTTGAGCAAGATGGACTTTCCTCGCGGCTCGATGGGGGTTTCTTTTGACGCATAGGAATTTTAGGCGAGCAATTTATCGCGGTCAAGAAAGCGAAGTGACGCCGCTCGGCAATCACAAACAGGCTTGGACATCGCCGCGCCGTGTGAAGTAGTATTCACCAAGCGAATATTAATTCAGATTTGATACAGAAAAATTATGCCGCAAACTCTATTTGAAAAAATCTGGGACAGCCACGTCGTCCATCAGGAAGCGGACGAGCCTGCGATTATCTATATTGATTGCCACCTCGTGCATGAAGTGACTTCCCCGCAAGCGTTTGAGGGTTTGCGCCTCGCCGGGCGCAAAGTTCGGCGGCCCGATCTGACTTTCGCGACGATGGATCACAACGTGCCGACCTGGAGCCGACGGCTCCCGATCCTTGACCCGACAGCTCAAACGCAGATTGACACTCTTGAACGAAACTGCCGCGAGTTCGGAATTCCTCTGTACGGACTCGACAGCCCCTATCAGGGAATTGTTCACGTCATCGGCCCTGAGCTTGGACTTACGCAACCCGGTATGACAATCGTTTGCGGCGACAGCCACACGGCGACCCATGGGGCATTCGGCGCACTCGCCTTCGGCATCGGCACAAGCGAAGTCGAACACGTCCTTGCGACTCAATGCCTGCTGCAATCTAAGCCGAAAAATTTTCGGATAAAGATCATCGGGCAACTTCCGCGCGGAGTCACAGCCAAAGACGTTATCCTTTACGTCATCAGAACTATCGGGACGGACGGCGCGACGGGCTACGTCATCGAGTACGATGGGGAAACTATTCGCCGGATGACGATGGAAGAGCGAATGACTGTTTGCAATATGTCAATCGAAGCGGGCGCGCGCGCAGGAATGATCGCACCCGACGAAACGACTTACGCCTATCTCGAAGGGCGCGAGTTCGCTCCGAAAGGCAAGGCGTTCGACGAAGCGGTCGCGCACTGGAAAACTCTGCCCACTGATGCGGGCGCGACATTCGACCGCGAGATAGAATTGAACGTTTCTCAATTAGCGCCGCAGGTGAGCTGGGGCACGAGTCCCGGCATGGTCGTGGATGTGACGGGCGCGGTTCCCGATCCTGACTCGTTTGCGGATGAGAATGCGAGTAAAGCCGCGCGTCGCGCGCTCGAATACATGGCGCTCGCGCCGGGCACTGCGATTCAGGAGATAAAGATTGATCGCGTCTTCATCGGTTCCTGCACAAACTCGCGCATCGAAGACCTGCGCGAAGCGGCTCGTGTCGCTCGCGGCAAGAAAGTTTCACCGCTTGTTCAAGCGATGGTCGTTCCCGGCTCGCAGCAAGTTAAACGTCAGGCCGAACGCGAAGGGTTGGATCAAATCTTCAAAGACGCTGGCTTTGACTGGCGCGAGAGCGGGTGCAGCATGTGCCTGGGAATGAACCCCGACATCTTGAAGCCGGGCGAGCGATGCGCATCAACGTCGAATCGAAACTTTGAAGGCCGTCAGGGGCGCGGCGGTCGCACTCATCTCGTCAGCCCTGCGATGGCCGCCGCAGCCGCAATTGCGGGCCGCTTCATTGACGTTCGCGATTGGGATTGAGAAAAAATCCTCTAGATTAAGCGAACGCGTCGGCCTCAATCCCCCTTTCAGCGGGGCTTTTTGAAATCGCGATTGAACGAGAGGAGTTGCTATTTGATTCGGCATAAAGTGAACCGCAACCTGCCTCGCCGCGCGGAAGCCTGTTGTCATACGGCCCCGAAGATGGATAATAAGCGCATGGATAAGCTGGGTCGCCGCGAGTTCATCACAACAGCCATGGGTACAGCAGGCCTCTTAGGCGCAGCCTTCCTCGTGAAGAATGATTCCAGCAGCGCGCCGGCCACTGAGGCCTCCACCCTGATTGTGGATTGCTCGATAAAGAGTCCAGTTGATAAAGTTCCTCTTGGAAGAAGCGGGATCAAAGCGTCGGTTGTCGGGATCGGCACCGGCACCATCGGCTGGAATCACCAATCGAACCAAACTCGCCTGGGCCAGCAAGCTTTCAATCGCCTCATAGGCTATGCCCTCGACAGAGGTATAACTTTCTTTGACCTGGCCGACCAGTACGGATCAAATCCGTATTTCAGCAAAGCCGTAGAAGGTGTGGCGCGCGACCACTACGTCATACAGACTAAAACCAACAGCCGCGACCCCAACATGGTCCGGCAGGATATTGACCGCTTTCTCAGAGAGTTGAAGACAGATTACATTGATTCGTTGATTATCCATTGTGTGACCGAGTCGGATTGGACATCTCGCTATCGCGGAGTTATGGACGCGCTCGAACAAGCAAGGCAGAAAGGCAAGATACGCGCGCACGGAGTCACCTGTCACAGCTTCGCCGCTCTCCAGGCTGCCGAAGCGAGCGACTGGGTGCAGGTCAATCAGGTGCGATGGAACCCGCTCGGCGCGCATATGGACGCCGAGGTTGACGCGTCGCGTAAGTTATTCGGTAAGATGCGGAGCAAAGGTCAGGGCATGATCGGCATGAAGGTGGTCGGGCAAGGTGACATCGTCAACGGCAGCAGAGCGATTTCGCCCGAAGATTGTTTTCGATTTCAGATCGAATCCGGCGTTGTGGATGCCTTCGTAGTCGGTGTCGAAAAGATTAAGCATATTGATCAGATGATTCGCGGAACTCAAATAGCACTTAACGAGTTCGGATACAAAGCCGTACAAAGAGCTTAAGTAAGGTGATCGGGGGCGGCAAATAATCATACCGCCCCTCTGCCTGTTGCGATCACCGTGTCTAGGGACATCCAACCTTTTGGATGGGCCTTCCCCTTCGATTTGTTGACCGCCCGTGGTTTCTCCCGTGAGATGAATCGAAGCGTCCCCGCATCGTATGCCCACATCTCGGACTAGGAAAAAGAATATGAGGTCCGTGTCTCCATCTTCGCCTTCATCGCCAAAGAAATATGTGAATGGGATGGCTGCCGCTCCGAATTGGGTAGTCATGAAGAAGTAATGCTTTGAGGTTGAAGAAAAGTGAGCAACCCATTGTAATGGAGATTGTCGAAATCCAAAACAAGGAGTCGCTCACTATGAACAACCTCAGTTGTCCACAATGTGGATTATCTCATATCAAGCTAAATGGTCATACTCACTATGGCAAACAAAATTATCAGTGCAAAAACTGTGGTCGCCAATTCGTCGCTGATTCTCAACGCATTGATGGATCGGATCGCTCCAAGATCAAGAGATTACGCACATCCCGTCAGTGACGGGACTTCAAGCGCCCGCTGTTTTGCGCTCCGTTTCCGAAGCGGCTGCGTCCGCTTCGCCTTTCCACACCTTCACAGGCGTGAGCATCGAAACGTGCTTGCGATAGTTCTCGTACTTCTCGCCGTGCGCGCGGATAAGGTCGCGCTCTTCGAACTGAATCGCCAGAAGCATGTACGCCGTCGTCATCACCGCGAAAAACAGATGGCCGAGCGACATTCGCGGAGTGCTCCAGAACGCGATGATGAATCCGAGATAGATCGGATGGCGAACGCCTTTGTAAAACAACGGCGCTCTGAATTGCGGCGCGGGACACTCCGTGCCTTTCAGGTAACAATAAGCCTGCTTCAATCCGAACAGGTCGAAGTGATCAATCAAAAACGTAGAGGTTAAAACAATCAGCCAGCCGACCCAGAACAACGCCTGCAAGACGAGACGGCCCGTTTGATTCTGCACATCCCACAGGACACGCTCCGGCGATGTTCCAATCGGTCGCCATTGCCATAGCAGCAATCCAAGCACAAGGCTTGCGATCAGCACGTAGGTGCTGCGCTCAAGCATAGGCGCAACAACCTGCGTCCATCGCTTCTTGAACCACGCTCTCGCCATCACGCTGTGCTGAACCGCAAACAGGCCGAGCAGCAGCGTGTCAATGATTATTCTCTGCGCGAGCGGCTCGCCTGCGCCTGCGTGAGAGTTGTCAATCGAAGTCGGCGTCAACAGGTTCTTATACGGCCCGTAAAGATTGCCTCCGCCTACGAAACCAATCGCGTAGAGGAACGTGCCGAAAAATATCAGGTAACACACGACTCCATACACAAAGCCCAGCCTTCGTTTCATGATCGGAATCTCCTTCCTTCTGATTCTGAATCAAACCACCGTTAACAATCGGCAGAAATATAGAACTTGCGGCACTTCTTTTCTTCATTACTACAGCGATGATTGCCTGAAGCAGTGAAGCGTAGAAATTAAACCCGTCGACCACCTTGATGGGCGGCATTATATCCCTGTCGCGATTAATGTCAACCGCTCGGATGGTGTAATCAGCAAAGCGAAGCAGGCTGCGCGGATGTTTAAGGCTTGCAGTAAGTCGTAGCTATGCGCACGGTCTTATTCGCCGTACTTGAAAGCGCGCAGGTCGGCGAGCACCTGCTCAGGCTTCCATTCGTTGCCGCGATAGAGCTTTACAAGCTTTCCATCGGGCGCAATGACTGCCGTTCGCAGCGAATGAATTATCTGATCTTCTTCCTGCCAGTACTGTAAGCCGAAATAGCTCGCGATCTTTTTCACCTGCTCGGCGCTGCCGGTGGCGAACTCCCAGTGAGCAAACGCCGCAGGCTTCTCGGCGTAAAGCGCGCCATATTCGCGCATCATTTGCGGCGTGTCGTAGTCAGGGTCAACTGTTATTGAAAGAAGGTGAGTTTTCTGATAAAGCTCCGGGTCGTCTGCGAGCGACTTTTCAATCGCAGCGAAGTTCATTGACATCAGCGGGCAATAATCGGGCACGGGGCATCGCGTGTAGATGAACGTCAAGACGAGCGCGCGGCCTCTGTACTGGTGAATGCTTATGGGCTTGCCGTCCTGATTGACGAGCGCGAAGTCCGCGACTTCATCGCCCGGCTGCGGTTCGATATTTGATTCAACTTTTGCAGAATCATCGGCGCTCGCGCTGGTCAGTATTACGTTTTCGAGCCACGAGCGGTCGCCTTCGATGACAAGCTCGGCCTGAATCTCGTCGCCCGGTCGAGCGTCCCTTAAAACCGATTCGTCCTTGACGTTGAAGCCCATAGTCATCGCCGACATTAAATCCTTTATCTCTTCGTGAGCGATGATGAGCTGTTTGCCTTTATCGTCAACTGAGACGACGCGGCCTTTAAGCTCGTAGCGTTTTTGATTCGCGCGATTTTCGCCGCGAGCGCGGCAGGCAGCAATTGCAAATGCGGCGACTAAGCAGGCGAGTATCAGTATTGTTTTGACGGCGTTTGGGGTTTGCGGCATAGCTTGTCATGCTAACAAGCCGCTGAAGAGTTTTCCAACCGGACTCGAAATGTGAGCGGATGATATGAGAGTGCGGCGCAGCGGCGAGGCTCTCGATTAGGCGCGGCTGTCAATCCGATGCGCAATCGCGGACACCCGATTCAAGCCGTCATAGCCTGTTCCTTGTTGATTGTTTGACTAAATGAGTTCAACATTTTCTTACAATCCTTAGCTCGACTTTATCCATTTGAACGGGCGCGTTTGAATACTGGTTGACAATAAAAGACTTACGAGCGATTAACAAGTTAATTTGCACCATGAGTTTTTGAACCTTACCTGCCTGCTT
>DATLXU010000061.1:0-12101 GCA_035575515.1 Blastocatellia bacterium
CCATCTCCACCGACTTGCTTTATCTAGCCTTCAACCTGATCAAGGAGGTCTTCTATCACTTCACAATCAGCAATGTCGCTGGTCGAGGCTACTGCCGTTTACGGATGCGGTATTGGCGTTTGGTAGTTTTCTTTTTCACACGATGAGATTACCAGCCGTGTCGCATTCTTCGCTATTTATGCAACAATGCCACTTCGGACTATTCCTTCAGCCGTTACGCCTCCCACTCGTTCTAATCCCTCGAATGCGATTGCTGTCAATTCAATCTCGCGACTTTCGCCCGCTTTGAGTTGCAATGCTTCGCCGCGTTCGGCGGCGCGAGCAAGCACCGGCAGAGTAGCGCACGGCTCAAGCGCGATGTTGTAGGTCGCGCTCCACCAGGGGTAATCGCGCCCGCCACGAGCGACCAGCCAGTACCATAGCTGCTTGAACAGGTCAGCCGGATACCGTAGCGCAAAGCCGATGCGCAAGTTCTGATTCGTTATCGCGTACCAGCCTTCGCTGATGCCTTCGAGAAAAACCATGTCTTGCGCGGCGGTTTCGGGCGATGGAATGCGCGACAGATCAACTTGGCCGCCGTCACACCTTTGGGCCATTGGCCACTGGCTAGTCTGATCGGCTTTCAATCTTGAGTTAGGCGGGGTGTATTCGCCATAAGTTCTGATGCGGCAATCAGGCAAGTCAATGCGGCAGCTTTCGTCAATAAAAGGCCAGCCGAAGGCCGGGTGATGGCCCCAGGTGAAATCTACTTCCTGCCCGCTTTCGTTCGTTACTCGCTCGTGAATGCGCAGCACAGCTTCGTTGCGGCGAAGCGATATTGTTTTGACTAGGTGAAACGGAGTGCGAACGGTGCGAACGTCGAAGCGCACTTCAATTTCATCAGGCTCGTCTTTTATGATGATGTATCGCCATGGAAGCAGCAAGACTTCGCCGTGCTGGCCGATTTCTGCGCCTTGATGAAGCGAGTGGTTGCCGCAGTTTGGAAACAACTCCTGCCACCCGCCTTCGTAGTAATCGTTGTGCGGCCCGGCGGCGCGCGGGCTGCTCGCAAGAAGATGATCGCGCTCGCGCAGGCCCGCCCACGTCCTCCAAAGAAAATCAACATCGCGCGGCTTGTAGAGGAATTCGTAGATGTCCGTTCCCTTATCGGCAAGGACAGTCACGCGTAGTTTCTCGTTTTCGAGCGCGACCGCGCGGTGGCCTTTGTAGATAAACTCGGTTATGCGGCAGCCGTAGTTGCGATTGTGATGATAGGTCTGATAGTTCATTTTAATCCAAAGTGCCGCCAAAATAATTCTTCTGACAGTCTGGCTCCCTCGTCGCTCAACACGATGGACTTTGCTTTGCTCTTTGGGTCGCTGATGAAGCCTTTCTTGTGCAGCCGATCCATCAGGTCCCAATCCAAACCTTTCCAGGCTCTCAACACAAGCCCGTCTCGGAAAGTCGTCAGATAGAGCAGGGCCAATGCCATTTCGTCAACTTTGTCTTCATCGTATTCCATAACTTTTTGTCCCTCACTTTATGCGCTCGTCGCGCGAGTTGAATCCTAAACTATGCTGTGCGATAACTCGCGTGAGGGATTTGATTGTATGACGCAAAAGAAAAAAGCGGTAGTGCTGCTGAGCGGCGGGCTTGATTCAACGACGACGCTCGCTGTTGCCGTATCGGAAGGCTATGATGTTTACGCGATGTCGTTTCGCTATGGTCAACGCCATTCGGTTGAGCTTGAAAGCGCGCGGCGCGTAGCCGAAGCATTCAAAGTTGAAAAGCATTTGATCGTGGATATTGATTTGCGCGCAATCGGCGGCTCCGCGCTCACCGACGAGATTGACGTTCCGAAGGAACGTTCGAGCAGCGAGATGGCATCGGGCATACCCGTGACCTATGTGCCCGCGCGCAACACGATCTTTTTGTCATTCGCGCTCGCGTGGGCTGAAACGCTTGAGGCGCAAGACATTTTCATCGGCGTGAACGCGCTCGACTATTCGGGCTATCCCGACTGCCGTCCCGAATACATCGAAGCGTTTGAGCGGATGGCTAATCTCGCAACCAAAGCGGGAGTTGAAGGGCGATTGAAATTAAAGGTTCACACGCCGCTGATTGCGATGACGAAGGCTGAAATCATAAAAACCGGTCTGCGGCTCGGCGTTGATTATTCGCTCACGCACAGTTGTTATGATCCAACAGCGGAAGGGCTGGCTTGCGGCAAGTGCGATAGCTGCCTGCTTCGACTGAAAGGATTCATCGAAGCAGGCGCAAGCGATCCCCTCAATTACGCTCAGGCATGAAAACGGGCTTTGCGTGAATCAGCCGTTCAGAGCGAGGCGTTGAATCACCGCCACAGTTCTTCTGGTCTGCGTTCGTTGCATTTGTCTGCTCGTGCCTGCATAATGATATACCAAACCTGAAACGAGCAAAGGTTAGTCTCTCCCCGAACTTTGAATCAAGGAATGCATAATGATCAGTCCTGCGTATAAAACTGCGCCCGAAAAACTGCCTGTTGATCAACAATGTGGAGAGAATTTCCAGAACCGGCAGAAGCAGCCGTCGCTTCTATCGTCGTTAAGCAGCTTTGCAAAGCTTGGAGCCGCTGCCGCTTTGATGCTCGGCCTCGTCGAATTGGTAGATACGCAGTATCAGCTTTCGCCCGTCTTTCAGAGCTTTGCCGAAAGGCTGGCGTTTTCGGCCTATTTCAGCCTCGACATTATTCTGGGGGCGGTCATTGGAGTAGTCGTCGGGCTTGCAGCTCGGGCGATCTCTTACGCTTACGGATTTCTGCTCAAGTTAATGAAAAAAGGCGAGCCTCTAAGCAGGCTGCGCAAACTGATTGCGGCCCTTGCGGTATCCGTTGTCGCCGCCGCCGTGTTGAATCAGATTCCAGCGGTCTATCGCTACGTGCTGGGGCTAATGGTTGAAGCTCAAAAGCTGCCTTATATGTACAGCCACCTTTTTGAGAATCGCGGCATAATCTCCTACGTGATAGTGCTGGGGCTATTCGGGGGCTGCGCGGCGCTCTTTCTTTTGACGAAGAATCTGAGTCGAATGTCGAAAGCGTTTCGAGCATCCTGGCTTTGCCTGCTGGTCGCGCTTGTTGCCACAACGTACTATGTTGATTCTCGCGTCGAGGTCGAGCTGTACGGGTACTCGCTGCATCGCTCGATGTTCCTGCTCAACACCGCGCTGGCCACGGCTCTTGCGGCCTCGCTATACCTGCTGTCGCCGCGCGCAAGGGCTTTGCTGGCGATTGATTCGCGCTTGAAAAAGTCTGTCGCCGCCGTCGCCTGCGGCGCGCTGTTGCTGCTTGCGGCATTTACTTTTTACAACTTCGACAAGAACCTGAACCTGAAGGCGCAGGTCTTTACAAGGACCACGCAGGTTAAGCAGCACGTCATGCTTGCGCAATGGCTGCTCGATTTCGACCGCGACGGTTTTTCGGCGCTGCTTGGCGGAGGCGACGCTGACGATAAATCTGCAAGCATCAACCCTAATCAGATTGAGATAGTCGGAGACGGCCTGGACAACAACTGCATAGGCGGCGATTTGGATCAGCAGACGATTGAAAGCTGGAGCTTGAGACGCGCCGGCTTGAACGTTTATACGAATCAGCAGGCGAAGCCTTTGAACGTTATCTATTTCTTCATTGATGCGCTCAGGGCGGATCACTTGAGCGCCTATGGCTACGGCAGGCACACCAGCCCGAACATTGATAAGCTGGCCGCGCGGTCCGCCCTCTTTGAAAATGCCTTTGCGCCGTCGGCAAACACTTTTGAATCAGCGCCGAAATTCATGCAGTCCTGTTACTGGGACGCGCATCAGCAGACATGGAGTGAAATACTCGCAGGCAGAGGTTATGACACATACCTGTTTCCGGCTCATCGTCTCCCGATGCTGCAAAGGTATGTAAAGGGCGTCAACGTCGTTGAAGAAGCCAGAGGCCAGCGGCTGCCGAAAACGATTGACCTGGTGATTGACACAATCAACAACGCGCCCGCTAACCGCCCGTTTCTCGCCTTCATTTATATCCCCGACCCGCACAGCCCTTACAAAAAGCACCCGGAGTTTAACTTCGGGCATGCGCCTGTTGATCTCTATGACGGAGAGATAGCTCATACCGATTATCAAATGGGGAGGCTGTTCGACTGGCTCGAAAAGACTGGCAGGCTCGACAACACGATGATCGTGATTATGAGCGACCACGGCGAGGCCTTTGGCGAACGCATGGTCTATCGCCATTCGTCGCAACTTTATAACGAGCAGACGCATGTGCCGATGATAGTTTACATTCCCGGCATTGCTGCGCGACGAGTCTCGGATTTCGTCAGCACGATTGATCTTGGCCCAACAATTCTGAACTCGGTCGGGATTGATATTCCTCGCAGCTATCTCGGAGTCACCCTGCTGCCACTAATGCGAGGCGAGCCGTTCACGCATCCGCCCATCTTCGCGGAAGAAAGCTACAGGCTATCTGACTTCCCGAACATCCGCCCTGAAGAAGAGCCGCAAACCGTGATGTCAAAATATATGATCATCACTCAGGACGGCTATAAGCTCATCTATAACCGCAGTCTCTATTTCTTTGAGATGTTCAATCTGAAGAAAGACCGGGGCGAGCTGATAAATTTGTACGGCATCGAGCGAAAAAAGGCCGAAGAGCTTAAGCAGCGACTTGGCCGTTTCGTTGACATCGTGATGGTGAGCAGGCCGCCCGATGCAGACGAAAGCCGGTTTGCGCCCGGACAAGATGTGAACCGCGAGCCGTGGGATGAAGGCGAGGACCAATGAGATGGAAGAATGCTCCTGATCGCCTCCGGTCTCAAAGTCTGATCTATTTCCCTTCCTGCGCGGGTTTCTCGCCCCAAATCCACTGGCTGAACCATTCGAGGTTGTGTTCCATAACTGCGCGCTGCTGTTTTGGTTTATCAATGCCGTGGCCGAAGCCTTTGTAAACAATCATCCGCACAGGCACGCCTTTGTCTTCAAGCGCCTGGTACAGCTCATAAGCGTTCGGTATCGGCACACGCTTGTCGAATTCGCCGTGTTGAATCAGCGTTGGCGTTCGCGCATTCTTCACGTAAGAGATTGGTGAAGTCTTTTGATAAATCTCAGGGTCGTCCCACGGCGTCGCCTTCAAATACTGTCGCGTGAACGGGTGAATGTCCGTGTTGACGTAGTAAGTCATCCAATCCGAGATCCCTGCGCCCACAGACACAGCTTTGAAGCGGTCGCTTGAAGCCGTGATGAACGCGGAGATGTAGCCGCCTTGGCTCCAGCCCATCGCGCCGACACGATCACGATCAACCATTCCTTTCGCAATCAAATAATCAACGCCTGAAATAACGTCCCAGTAATCACCCACGCCAAGATTGCGCACATTGAGCGAGCGAAACTTTTCGCCGTACCCGGCAGAGCCGCGATAGTTTGGCCTGAGTATCAACGCGCCCTTCGCGGCGAAGATTTCTGTCGCGTAGTAACGGTCGGGCCGAATCACCGGCACGTCAACGCCTGTAGGACCGCCGTGAATAACCACAAGCAGAGGATACTTCTTCGACGGATCATAGTCAGCGGGCTTAGTCAAAATGCCTTCAATTGTTGTTCCGTCGGTTGATTTCCACGAAATGACTTCGCGCTTTGCCAGTTGAAAATCTTTCAACTGTTCGCTCATCGCTGTGAGTTGTCTGGGCGCAAATGGCTTAACATCTGAAACGAAGACTTCAGGGTACTGGTTTGGCCGCGTGCCGATGAACGCCATCCGTTTGAAGTCGCGCGTGAATGAATGTGAGAGCGAGCCAAACTCAGTCGGTCCGGTGATCTGTTCAATCGCTTTTGTCGCCGGGTTCAAGCGGAACAGGTGCGCCGAAGTTTTCTGCTGGCCCCAGAAATAGATTCCATCAGGCGACCACGCAAGCAGCGTCGGGTCTTCGTCAAAGCCCTCGCTCAACACGCGCGGCGCGCCGCCGTCGGCTGAGACTGCGGCGATGTGCGAATTCATGTAGTAGTAGAACTCCTGCTCGTTCGCCGTCTCGTAAGCAATCTCGCGCCCATCGGGCGACCAGACGGGGTTCGTGTCCGGCCCTTTTGTGTCAACGATTTTCTTGATGGATTTATCGGCCACGTTCAAAACATAAATATCCGCCGTGTCGGACGAGCCGAGATCGGGGTCGCGCGTCGCGCTGAAAGCTATGCGCGTCGAATCTGGCGACCAGGCGAAACTGCCGACTGTGAACTTGTCGCCTTCGGTCAGTCGCGCAGGCTCAATCTTCTTGCCTTTCGGATCGGCGGGCACTTCAACCATCCACAAATGAGCCATCGTGTAGTCGCCTTTCACGATTTCAAACTCGCCGTACTTTTCTTTTCTCTCTTTGCGCGCTTTGGTTTCGGCTTCGGCAGCGGTGAAGGCAATGCGGCGACCATCCGCAGACCAGTTGAATGCGTTCACGCCCGTCTCGACGTTCGTTAGCTGAACGGCTTCGCCGCCTGTTGGCGAAATGAGATAAATCTGCCGCTTGCCGTCGCGGTCCGATATGAAAGCGATGCGCGTGGAATCCGGCGACCACTGCGGATTGGCGCTCGACTTCTTTGCATTTGTCAGTTGATAACGCTCGCCCGTTGCGACGACCGCTATCCATATCTCGTTTTCAAATGCGTTGTCTTCCCAGTTCGCCTCTTGAACCTGATAAGCGACGAAGCGACCATCGGGCGATATGCGCGGACCGTTGGCGCTTTTGAGATTGAGCGACTGCTCGATGGTCGGAGTCTTATCCGAAGCAAGCGAAAGGCAAGCAAGCGAGACGATGAGCAGCAAAGCGAAAGAGATTTTTTTCATAACATACCTCTCAGGCGATTGAATAAGTCTGGGCCGTGATGGCGAAGATGCAATATACCACATCCGGCTCAAACGACAAGGTGGATGTTTGACCGCGCGGTGATTCAAATGAGAGCATAAAAGTGTGGGCGCGGAGCATTCTTAAACGGGATTGCCGAGATGAAAAAGGGTAAAACGAACAAAAGCAACAAAGCAGTGAGAGTTGACGATGTTGAAGACCGCGTTCAGGCTGAGATGGACCGCATAGAAGGCCGCGCCAAAGAGCGAGCCGGGCAGGGGCTTCAAGACGAAGAGCTTGAGCGCGAAGGCCGCAGGCAAAAAGAAAAGGCTAAAGAGAGATTAGAAGAACAAAGCGAAAAGCGATAACAGAGCGGCTGCTTGCCAGCTACCCAAGCGCGTCAACTGCGTCTTGAATCTCGGCGCGCGTCCTCTGGTCATTTGCGGCAATTGCGGCATCGAGGCCGCGATGATAAATCGCCCGCGCGTCTTCGGTCTGTCCCATGCGCGCAAGCATCCGGCCAAGATGATAATAGGCTGCAACGTAACCGGGATCGCGCGCTATGACTTCCTGAAGATGCGGAATGGCCTCAAGCTCGCGCCCTTCCTTTTCAAGCTCAAGCGCGAGCGCGTAGCGCGAAAACGAATCGTTCTCGTCCTGCGCGACAAACTCTTCGAGCATCTCCCTGCGCGTCTTCATCCGCCTTTCTCTCAGTCCACTAAGCGCGCGAAGCTGTGCGAAGACAAATAATTGCTGATTCATTCGCACAGCTTCGCGCGCTTAGCGGATAAATCTAATCATTTGATGAGCGAGTGCCGTGCCAGAAGAATGCTCCAATTAAAACGAACAGTGCGATGACGTATATCGCAACGAGAATGGAAGTCATCCTCAGTCTCCGGCTTTCATCTCAACGTGCGCAAGCGCCTCAAGCGCCTACGCAAAGATTACTCTTCGCTGGTTTCAGCGAGCGTGTCAGATTCGACAAATTCCTGCACAGGCTCGGCGGGCACCGTCGCTGCCGGAGACTGAGCCGAAGCTGCTGCCGCTGCGGCGCGCTCGCCGCGCACGTCGCGCTCACGAATACGCGCAGCCTTGCCGCGCAGCTTGCGCAGGTAGTAGAGCTTTGCGCGGCGAACTCGACCTTTGCGCACAACGTCAATGCGATCTATGACGCTTGCGTGAAGCGGGAAGATGCGCTCGACGCCGACGCCGAAGCTTGTCTTGCGCACGGTGATTGTTTCGCGCACGCCGGAATGCTTGCGGGCGATGACTATACCCTCGAAAGCCTGGATGCGCTCTTTGTCGCCTTCTTTGATTCGCACGTGAACGCGAACCGTGTCGCCCGGCTGGAACTCTGGAATATCATTGCGAAGCTGCCGATTCTCTACAGCTTGTATCACTTGATTCATGACGATTACCTCTGTGTTGGCGTTCAGCTTTCAGCCTTTAGAACTTATAGCTGACAGCCTAATCAATCTCTTTCAAAATCTTTTCAATCTCTTGCCGCTCCGCATCCGTAAGCGCCCGGTTACGGATGAGGTCTGGTCTGCGGCGCAGCGTCTTTTCAATCGCCTTGCGCCGCCGCCACGCTGCTATCTCAGCGTGATTGCCGCTTATCAAAACGTCGGGCACTCTCAATCCGCGATACTCGGCTGGCCGCGTGTAGTGCGGATAGTCGAGCAAGCCGTCGGCGAATGAATCCTGTTCGGCAGATTCATTGCAGCCAAGCGCGCCCGGAATCAACCGAGTCACCGCGTCAACGACGACCATCGCCGGTATTTCGCCGCCCGATAGCACGTAGTCGCCGATGGAAATCTCGTCCGTTGCGAGTTGCTCGATGACGCGCTCATCAACGCCTTCGTAACGCCCGCAGATCAAAACGACGCGCGACTTTGTGGCAAACTCTTCAGCCACGCGCTGGTTGAACAATCTGCCTTGCGGTGACAGCATCACGACGCTTACGCCGCTTGCGCCGTGCGTGATGGCTTCGACCGCGCGAAACAGCGGCTCAGGCTTCATCACCATCCCCGCGCCGCCGCCGAATGGCCGGTCATCAACCTGCCGGTGACGGTCGTGCGTGTAATCGCGCAGGTCATGAACCGCTATTTCAACAAGAGCGGCCTCGACCGCGCGGCGAATTATTCCGAATTCAAAGACCCCGCGAAAAATCTCCGGGAAGATCGTTATTATGTCGAACCGCATTCCGAATCAAGCAAAGCCGCTCATAATTCCATCAACCCCTCTGGCGGATTGATCGTTATGCGCTTTGCCGCCACGTCAACTTCGGTGCAAATATCATCAGCGAATGGCACGAGCAATTCTCGCCCGCCGTCGCCTTCAATCACGAGCAGATCGGTCCCGCCTGTTCGCATAAGGCGGATTACGCTGCCGACCGATTGGCCTTCGGCGGTGATGACTTCGGAGCCGATGAGTTGATGCTCGTAAAACTCATCTTCATCGAGCGGCATCGCGTCGGATTCGTGAATTACCAATCGCGCGCCTACCAACCGCTCGGCATCGCTCATAGTGTCAACGCCCTCAAACTTCAAGATCACACGGTCCTTGTGGAACCATGCGTCTTCGACTTCAAGCGACGATCGCGACTGATCAGGCATCAGCAAAGTCACTCGCCTGAGCGAGTGGAATCGTTCGGGGAAATCGGTCTCTATCGAGCAAGCCACTTCTCCCCGTATGCCGCGAGCTTTCACAACGCGCGCTATGACGACGTCTTTCGCCGCGTCAGTATTTGTGCCGTCAGTCGCCACTACTCCAAAATCTCAAGCACAAATCGTTTCTTCAACTTCATGCCCGCTGCGCGAAGCAGCGTTCGTATAGCGCGAGCCGTCCGGCCCTGTTTGCCTATCACTTTGCCCAGGTCTTGAGGCGCGACTTTCAGTTCCAGAACTGTAGTTGCTTCCCCATCAACCTCTCTAACCGCCACCTCTTCAGGATGGTCCACGAGAGCTTTCGCTATCGCCTCGACGACATCCCTCAATGAACCTTCGTTCATACGTCGCCTCCTTCTGAGCCTTGATAAGGAAGGAAGGACACGCGGCGCGGAGCAGCGGATCAAGTGACGGCACTCGATACGCAAGCCGGTGCTCTGGCTATACGCCAGCCTCGGCGTTCACCGAACCGGCGTTGCGCTTGATCAAACTGCGCACCGTTTCCGACGGCTGCGCTCCGCGTTCTATCCAGTAGTTGAGCCGCTCGCGGTTGATCTTTATGTCAGCCGGGTTGCAGCATGGATCATAATAGCCGACCGACTCGACGAAGCGACCATCGCGCTTCGAGCGCTTCTCGGCGACAACGATACGATAGAAGGGCTTCTTCTTCGCGCCCATTCTCGTCAATCTAATCGAAAGCAAAATGCACCTCCGTTGCTCGCTTTTGAGATCAACCGAAAGTCAATTCCACTGAGCGCCGCTTGATCTCAAAATCCTTATGAGAACCGAATAATGAAAACGTTTGATTCAGGAAGCCGGATAGCGTGCCACAAGGCGACTCGTTTATGATCGCGCCTGAACTATCGAGTCCCAACCGGCTACGTTTGATTATAACCGAAAATCCCGCCTCATCGTTTCTTTTTCTTCTTTTTCTTTTTGGTCGCTTTGCGGCGACCTCCGCCCATGCCCATCAAACCGCCCGCAAGCCGTCCGCCCAACCCCATCATTCCACCCATCCCGCCGGAAGTCATCATGCGCATCATCTTGCGCATCTCCAGATATTCATTAATCATCTGGTTCACTTCCTGAACCGTGGTTCCACTTCCGCGAGCGATGCGCTTGCGACGCGAGCCGTTGAGGATGTCGTGATTGGCGCGCTCCTGCGGCGTCATCGAATTGATGATCGCTTCCGTCAGCTTCAGCTTGCGCTCCATCTCAAGCGTCTGTTCGGGCGTCATCCTTAATCCGCCAAACAGATTCGACGGTAGCATGTCCAACAGCTTATCGAGCGATCCCAGTCGTTTCATCTGGCGAAGCTGATCGCGGAAATCTTCGAGCGTGAACTTGTTGCGCGCGAGCTTCTGCTGAAGCTCAATCGCTTTCTGCTCGTCGACTTCAGATTGAACCTTTTCAATCAGCGAGAGCACGTCGCCCATGCCTAAAATACGCTGGGCTATCCGGTCAGGATAAAACGGCTCAATCGCATCGTATTTTTCGCCCACGCCGATGAACTTGATTGGCTGACCCGTGACCTCTTTGATCGAAAGCGCCGCGCCACCTCGCGTATCGCCTTCCATCTTCGTCAGTATCACGCCCGTCAATCCCACTCGTTCGTGGAACTGTTCAGCCGAGCGCACTGCATCTTGCCCGGTCATCGCGTCCGCGATGAAAAGAATCTCTGTGGGTTGAGTCTCCTGTTTGATCTGCTGAAGCTCCGTCATCAACTCCTCGTCAATGTGGAGGCGGCCTGCGGTGTCAATCAGCAGCGTGTCATAGCCCACAAGCTGACATTCACGCACAGCCTGGCGACAAAGCTCAAGCGGGTCGTTCACGTCCGGCGCTTCAAGCACAGGTTGGTTGATTGCTTTTGCGATGATTGAAAGCTGCTGGCGCGCGGCAGGGCGATATACGTCAACCGACAGCATCAGCGGGCGACGTTTCTGTTGTTCGGCCAATAATTTCGCGAGCTTGCCTGTTGTGGTCGTCTTGCCTGAGCCTTGAAGACCCACGATCATAACAACGTTCGGGATGCGCTTGGTAAAAAGCAACTGGGTCGAAGTGCCGCCGAGCATCTCAACCATCTCATCATAAACGATCTTGACGACTTGCTGCGCTGGCGACAGCGACCCGATGACCTCCTGCCCCAGAGCCTTTTCCTTCACTCGGTCAATGAACGATTTGACGACCTTGAAGTTCACGTCGGCTTCGAGCAGCGCAATGCGAATCTCGCGCATTGCCGCCTCGATGTGAGCTTCGCTGACTCGCCCCTGCCCGCGAAGGTCCTTGAGGACTTTTCTCAGCTTGTCTGAAAGCGCTTCGAACATGATGAGTTACCAGCCTAAAAACAGAAACTAATAAAGTATATGCCGTGTGCGGATATGTCAAGCCTGATGCGCCGCGATAAAACGCTATAGGCGATGGACTTGCGCGTTAGTACCGTTATCCTCTAAGCCGCCATAGTTCAGCGCAAACACGCCGCAAAAAGCAAATAAAAAAGGAGGGTCATACTTCGACCCTCCTTTGTCTGTGGCATTGAGGTGAGCGAACCTAAACACGCTCACCTTTCCGCCGGTTATCCCCTAGTTCGCTGGACACGTCCTGTTGCAGGTGAACG
>DATLXU010000062.1:0-85540 GCA_035575515.1 Blastocatellia bacterium
TTGCTCATACGTTAAAGTTTGAGGTCAGAATGTTTATCGTAGATTTGACAGGCCCAGACATAGAGTTGGATGAGTTGATTTTCGATAAACCCAATTCTATAACTCTTTGTCGGTCTGACTTTCTACTCTTGATTCGCATCATTAACTTTAGGTCATCGTGGCCGAATCATATCCTGTAGGTTGGCGAGGTGAGGTTATAGCAATTGCCGGAAAGATACGTTGTATGAATAGGCGGGGCGCTCGATGTTGAAAACGCGCCGCGACTGTTCGCAGGCATCGCGGCGCGTTCTGGTGAATAGATGTTGCGCGAAGAATCTACACGTCGCCGATTATGAGCTTCGCTATAGTTTGAAGCTGCATATTCGACGTGCCTTCGTAAATCTTTCCTATCTTCGCGTCGCGGTAATACTTCTCAGCCGGGTAGTCCTTCGTATAGCCGTAGCCGCCGTAAAGCTCGACGACCTGCGACGTGACATGCTCGGCCACGTCCGAAGAGAAGAGCTTCGCCATCGCAGCTTCTTTCACGAAATTCTCGCCCGCGTCTTTCAGCCGCGCCGCGTTATAGACCATCAATCGCGCCGCCTCAAGCTCGGTCGCAATCTGCGCGAGCTGAAACTGCACTCCTTGAAATGACGCGATTGGTTTTCCAAACTGCTGCCGCTCTTTCGCGTAGCTGATTCCATATTCGAGCGCGCCTTGTGAGAGTCCAACCATCTGCGCGCCTATCCCTATGCGACCTTCGTTCAATGTCTCGATAGCGATTTTATAACCTTTGCCGACCTCGCCGAGCACGTTCTCTTTTTTCACCGCGCAATCTTCGAGTATCAATTCGCACGTCGAGCTTGCGCGGATGCCGAGCTTATTCTCTTTTTTGCCGACGGTGAAGCCCTCGAAGCCGCGCTCGACAAGAAAAGCGGTGATGCCGCGATACCCCTTCGATGGGTCAACCGTCGCGAAGACGATGAACAATCCGGCTTCGGCTCCGTTCGTTATCCAGAGCTTTCGTCCGTTGAGCACGTAATGGTCGCCCTTGTCTTCGGCGCGCGTTGCAAGTCCGAATGCGTCTGAGCCTGAGCCTGCTTCAGATAGCGCGTAAGCGCCGACCGTGTCTGCGGCAAGTCGAGTGAGGTATCGCTTCTTCTGGTCTTCGTTTGCCCAGCGCATGACGGCGTTGTTGACCAGCGTGTTTTGCACGTCGACTATCACTCCAGCCGAAGCGTCGGCGCGCGAAAGCTCTTCGACGGCCAGAATTGAATTAAAGAAGCTGCCGCCCTGCCCGCCGTACTCTTCGGGGATGTGAATGCCCATCAAGCCAAGCTCGAAGAATTGATTGATGATGTCGCGGTTGAACTTTCCAGCCTCGTCCATCTCGGCTGCGACGGGTCGAACCTGTTGGTCGGCGAACTCGCGCACCGACTGGCGGAATAACAGTTCTTCATCCGTGAGAGAGGTGAGCGGGCGCGGCGCGCTCTCCGTGTGCGAATGAGCGGGTGTGGTCATTGAATCAACTCCTGTATTGAAAGATCGCGTGTATGAATATTCCAGCAAAGGTTCAATCTAGCACGCGCGTTTTGCGCGGTGCAAGCTGACAGGCTTCGCCTTTGATGGCCTGCTTTGGCGCTGATATGATTGCAGTACGCGGTGAACTTGCTTCAACGGCCTTTCGTAGTAAAGCAGGGTTGCGCTGTCGAAATCGATTATCATAATTGGCGAATGAGAGCGCGGCTGTTCGATCAATTAGTCGCGCTTGCTCGACGGAGGTTTTATGTATTGCCCGCATTGTGGATCGGATTCCGCGCCGGGTTTGAAATATTGCAAGCGTTGCGGGGCGAACCTCGCGGCGCAATCTCAGGAAGGCGGAGACTACACGCCGCCGGTGAAATTGACGAGCGCGCTGTGGGCGCTCGCGCTCGCGACCGTGGCGATTTGCCTGGGCGGACTTGGCATAGTCATTTCGAGCGCATACGATCTTGCGCGCCCGATCTTTTCAAACGAGATGCGAAGCGGCGATCCGACGCCTGTTGCGATAACGATGATAGTTTTCGGCTCGGTCACTGTGCTCGGTGTAATCTTCATGCTGATAAAACTGTTTGCGCGCATCGCCGGAATAACCGAGCCGCCGCGCGAATCTTCTCAAAAAATAAAATCGGTTGTGAGCGCGCCGCCCGTCGCGCAGATAGCCGCGCCGCCTGCCGTCATGCCGAGTGTGACCGAAAACACCACGCGCAGCTTCGAGCAGGTTTATCGCGAGCCGCGCGAACGCGAATGATGGATTGCGCGCTCTGCCCCGTTGCATTTGTTTAAGCTATGCCGTTATGCTGCCGGGCGAGCTGATGTCTTGAAAAGATTTCAGCGTTAGGAGGCGACGATGTATTGTCCAGATTGCGGTACGGAATGCGCTGAAGGCTTGAGGTTCTGCACGCGCTGCGGCGTGAGCCTGACTAAAGAATTGAAATCGGAGCAGCCAAAGATAAGCTTCGGCAAGCTCGCGGCGATGTTCTGGGCCATCGCCATCTTCGGCTTGGTCTCGATAAGCGCGCTTGCGGGCATAATGATTCCGCTCACGATCTTTCACGCGGGCAAAGAGGTTATCGTGCCGGTGATGATATTCGGCTCAGGCGCGATAATCACAATCGCCGCGCTGCTCATACGCCAACTGGCTCGACTCATCAGCATCGTAAAAGGCGAAGATGAAGCGTCACAGCGCCCGCGCCCCGTTGCGAGCCGTCGCACAGACCCGCAGCTCGCCGCGCCGCCGAGAGCTTTCGGCAGCGTAACGGAAAACACGACTCGCACCTTCGATCCCGTTTACAGGGATTCTGAGACGCGAGAATAACCATTGCCCTGAAGGTTGAAAATTTTTCGCTCCCCGGAGATTTCGATGAACGTTGTGGAATTGAAGAACGTGTCGAAGCGATTCGACAGCTTCGTCGCCGTCAAGGATTTATCATTCGAAGTGCGACAGGGCACGATATTCGGGCTGCTTGGCCCGAACGGCGCGGGTAAAACGACCACGATTCGCATGATCGTAAACATCTTCGCGCCCGATGACGGCGATGTTTTGGTCATGGGCCGTCACATGACCGCAGACCTGCAATCATCAATCGGCTACCTGCCCGAAGAGCGCGGCCTTTATAAGAAGATGGCCATAGGCGCGCAGTTGGAATTCTTCGCCAGCCTCAAAGGTCTCGACCCGAAGCAGGCCGCGCGCCGCGCCGATGAGTGGCTCGCGCGCCTTGAGCTTTCCGATTGGAAGAACAAGAAGTCGCAGGAGCTGTCGAAGGGCATGCAGCAGAAGGTTCAGTTCATAGCGACCGTCATCCATGAGCCTGAGCTTCTGATTCTGGATGAGCCTTTTTCCGGTCTCGACCCTGTTAGCGTCAACCTGCTCAAGGGAATCATTTTGGATTTGAAGAAGCAAGGGAAGACCATAATTTTTTCGACGCACCAGATGGAGCAGGTCGAGCAGATGTGCGACGACATCTGTTTGATCAATCACGCGACGAAAGTTTTAGGCGGGAGCCTGCGCGAAGTGAAGCGAAGGTTTGGGCGCAACACGGTGATAATTGATTACGAAGGCCCGGACGATTTTCTAAGCGACAGTCTGGTCAAGCGTGTGAATCGTTTCGCGAACTACAGCGAAATAGTGCTTGGCGAAGCAGCGGATGCGCAGGAGCTTCTCAAGCGCGCTATTGCTTCAGGCGCGCGAGTCAATCGCTTTGAGATGGTCGAGCCTTCGTTGAACGAAATCTTCATCGAGTGCGTTACAGGCAAATCGCAAGCGGCAAAACAACCGGCTGAAATCGGAGTGTAGGCGATGAAAAAAATATTCGTCATCATCAGGCGCGAATACCTCGTGCGCGTTCGCACGCGCGCATTTCTGCTGAGCACCATAGCCAGCCCGATTCTCCTGCTAGCTTTCATTGTGGTGCCGACTCTTTTGATAATTCGCGGCGGCGGCGACCGCCAGGTAATCGTGCTCGATCAAAGCGGCGACCCGGCACTCTTCAATCTTATTCAGGAAAAAGCGAAGACGGCTCCGCAGGAAAGCGATTATGCGACGACAGGCGGGCCGCGCCCCGTCGAGACGCGATTCGCGCTCACGCAGACGGTCGTGCCGCCCGATAAAGATATTGACGAGCTGAAGCGACAATATAACAGCGAAGTCGAGAAGGATTCCGATAAAGCCTACGTCGTTTTGCGGCAGGGCATACTCGACGGCGTCGAGCCTGAGTATTACGGAAAGAACGTGAGCGACTTCGGCATAAAAGACCTTGAGCGAGCGATAAACACGGCGGTCATTCAACGCCGGCTGATGCTTGCTGGCTTCGATGAAGAAAAAGTGCTGAAATACATGAAGCAGGTCGAGATGAAGACGTTTCGCGTGAGCGCGTCGGGAGAGTCCGAGCAGAGCGGATTTCAGCTCTTCCAGGTCGCGTTTGCCATGCTCTTTTTCATCTACGTTACGGTCCTCGCCTATGGCATATCGGTGATGCGAGGCGTGATAGAAGAGAAACAGTCGCGCATAGTCGAGGTCATAGTATCTTCGGTCAAGCCCGTCCAGATGATGCTTGCAAAACTGATAGGCATAGGGCTTGTCGGCCTGACGCAGTACGTTATCTGGGTGCTTGCGGCGGTCCTTATAGCCGTGAGTGGCGCGGCCTTTTTTGCAACTAACGGAATCGCTCTGCCGAATGTGCCAGTGAGCCTGCTCATCTACTTTGTCGTCTTTTTCGTGCTCGGATACTTTCTCTATGCCACGCTGTATGCGATGGTCGGCGCGATTGTGTCGAGCGAGGAAGAAGCGCAGCACGTGCAGTTTCCCGTGATGATTCTGATTGTGGTGCCGATGTTGCTTTTCGGAATGGTGATGAGAAACCCTAACAGCGCGATGTCAATAGTCCTCTCGCTGATTCCGTTCTTCACGCCCACACTGATGATGCTCAGAATAGCCGTCATCAATCCGCCGCTGTGGCAGATTGTTCTGTCAATGGTTCTGATGGTGCTGACGATACTTGGGGCCGTGTGGGTAGCGGCGAGAATCTATCGCGTCGGCATACTGATGTATGGCAAGCGACCGAGCCTGGCCGAGCTTGGCCGCTGGCTGCGCTATGCCTGATGTGAGTTGAGCGGCTTGAATAATGACAGGGCAATGCCTATGAGCCTTCAATTATTGAAGCACGGCGCGCTCGCGCTTTTTATAATGATGGTTGCGTTAGCGCAATCTTCATCGGCGCAGCAAAACCTTTCCGATATTGCGCGGCTCGTTCGGCTCGAAGGCTCTTTTGGAACTGAGATACCCGCGAAGGCTGACTTGCCCGCTGAGCCGATTGAGCCGCTCATTGCGCTCGGCGCTGTCAGGATAGAAGCGGATTCGATGGGGTTTCACACGCGCCTATGGCCAAGTGTTGAGATCGTTAATAAAGACGCCGCGCGAACGATTACAGAGGTTTTGTTGCGGCTCGATATTTACGACGAAGAGCTTCGCGTCTTGAGCAGAAGCATCCCTCTCTCTGAAAAAGTGAAGGCTGAGCCGAAAGCGAGCGCGTCCATGTCCGTGCGGTTTGCTGCGATCTTGCCGGACAGGATGCTCATATTGATTCAAATAGCCAGCATCAAATTCGCAGATGGGTCCGCGTGGCGTCCGCCCGTTGAATGCTCTCTAGCAGAAGATTTCAAATCCTTGACCTGCAAATCCATATCTATTTCCAACAGGCCCGGCCACTAAATCCGAATCTAATTCTCTCGCGCCGCGCGCGATAAAGCCTCAGACTAGTTTCCGATTAAGGGCAAATTTACCTGATTTTGTAATTGACAATAAATGTTGTTTGGCTTATTCTTGCGCCTGCGCTTGATGTATTTTTGGCAGTGTCTTTGCGCAACCCTAAAGCAGTACCATAAACACGCTTAAGCGCGCGCTCCTCTAACTGAACTGCCATATACAGCTTGGCCTCGTATCAATGACAAGAACAGGTTGTTCACAGGGTTGAGTCTAAGAACCGACATCCAAGCTCTTTTGGTTTGATTGTGTGATTGATCAGATTTAATCCAAAAGGAAAAGGATTTCTTGGTTCCGATCAAGGCAAAAACCCCTTAAGACCGCCGGTTTCATCCGGCAATAACAGGAGAAGTTAGTATGAAGAAGAGTATGCCCCTACGATTAGTGATTGTTTTCGCGATGCTCGGCCTGCTCTGGTCTGGCTTGATTATCCCACCCGGAACGCCAGTCCGAGCAAATTCAGCCGTCACGATAAAGCCCGAAAGTATGGGTAGCTGGGTATTCCAAATGGTTGGCTCAGGAACCGGAGGGTTCGAAACCGGTCCGGCGGTCTTGGGCACCGGAAGCTTGGAACTCAAGGTTGGCGGAATCGTGTTGCCGAATCTTGACCGCACGGAGTTTCGCAATACAAGCTATAACGGCGTGAAGCTCAGCGACCTCTCTGAGCTTTCTTACGACACTTTCATTTCATCAGGCTCAGGCTGCGCCGCCCCATACATCCTCTTGAGCGTGGATGTAGACGGGGACGGCCATTTCGATCCTGACAACAGCCCTGATGACGGTTTATTCTTCGAGCCGTGCTACCAGACTGGTCAGTACATCACCGAGCCGCCCGGCCAGACAATCATCCCGCAGAACGGCGGGGTTGTCTTGCATAATAGCTGGCAGCACTGGGATGCTCTGCATGGCGGCTGGTGGTCTGCCAAATATGGCGGTCAAGGGGGACCGCCGCTCACGACGATTTCTGGATATATCAGTAATCTCGCCACACTGTTCCCGGATTTCGTCCCAACGATTGTCAACACGAGTGAGTGCCTTGGCGGCGTGAGGGTTCGAGTCGGTCCCGGCGATGTTGTCTGGAATAATTTTGAAGGCAACGTTGACAATCTCAAGATCGGCGTTAATGGCGCGGACACCCTCTATGATTTTGAACCCGGCCCTGCGCCGGTCTCGCCGCTGGTTGTTGATAATGTGACGGTCAGTCCTAATGTGCTGGCCGCGAATTCTACGACGCCTCAGAATGTGACTTTGAGCGCGACCATCAAGGGAAGCTCCAACATACTCGGCGCTGAATACAGCACCGATGGCGGAACGACGTGGCATCCGATGAACGCCACAGATGGAGCGTTCAATGAGCCGAACGAAGACGGCGTCGAGAACGTCTCTGTGACTATCAATAATGTCTTTGCCAACTCGCGGGTGATCGGCTTCTCTGTGAGAGGAAGAATCTGCGGCGTCGAAAGTCCTGAAGGGAGCGCTCTGCTGGCAGTTTACGATCCCGGCTCCGGGTTTGTCACAGGCGGAGGCTGGATCAACTCGCCAGCAGGCGCTTTCAAAGCAAAACCAGAGCTGAGCGGCAGGGCAACGTTCGGTTTTGTCTCCAAGTATCAAAAAGGCGCGACTATTCCAACCGGAGAGACCGAGTTCCAGTTCCGCGTCGCGAATTTCAATTTCCAAAGCAGCAGTTACGACTGGCTGGTAATTGCCGGAGCGAGAGCGCAGTACAAAGGTATGGGCACGGTAAACGGCGCGGGCAATTATGGCTTTATGCTCACAGCCATTGACGGACAGGTCAGCGGCGGCGGCGGATTCGATAAGTTCCGCATGAAGATATGGGACAAAAACAACGGAGACGCCATAATCTATGACAACCAGATGGGCGACACAGATAATGCTGTTCCTACAACAGTGATTGGCGGAGGCAGCATCGTCATTCACAAGTAAAGCTGGCACAACAAGAGGTGCGCTGGCGGCATACCATCGCACCTCAACATATCTGCCAACACCAATTGTTTTCGCGCAAGCTGCTTGCTATTTGACCACTGGCGGCAGAACCGTAATGTTGTCCTTATCCCTGCTCAACAGCGCAGCCGCTACGCCTGCGCCCACGCCTGCGGCGATCAATAACCCTATCCAGGCGTTGCGCGAAGCATTCGATTCATTCGTCACTTTGATTTGCCCCGTCCACGAAGTCCTCGTTCCTTCGACTGTCGCAGAGATGGAGATTGTTCCCTTCACATGGTTTGCAGTGAAGGGAACTGCGGCGATTCCGTCGGCGTTCGTCGTCGCAAGAAAAGTCGTTCCCGCCATCGTTCCCAGTCCTAGCGTGCCCAACCTCTTGCCCACCGCAGGGTCGAGCGCGAATAGAACGGGCACGCCCGGAACCGGCCTGTCGTCTTCAATGACCTGAAGGCGAATATAGGTCAGACCACCGCCGCGCACGCTGATGTCAGTGCCGTGGCCAACGGGATGCAGGCTGTATTGATGCTGCATAGTTTGTTGTTCGACGCGCACCGCGCCGACCCTCGCATTAACTACAGCCGCGCCATCCTTCGCAGCAAGGCTGAAGCTCGCGCCCTCCGAGCTTAGGTAAGCCGAGCCGCAGGCGCGAATGTATGCGCAAGCGCCGAACTCAAGTCTCACGTCCACGTTTCCATTGATGAGCGAAGCAACTAGCGCGCGACCGGGCTTATCGTTATCGAGCATAGTTCGCGCGGTTGAGAGCCTGACGCTTGCTCCTCTTGCTAAGGTCACCGCTCCAATCAAATCAAGCGAGACGGCGAGGCTCGCATCTGCTGGCGCTTGGAGCAGGTCGCCAGCCCAGATGAATTGCTCGCCGTACTGGCGCGCTCCGTTGATGGCGAACCCCGCGCGGCTCAAACCGTTTTCGGTGACTTTGCCGATGGGACCGACAAAAGCCGTGGCGTAAAGG
Source organism: Blastocatellia bacterium (assembly GCA_035575515.1). Classification (GTDB taxonomy): domain Bacteria; phylum Acidobacteriota; class Blastocatellia; order UBA7656; family UBA7656; genus DATLXU01. Next base: position 8,712 of record DATLXU010000062.1, read on the forward strand.
CGAATCGGTTTTTCACGATCAGCCGCGCCGTCATCGGCCTGCGCACGTTTCGGCAGAAGGCCGATTATCAATGCCAGCACCAGACACGAGATTACTAAGTAGAGTTTGTGTTTCATTGCTCTTATTTCTCCCTGAGCTTATCAGCCTGTCTGAGATTATTTGCCGCTCGCCGTCTCTGGCGAGTTCTTTCAAGCGAAAGGCCGACCTCCAGCGGAGGCAAAACGAGCGAGCCGCCGCGCGGCGCGCCGAACGACTTAACTGCGGAGGCGCTGCCTGCCGCAGCATTCCCGCTCGATTGCGCCGTGTCGCTCGATTCCGCATCCGATACAGTCACGCGAATCCCGATTATATCGGGGTGGTCCTTTGCTCCCGTGAACTTCTGAATTATGGTGAAGCTCTGCCCTCTCACGAAATTGCTCTGCCTGATGAGCGACGCTATGTCTGCGCGAAGCTCCTGTCCTGCGGGTCGGCCTTGCTTGTCGAAAAACAGATACGCAGCCGTGTTGACGTCGAGGTTCGAATCATAGATCGAATACTCGGCGATGAATTCATCCTCGACGCGCGAGAACCTGACGAGCGCGGGCCTTCTCGGATTATCAGGATCAATCAGCCTCACCTGCGTCTCGACAAAACCGGCCATGTTGATGACGATTGGAGGTCCGCCATTTTGAATGAAGGTCAGCTTGGACGTGACCACATCAGGCAGAACTTGATCGGCAGACAGGCCGCGCGTTTCGCTCGTGGCCGCAGGGATTACAGGGTTGAACAGCACGCGGAAATTCTGTCTCTGGCCCGGCTGAATTGTTACGTCTTCGAGTATATCGAGGTCTTGCAGAGTTCCATTCGCGCTGACTAATTTGACGGAGAAGAACTTTCTGTCGTCAGGGTCGGAGATCCTGCCGCGATCAACGTCGCTGCCCGTGCGCAGGATTGAATCGAGAGCGACGACGAGCGGAATGCATCCGATGTTTTCGATTGTGAAGTTGCGCGCTGGCCGCTTCTTCTCTTTCTTGGGTTTCCCGCTCGCGCTCACGGGACCGAATTCGAGCGTCAAAGCGCCGCCTTCCAATCTCACAGTCGCCTGCGGCGAGCCATTAACCGTCACAGTGAAAGTGCATGTATCGCGAACGCCCGCGACATCAACCGCCGTGCAAGTCACCGGAGTGGTTCCAAGCTGAAATCGCGTGCCCGACGCAGGCGTGCAGGTGACTGTAGCTCCCGGACAATTATCAATCACAGTCGGAGTCGGGTAGGTCACAACGGGCGAGCACTGACCCGGCTGCGCCTGAATGACGATGTTGGCAGGGCAGACGATTCTGATTCTTTCAAAGTCATTGACGGTAACGGTGAACGAGCAACTGGCTTGAACGCCGCTCGTGTCTGTCACGACGCAGGTGACGGTCGTCGTGCCGATGGCGAACGTAGAGCCGGACGGCGGCGAGCAGACTGCCGATTCAATCGGGCAGTTGTCGGTTACTACCGGCGGCGGAAAGTTGACAATCGCTCCGCACGATCCCGGATCATTAAGCTGTGTAATGCTAGCCGGGCACCTGATCGTAGGCGCAGGGTTGGTGACTATGGCCGAAGCGGTTGATACGTTGTTGACCGTGTTCGGATCAGGAGTAGAAGAGCTGACCACGACCGCCGTATTGCCTATGACGTTGCTGTCTGCCACCAAACAACTGGTCCTTGCGATGATCGTTATGGTCGCAGTCGTTCCGGGCGGAAGCGAAGCGAACGTAACGGTTCGAGCATTACCCGACCCGCCGCATACGCCGCCCGCCGTCGCGCTGCACGATTGAAACGTAAGCTCGCCCGAAAGCGCATCGGTCACGGTAACATTCGTCGCTGTGGCCGGGCCTGTGTTTACTACAAGGATTGTCTTGGTAACGTTCGAGCCAGCGCGAACAGGGTTGGGCGACATGGTAGTCGTCACGCTCAGGTCCGCTCCCTGACCGCCGCCGCCCTGTGTGACTCCTACCGGGATGCACTGCGAAAACTCAGATGTGTCGGTTGTGGCAAGCGTGGAATCAAGTCGTGTAGCAGTCGCGGTAATAACGCTGCCGATAGCGACAGGAGGGAGTCCCGTCACCGTGAAGCTGCCTCCTATCACATTGCAGCTCGCATCGGTTGCGACATTCCTCGCCCCTATAAGCGTTTGTCCTTCGCCTGATTGTGAGGGGTCGCAGCTCGCGTTTGAGAAGAACTCTATCCTGAATGATGTGTTGGGCAGACTATTGAGCGTGCCGGTTATCGTTGTGCTGGTGGCGTCAGAGGTTGCTGATGTAAGCACGGGCGAGTTTTGCAGATTGTTCGCGCCCGCGTCTGCATCGCACGTATCGTTTGCGGTGACTCCGAAACTGTTTTCGACGCCGCCGACGAGGTTGATTCCCAAGCCGCCGCCTGAGAAGAAAGGCCCGTTAGACGAAATCGAATTTGAAAGGATTGAATTGCCGGTCCCTGACGCGACGACCACCCCGTTGTTGCCGTTCGAGGTTATGGTGTTTCCGAATACGAGGTTCCCGCTGCCATTCAAAAGAATCCCGTTGCCGCTGAAGTGATCAATGACCAGCCCCTTGATGACAACGCCGCCCGCGCTTACGTTCAACCCGTTCGCGGCGACTCCCGCGTTGCTCCCGTTCAATTCAATGATAGGCGTTCCAAGAAAGCCCGGCTGGCTCGTGCCGTCAATCGTCACGGCTTGCGTGACTGTGGGCAGAGGCGACAGAGGTGAGATGGTGCGCGGGCCTGAGCCTGCGATGTTGAAATTAATTGTATCTGCCCCGACGGTGTTATTGGCCGCCGTGATGGCTTCGCGCAGGCTTATGACTCCATCAGCGCCGGGGTTCGCAATCAGATTGGCAATGGATGATGTATCACCGTCGGCTGTATCGGTTGTCGAGTTGACGATGACTATGGCAGAAGTGGCCGTCGGTGATATTTCCTGCCTTATGTCAGGCGGTATGTCTCCGCTGACTGCGCCCGAAGGATTCCTTCCGGTCGAAGCGTATTCAAGCAAGGCTTGTCGGCCCGCACGCGCGAAGCCGCCGGTCGGGTCCGCCGATGTCGCCGTTGTAGCTTCGATGAGCGGCGAAAGCATCAAGGCAAGAGCCGCAACGAAAAGCGCGCACCGAATCGAGATAGGAGAATTGAGCCAGCTTAATAACCGTTGGCTTATCGGGGATGGCATAATTGAAGTTTCCTCCCGCTTTTGCCGCAAGGTTGGCGGCAACTAAATTGTCGTCTGCCTGTTGCTGTACAACGGGGCTTATTGATTATGAAAGCAAGTTAGCGCCTGTATCTCATCGCTCCTTCAGAGCTTGCGGTATGTCAATATACAAAGAAATTCGCCAATGACAAAACCATTTGTTCCGGGCCTACGTGCTCAACTGCGCAATTGTATCGCGGTTTGAAAATACGTCAAGCTCTATTCGCAAATCACGCAGGCCGGTCTACATCCTGCCGGTTTGCAGGCTTTGAGTCGAAGCATTATTTTATTTCTGTATCCAGAGCGATTTAGTGTCGGCTTTACCGTCAGCGTCATCGCTAAACGACACCCAGATGATATGCCCGCCGATGGAATAATCTGTTCTGCTGCCGAGCGCGCCGTCGCCCGCGCCGTACAAGACCGAAACGCCGCCGCCGAAATCGTAGCAGCCATTGGCGACCACAATGTCAATCAGCCCGTCGCCGTCAACATCGCCCGCTATCGCCGCCTGAGTTGCGCTCCCCGTCGAATAATGCTCCTGCACGCAGAAGCTCCCGTCGCGTCTTCCAAGCAGCACCGAGACCGAGCCGATGAAAGTCGGATATACGCCCGCGTTAGCGACAATCAAATCCCTTATGCCGTCTCGGTTGATATCCGCTTCGGTGACCGAGCACGGGCCGCAGCCCGTCGTGTAAACAGCATTCGAGCCAGCATTTTTGATGAGGCTGCTCGGATGAACCGAAACGGAATTGCCGTCGCGGCTCATCTCTACAAAGTCACACCTGCCATCGCCGTCAAGGTCAGGAATTGCGGCAAGCCCTGACCTGCCCTTCAAGTATTGATAAGCTGCGCCGAAGCTGCCATCGCCTTTGCCGGGCAGGACCGACGCTGAATGATCGAACAGCGAAGTGACGATGATGTCTGCCTTGCCATCACGGTTGAAGTCGTTTATCACAACAGAGCGCGGCAGCCGCCCTGCCTCATAATCAACGCTCGACTTGAAGCTGCCGTCGCCGTTGGCTAACAGAACCGAGACCGTGTTGCCGTAACGATTTGCCGCCACAAGGTCGGGTCTTTTATCGCCGTTGAGGTCGCCTGCGGCAATCGCGCACGGAAGATTCCCGGTCGCGTAGTCGTTCTTCTTATCGAATGCGCCGTCGCCCGCGCCCGTCAGAACCGAGATCGTGTTGCTGCCGGAATTGGCCACCGCCAAGTCGAGCTTGCCGTCTTCGTTAAAGTCGCTTAAGACGAGCGCTGCGGGGAAGCTGCCCACCCAGTAACTGCTCATAAAGCTGAAAGAGCCGTTGCCGTTATTGAGCAGGACGGTGACGCTTTCGTTATAGCGATTGGCCACGACGATTTCCGGGCGGAAGTCGCCGTTAAGATCGCCGAGAGCGATTGCCTGCGGCCCGCCTTCTATTTCAAATGGCTGAATATCATTTTTCACAGGCGGATTGATGCTGACAACAGATTGTGCGGGCGACGTGGCGCTCAACAGCGCGAGGGCAATCAGTGATGTGAGCATCGAGCGCATGACTTTGAAAAGAAGGCACAGCTATTAAGAATCAACCAATGAGCAGCGGCATAGTAGCACAAATCGTCTGATTGTTATCCGAAAAATAATCGGCGCAGACGCGGCGAGCGAGTCTGTAGCAGATTGGTTTGGTCGCGTTGACTTATTAGGGTGCGGTTGCCGGATAGCAAAAATAGGGTATTGACATTCCGAGTCAGTCGCAGTATTTTGTGGGCCACTTGGCCTATAGTAGTTCCTACAATGGGCAGGTAAATCGAAGCGACAGGAGAAACCCGTCATGCGCCCCAAGAATTTGCTTTTCATATTTATACTGGTGCTGCTTCTGGCAGAGGTCAGAGCTTATGCTTACACCGATCCGGGATCGGGGGCGTTGATCTGGCAGATGCTGCTTGCCGCTTCATTCGGAGTGATGTTTTATCTTCGTAAAATCATCGGCTGGGTCCGTCGCCTGACCAGCAGCAAAGTTGTGCCTTCGTCGCCTGAGCCTCTTCCTGCGGATACCGAAAAGGAAGCCAATCTGTAGAAGTATAAGGCTTATAGTTATAAATCCTGTCATCGCTGATATAAGCCTTTGAACTCTCAGCAGTACCGATAGCTCCAAGGCCTGTCTTTTCAACGCTGGGATATGAAAGCCTCGAAGCCCGCAACCGATATTAGCGTCTCTTTCCGCGACCCGTCAGGGCGATTGCTCCGCGCGAGCGGGCGCATCCTTCGCCTCATTAATCGTGACGGCGTTGCAGACCTTGAGGCGTTCCTGAATTCTTCGACGTTCCAGAGACTGCTTGAAACCAAACGACTGGTTCGCACTACGATGCTTGATTCAGCCGCCGTTGATAACCTCATACGCGACTGTGAAGCTGCCGAGTTGTTCGAGCTTGATGACGGCTGGATAATCGCAGAGCACGAGCAGATTCCGTTTCAGAGCTTCCCTTATGAATGGCCGCCGGAGATGCTGCACGAAGCCGCGCGATTGACGCTCGATCTGGCCGAAAGCCTCGTGGCCGAATCTCTCGGTCTGAAGGACGCGACCCCCTACAACATTCTCTTTCGCGGTCCCGACCCTGTTTTCGTAGATGTGCTGTCGTTTGAGCGGCGCAATCCGAACGATCCCATCTGGCTTCCGCAAGCTCAATTTGAGCGCACGTTCTTGCTGCCGCTCCTGGTGAACAAACAGTTCCGCGTTGAGTTGAGCCAGTTGTTAAGCTCGCGCCGCGACGGGCTGGAGCCGGAAGACGTGTATCGTCTATGTGGGCCGCTTAGAAAACTGTCGCCGCCGTTTCTGTCGCTTGCGTCTATCCCGACGTGGCTCGGCGCGAGGCACGATAAAGACGACACGACGATTTATCATAGCAAGACGTTGAGCAACCCTGAGAAGGCGCGCTTCATTCTCGAATCTTCGTTGAAGCGATTGCGCCGCAAGCTCGACCGTTTGCGCCCGCGCGCAGATGAAAAGTCTCGATGGTCGGACTACATGGCTTCGGACAACAACTACACGGAGCAGCATTTTCGGGCGAAGCAGGATTTCATCGAGAAGGCCCTGTTGGAGTTTCGGCCCGCGAGCCTGTTGGACATCGGGTGCAACACGGGCCACTTCAGCGCGATTGCCGCAAGGAGCGGCGCGCGCGTGGTTGCGATTGACAGCGATGAGGTAGTCGTCGGCGAGACGTGGCGCAGGGCGCGCGCTGAGCATCTCGACGTATTGCCGCTTGTAGTAAATCTGGCGCGGCCAAGCCCTGCGATGGGATGGCGCAACCGCGAGTGCGCGTCATTTCTTGATCGCGCACGCGGAGCATTCGACGCGGTGATGATGCTTGCGGTCATACATCACATGCTTGTGAGCGAGCGCATACCTCTGGAAGAGATCATCGAGCTTGCCGCCGAGTTGACCAACGACATTTTGATGATTGAGTTCATCGCGCCTGAAGATTCGATGTTTCGACGTCTTGCGCGCGGGCGTGAGCATTTGCACGAAGGGCTGACGCCGCAGCTTTTTGAAGCGGTCTGCAAGCGAAGATTCGAGCTAATTCGCTCTCAGCATTTAGACGAAACAAGCCGCTGGTTTTACCTGTTGAGGAAGAGATGAAGAAATCACAGATGATAAAGGATGCGGTCGGAGCTTTATCGCTGGCGAATCTGTGTTTCATTCTTGGATGGTCTGCGCTGCTCGATACAACTTTAAACATTCCCGGCTATAATCAGTACCTCTCAATAATCATCAGCGTTCTGTCACTGGCGCTGCTCCTATGGATTGCAATAACTCTGGCGCGGCGGTCTAAAAGCCCGCTCCCTTTGCGCATCGCAGAATTGGTTTTCCCACTTTCTTTGCTCGTGCCTTTTAATTGTGCATTACAGATATTTTGGCCAGAGGGAAAAGTCATTATCGAGATTGCCTTTGTTGCGCTGGCCATATTAATAATATCCATATCGGATATAAAGCCCTGGGATCGAAAGCTTGTGCGTTTTGCTGCAACAGCAACTTTGATATTGTCCCCATTCGTTTTGCTCACCATAGGACAGGCAGCAGCGGCATTAACCAAATTCTCTGAGAGGCCGCTCGCGCAGCCTGTTGCAAGAGAAAAAGCGGGACCGCGTGTACTGTGGATGGTATTTGACGAGATGGATTATCAGATAGCCTTTTCAATCCGGCCTGCCTCGTTAGAATTGCCGGAGTTTGATCGTTTTCGCAATGAAGCAATTATTGCAACACACGCTTACCCACCAGCAGACAGCACAGGTCTTTCAATGCCTGCCCTCATAACTGGCAGGAGAGTTGTTAAAACAGACCCGATAAGCCCATCAGAAATAACTATCACCTTCGATGATGCTAACGAGCCGGTAAGCTTGAGCCAATATCCAACTCTGTTTTCGAAAGCGCGTGAAGCGAATTTAAATACCGCAGTGATTGGCTGGTACATTCCTTATGGCAGAGTTATAGGGAAAGACCTGAATTATTGCGTGTGGCAAGATGTTGACTCGACATTGCGTGATGACTTACTCAGGAACTTTGAAGACCTGGTTAATTCAATCCCGCTTGGGACGTTGCTCTCGCAAAAGTTCGGAATAAAGCCACGAATAGAGCGACAACAGCACCTGCGCTCGTTTCTTACTGTACAAAAAGAAGCAAATAGAGTGGCCGCTGATCCGAATTATGAAATGATTCTCGTCCACTGGCCTATGCCCCATCCGCCTTATGTCTATAACCGGCGCACGGAAGATTTTGATTTGAGCGGGGCAGGTAGCTATCTCGATAACCTGCGGCTGGCTGATCGCGCTCTGGGTGAACTGCGCCAGAGTATGGAAGATGCCGGGATCTGGGACGATACGATTGTTCTGGTAACTTCCGACCATTGGTGGAAGACTGATTATTGGCAGCAAACCTATATGTGGGCCAAAGCTGATGATGAATTCTTGCTGAGAGAAACGGATCATCGCGTTCCATTCCTATTGAAGTTGGCAGGCCAGAAACAAAGCGTCTATTACGAGCAAGAGTTTGATACGATACTTACTCAGAACTTGCTGCTTGAGTTATTGAAAGGCGATATGGTTACGCCTGACAGCGTAGCAGTATGGCTAGACCGGCATCGTTCAACCGTAGAAATTACTTACCGGTCTGACAAGCACGATTAGTCAACTCATTGAAGGAGCAAATGGAAGAATCGCGTATTACAGACCGGCCCCTGGCAGTAACTAATTCTCAGAAGCTAACAAGTACAGCGCTCATCTTTCTTTTGATTGCTGCCGCCGCCTTTTACATCTCTGCTATCACACCTGATAGTTTCGGCTTCTATCATGACGATAGCATTTATGTCGCTACGGCAAAATCGCTGGCGACGGGGCAAGGCTATCGCATTATCAGCCTGCCCGGCGAGCCGACCCAGACCAAATCGCCGCCGCTCCATCCTTTCCTGCTTTCCTTGATCTGGCGCGTGAACCCGAACTTCCCCGCAAACCTATGGGCAATGATGCTGCTGTCTGCTTTGGCCGCAGCTATCTCTTTGGCTTTGATCTGGCGCTACCTGACTGCGCAGGCTTATGCATCAAGATTGCAGGCTCTGCTTATTGTCGCGCTGACGGCACTGAACTGGCGGACGGTGATCTTATCTTCGGGGATATATTCCGAGATGTTTTATCTGGCCGTGTCGGTTGCGGGCCTTCATTTAGCCGAAGAGTACGAAAAGAAGCAAACCAGATGGGCGACAGGCACGGCGCTAGGTGTAATTCTGGGGCTGGCGTTTCTGGCCCGAACTTCTGGAATCACCCTGCTGGTTGCTGTTGCTTTTTATTACCTTCTCCGCAGGCAATTTAAAAGAGCCTTAATGCCGCTGGCGACAGGAGCCTCGATTGCGCTCGCATGGATCGGATGGGGATACTTCAACCGTCCCACAGGCGGCGGGGTCAACGCTTCCTATTACGAAAGCTACATCAAAAGCTACAGCGAGATCATTCGCGATGCGCAGGCGCAAACCGGCCAATCCGGGTTCACGATTCTTCTGAGCATAATCGGCAAGAATCTCCTCACGCTGTTAATCGCTTCGGTTCCGTTGATATGCCTGGGGCTGCCTTTCGATTTCGCGCCACGCTTCGGCGAGAATCTTTTCACGGTTATTCTTATAGCCTTGGGCGTAACTCTTTTTCTCATCTTAGCCGGGCTGCTGCGGCATATCAAAGCGGGCTTCCGGCTGCTGCACATATATGTGATTTTGTACTTTTGCCTGCATCTGATCTGGCCCTATTCCGGGCAGGATCGCTTCTTGATGCCTCTGCTGCCGTTCCTGCTTTTGTTTTTGGTGACTGAGCTTGAACGGGTGGCGCAATTAATCCGAAAAGGATTTAAATCGAGCGGGCTGAGTTATAAAGCGGCTGCGCTGCTGATGACCGCGCCTTTGATCGCGCTGATAAGCTTCGCTGCGTATAACTACGGCTCTGGCCTTTATGCGTCATTAATTCCCTTCAAAGCGAAATATGCTGCGCGCGCTGCGGAAGATACGGAAGCGATTCAATGGATAAAGGAACACACCGATCCTTCCGACGTTCTGGTCTGCTATCGTGATCCGATGTACTACCTTTACACCGGGCGCAAAGCCACTCGGTCTTCACCCCTGATAGAGGGAGGCAATATGGTGGCCAGCCAGCGCAGTCTGGAAGAGCGGGCCGAAGTCATTTTTCGCATCATACAAGAAAACGGTGCACGTTACCTCGTCCTCACTTCCAGCGACTTGGAATTGGAATCTCAAGCTGACGCGTATCAGAAGACTTACAACATGCTCTTAGATCGCAACTCGCAGGTTTTCGTTCCGGTCTTCAAATCCACAGATGGGCGTTGTGTCATATACCGAGTCCATGACAGTTGAGCGCGGCGGCATCTTCACTCCGATTCTTCTTTCGGCGCGAACTGAACCCCACTGTACTTTCTTATAAGCTCAAGGTTTTCCGGTGTATCCTTGACTAAAACGTCAGCCGTCGTGTCGGCATAGATGAGCTTCCATTTGCCGGTTGCTGCAAGAAGCTGGCATACGGGCGAGTTGGCGTTGAATATCATCCACGTCACATTGTATTTATCGAGCACCTCTTCGTAGTCGAGCTTAACAGTCGCCACCTTCATGTACTCTTTCAGCAACGGCACCCCGTACATATCCGAGCGGCCATCCATAAAAACTCTGTAGCGAGGATAGCTCTTATAAATTATGTACCCGCCCCAGCCGTCGTTGTTGAACATATTGCCGCTTATCCCGTTCGCCAGCGCAAAGTCCAGAGCCTCGACCGGAAAGTGATCCTTGTCGTGCTTGTAATCCATCAATTGATTCTGCCCTAATCGGCCTCCGTTCAAGGCCACGATAAAACAGGCGGCTACAGCGATGTAAACCCACAGATGATGATTGAATCTCATCTCAAGCGACGTGACATTCTCTGAGATGGCTTTGGAGATGTCGCGGATCTCCCTGATTATCTTCACCGAGCTCCAGGACTCTGACAGGCGATCAAGTGCCGGGCCGAACCGGGATGCTGCGATGGGAGCCACTATGATTGCGAGCAGCGGAACATAGCGGACTGAATAAAGCGACATATAGATTAAAAGCAGTGTCACGCTTGCCTCGAATATATCCGGCTTTTTCCTTGATAAGATGAGCGTGGCTATGAACAGGAGGAGCATGAAGGCAAAGACTCCCTGTTTATGAAAGTTTGGCGACATCCATTCTGAAACGTTATCCATAATGAATTGCCGACCGACCAGATGAAAAGGAAAGATCAAAATAGCGGGACCCTGCGGGTTCAGAAATGTGGCAAGAAACGTGGCAAGCGTAATTAGGCCGAGCTTTTTGAAACTCGCTCGCGCTCGCTCGCGCTTCTCTGATTTGCTGAACGAGATTAAAAGATTTCCGCCCGTGTAAATCAGCATGAGCATCAGGCCGAACACATAGCCGCCATGAAGATTCACCCACAACAACATCAAGGCAGGAAGCCATTTCAAGTAGTTCTTACTGTCGCGCTGATAAAGCTCAAGAATGACTACGAAAGCGAGTGTCAGCGGAAGCGAGAAGATATGCGGGCGGGCCAGCCAGTGCAGCGTAGATGCCCACGATGTGATTATCACAAAGAAGGCAGCAACGACTGGATTCACTTTCCTGTGAAGCAGGAACAGGTAGAGGAAGAAAAAAGTGAGCGCGAGGGTTGCAGTGGCCAGCAGCACTACGCCGTTAAGCCCCATCAGCCGGTGAGCCAAAGCGAATAGGACTTCGGCAAACCATTCGTGTGCCGTCCACGGCGCGCCGGGCATAGTGTGAGAATAAGGGTCTGAGTATGGGATTTTGAATGTGCTCAGAATACCTTCGCCCGTCACCAGATGCCAGCCCGTGTCGCCGTCATTCAACAGCAAAGCGCCAGCGGCCAGAGTGCTGAAGAAGAGTCTAAGGAATATGGCGTCGGCAATCGAAGGCATGAGCCAGTCTGCGATTCGCTTCTTCGCCGTCAGCGCGGCCTCCCGGCTTTTATTCATGTCACACCTCCGGTCACGGTTGATGCTTTCCGCAAATCAAATGAGAGCCATGCAACGCCACAAGGGGCCGCCGGACCTGAATGAATAAGGTCTCCGAAAAACATCGCTAGTATATACAATATCTCCGTTCGATGTCTTCAGTTTAATTGGATCGCCCGTAATCGCTCAGTTACGGGCGGCGATTTGGCACGGGCTTTAGCCTGTGGCAAGCAGTATCAAACACAGACCGAAGTCTGTGCTACCTATTCCTTCCATTACTGAGGCATTACGACCACCCTTAGGTCAGGGCTAAGTCTTTAAGAAAAAGCTCTGGATTCAGAACCGCATTAACAATTTTCTGATGCATGCCGGGATATCAGGTCACGCATTTTGGGCGGCGCCGAGAGCCGCTGCAACAGACACGCTGCTGGCAGTCGAATCGGGTAAAGATGTTCATCTGGTTCGGTTTGACCGCTTGAAAGCGTGGCCTGATCAGGGAAGCTGATTATGATTTTTCTGTTGTTTACCCAAAAAAGGTAATTGACAAGAATCAGGGCCTGTGATAAAAATCGGGCCGTCTCCCCCTCTACGGCGTCCTGACGCGTAGCAGGTAGTCGAGCACGGGTAAAACGGGTATAAATCAGGACACAGATTAAAGTTGGTGTGCTGAGATTGCAGCAGGAAGTATAGTTTGTTTGAAAAGATACCGTTAGGGAGGCGACGTGACGGTCAACGGTAACTCACAGGTTGAAGGCATCCCTTCTTGCAAAAACGCGAGCTATAGCACTTCGCCATTCTCGTAGTGACCAAAGCTTTGAAGTCAAATATATCGGACTTCAGATTAACTTAAAAAGGAGAAAGCCCCTTATGAAAAACATGCTTAAACGTTTCCTCAAGGAAGAGTCCGGTCAGGATATCATCGAGTATGCCTTGATGATCGTTCTGGTGGCCTTAACTGTCGCCGGCCTTACGCCGGGAGTTGACTCAGCAGTAAGCAACGTCTTCTCTGCTGCAGTCAGCTCACTCAAATTCTAATCCGCATCGCCACAGTACAAGTTAAGGCAAGGAACTCAATTTGAGCGACAGTCAATAATTGGCTGTCGCTCGCTTTCCCATAGTAGGTATATGCCAACAGCGCTAATCCTCCTCAGTGTTACTGCTGCAGGGCTTTTCGACCTGCGCTGGCGGCGCATACCGAACTGGCTTGTTCTAGCGACCATAGCGGCTTCGCTCATCTGGCACGGCTTGACAGGAGGTTTGTCTGGCCTGTGGATGAGCGTGGCCGGGTTGCTTGTGGGAACTGCCATACTGTTCCCGCTGTTTCTAATGCGCGGGATGGGAGCGGGCGACGTGAAACTGTTTGGCGCTTTGGGCGCTGCGGTGACCTTCAAGCACGTTCTCACTCTTTTCGTTCTTTCGGCCATCATTGCTGGCGTTATGGCAGTCGTGCGCGTTCTGTTTGCGCGCGCGATTGTCTCGACGGCGGCGAATCTCTGGGACCTGTCCAAGAGATTTGTGCGAGGCCGCTTCAGTCCTCACCCGGCGCTGAGCGTTGATAACCAGCAAGCCCTGGCCATCCCGTTTGGCCTGTCTGTCGCAATCGCGACCTGGGTCTTTGTTTTATTCGGTAGACAATGAGCGAGCAGAGAACAGATTCTAGCGAGCGAGGCGCCGCCATTCTTGAGGGCGCGCTTATACTGCTTGCGCTGTTCACGCTGATATTTGCAATCTGGGAAGCGGGACGAATGTTCAACGTCCAGGAGGTCGTCACCAATGCTGCGCGCGAAGGTGCACGACTTGCGGTAACGCCTCTAACCCAGACTCTTCCCGGCACGTTGCCGTCTGATACGGACGTTCAGACTCGCGTAAACCAGTTCCTTCAATCTTCTTCGATAGAGGGCGCAACGATCACGATCAACGATGGCGCGGGAATCGCAACCCCTGTCGTGATCAATGGAAATGAGTTTACCAAAGTAAAAGTGTCAGTGCCTTATAGCTTTCTGTCGTTGCCTTTGCTCGGAGATTTGAGCGTCACGATCACAGGCGAATCATTGATGAGAAATGAAACCAGCCCTTAAAAAAAGAGCTACAAGACAACCCGAAGGCGATGACCGGGGCGCGGTGGTCGTGGAGTTTGCCCTTATTCTCCCCTTCCTGGTGGTTTTGTTTGTGGCCATCATTGACCTTGGGCTACTGATTCGCGAGCACCAGGTAGTGCAGAACGCGGCGCGCGAAGGGGCACGTTTCTCTTCGCTGCCGCAAAATTTCGTTGATTCTACCAATCCCTCTGCCACAGCCGATGCGATAGCCGCGCGGGTGTCGGACTATCTCACTCAGGAAGGCATAACTATAAATGCTGGCGGCTGCACGTCGTCCCCTGATCCGAATGACTCTACGAAACTTCAATGGACTTGCGGCGACGTTACTATAAGACAGTGGTATCCCATAACTATGCCCGGCGGCATCAGAGCTTACGGCTCGGAAATTAAAGTCACATACAATCGCTCGCTGCTGGTGCCTGGAGCGCCCTTCCTTTCAGCGGGTGACGTGACGCTCAGCGGCAGGTCGGTGTTTCGCAATCTTTATGGGCAATAATCGCCGCGCGTAGGAGCGCGGTTAGGAGTAACCTTTATGAATAGAAATCGAATGCTGATGTTTGCATTTTTGGCCATAGTTCTCAGTGGCCTGGTCGCTTACCTGGCTTATCGCACGCTGAGAGGCCGACTTGGCGTTTCAGGCGATACCTTGAAGATAGTGGTCGCCGCCGACAAACTCCCTCTGGGCACGCGCATCACAGAGCAACAGCTTCGCCTGGCCCCCTGGTCAAGTGATGCTCCTCTCCAAGGAGCGTTCACAAACATTGCGGATGTCGTGGGGCGCGGCGTCGTTGTGCCTCTGTCTGCAAATGAGCCGATACTTGAATCGAAACTTGCGCCGCGCCAGGCCGGAGCTGGTCTGCCATCGGCCATCCCCGATGGAATGCGAGCTGTATCGGTCAAGGTGGACGACGTGACAGGCGTGGCCGGATTCGTCACACCTGGAACCCGTGTGGATTTAATCGTAGTCGGCTCGCCTGGCAAGGATGATGATACCGAAGTCTCCAACGTCTTCCTCGAAAACGTGGAGGTGCTTGCGGCAGGCCAGAACGTAGAGCGCGACGCCGAAGGGAAGCCTTTGAAGAACGTGCAGGTGGTTACGCTGCTTGTGTCACCGGAAGATTCTCAGAAGCTCGCACTGGCGTCGGCAAGCGGCAAGATAAGGCTCGCGCTGCGCAACCCCCTCGATTTGGCATCGGCAGAACCGACTGCTGTAAAGAAAGCGGAGATTTTCAGGGAGTCGAGCATGCCCGCGCCCGCTCCTCAGGAGCAGCCTAAGCCTGTAATCGCAAGGTATCCGCGTAAAAAAGCCCCGATTAAACCAGTAGCGCCAACTGTTGCCCCTGCGCCTACACCGCCTCCGGTCGTTACCCTTCAAGTGGAGTTGATAAAAGGCGACAAGCGCGAGACGACTACTTTCGAGAAGAAACAGCAATGAAACGCTAAAGCAGGAAACATTCTCAGATGGAGATGGAATAAAAAATGATAAGACCATCTGCTCATTTCATGCTCATCCTGCTCTGTATCTTGACAATGGTAGGCCTGTCGCAAACGCCTTCCACGTTGCCGCAGCAGGCGCAGCCGCAAGCTCAATTATCCGTGTCGCTCGACCTCGGCGAAATGAGACAGCAGTCATCTCAGGAGCCGATCACGCTGCGTTTGTTTGCAGGCAAGTCTGTTGTGCTCAGATCGCCTGAGCCGCTCAAACGCGTTTCGGTCACCGACCCGACAATAGCCTCAGCCGTTATCGTGTCTCCCAATCAAGTCTTGGTTAATGGTCTGGTTCCGGGCAACGTCACGTTGATTCTCTGGAATGAGCGAGAACAGACTATCACTTACGACTTGAGGGTAGAGCTTGACCTTGCGGCGCTTCGCGAAACCATGCGCCAGGTTTTCCCAAACGAAAATATTCAAGTCAGTCAGACTGATTCATCTGTCGTTCTGACGGGCGTAGTTTCATCCAAAGAAGTGGCTGACCGAGCCGCCGCGCTGGCGCAGGCGCGCGCCAAGAATGTAGTCAACATACTCGCCGTGGCTTTCACGCCGGGCGAAGTGTTGCTGCAGGTTCGCTTCGCCGAGGTAGATAGAACGGCCATAGAGCAATTCGGCATCAACATATTCAGCACCGGCGCTGCCAATACTCCGGGCGCTGTATCAACAGGCCAGTTCGGACCCCCGCAGGTTGGGGGATCCACCGGCGGCGGAGCTGGCCGCATAACGGGGAGGATACCGGGACAGTTGCCGGGATTTGAGTCCACATTTAGCTTGAGCGACCTGCTGAACATCTTTGTGTTTCGGCCTGACTTGAACCTCGGCGTCACAATACGAGCTTTGCAGCAACGCAACGTTTTGCAGATTCTGGCCGAGCCTAACCTGCTGGCGCTCAATGGGCGCGAGGCCAGCTTCCTTGCGGGCGGCGAATTTCCTTTCCCCGTCGTGCAGGGAGTCGGCGGACTGTCGGCTGTCACCATCTTGTTCAAAGAGTTCGGCGTCAGGCTGAAATTCACGCCAAACATATCGCCCGACGGAACTATACGCTTAAAGGTTGCGCCCGAAGTGAGCGCGCTCGATTTTTCGAACGCGCTGACTGTCTCCGGCTTTCTTATCCCGGCGCTGACGACGCGGCGGGCCGAAACGGAGATCGAGTTGCGCGACGGACAGAGTTTCGCCATCGCAGGGCTGATTGATAACCGTTTGACGGAGGTGGTCTCGAAGATACCGGCGCTTGGCGACATTCCGATTATCGGGAGGATATTTAGAAGCCGCTCGATGAATCGCAACAACACGGAGCTGCTGGTTATGGTGACGCCGAAGCTCGTAAGGCCACTCGCGCCGGGACAGGTGCCGCCGCTGCCGACATTCCCCAAGCCTTTTCTCGATAAAGAAAAGTTCGATGGTAAAGTCGGCGAGTCGCCGCCAAAGAAGAATTAGCGATGCGCAGCTTGTGATGCAGGAAGGAGGACAATATGCAAAGGCGGAATAAAGAAGAAGGATATGTGCTGGTGATGGTCGCCATTCTGCTGTTTGTGCTCTTGTCTTTTGCCTCGCTGGCAGTTGACATAGGAACGGCTTCGACTGCTCGTGCAGCCGCGCAGCGAGCGGCAGACGCTGCGGCATTATCCGGAGCATTCACTTTTGTCACGAATCCTACTGCCGCAGACCCCGCCGCGTTTGCTGAAGGCCGCGCTAGGCAGGTGGCTTATAGCAACACTATTACGGGCGAGGCCATCGCGGCTGGCGATGTTACAGTCAGCGTAGATGTGGCTAACCGGCGTGTAACGGTCACAGTAGCGCATACACAGGATACTTTTTTCGGAGGCGCAATAGGCCCGGACACCACAAGCATAAGCGCAACGGCAGTTGCAGAAGCATCGTCTAACGCTGTAGGCAGCGGCTGCACGAAGCCGTGGTTCATACCCAATACAGCGCTCGCGCCGCAGAATGAAGAAATATGTGATACCACAAACAAGCAAGGAAAGACTGTCAAAGGCGCGTGCTCATTGGGGCATGTACTTATAAACACTGCAACCGGTCAGCCTACATCATGGGGGCTTGGCAAGATAGGCACGCAATTCACTATCAAACCGAAGAACCCAAATTCCGCTCCTGCGCCGGGCCAGTTCTACGGCATTAGATTGGGTGATTCGCAAGGGGGCAACGATTATAGAACGAACATTGCGACTTGCTCACCAAATGCGCTCTATTGCGCACAATCATACACGACTGAAAATGGCGATATGGTTGGCCCAACCAAACAGGGCGTCCTTGATTTGATATGTCAGAGCGACAAGAGCAATCCGGGATGCCCGAAAGATTCTTTCGTTTCAGTTGGCCAGTATCGCGATCCGAATGGCAACCCCATCGAGACGAGTCGCTCGCTGGTCGTAGCTCCGGTGATTAACATTTGCACTTTTTGTCCAAGCCTTCCATCGGGACAAACGACTTTGCAAGTCGTCGGTTTTGCTCTCGTATTTTTAGATGGTTTGCAAGGAAATGATGTACGTGCGCATTTGATCAACATAATGTCGTGTCCGGCTGGAGGAGGTGGCGGCGGTGGCGGCTCGGGACCGCCGATAACCGGACCGTTTTCGGTTCCAGTGCGGCTTGTGAGGACATCTTAATTTCAGAGTAATAGAACAAGGGAAGTAGTAAGGGTATGGCATTAACAGAAATAGTAGTTGGCATTCTCTCCCCTTCGGCTGAAACCCGCGAGATGCTCAGCATCCAGGTTAGCGCGACGGGGTTGGCAACGGTTGAGGTCGAGGCGGAGCAGTACTGCGCCAGTTATGGAGATCGCTGGGCGCGACGCTTTGCTGAAGTCCGACCGAACATAATCATCGTTGACATGGAGGACGTGCAACAGGCGCTTCAGACGCTTCACGTGCTTCACGCCACGCTGCCCGAAACCTGGCTGTTCGTCAGCTCTGCGGCAAATGATTCGCAGCTTATCATCGAGACCATGCGAGCGGGCGCGCGCGAGTTCTTCCCGAAGCCAATTCCGCCGCGCACGCTCGCGCAGGCGATTGGCCGTTACATCTCTGAAAAACAACTGCGCCAGAAGAACGTCGGAAAGATTTACTGCATCACGTCGGGCAAAGGCGGCGTCGGCGCTACTACTGTTTCAATCAACCTTGCGACATCGCTCGCGCCTGCGCCCGACACGCAGGTGGCGCTGATAGATTTGAGCGGCCCGATCGGAGACACGGCGGCGCAGCTCAGCATAAAGCCGCAGTTCACCATCTCGGATGTTCTGGCGTCGGCTTCGCGGCTCGACCCCGTGCTGCTGGAATCGTTCATGAGCCGCGCTCACGGAGTGGCGGTGCTGCCCGGTCCGAAAGAGTTCCAGCCCCGACAGGAGGGCGAGGCTGACGCGCTTGCAAAGGCGCTCGAAGTCGTCGCCCGCACATACACTCATACGTTTATTGATCTGTCATCTTTCGCCGACAAAGAGTATTTGCGGATGATTGGCGGAATGGCCGCCAACGTCGTTGTCGTCTCAACGCCGGAATTGCCTTCGCTGTGGCGCACGGAACGATTGCTTCGTTTCCTCAGAGCCATGGGACTCAATGACAAGCTGCGACTCGTGATTAATCGCAGCCGCAAGAAAGACGAGATAAGCGACAGCGAGATAGAACAGGTGCTGAAACATCAGATTTATTGGAAGCTGCCGAACAGCTACTACGGTACTATCGAAGCGATAAACTCAGGCAGCCCTGTGGCGTCAGCCAACCACTCGGACCTTGCTCACAGTTATCGCGATTTGGCTTACAAGCTTGCAGAGATCACCATACCCGAAAAAAGACGTGGACTTTTTAGATTTAAGTGATGAGAGGTAATAAGTGATGTTTGATGCGGAATATCGTGAGCTTAAAACGAGCTTACACACTAGAGTAATAAACGAGGTTGATCTTGAAACGCTCAACCGGCTTAACGACGAAGCAGCGCGCGAGCAGGTCAGCCAGATTGTGCGCGAGTTGCTGCAACGCGAAAAGACTCCGCTCTCGCTTGCAGAGCGCGAGCAGTTGGTGCGCGAAATCCTCGATGAGCTATTCGGCTATGGCCCTATTCAGCCATTGCTTGATGACCCGACCGTATCAGACATTCTTGTAAACGGGTCGGGCATGGTTTATGTGGAGCGGCACGGCGTTCTTGAACGGACCGATGTGAAGTTCAACGACGATCAGCACCTGATGCGCATTATCGAGCGCATCGTGTCGCGCGTCGGGCGGCGCGTCGACGAATCGTTGCCAATGGTTGACGCGCGCTTGCCGGACGGCTCGCGCGTCAACGCCATCATTCCGCCACTGGCGCTTGATGGGCCGACGCTTTCGATCCGCCGTTTCGGTCGCGATCCGTTGACGGCTAACGACCTCCTCAATAATAACTCGCTCACCTCGCCGATGCTTGAACTGCTGAAGGCTACAGTTCAGGGCAAGATGAACATACTAATCTCAGGCGGCACGGGCGCGGGAAAGACTACGCTGCTTAACGTGCTGTCGGCGTTCATCCCCGAAAAAGAGCGAATCATCACCATTGAAGACGCAGCCGAGCTCCAGCTCAAGCAGGAGCACACTGTGAGGCTTGAGACGCGCCCGCCCAACATCGAAGGCAAGGGAGCGGTTCGCCAGCGCCAGCTTGTGATTAACTCGCTGCGTATGCGCCCGGACCGGATAATAGTCGGCGAGGTTCGCGGCGAAGAAGCTCTCGACATGCTTCAGGCGATGAACACGGGCCACGAAGGCTCTATGACGACGATTCACGCTAACAGCCCGCGCGACGCGCTGAGCCGACTTGAGACGATGGTCGCGATGGCGAATCTGAATCTGCCAGATAAAGCGATACGCCAGCAGATTGCTTCGGCCATCAATCTCGTTGTGCAGATCGCCCGTCTGACGGACGGGACGCGCAGGGTCGTAAGCATATCGGAGATAACCGGTATGGAAGGCATGGTCGTAACCATGCAGGACCTGTTCGTCTTTGAGCGGCAGGGCTATGACGCGAACAACAAGGTGCGCGGGCGCTTCCGGCCAACAGGCATCAGGCCGAAATTCAGCGAGAAGCTGCTGGCCGCAGGCATCCGGCTTCCACTGGATATGTTCGAAGCAGGCATGTACGTCGCCGCGGATTGAAGAAAGTATGAAAGGGTGAAGCTATGCTGATTGTATTAACAGCCATGATATTTTTGGTCACGATGTCGCTTACGATAAGCGCAATATATTTCTTTATCGAAGCGCCTGCGGCCAAGAAGAAGATGCGCGCCCGATTAGCGGCTATCGAGCAGTCGTCTATCGAATCTTCAGTTGATGCTGAAATGGCCGTGTTGCGCGAACAGATGCTGAGCGAGGTGCCTGCCTTAAATCGCCTGCTTTTGCGCGTGCCTCTTGCGACGAAGCTCGATCTGTTCATTCAACAATCGGCCTCGAATATGACAGTTGCTATGCTGTTGCTGATCTCTTTTTCGCTAGCCTTCTTCGTCTTCCTGATCGGGCTAATGACGTTTCTGCCGATTTATCTGGTTCTTGCGATAGCAGTCGGATGCGGAGCGATTCCGTTCGGCGTCATCGCTTTCAAGCGTCAACGCCGCTTCTCGAAGTTTGAAGAGATGTTCCCTGATGCGATTGACACCTTAGCTCGCGCGGTTCGCGCAGGCCATGCTTTCACTACCGGTCTCGACGTCATCTCGCGCGAGATGCCGGAGCCGATAGCCACAGAATTTCGCATCACCTACGAACAACAGAATTTTGGGATGCCGCTCAGGGAAGCTCTGCACAACCTGACCGTGCGGATGCCGCTGACGGACGTTCGTTTCTTCGTATCAGCTTTGCAGATTCAGCGCGAGTCAGGCGGCAATCTCGGAGAGATACTCGACAATCTTTCACAGGTGATCCGCGAGCGGTTCAAAATTCTGCGCCAGGTTAAAGTGCACACGGCGCAGGGCCGCATGACGCTTTATTTCCTTATGGCGATGCCTCCGCTTTTCGGAGTGCTTATGTACCTGAGAAACCCGAAATATGTGGGAAGGCTTTTCACAGACCCTCTCGGCCAGAAGGCTCTGATTTTTGGCGCCGTTCTGCAAATAATAGGCTGCCTCATTATCCGAAAGATAATTCGGATTAAGGTGTAAGGGAGTACGAGATGGATTTAGTACCTTTATCAGCGCTGATCGGCGCAGTCGTTTTCTTTCTGCTGTTCGGCACGGTCTATTTGATTATGACTCGCGCTGAGACCTTTCAGCAGCGCGTCGCAAAGTTTGACACTGCCGAAGAGAAGATGAAAGTTAGCTGGCGAGATTACCTGAAAAGAACTGAGCGAGTCTTTAAGCCTCTCGGTGAAATGATACCGCGATCGCCTCAGGAGCTTTCGCGGCAGGGCAAGAGGCTTATGGCGGCAGGCATACGGCACAGAGAAGGCCCAAGGTTGTTTTACGGAGTGAAGCTCTGCCTAGCTGTGGCCTTTATATGCTTTTTTGCCGCCAACGGTTTTTTGACGAAGAATCCACTTGGCTCCATCTGCATGTCGGTTCTGTTCGGAGCCGCAGTGCCCGACATCTGGCTCAATCGCAAGATGCGCGCTCGCAAAGAACGCATTCAACTGGCTATCCCGGACGTGCTTGACCTTACGGTCGTGTGTGTTGAAGCTGGTCTTGGTCTTGATCAGTCGCTGATGCGGATAGGGCAGGAGATTCGCAGAATCCACCCTGACCTCAGCGAAGAGCTTCACCTCTATAACCTTGAGGTGAATGCGGGCAGGAGCCGCGCCGAAGCGCTGCGCAACCTCGCTGGCCGAACGGAAGTGGATGATCTGAAATCCCTCACTGCCGTGCTAATTCAGACTGATCGCTTCGGCACGAGCATCGCGCAATCCCTGCGTGTGTTTTCGGATTCGCTTCGCACGAAGCGGCGGCAGCGAGCCGAAGAGCGCGCCGCAAAAACATCCATCAAGATGATTCCGGTGCTCGTATTTTTCATCTTCCCGGCGATATTCATCATTGTAGTTTTTCCGGCGTTCATCGCAGTAGTCAGAGAATTGCTGCCTAAAATTGGCGGTCAATAATAATCTTTAGGAGGACACTTATGTCAACGTTGAGAATCGTGTTTTTGGTGCTTGCCGCAATCGTTCTGTTTATCATCATAGCGCGTCGGCGGCGCAAAGCGCGGGCGTAAGTAGCGCAGCATTAGCCCCCAGAAACTTTTGTGAGCAAGTACCGCGTATTCAATCGCAGCAAACATACAGAACTGGCCGACGAGCTTGATCTGGCAGCAACGGCGTGGGCCCGCGTGAAGGGATTGCTGGGACGCAAAGCCGATGAGTTCTCTTGCGGCAAGGGGTTGTGGATCGTCCCTTCTCAGGGCGTGCACACTCTGGGGATGTCGTTCCCTATTGATGTTGTATATCTCGACTCCAACCGTCAGGTCATACACGTTTGCCACAAGCTGGCCCCGTTTAGAATCGCGGCCTTGAAACTGCGAGCGCGCAGCGTCATCGAATTGCCCGCAGGAACGCTGGCGCGAACGCAGACAACGGTCGGAGATATACTCGATATCAGCGAAGTGCAGGCTGAAGGAGGTGGACAATGCTCCGCTATCGTTCAATGATCGTGCTGACCTGTATTGTAGTTCTGGTTCTTCACGGCTGTTCGCGTCACAAATCAGTCAGCGTCAATCCTGACGCGCGACAGGCAAAGAGAGTTTATAAATCCAGTTCGCCCGCAGCGTTGTCGGAATACATACGCACGGTTCTTAAGATCTCACAGGAGAACACGGCGTCTGCCGAAGCGGTGCTGACCCGGCTCCATGAGCGCAGGCCGGAACTGGCCGAGCTTGCGCGGCGCGCAAGCGAGGACGCGCGCGATTTAGCTTCGCGCAAGTCTCTGGCAGCCGTTTACATGGAGGAAGGGCTTTACACATTCGCCTTTCAACTCTTTCAGGAGATTCAAGTCGTAGCCCCGCGAGACTCTTTCGCCGAGCTTGGTATTGCGCGCATCTGGAACGAGTGGAACGATAATTCGCTCGCGCTTCAGCACGCGCAGCTAGCCGTCGCCTACGACCCTAACTCGGTAGAGGCATTCGAGGTCCTAGGCAGAATTCATCTGCAGCGCAACGAATTGGATTCTGCCGTCTCAGCCTTTCTCAGCGGGCTTCAAGTAGGCGGCGAGAATGCCTCGCTTTTGGCGAATGCCGGTTACGCATTTATGGCGCGCGGCAATCTGAAGCAGGCCTGGATGTACCTTGAACGAGCCGTAGAGCTTGACGGCACAATCGTCGAAGCTCACAACAATCTTGGAATAGTCCTGGCCCAACTGAACGATCAGGAAGGCGCGCTTCGCGAATTCCTTGCGGTCAACGAGCCAGCCGCGGCATTTAATAACTTGGGAGTCGCCTACCTTGCGCAGAAGCGATGGAAAGAAGCGCGCGACGCTTTCAAGCAATCGCTCGCCCTCAATGCTGACTATGAGAAAGCGCGAGTGAATTTGGCCGAAGCCGAATCGCACATCCCGCTACCGACCGTAGTTGATGTCGCCTTCAAGGATGAGCCAACGGATGCCGTAAATCAAAACGCCGAAGCCTCAAGACCGAGACGCGTGAAAGAGGTTAAGAAGAGCGCCGCTGATACAACCATGAGCCGAAAGCAAACGACCATCCAGCCCGCGCGAAGCCCGGTTTCAACGAAGAATGGAAGACTGATGATCGCTTATAAAGATGCATTGGAGCGGTTCAATCGAAGACGCTACAGTCAGGCTGGCGACATCCTCGAATGGATATTGCAGCAGAATCCTGATGACGCTTTAGCAAGCAGGTGCGACTACTGGCTTGGCGAGGTCTATTTTGCTACGGGCAGATACGCAGATGCTATGGCCGCCTTCAGGCGCGTCGCTGCTTATAGCAGTCCTCTGAAAAAACATGACGCGATGGTGATGCTGAAACGCGCGCGATTGAAGCAGCAGCAAAAAGGGAAAGTATAAAGGCGATGTCAATTCGGGTCTCAATCTTTCGGCTGACGTGCTTGCTGCTCATCTTTGTGGCCATAAATCCGAATGCGCACGCTCGGCAGGCTGGTGAGAGTAAATCTGCGTGGCGGGCGGCGGCAAAGGTTGATCGGTTGGCTGTCTATTCTGAGGTGTCTAGTTCGAGCAGGGTTGTGGGAACTCTCGCCAAAGGCGACGCCGTAAAAATCAACCTGGAGATAGTTGGCGCAGATGGAACGTGGTACGGCATATCGCGCGCCGGGGAATCCGAGCAGATGGGCTACGTGCAAGGCGGCTTTATAGAAACCGAGCAGCCGCTCAGCCTCGCAAACTGGATGTACAAGCCTCCACCGGAGCCTGTTGAAACAGTGGATGAAGCGCCTGAAGCAGCGCCAAAGTCTAAGGTGCGAGTCCCATTCGCCAAAGATCAAGTATCGGGAGAGCTGCAAAAATTCTTCGCTTCAAAATTTGGTCGCGCCTTGCCCATTAGCGCGTTCGGCCAGTCGGCCCTGCACAATCGGCTTGGGTTCGATCATCGAAACGGGATTGATGTCGCTTTGCACCCGGACAGCTCTGAAGGTCGCGTCGTTGTAAACTTCCTGCGAGCGCGCGGCATTCCGTTCATCGCTTTTAGACAGGCTATACCGGGTATTGCTACCGGCCCTCACATTCACGTCGGCAACCCCTCGCCAAGAAGATAGCGTTGCCGGCAAAGCGCCTCTCTCCAGTCTCTTATCTGTGCGGCTATCGTGAACGTTTTCACGGCAGCGGGCGAAGCAGGCCGCCCGCCTCTTCGTATGCCCAGTTGCCCGGAAGGTTATCTGCTACGTCGCAGCCCGTGAAGTTCTGTTGAACGTCGAAGACCGACCACACGCCATAACTTCTGTTCTGCTTGATGCGGCTCGTTTTTATCTGAGGACTCGAAATCGAATTGATGCGCACGCCCGCGCCGCTGTTGCTGATTATCTCGCAGTCTTCAATCGTCCCTCGCGCGTTGTTGCACCTTACGCCGTCCGAGCGCCCGTTGCGTATGACGCAGTTGCGCAGCGCGGGGCCGCTCTCCTGAATCTCTACGCCTGCGCCCGCGTTGCCATAAATCTCGCCGCCTTCGACCGCGCCCTGCGCGTTTTCAAAAGCGATGCCCGCGCCCGCGTTATCATAGACATTGCAGCCGCGAATCGTCGGATAGCTGCTCTCAACTTTTATCCCTTCGGCTTTGTTCGCGTAAATCGAGCACCGCTCAAGCAAGCCCTGACTGTTTTCTTCTATGTGAACTCCAACGGAACCGCCATCGTGAATTCGGCACTCGCGCAGCAGCGGATTCACGGCTCCCGATATCTC
This sequence comes from Blastocatellia bacterium, assembly GCA_035575515.1. Lineage (GTDB taxonomy): Bacteria > Acidobacteriota > Blastocatellia > UBA7656 > UBA7656 > DATLXU01. The sequence continues at coordinate 34,329 of DATLXU010000062.1, forward strand.
CACGTTCGCTTCGTCGCTCGCAAAGATTTCAACGCCTTCAAGCATTCCCATTCCGCCATCGGAGATTGCCACGCCGCTCGATTTGCCATTGTGAATCTTGCCTTTGGAAATTGTCGGGTTGCCGCCCGATTGAATCGCAACGTCCGGCCCGCTGTTCTCATAAATATCGCATTCTTCAATTGCGCCCTTGCCTTTAGCCGTGACCGCGACGCCGCTCGCTTTGCCGCCGTGAATCTTCGTCGCGCGAACAGTCGGGTTCGCGCCGTCTTTAATCTCTATGCCAGCGCCGCTGTTGGCGTAGATGTCGCAGCTTTCGACCACGCCTTGGGCTTTGTCATAAAAAGAGAGTCCTGCGCCTCTGGCGTCATGAATCGCGGTCGCGCGAATTGTAGGATTTGTCGCCGCGCCGTGAATGGCTATTGCGACAAACGAATCCGAAGTGACGTTGCAGTTTTCAACCGTGAGGCGACCTTGCGGAATGTCTATGGCAGGCTGCTTGCCGCCCTTTGTTCCGCCTTTGGCGCGCAGGGTCAATCCTCTGACCGTCGCCTGCTCTGCTTTCATCACTATGCAGGGCGCGCCCGCGCTTTCGATTATTACAGGGTTGCTGCCCGCATCGGCCACAATCTCAACGGGCTTGTCAATGACTATGCTTTCGTTGTAGGTTCCGGCGCGAATGAGCAGCCGCGCGTTGGGCTTAATCTCTTTTAGCGCCTCACTGATTGATTTGTAATCGCCCTGATCGTCTTTCGAGACGACGACCGAAGTCTTGCTATCGAATATCCTGAAATAAAAGATAGCCGCAGCCGCGCCGCCCGCTGCAATCACGATGAGAAAAGCGATAATGAATCGTCGCAGCCATCGCGGCTTTTTCGCTTGCTGGCCGGATTGCAGGATTCGCTGCGCGGAATCGTAATACGCTTGTTGAGAGCGTTGCGTTCCCCACTGAGTTTGAGTGCCGTATGCGGGCTGCATCTGCGCGCCGGGCGTGCCGCCGGAATAAGGCAGCGGACTTGTTGCCGCGCCTTGCGTTTGAGGCTGCGCAGCGATTGAGCCTTGCTGAACCTCGCGCAGCTTCTGCCTCGCCGCTTCGAGACTGTCAATCAAACCCGGTTCGTTGGGCGAGAGCCTCATCACGCCTTCCCATTTTTCGACCGCGACGGCGTAGTGGCCGAGATTGAAAGCCAGCGCGCCTTCGGCCATCAATTGCTTGACGGCTTCAAGCGGCGCGGAGCGCGCGACCCTTCGCGTCACCTCGCTTTCCGCGCTTTCATCAACTGCGGCAGCCGAGCCATTTTCAACTACAGGCGCAAGAATGGTCGCCTGCTCCATGCGGAGGCTCGCTTCTTTGAAAGCCGCGCGCATCTCGGCGGCGGACTTGTAGCGCGACGCAGGCTCTTTTTGAAGCGCGCGAGAGAGTGCTTCGCGAATTGGCTGCGGGATCGAGAGCGGCAGCGGCTCAGGTTCTGAGTTGATGATGGCCCATGCCAAAGTTTCCGTATCCTGCTGCGTGTAAGGCAGGCGGCCCACCAACATCTCGTAAAAGATTATTGCCGCAGCCCACAGGTCTGTATGCTCAGAGCGCACGCCTTTGAAAGCTTCGGGAGCCATGTAAGCGGGCGTGCCTGCGATGATGTTGCTCTGAGCCGATGCTTTAAGCAACCGCGCGAGACCGAAGTCTGCGAGTCGCGGCGTTTGGCCCTGTAGCAGAATATTTTTCGGCTTGAGGTCGCGGTGAGTTATCTCTTTCGAGTGCAAATGCTCAAGCCCTGCGAGTATGCCTGCGGCCATCTCGACTGCGGCTTCAAGAGTTGGAGCTTTGCCGTTGTGCTTTTTAAGCCAGTCAGCCAGCGAGCCGTCGGGCGCATACTCGCTCGCGATTACGATCTGCTCGTCGTAAATATCGGCTTCGATGATTGGAAGAATATTTGGATGGCCGGAGACGTGCGACCAGAGGGCCGCTTCCTGCTTGATTGCTTCGAGGTCAACCTCGTCGTCTAGCGGCAGCTTCAGCGCGAATTGAGTCGTGGCGATCTGGCCGCGCTTTTCGGCAAGCCACACGATTCCGAAATTGCCTCGCCCGATTTTTCTAACTAAATTGTAAGGGCCGATTGAATCACCTGAGCGATACATAAAACTTCCTTTGATGCTTGTACGACGAAACCCGACGCTTCGATTTTATCAATCATGACAGCGGCGGCTAAGAGCGCCTTATACATTGATTCGGCGAAACAGCACAAGTATAAACGAGAGCGTTGAAAAAATCCCGCGACGCGCGGACAGGTACAAACGGCTTGCGGCCCGCGCGCGCGGCTGTGGTATAAAACTAGAAACGCGAGCATCGAAGTCAGTAACGCAGATTGGGTTGAGGATTAGCGACGCCGCGAGCGCAGCGAGGCCGGAGGAAGCCCGATGGGAATCACTGTCAAGCAGCCAGCGAGCGAGCCGAGGTAGAAGGTGATCTCACAGACGATTTCCCATTATCGCATCATCCGCGGGCTTGGCGCAGGCGGCATGGGCGAAGTCTATCTGGCCGAAGACACGCGACTTGACCGGCAGGTCGCAATCAAAATACTTCCGGCTTCTTACCAATACGACCCTGTCCGCCGCACGCGCTTTTTGCAGGAAGCCCGCGCCACGTCCGCGCTGCGCTCGCCCAACATCGTCGCCATCTACGACATAGGCGAACACGAAGGCGCAATCTACATCGTGATGGAATATGTCGAGGGCGAAACGCTTTCGCTGAAGCTCAAGCGCGGCCCGCTTCCTGTAAACGAAGCGATAGAGGTCGCCATGCAAATCGCCGAGGCGCTCACGGAAGCTCACTCGCTTGGCATAACTCACTGCGACATCAAAAGCGCAAACCTTATCGTCAGCGAGCGCGGCATCGTCAAGATACTCGATTTCGGAATCGCGGAATCCGCAAGGTACGGCGCCGAGCAGAGCGGCGATCATACGCAAAAGCTAGGACATGAGACGAACATAAGCCTCGTCGCCGGAACCGTTTCCTATATGTCGCCTGAGCAGGCTTTGGGCCGCGAGGTTGATAATCGCTCGGACATATTTTCGCTCGGCGTTGTCCTCTACGAGATGCTCACGGGGCGATTGCCGTTCGAGGGCGAAACCGCCATTGAGACTGCGGATAAGATAATTCACGAAGAGCCAGCGCCAATCGCTCGATTGAACTACAGCGTGCCGCCGGAGCTTGAGCGCATCACGCGCCGCTGCATGGAAAAAGACCGTGAGCGAAGGTATCAATCAACGCGCGAGCTGCTGACCGATCTCAGAAATCTCAAGCGCGACAGCGATTCGGCCGCGAGGGCTACGATTGATCTCGCGCGTCAAACGCGGGTCGTGCGCCGCCAGCGCGCCAGCCGCGTGATTGATTCGCTTGCGATACTGCCGGTGATAAACTTGAGCGGTGACCCTGACACCGAGTATCTATCGGACGGCATCACCGAATCAATAATCAATAACCTTTCGCGGCTGCCGCGCCTGCGAGTGATGGCGCGAAGCACTGTCTTTCGCTACAAGACTCGCGCGACTCAATCACTCATCCAACCGTCAGAGCCGCTCGACCCGATTGATGCAGGTCGCGAGCTTGGCGTGCGCGCCGTGTTGATTGGAAGGCTGCTTCAGCGTGACGACACTTTAATCATCAGGGCCGAGCTTGTTGATACAAATGACGGCGCGCATCTGTGGGGCGGGCAATTCACTCGCAAAATGAGCGACATCTTCGCGCTCGAAGAAGATATTTCAAAAGAGATTTCTGAAGCCTTGAAGCTAAAGCTGACGGGCGCGCAAAAGAAACGGCTCGCTCGGCGCTACACGGAAAACACCGAAGCGTATCAGCTTTATCTGAAAGGACGCTATCACTGGAACAAGCGAACCGAAGAAGGGATAAAAAAGAGCACGCAGTTTTTCGAGCAAGCTATCAGGCTTGACCCGAACTACACGCTCGCCTATGCGGGACTGGCCGACGCCTACAACCTGCTTGCAAGCTACAGCGCGATGCCGCCGCGCACGGCTTTTCTTAGAGCGAAGGCGACGGCGATGAAGGCATTGAAGCTCGACGACAAACTGGCCGAAGCGCACACGGCGCTGGCGCACATCAGGTTCTGGTACGAGTGGGACTGGGCGGGCGCGGAGCGCGGGCTGAAGAAATCCATCGAGTTTAATCGAGGATACGCGACGGCTCACCTGTGGTACTCGCTTCTGCTTGCGGCGACCGAAAGGCTGGAGGAAGCGATTACCGAGAGCCGCAGAGCGCAGGAGCTTGACCCGCTTTCGGTGGTCACGAACCTGAACGTGGCGAGGATACTTTACTTCGCACGCAGGTATGATGAAGCGATTGAAGCGTGCAGGAAGACGCTTGAGATGTACCCGACGTTTTTCATCGCACACCGCAGGCTCGGACAGATTTACACCGAGAAGCGAATGTATGAAGAGGCCGAAGCCGCGCTTCAAAAGTCGAAAGAACTGGCCGAGAATAATTCCGAAACGATTTCGACTGCCGGGTATAACTATGCCGTGTGGGGCCGCGCGCATGAGGCGCGGCGCGAGTTTGATGAATTGACGGAGCTGTCGCAGCGGGATTATGTCTCGCCGTACTCGATTGCGAGGATTCATCTCGGATTGGGCGAGTTTGATCTTGCGTTCGAGCATCTGGAGAAAGCTTTTCAGGAGCGGCACGGCATACTCGTTTATTTGAAGGTTGACCCGATATTCGACTCCGTGCGCCATGACGAGCGATTCATCTCGCTGCTCGAACGCATAGGCTTGATCGAATCAGCGGCGGCGAACGAGTAGTCGCAAGTCTCGTGCTGCGAGCCGTAATGCGAAATTAAGGTGCCTTTGATAACCCAATGCGTTTTACTTTTTTGATGTAGCATCGCCCTTTCAGGATTTTCTCGCAGTTGATATTGCATGCGACACGAGCTTATAAGTTGTACGAGCCTTCCTGCATCAACTATTGTAAGAACATAGAATTTATGAGCGAAACGAGCGGAATAACTGTAACCGCAAGTGAAGAATCGAGCGCGCGCGTCCTGACAGGACTTACTGCCGATGAGGTTCGAACGCGCATGGCAGCCGGGCAGTACAATAAGCCACCCGCGTCCGCCGCGAAAAGCATTCGCCGAATCATCTTCGACAACGTCGTTTCGGTCTTCAACATCATCATCGGACTCATTATCGTTTTTCTTCTCGCGTTCTATATCAAAACGCCGGACGTGCGATTGCTGCTCGACGCCATCGGCGTTATGACCGTCGCCGTCTTCAACACGGCGATAGCAATCTATCAGGAGATAAAAGCGAAGCTTGCGCTCGATAAAGTCAATATGCTGCTCGCGCGCGAGGTGGCGGTTTTAAGAGACGGCGTTGTATCCGAGATTCCTCATGACCAGATCGTGATTGATGACGTGATAGTCATGAGGCGCGGCGATCAGGCCGTCGTTGACGGGGCTGTCCTCGAATCGAATCACATGGAGATTGATGAATCGTTGCTCACGGGCGAATCGGTTCCGATTGAGAAAGAGCCTGACGACCGCGTGCTTTCGGGCAGCTTCTGTCTGTCGGGCAACGGCTATTATCGCGTCACGCATTTGAGCGGCGAAAGCTACGCATCGAAGCTGACGCGATTGGCGCAGCAACTTAAAGTAAACCTCAGCCCGTTGCAGAAGAACATCAATCGAATAGTCATCTGGCTATTTGCCGTCGCCGTGCTGCTGTGCGTAATGGAAGGCTCGCGCAGCGCCTACAGCGATCAGCTTGATGTTAATTTCGCGCGAAGGCTCGCGACTATTCTCATCGCGCTTGTTCCTCAAGGGCTTGTGCTGATGGCTTCAGTGACATTCGCTATCGGCATCTATCGCATAAGCAAGGTCGGCGCGCTCGTTCAGGCCTTCAACGCGATAGAGTCGTTCGCCAACGTGCAGGTCATCTGCATGGACAAGACCGGTACGCTCACCCAGAATCGAATGACCGTCCGCAAAGTGACTGTGCTCGATGACGAATTGTTGCGCGAAGCGGCGGAAGCGATGCTCGGCACTTACGCGAAATTCTCATCCGATAAGAACGCGACCATCCGCGCGCTCGAAGCCTTCACCCCCAACGACGATGCTGAGATGGTTTATGAGATTCCGTTCAGCTCCGCGCGCAAGATGAGCCTGTTGAGCATAAGAAGCAATGGGCAGGAAACGGTTTACGCGCTCGGCGCATTTGAGTTGCTCACGGAGCGCAGCAGCGATGATGAACGCGCGAAGGCGCTCGACGCTGCAACGGCGGAAAAGCTCGATGTCTATCGCAACCTCCTGTTCGGCGAGGTGACGAACCCTGAAGAGATTAATCCCCATCAAGCCAATATCAGCGCGATTCGCGTGAAGCCGCTCTGCATAGTCTCGCTCAGCGACACCGTGCGCGAAGACGTTTGCAACGTCATCAAAGAGTTTGAACCTCGGGGAATCAAATTCAAAATTCTTTCAGGCGATTCAGCGACATCAATACTCGCAACCTGCCGCGACATCGAATGGAAAGTAAGCCCTGGCGAGATCATAACGGGAGCCGACCTTGACGCGATGAACGACGACGAGTTGAAGCAGGTCGTTGACAAGCGAATAGTTTTTGCGCGACTCAGGCCGGAGCATAAGGTGAGAATCGTTCGCGCGCTCAAGGCGAACAATCTCTACACGGCGATGATAGGCGATGGCGTAAACGACGTTCCGGCCATCAAGCAGGCGAATCTGGGGATGGCTATGGACGAAGGCGCTTCGATAACGAAAGAGGTGGCGGACATCATTCTGCTCGGCAATCGCTTCACGCTGCTCCCGGAAGTCTTCAATGAAGGAAAGAAGATAATCAACACGGTCGGCTCGATTGCTAGATTATTTTTGACGAAGAATTTCATGGTCATCTACCTGACGCTGTTTTCAGTTTTGCTTGCATGGGATTTCCCGCTCACGCCGCGACGAGTTGCATTGATTAACATCTTTGCCATCGGATTGCCTGCAATGCTGATTGCGCTTACGAACACGAACACGGGCAGGCACAGGCGATTCGTTCTCGACATGATTTCGTTTGTCGCCGTTTCGGCTCTCGTAATCGTCCTGGCCGGGTACGCTGGATTCTTTCTCGTTATGAATAAAGGCTCAGAGGCAAGCCGCGAAGCGGCTAGCATGGCGATGCTTTCGATTATGATAGTTGCGGCGGTTGCGAACTTTCTGGTAGTCGCGGCAATCGGCGGAAGGAGAAAGCAGGGGTTATACTTTCTCTATGCAGCTTCCATCCTGGCGGTCTATTTTTTAATCGTCAGAGCGAAGGCTGTGGATGGGCCTGTCGGGCTTGTGAAAACGTTTTATGAAATCCATCCGATGAATCAATCTGGATGGTCAACGGTCTTCATCGTGTGCGCTATCAGCGCGCTCGCCCTCGTCGTCGCGCAAAGACTGCGCGCGATGATTTTAGGCAAACAGTCTTGAAAGGAGAAGATGTGATTCGCAACGCCGCCATTCTTTCATTCATTCTGATGACCGCTTCCACTGTCTTCGCTCAAGTAATTTCATCGAGCGACGCGGCCCAAAAACTTCACGCGCTGCTTGATGAAGACTGGCAGTGGCAGCTTGAGCAGTATCCTGAAAACGCCACGCTCCTGGGCGACAACCGCTATAACAATCGCCTGACGAATCTATCGCCTGAAGCAATAGCGCGACGCAAAGCGCACGAGCGCGAGATGCTTGACCGCATACAGAAAATAGATCGTGCGGAGCTTTCGGGTCAGGACGCGATTTCGTATGACCTGTTCCTGCTCGATAAAAGGCTGAACGTCGAGGGCCAGCGTTTCCCGACGGAGCTTACGCCGATCACGCAGATGGACGGCGTTCACATCACCTTTGCGCAGCTCGTGACGCAGACGCCTTATCGCAATGTGAAGGATTATGAAGATTACCTCGCGCGACTTGCAGCTTACCCGGAGCAGCTCGATCAGGTGATTGCGCTGATGAAGCGCGGCATCGAAGCGGGGTGGACGCAGCCCGCTGTGCCGCTTCGCACGGTGCCCTCTCAAATCGAAGGACAGATAGTTGACGACCCGACGCGAAGCCCGCTCTTTGCTCCTTTCGCTTCGTTTCCTCAAGATGTGAACGAGCAGGACCGCAAGCGACTTGCCGAGGAAGGCCGCAAGCGAATCGCTGAGATAATGCCTGCGTTCAAGAAGCTTGACCGGTTCATAAAAGAGGAATATCTGCCCGCAGCGCGCAAAAACGTAGGCGCGTCATCACTTCCTGATGGCGAAGCCTTTTATCAATATTCGATTCGCCGCTTCACGACGACGAGCCTGACCGCGCGCGAGATTTACGAAACGGGCAAGCGCGAAGTCGCGCGCATTCGCACCGAGATGGAAGCTATAATCAAGCAGGTCGGGTTCAAAGGGAGCTTTCAGGATTTTTTGACAATGCTTCGCACTGATCCGCGCTTTTATTACACGAAGGCCGAAGACCTCGTAGCCGGATACGCGCTGATTGCGAAGCGGGCCGACGGGAAATTGCCTGAGCTGTTTGCGGAGCTTCCGCGAAATCAATATGGCATCCGCGTGATTCCCGATTACGAAGCGCCCGCGCAGACGACGGCTTATTATCAACCCGGCGCTGCGGACGGGTCGCGCGCGGCCGTTTATATGATTAACACATACAAGCTGGAGACGCGGCCAAAGTACGAGATGGAATCGCTCACGCTGCACGAAACTGTGCCCGGCCACCATACTCAGATCGCCCGTGCGCAGGAGCTAAAGGGCTTGCCCGATTTTCGCCGCAACGCGGGATATACGGCTTACGTCGAAGGCTGGGCGCTTTATGCTGAAAGTCTCGGCTCGCAGATGGGATTCTATACTGACCCTTATTCAAAGTTCGGGCAGTTGACATATGAGATGTGGCGCGCGTGTCGGCTTGTTGTTGACACCGGCATGCACGCGTTCGGATGGAGCCGCCAGCAGGCGATTGATTTCATGAAAGAGAACACCGCGAAGACTGAAAACGATATAACGGTTGAGGTCGACCGCTACATTGTGTGGCCCGGCCAGGCGCTGGCTTACAAGCTCGGCGAGTTGAAGATTAAAGAGCTTCGCGCGCGAGCGAAAAAGGAACTTGGAGAAAAATTCGACGTGAGAAAATTTCATAACGCAATTCTGGATGACGGTCCGCTGCCGCTCAATCTGCTTGAGCAGCGGATCGTTGACTGGATAGCGGCGCAAAAGCGAAAGGAGTAGTATGAATATACAGGTTTTTCGTAATAGGGTGATGGGATCGCGCGGGCTTGTGGTTTTTATGATGCTTGCTTTGATTGGCTGCACGAATATCGGCCAGTCGAGCGGCGAGATTAACAATAAAGCAAATGCAAACAACTCGGCTATGGAACAGCAACGCTACGAAGCGACAGGCAAAGTTGACCCGCGATTGGTTTCGGCAAACACAAAGTTCGGGTTCAAGCTCTACGCCGAAATCATCAAGCAGGGCGCAGGCAAGAATGTTTTCGTTTCGCCCTCAAGCGTCGGGCTTTGTTTAGCGATGGCTTACAACGGAGCTTCGGGCGAAACGCGGCAAGCGATGGCCCGCGCGCTTGAGGCAGAAGGCATGAGCCTTGAGGATTTCAATCGCGCTTATGCGGAACTCAAAGCCGCGCTCCCATCAACCGATCCGAAAGTGCAGCTTGAAATAGCAAACTCGCTGTGGGCGCGACAGGGGTTGAAGTTCAAGCAGGATTTCATCGCGCGCGACAAGAAGTTCTTCGATGCGGAAGTCGCAGCCTTGAACTTCGATGACGCGAGCGCGGCGGCGACTATCAATTCATGGGTGAGCAACAAGACGAAAGGCAAGATCGAAAAGATTGTTGATCAGATAAGCCCCGACTCGATTCTGTTTCTAATCAACGCGATCTACTTCAAAGGCAAATGGACGAAAGAGTTCGACAGGGCGAAAACCAAAGAAGACGTTTTCACGACGGCGGCGGGCGCGCAGAAGCGCGTGCCTATGATGACGCAGGCGGGCCGGTTCAATTATTTTGAATCGCCTGAGTTTCAAGCTGTGAGCCTGCCTTACGGCGACGGGCGCGTGAGCATGTACATCTTCCTTCCGGCCAAAAACGTGAGCCTTGAGCGATTCCATCAGTCGCTTTCAGCCGTGAACTGGGAAGAGTGGGTGAAGAAGTTTGAAGAGACAGAAGGCAGCGTGACGCTCCCGCGATTCAAGGTAGAATACGATGTGACGCTCAACGACGCGCTCAAAGCCTTAGGGATGGGCGTGGCGTTCGATGATAACCGGGCAGATTTTTCCGCGATGATTGAAGACGCAGGCCGCGTCTATATCAGTCAGGTCAAGCACAAGACGTTTGCTGAAGTGAATGAAGAGGGAACGGAAGCAGCAGCGGTTACTTCTACCGAGATGCGCACGACATCGGCGCGTCAGCCCGCCAGGACTTTTCGCATGGTGGTTGATCGCCCGTTCTTCTGCGCGATTCGCGACAACACAACTGGAACAGTTCTGTTTATGGGTTCAATCGCAGACCCGCAATAGAGCCTGCTCGATTGCTTATGCTGAAAAATACCTTCTGCCATATACCGGGCGTCACCGCTCGTTCAGAGCAGCGATTGTGGGCTACGGGCATTCACGATTGGGAAAGTTCGACGCGCGCGGCAAAACTCCGTGTGCCGCGGAAGGCTAAGGACTATTTCGCGCGTTGCATCGAAGAATCGTTCGAGCATCTCGAAGCGAACAACCCGAATTACTTCGCCGCCGCGCTTGATTCAAAACATCACTGGCGGATGTTTACAGATTTTCGCCGCTCAATCGCTTATCTCGACATAGAGACTACCGGGCTTGGCTACAATGACTCGATCACGACGATTGCCGTTTACGACGGCAAAAACATCTTTCATTACGTGAAGGGGCAGAACCTCGACGATTTCAAATCGGACATCAATCGCTACTCGCTCATCGTCACCTACAACGGCAAGTGCTTCGATGTGCCGTTTATCGAACGTTACTTTCGCATAAAACTGAATCACGCGCACATTGATCTGCGTTATGTCTTGAAGAGTCTCGGCTACACGGGCGGGCTAAAGGGCTGCGAGCAACAGCTTGGGATTGACAGAGGCGGGCTGGCAGGCGTTGACGGATTTTTCGCCGTCTTGCTGTGGCAGGATTATGTAAGGCACAAAAACGAGAAGGCGTTGCAAACTCTGCTGGCCTACAACGTTCAAGATGTTGTGAATCTGGAAACGCTGCTTGTCATAGCTTACAACTTGAAATTGAACGAGACGCCGTTCGGCGAAAAGCTCAGATTGTCGCCACCGCAACAGCCCAGACTCCCTTTTCAAGCTGACGCGGCGACGATTGATAAAATAAAGCGCGCGAATTCATGGCTTATGCCGTCATTCAGAAGCAGGCGCTGGTAACACCGAAGTTCAAAAGAGCATACGTAATGAAACGAAGTAGTTTGTTGTTCACTCTCATAATCTCTTTATTTCTGATTATCATTTCATCACCGGCGCGCGCACAATCGGAAGAAACACCCGCAGGCAAGATAATCGAAAAGGTGATTTGCCGAAGCGATGCAAGCCAAAGCTACGCGCTCTATTTGCCGTCCGCGTATTCGCCTGCGAAGAAATGGCCGTTGATTATGGCCTTCGATCCTGCGGCTCGCGGGCGCGTTCCCGTTGAGAGATTCAAAGAAGCGGCAGAAAAGTATGGTTACATCATCATCGGCTCGAACAACTCGCGCAACGGCCCGCGCAATGAAGCCACAGCCGCGCTGCGTGCTATGTGGAACGATGCGACCACGCGGTATTCGATAGATGAAAAACGAATCTACGCCGCAGGCTTTTCGGGCGGCGCGCGAGTGGCTTGCGGCGTGGGCTATGCGCTCAAGGGACAGGTCGCGGGGGTGATTGCTTGCGGCGCGGGCTTCCCGCAGGAAATTGCGCCTTCAGAATCAACACCGTTCGTCTTCTTCGGCACGATTGGCACAGACGATTTCAACTACCCTGAATTGAAAGAGCTTGATCGCAAGCTTGGTGCTGCCGGCATGCCGCATCGCATCGAAGAATTCGACGGCGGGCACGACTGGGCTTCGAGCGAGTTGTGCGTGATGGCTATTGAGTGGATGGAGCTTCAGGCGATGCGCGCGGGCAGGCGCGCGCGCGATGAGAAGTTTATTGCTGGGCTTTTCAAAAACGAAATTGACAAAGCCCGCGCGCACGAAGCGGCAGGCAGGATTTATCAGGCATACGTTTCTTATGATCTAATCAGCCGCGACTTCAAAGGATTGAAAGACGTGGCTGAATTTGAAGCGAAAGCCGCGCAGCTTAAAGAATCAAAGGAAACGCTCAAAGCTATTAAGCAAGAGAAAGAGCAAGAGGACGAGCAGAAGAGGCGAGCGAAAGAACCCTTCACGCTGCGCGCGCGAATCGAAGGGCCAAAGCGCGCGACGCTTTCAGACGCGACTGACGACGCCGCGCCGCCCGATAGCAGCACATTGAGCGATGCGGTTGAAAATAGAATGCAGGCAATGTCTGAACTCAAACGGGCGATTGCTGATTTGAGAAAGAAAGCGGACGCGAAGGAGAGCAGCCCCGAACGCTCGGTTGCGCGCCGCGCGCTCAATCAATACCTCATCTGGTCGTATGAAAGGGCAATGTCGCTTGTTCGCGCCGGGAAGTACAGCGTGGCCATTGCGGTTCTTTCGATTGACGCGGAAACGATGCCAGACGACTGGCACGTGCTTTATCGGCTGGCAAGCGCATACTCATTGAGCGGAGATAAGAAGCGCGCGATTGATACTTTGAAGAAGGCTGTGCAGAAAGGCTTTGCTGATAGTGCACTGCTTGAAGGCGATAACGACTTCAATACTTTGCGCGATGAGCCTGCATTCAAAAAAATCATCGAGGAGCTTGGCAGGAAAACAGGTTGATGCGCATTTGCGTTTAAGCAAAGCGCGTTCTGACAACTGAGCAGTAGTAATCCCGCCTTCATCTTTTAATCTTGATGCCGCCAAACACAGTCGTTGCGTCAATATGCAGACGGCGCGTGGCCTGAGCATAGCCGGGCGTGGTGTAGTCGTTTATGCTGAACAGTCCGTTGCCGAGACCTCTGCTGCGGACTCTTACGCCGCCGAATATAGTGACTCCCGTGATGCGAATGCCGACGTCATCCGGGACATAAACATCCGCGCCGCCGAAGATCGAAAACAGGTTGATGCGGGTTTCGCCCGGCGGAAGCTCCGTCGCCGTCAGGTCAATGGTGACGTGGCCGAAGACCGAGCCTGCGTTGTGGCCGTCGAGGTCGCGTCCCTCGTTCGTTACTGTGATTGAGTTGAATACTCCGACCGAAGTCCCAACGCCCTGCTTTGACGCCCGACTGCGACTCAACTCAGGATTCGATATGACTTTGGCGACGCGCGACAGATTAGCGCCGCACGACCGGCAGAAGCTGCCGCTTTCCGCTTGCGTCCCGCATCTCGGACAGTACATTCCAGCCTCCGATTCGACACAGGCTATGCTACTAATATTGATTGCGGGTGACAAGCGACAGTTGAAGCCCGCCGCGCTGATTGGTGAACAGATTTCCAGCTTTAGTGATGGCTACAGCGAACCCGGCGTCGAGGTTGACACCTTCGCAAAGCATCTGGTAATTTAATTTTTCCTTCAAATGAGGGATTTTATTCCTGAGTAGCTCAATGGCAGAGCATCCGGCTGTTAACCGGAGGGTTGTAGGTTCGAGTCCTACCTCAGGAGCCAGTTTTTTAGAGCCGCCTTTCGGGTGGCTCTAATCATTTATTCGCGTTCTTCATTGCGACCGCGCTGCCGTTTGCGCTTATTCTCTTCGCTCTTTTGCTCAGGAACTTTTGTCCGGCTCGGTTGCGGGCCGCCGCTCGATTTGTCGCCAAGGTCAGACCGGTTTTCAGAGACGTTCGCCACGTCGTAATCCCTTCTCGGAAAGCTCGACTCTTTCGTTATCTCCAAATCTCTTTTCGCCATAACAGTTTCTCCCTGCAATTAAATCAAAGGCAATCACCGTGCCCCACTAGCGAACCTTCTTTGCCTGCGCGTCGCGCAGCAAGAAAAAGACATCCTCAAGCAAGCGCGACACACAGCGCGCGTTTGAACTGTTCGATGTGTCTGAAAAGCCAACGATAACGCGAACATTTTCGGGCCTGCTTGCTGCGCTTCAGCGAGGCTGCGCCGCTGAACCGTTTACCAGGGACGGCACGGTCGTTGCAAAAATATGCACGAACATTAGCCAATCAGTTCGCACGGAGGAATGATGATGAGCAGAAACACTGTATTTATGTTTTTCGCAATCGCCGTTCTGTTTACGTTATTAGTCGGATGCCAGAGCGCAGACAACACGAACACCAGCGCGAACAGAAATGCGAATGCAAACAGAGCGACGGCGACAGCCAACGCCAACAACACAGGCCCGACAATCGGCCTGTCGCGCGACGAGTTTGAGAAAAAGATTGACTACTACAAAGAAGAAGCGAAAAAAGCCGGGCGCGATTTTGGCGAGCGAGCCGAAGACCTCTGGCTATGGACGAAGGTGCGCGCTCAACTCGGAACGGTCAACGACCTGAGAGACAGCACGATAAATGTTGACGTGAACAATGGCGTTGTGACGCTCGGCGGCACGGTTGCTGATGACTCTCAAAAGATTAAAGCGGTGCAGGCGGCCCGCAGCGTTGAAGGCGTGAAGGATGTCAGGGATGAGCTTCGCGTCGAGCCTGAAAGCGGCGCGAACAAGAAATCTTCCTGATGATTATTGATGTAGCAAGTGTGAAACGAGCGATGAAAAGTATCTCGGTGAAGAAAGCGCCGTTGAGCTTCATCGCTCGTTAAACTATCCGCCTGTAGCGCACATATCGCGGCTGCCACATCTTCGCTTCAACTCGCTGCTCGATCTCTTCGGCAGAGAGCGGCGCGGCCAGTCCTGCGCGAACAGCTTTAGTTGCGACTGCAACAGCCACTCGGCGCGAAACCTCTCTGACGTTTTCTATCGAAGGAAACAATGGCGCGCACGGGTTCGTGAGCGCGGGCGACATATCGCTCAATGCATGAGCCGCCGCGACGAACATCTCATTCGTCACGCGCCGCGCTTTAGATGCAATCACACCAAGCCCGACGCCCGGAAAGATATAAACGTTGTTGCACTGACCGATGGCGCATTCGCGCCCTTCGTAATGCGCGGGGGCAAACGGGCTGCCCGTTGCAATCAATGCTCGCCCTTCGGTCCAACGGATCAAATCTGAAGGCGCGGCTTCGCTCATCGAGGTCGGGTTTGAAAGCGGGAAAATTATTGGCCGCTCGACGTGGCGAGCCATCTCGCGCACGATCTCTTGTGTGAACGCGCCCGCCTGCGCCGCCGCGCCGATCAAGATAGTCGGCTGCGCATTCTTAATAACGTCTTCAAGCGTGATCTTGTCTTGCGCGAGCCTCCAATCAGCCACGCGCTCGAACGGCTGCGCGTACATCTCATTGAAAGATTCGAGGTCCGTTCGCCGCGTGTGAAGCAATCCGCCGATGTCAACGAGCCACAGCCGCGACTTCGCTTCCGCTTCCGAAAGCCCTTCGCTCATCATCGCCGCAACTATCTGATCGCTCACGCCCGTTGCAGCCGAGCCTGCGCCGAGTATCGCAACGCGCTGATGACTTATCCGTGAGCCGGAAACTTTCACGGCTGCCAGCAATCCTGCGAGCGTAACCGCGCCCGTGCCTTGAATGTCGTCGTTGAACGTGCAGAGCCGGTCGCGATACTTATCGAGCAGCCGTCGCGCTTGCCAGCGCGAAAAGTCTTCCCATTGAAGAAGCGCGTTCGGAAATCTTCGCATCACTCCTTCCACGAATCGCTCGATGAAATCGTCGTAGTCCGCGCCGCGCACGCGCTCGTGCCGCCAGCCTAGATAAAGCGGGTCTTTGAGTAAATCTTCGTTGTTCGTTCCAACATCGAGCAGCACAGGCAACGTCGCGGATGGGTGAATGCCCGCGCACAAAGTGTAGAGCGCGAGCTTGCCGACGGGAATCCCCATGCCGCCGACGCCGAGATCGCCCAATCCTAAAATTCTTTCGCCGTCGGTCACGACAATAACTTCGACTTCTTCGTTCGGCGCATTGCCGAGAATGAAATCCATTTCGTCGCGATGCGGATAAGAGAGGTAAAGCCCGCGAGGCGCGCGATAGATATGGCTGTAGGTTTGGCTCGCGACGCCGACGACCGGCGTGTAGATGACGGGCATCATCTCTGCGATGTGCTCGCCGACCAGCCGATAAAAGAGCGTTTCGTTGCGGTCTTGCAATGCAGTTAGAAAAACGTATCGCTCAAGGTCCGTCTCGTTCTTCCGATAGTTTTCGTAGTTGCGCGCGATCTGATTTTCGACGGTTGAAACGTGCGGCGGCAGCAGTCCGAGCAGATTGAACTCGCGCCGCTCTTCGTCGGAAAACGCGCTGCCTTTGTTGAGAAGCGGATAATCCAGGAGCATCTGACCGGCAAGCCACGTTTCTATAATCTCTTCGCCCGTCGCTTCATCGCGCACTCTGCGGAATAGAGCCATCGGTCACTCCTTATCGTCAAGCGTGTCCGCAGCATGATTTCAACAGCTTATGGCTGCGTGTCAACCTCTATTGCTGATTGTTGGTAAAGCAATACGGCTGTTGCTCGCGCTGCTTTATAAGTATAGAATCTCGCCGATTCAACTTCGCTTCGCGCCTCGCAAGGAGATTTTATGATGAAAAGAATAACGATCATCGCGCTGCTCGTCGTTTCAACAATCGCCGCAAGCTACGCTCGTCAGACAACACCTGCAAAGCTGCAAACAAAAATCGAGACGGGCCAGATAAATGGTGCGCCGTTTTACATAGAAGTGCCCGACAACTGGAATCGCGGGCTTGTGATGTACTGTCACGGTTACGAAATGCCCGGCAACCCGCCCGTCAACTGGAACGACGAAGGACCGAAGAAACTCCGCGAGGTCTTTCTCTCGCGCGGGTTCGCCTTCGCGGCCTCAGCTTATCGCACGCAGGGCTGGGCCGTGAAAGAGGCGCTCGAAGATACGGAGGCGCTGCGCCGCTACTTCATAAAGAAGCACGGGCAGCCGCGCGAGACATTCATCACAGGCCATTCCATGGGCGGGCATCTGAGCATGGCGATCATCGAGAAGTATCCGAACTTTTATGACGGCGCGCTGCCGTTGTGCGGCCCGCTCGGCGCGGCGGTTGATTTCATGGAGCGCCGAGTCTTCGATATGCTCGTGACGTTCGAGTATTACTTTCCCGGAACTATTGGCTCGCCCGTTGATGTTGCGATGGATCGCGCGGCTATCTTTGCGAGCGCGGGAAAAGCTAAGGCCGCGATGGACGCCGCGCCGGAGAAGGCCGAGATGTTCGCGCGCCATTTCAACGTCTCTGTAAAAGAGCTTCCGCAGGTGCTCGGTTTCTTCAAGCTCATAATGGCAGAGATGAAGCAGCGCGCCGGAGGCAATCCATTCGATAATCGCAACACGATCTACAGCGGATTTGACGACGACGCAGCGGTCAATCGCGGCGTGAAGCGGTACGCTGCCGATCAGAAAGCGCGCGACTACCTGCGCCAGTATTACACGCCGACGGGCCGCATCACGGACCCTGTGCTTACGGTTCACACAACTTACGATCAGCTCGTTCCAGCAAGCGACGTGAATAATTATGACTCGCTCACGGCCATTGCAGGCGCACAGGATTTATTCGTCGAGAGATTCGTCGTCGCGAGCGGGCACTGCAACATCGCTTCTGAAAAGATCGCAGCGGCATTTGACGCTCTGCTCGCGTGGGTTCACGAGCATAAACGTCCCGCTTCGGGCGAGATTCCGTAAAGTCGGCTCGTTATGACAACTGTCACCGCGACCAATGACAGGCGGCAGGGCAAGGCTGAGATAATTCCGGCAGCCCGGCGCGTGTGGAAATTTCTTGCGGCCGCATTATTTCATACGTTGATTCCGTCCTAATAGATAAACACACCGCTCTCTGGCACCTCTCTAAGGGATCGGACCCCGCTTTAATCGCTCGCCACAACCGAATAGCTGGTAAAGGAGCTATGCCCATTAAACAGCTCCAGAGTCTTAAATAAACCGGACGGCGAGCTTCGCCTCTTGAGCGCGCGTTTAGCGCCTGAATGAAAAGAGGAATGCATATATGAAAAGCGCAGGACATCGAGCGCGGAAAGTTATGCAGACGTTTCAAGCAATAGCTTGGGCAGCAGCACGTATTGAACGAAGCGAAGCTTGAGAATGCGTTTGATGAAAACCGCTGCAACTGAGTGCTCAGTTGCAGCGGTCCACGGCGGTGCTAGCAGACCCGTGATAACCGTTCTTAAGAAAATAGGAGGCGCGTATGGGCAAAATGGCAAGGTGCTTCGTGTTTGGCATCGTTGCATTATTCATGTCAGTCGCTCTAGCTCTCTTGGAAGCGCAAAGAAAGAGCGGCTCGCCAAAGCAGGAAGCGGCGGGGCATGCTCCTGAACAGCAAGAGGCAACATCTGTCATACGCATCAATCCGAACCTGCCTCCATTCGTGTTTCGACTGGTTCCCGATCCCGCCGCGAGCGCAAACGATCATATGCCGCATCACGTCGGCAGAATAGAAGTGTCAAAGACAGGCTCTACGGGGCCGCTTCAAGTAATAATCATGAACCAAGCAAGAACTCCAGCAAAGAAATCTGCAAGGGAATTTGCTCGACAGGCTCGACTCATTCTTGCAGTTGTCTGCTCAATCGCTCTCTTATACTGGAACCTGCCCGGCACAGTCCGAGCCGACGACGGCAACCTCGATCCGTCTTTCGGCTACTCGCAAAACGGGCGGGTGAACATAGACTTCGCCGGCGGGGATGACGTCGCATACGCGATTGTCTTGCAGTCCGACGATAAGATACTGGCAGGCGGCTATGCCTGCAGCAGCGAAGGCTACAGCGACTTCGGGCTTGCTCGCTTCACTCCTAACGGCACGCTCGATCCGTCATTCGGAACGGAGGGTCGAATCACCACCAATTTCCTCGACGACCCGGACTGCGTGTTTGGCCTGGCGCTCTAGCCCGATGGCAAGGTCGTCGCTGCAGGTTATGCCACGAGCCAATCGGGGAAAGATTTTGCGGTGGCTAGATACCACAGCGATGGCAGACTTGATACAGCGTTCGGCTCGAATGGCAAGGTTAATACCGATTTCTTCGGGCGCGACGATTTGGGTCTGGACGTAGCCATCACGCCGAGTGGGAGAATCCTTGCGGCTGGCTTCGCAACGACGAGCGAAAACCAGGTCTTCGCCGTCGTGTGTTACCACGCCTTCGCCGTGAGCCCTCAGATTACTGGCATCCTGGAATGACTAAACCGGAATGCGGGAGAATGGTAAAGAGGGACGTGGACGGCTCCGCGATTCATGCGATTGGCGCAGCCTGAGCAGCGCGGGCGAATCATAGAAGGCTTATGACCCGCGCGCTCATCTCGGTTGTACTAAGGAATGACTCGCCTGCTTTCACAAGATCGCGCGTGCGGCATCCTTCATCAAGCGCGCGCTCGACTGCGCTTTCGATGCTTGCGGCTTCGCGCTCAAGCTTGAACGTGAACCGCAGCATCATCGCGACTGAAAGAATCGCGCCCAATGGATTTGCAACGCCGCGACCTGCGATGTCGGGCGCAGAGCCGTGTACAGGTTCGTAAAGATCAACGCGCCCGCCCACCGTTGCAGATGCGAGAAGTCCCAACGAACCTACGACCGCGCCCGCTTCATCCGACAGAATATCGCCGAACATATTCTCGGTGAGCATCACGTCGAAGCTCGCGGGCCGCTGGACGAGCGCCATCGAGCAGGAGTCAACATAAGCGTGTTCGAGCGCGATGTCTGGATAGTCCTGCGCAACGCGCGTAACGACTTCGCGCCAAAGCCGCGAGCACTCCAACACGTTCGCTTTATCAACGGAGGTGACTTTCTTTCGCCGTGTACGCGCAAGCTCGAATGCTACGCGTGCGACGCGTTCAATCTCAGGCTCGCTATATCGCATGGTGTTTACGGCGGCGCGAATCTCGCCCGCTTCGTCAATGCCGCGCGGCTGGCTGAAATAAAGCCCGCCCAATAGCTCGCGCACGATTAAAACATCTGTGCCTTCGACCGTTTCGCGCTTGAGCGGAGATGAATCGGCAAGAGCAGGGAACAATCGAGCGGGTCGCAGGTTTGCAAACCCTTGAAGCTCGCGCCTGAGTCTGAGTAGTCCCGCTTCGGGTCGCAGATGCATTGGATGATTATCGAAATCGGGATGGCCGACTGCGCCGAGCAGCACCGCATCTGATGACAGACACGATTCGATTGTGCGCTGCGGGAGCGGGTCGTTATCCGAAGCGAGGGCCGCGCCGCCTATATCGGCGTAGCTCGTCATCAATTCGTGATTGAACTTTGCAGCTACGGCTTCGAGTGCGCGCGCAGCCTCACGTGTGACTTCTGGGCCGATGCCGTCGCCGGGCAATACTGTTATCTTCATCAGCATGGCAATAACTTTGCGCGATAGGCTTAAATCAAGCAAGCGGTTTTATCGCAGGCTAACCACAGATACACCGCAGGCACGGAGGAAGCACGGGGAATATTAATCTTTTCCCCGCAATCTCGGCGTCTGCGGTGCCTGCGGTAGTTCTCTTTTGACACTCACTAGAAAAAATGCCCGCCCTTTTCGGGCGGGCATGCAATAGCCTCATTGTCGCTTGTTGATCGTACCCTCGTAAGCAAATCAGAAATGGAGACACCCCTATTGAATTACATCAAACGCCCCACAGGTAATCTTCGTTCGGCTCGCGCTCGCGCACCATCTGGAGCGCAAAGCTGTCTTCAATGGCTTCGGCTGAATGCTTGAAGCCAGACGGTATGATCACCGCTTCGCTGTCGCGCACGGTCAAAAGATTTCCCGCTATCTTCATCCGCCACGCTCCGCGCAATATGCATATAAACTGCTCGCCCGATGTCGCCTCGCCCGTCACTCGCTCGCCTTTTCCGATTTCGAGACTGCGCAGCAATACCCGCTCGCCCGATGGTATATGTTCGCGGTCGTGTGTTGGGATGAATCGTCTCTCGAATGAATTCCAGCAGTAGAGCGTCATATCAACCTTTCACTTTTGAAACGATGAAGAACTTTGCGCTGAATGGAGCCGCAGAGGCGCTGACGACATTGTCATAGTGTCTCTGCGGCTCGTAAGACCGGCAACAGCCGTAAGCCTGCGCCGGTCTAACCCCACCCCGCTTACAGGTGATAAGGGCCCTTCGTTTCGCCGTTACTCTCAAGCAGCCGCTTCTTCAATCTCTTCGCGGATGATGGCTAGAATGTCGGCGTCTTCAACGGTCTTAATTTCATCTGCGAGCGCGATGAATCGGCGATAGATTCGATCAAGCTCGCGCCGCGAGAACTCGTAGCCAAGCTCTTCGCATTTGCGACCGAGCGCGTGGCGGCCAGAATGCTTGCCGAGCACTAATCGGTTGTCAGGCACGCCGACCGATTGCGGAGTCATTATCTCGTAAGTCAGCCGATTCTTAATCACGCCGTCCTGATGAATGCCCGCTTCGTGCGCGAATGCATTGCGCCCGACAATAGCTTTGTTAGGTTGAACCGCAACGCCCGTCACTTCCGTCAGCAACTGGCTCGACGGGAAGATATGTTCGGTTGCCACATTTGTATCGTAAGGCAAACAATCGCGGCGAACGCGCAGGGCCATCACGATTTCTTCAAGAGAAGCGTTTCCTGCGCGCTCGCCTATGCCGTTGATGGTGCACTCTACTTGTCGAGCGCCCGCCTCTATCGCAGCAATTGAGTTTGCAACGGCAAGCCCAAGATCGTTGTGACAATGAACCGAAATTACCGCACGCTCAATCCCGCCCACGCGATTGCGAATAGTTTCGATAATGTGAGCGAACTCGCGCGGCGTCGTGTACCCAACCGTGTCTGGAATGTTCACTGTTGTCGCGCCCGCTTCGATTACGGCTTCAAGTACCGCGCACAGGAAATCAATGTCGGTGCGCGTCGCGTCTTCCGGAGAAAACTCAACATCGTTCGTAAAAGACTTGGCGAGCGCGACCGCTTCGCGCGCCTGCCTTACGGCCTGCTCGCGCGTGATCTTCAATTTGTACTCAAGGTGAATGTCTGATGTTGCAAGGAATGTATGGATGCGCGGGCGCGAAGCGCTCTCAAGCGCCTGCCACGCGCGCTCGATGTCTTCGCTTGTGGCGCGAGCCAGACCCGCGATTACGGGGCGGCGAATCTCTTTCGCTATAGCTTGAACAGCCTCGAAGTCACCGTCGGATGCAATCGGAAATCCCGCCTCGATTATGTCAACGCCCAGCCTGTCGAGCTGCCGCGCCATGCGCATCTTTTCCGCAAGCGTCATGCTGCAACCGGGCGATTGCTCGCCGTCGCGGAGCGTCGTATCGAATATCATCACCTGAGATCGCGTCATTCGTGGGTTTCTCCTCATTCAGGCAGTTTCATGCAGAGCCAAATCCTATGCGGGATACCACTCAAAGTCAAAGTTATAATTTTTAGGGTACTATTCGCTTTTGCTTATGGTATAATCGGCAGCCGTCACCGACCAAAGTTTGATTAATAGGTGCGCAAATGGATTTATTTCAGCTCGAAGTCTTCTTGACTGTTGCGCGCGAGGGGAGCTTTTCGCGCGCGGCAGAAAAACTCTATCGCACGCAGCCTGCGGTGAGCCAGGCTATAAGAAAGCTTGAGCGCGAAGTTGGCGAGCCGCTCTTTGATCGCTCATCGCGCGACGGGACGCTCACCGACGCTGGCCTGTTGCTTCAGGAGTACGCGCAGAAGCTCTTGAACCTCAGAGGCGAAGCGCACACGGCGCTCAAAGAGTTGCGCGAGATGCACAAGGGCAAGCTCGCGGTTGCAGCGAACGAATTTACCTGCCTTTATCTGCTTCCGGCGCTTGCGGAGTTCAGGCGGCTCTACCCGATGATTAAAGTGACGGTGCATCGCTCGCTTGCGAGCCGTATCCCGAATGAAGTCCTGAAGCATGGCGCGGAGCTTGGCGTGTTGTCGTTTAATCCCGAAGAGCCGCAGCTTCGCTCGATAGTCGTCTATCGCGACGAGTTGACCTTTGTAGTTCACCCGCGCCACCCGCTCGCGTCGGCCAAGCAGGTGAGCATACGCCAGCTTGGAGCCGAATCGTTCGTCGCGCACAACGTGCCGTCGCCTTATCGCGCGAAAGTTCTTGAGGCGTTCAAGCGGCACAAAACGGCGCTCAACATGGATGTAGAGCTTCCGACGATTGAGGCGATAAAGATGTTCGTATCGAACGGCAACGGGGTTGCGCTTGTTCCGGGCATCTGCGTTGAATCGGAAGTCGCGCGCGGCGAGCTTGTATGCATTCCCGTGCGCGAGTTGAGAATCGAGCGCAAGCTGAGATTGGTCTATCGCAAGAACGCGAGCCTCTCGCACGCAGCGCGAGCATTCTTGAAAGTGGCCGAATCAATGGCCCGCGAGCGCAAGGGGAGATACAGCTATCAACGCGAGGGATAAACCGGCTGCTTCAATCGCGCGGACCTTCATTTTTCTGCAAGCAGCTTGTTAAGCTCGCTGATGCTTGCTGTTGCCAATGGCTCGTTCACCTCTTTGCCATAAAGCGCATCCACTACCGTGCAATAGATGCCGTGCAAAGCGCGCCCCGTATCATCCGTCGGAGCGAGCCGCGCATTGAGCTGAAGGCGGCTGAGGTCTGCAGCGACTCCGAGCGTGCGGCCATCGAGCGGCTCGAATTGAAAATAGATCACGCCGCAAAACGAAAGCGAGCCTGTGCTGTCTACTTCGGGCAGCGGCTTTGTCTTCGATTGCTCGTCTGTTTTCTTTGTTTCGACTCCGGCTGCTCCGCCCGCAAGTTGTTGCTGCCGGCCTGAAGTCGCTACGGCGCTTGCAGCCACTCCGCCGACCATCACCTGTCGGCGCACGGGCGCAGCGCCGATGCCGCCTTGAGTTGAGAGCAGCGTCGCGCGCACGCCTTCTTTTAAGCGAGCCTGCCCGCGCGCATCCGTGACAGTCAATCGCCCTGTTAACTCAAGCCTTCGCCCTGCGACGGCGGCGCGCGATGGCTCGTAGTTGAATTTATAGCTCGAGCCTGCAACGTCGAAGCCGCCTGCGAACGCGCGCTCTTTGAGCAAGCCCGCAATCGAATGTAGTCGCCGGTTGTTTGCTGTTGCGCTTTGTGTTGTCTTGCTCGATTTTTGTTTTGCTCTGCCGAACATTGCTTCTCTTCCTCATTGGAGATTCGGAATTTCGATCTCCAATTTCAAATCGTTATAAGTTGCCGCGCTTGTACTCATCCGCAAGATACTCGCACGCGCGCATCGTCAGCGCGAGTATCGTAAGCGTAGGATTCTGATTAGCTGAGGTCACGAACGCCGCGCCGTCAATCACGAATAGATTCTTCACATCCCAGCTCTGATTGAATTTGTTCAGCACTGAAGTTTTCGGGTTGCTGCCCATCCGCGCTGTTCCAAGCTCGTGAATGATGCGGCCCGGCGCGGTCATCCTGCCGCCGGTCGTGACGACTTCAGCGCCCGCCGCGCGAAGTATCTCTTCGCTCGTTTCAGCCGCGTCGCGCGCCATCTCGCGCTCGTTGTCCGAATACTGAATATGAATCTTCAAGACCGGAATGCCCCACGCATCAACGACTCCGTCGGGGTCAATCTCTGCGTAGTTCTCGAATCGCGGCAGCATCTCTGCCCGCACGGTCATGCTCACAGGCGATGTGTAGTAATGGCGAACTTTTTTCTTAAACTCCGAGCCGAAGCCCGCTGTCAGCGCGGGATTTTTTGCAAACGCGGGAAACATTCGCGCGCCTGAGCCGCACTCGAATCCGTAGCCGCGAATGAATCGCGCCTGTTTAGTTTCTTTATTGATATTGCGAAAACGCGGGATCAGCAGGCCCGAAGTCTTACCGTCTTCGTTAACGGGGTCGCGCCCTGCGAGAATGTTGAAGTAGCCGCTCGCGCCGATGCCGCCAAAATGGTCCATTAAATAATGTCCAAGCACGCCCGACGAATTGCCAAGCCCGCGCGGATGCTGGCGCGATTTTGAATTAAGCAGTATGCGCGTTGATTCGAGCGTCGAAGCGGCAAGCACAACGACTTTGCCGAACTCTTCGCGCTCTTCGTGCGTGACGCGATCAACTACGGCCACGCCCTTTGCCTTGCCCGTATTTGTGTCAACGATGATGTGACGGACTATCGAGTTGGGCTTGAGCGTCATGCGTCCGGTCGCCTGAGCAACGGGCAAGGTTGAAGACAATGAATTGAACATAGCGCCCACGTCGCAGCCGTCGCCGCAGTTGCCGCAGTAATGACACTGAGCTCGCCCTTTCATGTGAGGCTTGGGCGGCGCGGTCAGCATCGCGAGCCGCATTGGGATTCCGCGACGACCAAGTTTTTCCGCGCCCTTGCGCAAGAGGTGCTCGCCGCAATTGAGCTTCATCGGCGGAAGAAAATTCCCATCGGGCAGATGCGGCAATCCATCGCGGTTGCCTGATACGCCGATGAACTCTTCGGCGCGAGTGTAGTACGGCTCCATCTCGGCGTAAGAGACGGGCCAATCATCTCCGAACCCATCGTGGCTCGCCGCTTTGAAATCGAGATCGGAGAGGCGATAAGACATTCGGCCCCAGTGCAGGGTCTTTCCGCCGACTATGCGAGCGCGCACCCAGAGGAAAGGCTTGCCCGGCTCGGTCGTATAAGGATGCTCCGTGTCTTTGACGTAGAAGTGGCGGCTGAACTCGCCCGCAGTGGTTTGCATCCACTGTTCCTGCTCGCGCCAGCCGGGCGGGCCGAACCCGCGATACATTGACTCGAACGGCCAGCGATGAGAACTGAGGTCGCGCTCAGGGTTGACGGGCGGGCCTGCATCAAGCACGAGCACTTCAAAGCCGCGCTCGGTCAGTTCCTTCGCGGCCATGCCACCCGATGCGCCAGACCCGATGATTATCGCGTCATAGGTTTTCTGCTTCGCCACGCTTTTCTCCTGTTGAAGTTAAGCTGAAAGACTGCGGGGCAGATTATGAAAAGGGAAAAGGCAAAAGGCAAGTGCGATGCGCAGGCGCGGCGAAGCGGCGGGCGATACAGATTATGCGTTTAGAGCGTGAGCGATGCGCGGCTGCGATTACCTGCCTTTTTCGCCGCGTCTTGGTGTCGGCGCGTCTCCGCGTCGCAATTGCCTTTTGCCTTTCGTTGTTCTATGATGCGCACATCCTTAACATCAACGCGGTGGAAATAACTGAAATCAAGAGAGGATTTTATGATAAGTCATCTTACGCGCAGGCAATTCGGCGGCATTTTAATGGGAGCTGCTGCGGGGCTGCTGCCGCCGTCGAGTCAGAAAGTCAAACCGTCCGTCTTCGGCGGCATACAGGTCGGCGTGCAGAGTTACACGTTTCGCGCTTTCAACATTGACAGGATGATTGACGCGATGCGGATGGCAGGGCTGTCGAGCGTCGAGCTTTGGGACGGACACCTCAACCCGAAAAAGGCTTCGGAAGCCGATTTCAAGGCGGCGAAGAAAAAATTCGACGATGCCGGAATCCATGTCAGCGCCTACTGCGTCAACTTTCCCCTTGATTCGGATGATGATTATCTTGATCGTGGATTCAACGGCGCGTTGCTTCTCGGAACAAACGTCATGACCGCTTCGGTTAAAAAGCCGATAGTGCCGCGACTCGATCAGTGGTGCCAGAAGTACAAAATAAAACTCGGACTGCACAATCACTGGTTCGGCGAGAAGTGGTTCAAGGGCGACCGCTCGCAGGAGTTTGAAACGCCCGACGATTTCATGACCGCCCTCAAAAGCTCGTCTCAGTATTTGAGCATCAATCTGGACATAGGCCATTTTTATGCCGCTGGTTTCGATCCCGTCGCGTTCATACGCGAGCATCACAGCCGCATCGTCAGCCTGCACGTGAAAGACCGCGACAAAGATGCAGAGCACACGAACCGTCGCTTCGGCGAAGGAGCGACGCCGATTGCGGAAGTGATGAAGCTGCTCAAGCAGATCAAATTCAAGTACGCGGCGAACATCGAATACGAAAACGAGCCTGAGAACCCGACCGACGGAGTGAAGCAGGCGGTAGATTACCTCAGGGGTGCGCTTTCGTAACGAAGCAGACGCTTCATCACAAACGTCAGCATTTCATTATGGCAAAACAGGAAATCTACGACGCGATAATCGTAGGCTCGGGCGCTACGGGCGGGTGGGCCGCGAAGGATTTAACCGAAAAAGGGATGCGCGTGATTGTGCTCGAAGCTGGCCGCAAGCTCGATCCCTTGAAAGACTTCAACGAGCACACATGGCCTTACGAAGTGAAGTATCGCGGCTCGATTCCAAGCAGCACACTTTACGGCAAGCGCCAGCCCGTTCAATCAAAATGCTACGCCTGCAACGAGTACGGCCACCAGTTTTTCGTTGACGACATTGACAACCCTTATACAACTGCCGACGGCAAACCTTTCGATTGGATTCGTGGCCGACAGGTCGGAGGCCGCACGATAATGTGGGGCCGTCAAAGCTATCGCCTGTCGGATTACGAACTGAAAGCTGCGAGCCGCGACGGCTACGGCGACGACTGGCCAATAAGCTATAAAGAGCTTGAGCCGTATTATGACCGCGTCGAGCAGTTCATCGGCGTGAGCGGTTCTTACGAAAATATACCGAACCTGCCCGACGGAAAATTTCTGCCCGCGATGAAGCTGACCTGCGGCGAGTGGGAATTAAAGCGAGCCGTCGAGCGACGCTGGAAAGATCGCCACGTCATCATCGGGCGCGCGGCGATTCTCACGAAGAATCACAACGGGCGCGCGGCGTGTCACTACTGCGGTCACTGCGACAGAGGCTGCACGACCTATTCTTATTTCAGCAGTCCGGGCTCTACGCTTCCCGCTGCCGCAAAGACCGGACGGTTGACGCTGCGGCCAAACGCCGTCGCAAGCCACATCATCGTCGACACGAACACGGGCAAGGCGAAAGGCGTCGCCTTCATTGATCAGGTCACGAAGAAGGCTCACGAAGTGTTTGGCCGCGTCATCGTGCTGTGCGCTTCGACGATTGAATCAACCCGGTTATTGATGAACAGCGCAACAAGGCAGCACCCCGCGGGGCTTGGCAATTCATCGGGCGTGTTGGGCCACTATTTGATGGATCATATTTTTCAAATCTCAGTCGGCGGGCTTGTGCCGTCGGTTGCGAATTATCCGTACAACTACGACGACGGGCGCGCGAACGGCATCTACATCCCAAAATTCAGAAACGTCAATGAGCGTCACCCGAAATTCATTCGCGGCTACGGCATTCAAGGCGGCGCGCAACGCGGGATGCTGCCCGCAACGGTTAGACAGATTCCCGGCTTCGGCTCCGAGTTCAAAAGGATGGTCCGCGACGCGCACTCGCCCGCGCCCTTCTGGATGGGCATCTGGGGCGAGATGCTCGCGCGAAAAGAGAATCGCGTGACGATCAATAAAGATGTGAAAGACGCGTGGGGCATTCCCGTCGCGCACATCGAATGCTCGCACGGAGATAATGAGAAAGCGATGGCCGCCGACGGGCTTGAGTCGCTCAAAGAGATGGCGCACGAGGCGGGATTTGAAGTGACCTATGCGAGTCCGTTCCTCGCCTCGCCGGGCCTGTGCATTCACGAAGTGGGGACCGCGCGAATGGGCGACGACCCGAAGACTTCCGTTCTGAATAAATTCAATCAAAGCTGGGACGTGAAGAATCTTTTCGTGACCGACGGCGCGTGCTTCGTTTCGATTGGATGTCAGAACCCGACACTCACGATGATGGCGATAACGGCTCGCGCGTGCGACTACATCGTTGATCAGCACAAGAAAGGAAATCTTTGAGATGGCAAGCGGAAAGTCGAAGCTAATCATCGCGGCCTTGCTCCCTTTTATCTTCATGGCCCAATGTGCGACTGCCTCGCCGCCGAAAGAGAAGAAAAGCGAACAATGGATTGAATTGTTCAACGGCAAAGACACGACGGGCTGGCGGATGGCGGGCAAAGGCAATTTCACTGTTGAAGACGGCGCACTCGTCACGCACGGCGGGATGGGCTTGTTATGGTATGAGCAGAAGACATTTCGCGATTTTGTGCTTGAAGTTGAATGGAAGGTCAACAGCCAGTGCAACAACTCTGGCATCTTCGTGCGCTTTCCTGAAAAGAGCGATGACCCATGGTATGCGGTCAACAACGGCTACGAGATTCAGATAGACGATTGCGACAAAAAGGGGCTGATGTTTCAGACGGGCGCAATCTACAGTTTTCATCCGTCGACTAAACTTGCGTCGAAGCCCGCGGGCCAGTGGAATCTTTATCGAATAACAGTTGCCGGGCAGCACTACACGGTTGAGTTGAATGGCGAGAAGGTGAATGAGTTCGATGGCGCGCGCGGGCGCGAGGGCTATATCGGATTGCAGAATCACGATCCGACATCGCTCGTCTCGTTCCGCCGCGTGAGCGTTACAGAGATCAAATAGCAGGGTTAAGGAGAAAGAAGAATGAACGCAAAGACCTACTGGCGATTGAGCTTGATGATGTTTCTGGAGTTCTTCGTATGGGGCGCGTGGTTCGTCACGCTCGGAACCTACCTCGGCCAGATCGGATTTACCGGCAGCCAGGTCGGCTACGCATACTTGATGAACAACATTGCCGCAATCATCTCTCCATTCTTCGTCGGCATGATAGCCGACCGCTACTTCGCCTCGCAAAAAGTGATGGCTTTGCTTCACCTGATAGGCGGCGTCATTCTCTATTATTCAGCCAGCGTGACCGCAGTCGGGCCGCTCATCTTTGGCCTGTTGCTTTACAATCTCACTTACATGCCCACGATTGCGCTGGTCAACGCTATATCGTTTCGCCAGATGAAAAGTCCCGACGCAGAGTTTCCAAAGGTGCGCGTGTGGGGAACCATTGGCTGGATAGTTGCGGGTCTTTCGATTTCATTCATCCTGTCGAACTTTTTTACGGACGTCGAGAAGAGCGCGGTGCCGATGAAGATGGCCGCGATTGCTTCTATCGCGATGGGACTTTATTCCTTCACGCTGCCGAACACGCCGCCGCAGAACGTCGGCAAGCGCGTAAGCGCAGGCGAGATTCTCGGAGCCAAAGCGATTGTGCTGCTCAGGGAAAGAGCGTTCTTTATTTTCGTTCTCTGCTCGCTGCTCATCTCGATTCCGCTGGCCTTCTATTATAACTTCACGAACCCTTTCCTTAACGATTTAGGCATGCAAGGCGCGGCGGCCAAACAGAGCATGGGGCAGATGTCGGAAGTCATCTTCATGGTTTTGATGCCGTTCTTCTTCGCGCGGCTCGGCGTGAAGAAGATGTTGCTCGCAGGGATGCTCGCGTGGGTTGCGCGCTACGCGCTGTTTGCCAGCGGCAATCTCGGCGCGATGGAGTGGATGCTTTATCTAGGCATCTTGCTGCACGGCGTGTGCTATGACTTCTTCTTCGTGACGGGTCAAATCTACGTTGATAAGAAGGCGCCGAAAGATATTCGCGCGAGCGCGCAAGGGTTCATCGCGCTGATAACCTACGGCGTAGGCATCGGACTCGGTTCGATTCTTTCAGGCAAGGTCGTTGATGCGTTCACCGTAAACGGGGCAAAGGATTGGCGGACGATATGGTGGATACCCTGCGCGCTGGCGGCAGTGATCGCCTTGTTCTTTGCCGTGACATTCCGTGACCGCGCGGCAGACGAAGATGCCAAGATTGAAGCAAAAGCAGCAATAGAGGAGGCGTGATGCGACTCGGATTAAACTTCGGCTACTGGGGGGCAGGCGCGTCGGACAATGTGAGCGTTGCTCAAGAGGCCGAACGACTCGGCTATCATTCGCTGTGGACGGCGGAGGCTTACGGGTCTGACGCAGTTTCTCCGCTCGTGTGGCTTGCCGCTAAAACTGAGCGCATCAACGTCGGCACGGCCATTATGCAGATGCCCGCGCGCACGCCCGTGATGACCGCGATGACTGCGGCGACAATTGATTTACTAACAGGCGGGCGATTTCTTTTAGGGCTTGGCGCATCAGGCCCGCAGGTGGTCGAAGGCTGGCACGGAGTCGTTTACGGCAAGCTGCTCACGCGCACGCGCGAGTACGTCGAGATTGTCAGAACCATTTTGAAGCGCGAGCACCCGCTTGAGCATCACGGCGAGTATTACGACATTCCTGTTCAAGGCGGCACGGGACTTGGCAAGCCGCTCAAGCTGATAATTCACCCGCTGCGCCCTGATCTTCCAATCTATCTCGCGGCGATTGGGCCGAAGAACGTCGCGCTCGCGGCAGAAATCGCTGACGGCTGGCTGCCTGTATTTTTCTCGCCGCGCCGCGTGAGCGTCTTTCGCCAGTCGCTCGAAGAAGGCTTCGCTCGCCGCAAAGACGGAAAGACAATAAATGATTTCGACATCGCGCCGACCGTTAGCATCGTTATGGGCACGGACGTTGCGGCGTGCCGTATGCAGGTGAAGCCGCACCTTGCGCTCTACATCGGAGGAATGGGCGCGCGGGGAAAGAATTTTTATAACGATCTGGCGTGTCGCTACGGCTACGAAGAAGCAGCAGCGCGTATTCAAGAGCTTTATCTTTCGGGCCGAAAGAATGAGGCGATTGCGGCGGTGCCGGACGAGCTTGTTGATGAAGTAGCGCTGTGCGGCCCGCGCGAGCGCATTCGAGATATGCTCCCTGCGTGGCGCGAAGCGGGAGTGACTACGCTTATCTGCGCCGCAAGCGACATCAGCGCTGTTCGCGCAATGGCCGAGCTTGTGAATTGAAATAGTAGAGATCAGGGCATCCGGGATTTCAATCTTGAGTCCCGGACGCCCTGATGTATTGACGGGCTATTTTGTTTCAACCTTCTTAATCGAAGAGATATTCAACCACTTCTTGCCGTCCTTCTCGGTGACGGTGCCTTTAACTTCGACCATCTCGGCGACGAACGGGATCAGCTTCTCGTTCTTGTTCGCCGCATAATCGCCAGTGACGGAATAGACCGTGTTCGAGCCGTTCTCTACGACAGCGAGTTGATTGCCGCGCTTGGCGCAAGAGATGGCACAGGCTTTGTGAGATTCGCCACGCGCGCCGTTCTTGCCTTCGTAGCAGGGCTGATCAACCACCTCGCCTTTGATAGTTACTTCCTTATCATCCGCTGATGCAGCCGAAGCGATCATAAACGATGCGCTCACTATCATCAGCGCAACTGACAAATAAGCAAACGTCCTCTTCATCATTGTTTTCTCCCTTCAGGTTTCAAAAATCAAAATACCAGCTTGAACGCCAACTGGATGTTTCGCGGCCCGCCTCCGCCCAGGAATGGATTGCCAATTCCAACATCGGGCGTGACCGTTATCGGCAGAAATCCTATCCCTCGTCCCGTGACCGGGTCAATCCCGTTGAAGCTCGCGTCAGCCGAAAAGCCCGGCAGCAAGGGCGATGAGAAATTCGGATGGTTGAAGATGTTGAAAATCTCCGCCCGAAATTGAAAGCTCACCCGCTCGGTTATCTGCGTCGTCTTGAAGATCGAAAAATCGAAGTTGCGATAGTCCGGCCCGATGAGCGAGTTGCGCCCCAGGTTCCCAAAGTGCTGCGTGCCGGGTATGCACGAGGCCGCGCTGCCGTCGCCCGTCGGATCAAGATCGCAAGGCACTTTGAACGCCGTGAGGTTCAAGAAATTATCCGGCGTCGACGTTCCCGCGTAAGGGTCGCCAACAATATCAGGTCGCGGGAAGAATTCGCCCGTGCCGTTGTAGTCGTCAAACAGGTTCACATGAAACGGGCTGCCGCTGCGAAGCGTGACTATCCCGTTCAACTGCCATCCGTTGCCAAGTCGAGGCCACTTCTTTATCAGGTTCGGCACGTCGTAGCTGAACGTGGCGACGAAGCGATGGCGCGTGTCGAAGTTCGAGCTTGCGCGCTCCTGATCTACGCGGTGGCTGTTGTCGGGCTGCGTCGCGTTTGCGACATAGTCCTGCCCGTCCGACGCGTTGTCAATCGAATGCGACCACGTATAGTTGATCGTCGTCGTGAATCCGCGACGGTCTCGGAGGCTCAGGCTAGTTTGCAGCGCGTTGTAGTTGGAGTTCGCGGTCGTCTCAAGGTGATTGACGTAGAAGAACGTCCCGCCCGAAGGTGCGAACGGGCCATTATCGAAGGGCCGCGCGGTCGAGACTCGCGGATTGATGGGTTGATTGATGTCGCGGTAGCGGAACAGCTTCGTCCCTTTAGAGCCGACATAGCCGACTTGAAACACGATGTTCTTGGCAAGCTCCTGCTGGATGTTCAGATTGTAGTTTTGAACGTAAGGCGTGCGCAGATTGCGATCAACCGCGAAGACGTCCGAGTCAAGAAAGTCCGTGAAGATAGGCACGCCCGGTCGAATCGCATCTACGGTTGAGAATGAAAACAGTATCGGCGCAGGGCCTACGGGATTATAAGCGGGGCCGGGATTGAATGTGTTGAACGGAAGCTGCCCGACGAAAAAGTCCTGCGAGAACGCATCGTAGAACAATCCCCAACCAGCGCGCACTACTGTTTTCCCTTTTCCAGTTATGTCCCACGCAAGACCAATTCGCGGAGAGAAATTATTCCGGTCGCGGTCATACAAACGATCAAGCCCGCCTTCGCCCACGAGCACAAGCCCGCGCTGCGGATCGAAGTTGCTCAACAACCCGTGCTTCTCGTCAATCACCCCGAAGTAGTCATAGCGCAATCCGAGATTGAGCGTGAGCCTCTTGCTCCATCGGAAAGTGTCCTGAATATAACCCGCGTGCGAGTTTTGAAACGTGTTGCGGCGCGAATCGCCCTGAGCCGAACGGCCACCGCTGAGCGTGCCCGACAGGAAATCTTCTAATGATGCGAAGTCCAATCTTCCGCGATAGCCCGCGTCGAAGAATGCGTTGACGAACGTGCGGCGGAACTCATAACCCATCTTCAAATCATGACGGGTAAGCTTGTGCGAGAGGTTGTCAATGAAGTGCCAGTTCGTGTCAACGCGAGCGCGCGGGACCGATAGAGTCGCGCCGATTGAAGCGAGCGACGAGCCGAAGACTGGATCGTTGCGGATGCGAATCAACGGCAATCCGAAATCCTGCTCGCCTTGAATGCCTGTGTTTAATCCGATCGTGCGCGGGTCGAAGTCGCGGTCTTCAGGAAAGAACCCTTCATCGAACCGGTTATAACCGAAGCGCGCTTCGTTAACGGTATTCTGCGAAAGCACTTTCAAATACGAAAGCGATACGAGGTGAACCGTCGTCGGAGTGACGGTGTTGAAGCCGGGAAGCACGTTGCTTGCGAGTATCGCGAGCGGGAACGATTGATCGCTGTCGCCGAAGTAATAGCGGCCAGTGATCTGATTCTTCTCGTTGAACGAGTGATCGAGCTTGAATATCAAGCTGTTCACATCGTTCTTCGCCGGAGTCGTTACGAACAGGTTCGGGCTTGGATCGAACAACGCGACCGGGCGATTAGGCGCAGGCCATGGATTGCGCTGGAGAAGGCGCGCGATCACAGGATTTCGCGGGCCGCCGAGCGCGGCAATCTCTCGCGGGTCGGGAACGCGCGCGACCGAGTTCAAGCCTACATCTTCGCGCTGGCCTTCGTAGGCGAAGAACCAGAATGTCTTGTTGCGAACGAAGGGGCCGCCTACCGCTACACCGAATTGATTATTGCGAAACTCAGTCTGCGGGTCGGGCTTCTGGTTGAAAAAGTTTCTCGCGTCGAGCGCGTTGTCGCGGAAGAATTCAAACGCAGAGCCGTGAATGTCGTTCGTGCCCGACTTGGTGACGATGTTGACTATCGCGCCGCTGTTGCGCCCGTACTCAGCCTCGAAGTTCGAGAGTATCGCCGCTTCGGCAATCGCTTCGACGGGGAGTATTGTCGCAGGAGTACCAAACACTCCGGCTTCGTTTATCGCGGGCAGATTGCGATAGCCGTCGTTCATATCGGTTCCGTCTAGCAGGTAGTTATTCGAGCGCCCGCGATTGCCGTTAGCACTGAACAGACCAAACGAGCCGGGCGAATCGGTCGCGCCCGACGGGTCGCCCGTTGCTCCGGGAACGAGCACCAGGAATTTTGTAAAGTCGCGCCCGTTGATTGGAAGATCAACGACATCTTTGGTCGTGATAGTTCCGCCGAGCGTGTTGTTAGTAGTCTCGACCTGAACACTGCTGGCGGTTATCGTTGCTACGTTTGCCAATCCGCCAGGCACTAGCGTTATATCCACTCGACGCTCACTTGCGACTTCAACCCTGACGTCGGTCACAGTTTGGACTGTAAATCCCTGCGCCTGCGCTTTGACTTCGTACCTGCCGATTGGCAGTTCGGGGATGGAGTAATTGCCGGAGCCGTCCGTTACCGTTGACCGCTCGATTCCTGTATCCAGATTTTTGGCAGTTACAGTTGCTCCAAGCACGACAGCGCCTTGCTGATCCGTTACTGTTCCAAGAATTGTACCCCGGAAAGTTTGGGCTGAAGCGAAAACGTCAACAGTCGCGGGTCCGAAGGCGAGCGCCGAGATTAACGTGATGACTGAAGCAACTTTCGCAAATCGCGAGTGTGAGCGATTGAAGATTTCACGGAGCGTCCACTTGATTGATTGAGACATGGAAGGGCCTCCTGATTCTTTGAATTGTTTTATGCCGCAGGCCGAATGAATCTTTTCAACCCGTACTACGCTGTGAGGCTGCTCATCAGATTTGCAACAGAGATGAGCGATGACTGTCATCCCTTCCCGTGCTCGTTGCCGCTATTCTAGTCGGCGCGTGAGCTTAGAACAAGGCTGATTAGTCCGAAGTCCGAAGTCAAGAATTGGTAGCGGGTTGGAGCAAGGATCGTGAGCGTTGATTAATGATTCCTGACTTCGGACTTCGGACTTCTTTGTCGCTTGTCACGTACTTACTGCTGCTGTGATAATCAGCATCCGAAGATGGCAATGAATGAGCCAAAGCAATTTTCGACTGAGACCGCGCCTGATGAGATCGCTTCAGAGCTAATCAGCGAGTTTCGCGCGACGGGGCAATACCCGCGCGAGCGGGTTCAAGATTTGATTGAGCTTGCTATTTCTGAAGACCGCGAAACCTCAGAACTGGCTTCCAGAGCCTTTTTCGTGTCGCTCGTCGAGCGGCTCGCCGATTCTTTCGAGCCTGCCGCCGTCTCTCTCTACAATCGGGCGTTTGCGCAACTGATTCAAGCATGCTGCTCATCTCGGCAAGGCCGAGAGATCGCCCGCGAGTTGAAAGCTTTTAATCTTTCGAGCGAAGCGGATTTAATCGCTCGCGCCGAATCGCTCAGGCGCAGGCAGCCGCCCGTGTGGACGAGCGAAAGCAGATCGAAAGTGCGCCGTGTCGTAGCGCTATCGCGCGTGACGCTCGGCGCAGATGTTGCGATTACGAGCGTCATCATTGAGCGCGTGAAGCGCGAATTCCCCAACGCAAGCATCACACTCGTCGGCGGGCGCAAAGCGGCAGAGCTATTCGGCGGCGATGCGCGATTGTCTTTCAGAGAGATCAACTACGTGCGGGCGGCAACAGCTATTGAAAGATTATTGAGTTGGCTTGACGTGCTCGCGGCTGTACGTGAGACGATTGGCGATCTCAAGCGCAGTGAGCATTTGATCGTTGATCCTGATTCGCGGCTCACTCAATTGGGGCTTTTGCCTGCGAGTCGCTCTAAAGATTTCACTGATTCATCGAGTGCATTTAATGAGCAAAGCATTTATACAAACGAATCGCTGGATGGCTACCTTTTCTTTCCGAGCCGCGAATACAAAAGCGACACAAATCATTCGCTCGCTGAATTAACCTCAATGTGGCTCAATGAAATCTTCGGCGCAACAGAGCAAATCTATCCTTGCATCAGTCTCGCTCGCGCTGACATCAACACGGCGAGCGAGCTTGTTGCGCGAATCGGTCGCGGCAGTGAGCGGCCTGTCATCGCTATAAACTTCGGCGTTGGCGGAAATCTGGCCAAACGCGTTGGCGACAGGTTTGAGCATGCGCTTGTCGCTCGCCTGATTGCAGCGGGCGCGATGGTGATCTTAGACAAAGGCGCTGGTTCTGATGAATCTCGCCGCGCCGATGCCATCATTAACAATACGACGCAAATAAGACTTGATGGACAGCAAGTTCGGGTGATTGAGACAGACGAGACGCATATCACGAATCTATTGAATTCTGATCGGCTCGATGCGGATATGCTTGTGTGGAACGGGCGGATTGGATTGCTCGCGGCTTTGATTTCCGCAAGCGACCTCTACATCGGCTATGATTCTGCGGGCCAGCACATCGCAGCCGCTGCCGGCGTTCCGTGCATTGATCTGTTTGCGGGTTTCAGTTCAACGCGAATGCTTGACCGCTGGCGGCCAACCGGACGCGCTGAAACAAGAGTCATTCGCGTTGACGCGCCCGCAGACGAAAACGAAATACTTTCAACTGCGCTTCATCACGCGAGAGAAATGCTGAAGAACAGTGGTCAGTAGCCAGTGGTCGGGGGTCAATCATCAGAAAGGCAATCGCCTTGAAAGTGGCTCTGGCAGCCGATTACAAGGCAACGGCACTTTTCTCTGACTACCCGGCCACTGACCACCGGCCACTGACCACTGCTATGCAAATCACCATTCTCGAATTCGCGCCGTGCGCCGACTCGATCTACTACCTCAGCCGCGATGCAGAAGAAGGTTACGTCGAGGGCGACAACCACACTGTGATAATCAAATCCGGCGCGAAGCTCCGCCCGCGCGCCGTCACAGCTTACGCCGGCGGCAAAGCAACGAATGTTGCGCGCGTGATTGATAGATTGCTCAATGAGGATGATGAGGTTGAAGTAGAGCTTGTTGTGTTCAGGCCCGACTCAGCCGAAGGGCGCTACATTCACGATCTACAGACCAGCGCGCTCAGTCGCGTCGCTGTGCGACCCGTGATTATCAAAGGCCGCGCGCGATTGTGCATTGACTTGACGGACCCGACAAGCGACCGCGCCCGCCGCGTCGAGTTCAATATAAGCCCGCGCGCCGTGTGGGAAGACGACGCTCTCGATGTTGCGCTCAATTTCGTTTCAAGAGTTTCAACCGACCTGCTGTTGCTTGCGGGCAACCCGCCCGTGATTGAAGCATCAGGGAAGATGGCCGTCGAGCTTTACGCGAAGATAATCGAAGATGTGCGAGCGCGCACGCGCGTCATCTCGGTTGATGCTGAAAAAGAGACGCTCGCTAATTGTTTGCTGGCAAGCGCGCGGCCTGATGTCATCAAGATAAACGAAAAAGAGTTCGCTTCAGTTGATGAATCGCTATGGGCAGATTTCAGTGGCGAGCTCGTCGTGACGAATGCGAGCGGCTGCCGGGTGCGCGATGGAAGCGCGAACAGTCAATCAATAATCGTGCGCGGCGTGGAGGTTAACAGTCTTTATTCGACCATTGGCGCGGGCGACGCGACTCACGCAGGTTTCACGGTTGCGCGGTGGGTGTGGGGCTTCGATCTTATGAACGCCGCGCGTTATGGACAGGCCGCCGCCGCTGCCGCCGTCAGTTCGTCCGACGGCACGCGCGGCGTTCAAAAAAGTGTGGTTGAGAAATTCTTTGAAGAGCTTGGGCAGTTTTGATGCGCTGCCTGTGAAATTAACCTTCACGCTACTGCTTCGACGGAGGCGAGCCGGGTTCAAGATCAAGCTCCGAGATTCCGTGAGGCGGCGCAGTCTCTACTGCTATGCGTATGCGTACCCAGTCCTGATTCTTCTTGCCCTGTGCCAGCACTTCAATCTCATGATCCGTCGAGCGAAGAACACTGTGGAGTTTCAAGCCACCGCTCTCGTTGTAAAAATCCTGATCCATCCTCGCTATCTCATCCGGCGAGGTTCGCTCAAGAACCTGCTTTGCCGCGTTCTCTGCGGCGAAGCGGCGAAACGTATTCACATCTCCGCTGTTTATTGACTTCAGCCATGCGGCGAATCTTTGACCGGCGGGCGTGTTCGGAATCGCCGCGCTGTCAATGATCTGTGCCTCAGGCGATTGCGGCTTTGCGGCGGCAGCGTCGGGCTTCGAGTTCTTCCTCTCGTCAAGCTCGCGCTGCGCCGCATCGAGCGCGCGATTCAACTCCTGTTTCCATCGCTCGTCGGTCTGCGTCTCGATTAAATTCTTCAACACGCTTACGTGCGCGATCTTTAAGGCCTGATCGGCGGGCACTTCGACATCGGGCTTCACGCCTGTCCCTTCCCAGTTGGTCTTGCTGATGGGATTGATCGCGCGCCCGCTCGGAACCCACACTGAAAAATGTTCATTGACTCGGCGCATTCCGCCCGGATGCGCGCCGCCGCCTGTAGTTTCGCCGACGATTGTCGCGCGCTTCAGGTTTTTCAGATTGTATGTGAACTCTTCGGCGGCGGAAAAAGTCCTGCGGCTCGTCAAAATATAGACAGGCTTTTTGTCACCGAATCGCTTGCCCGGCACGTAAGGCAGCGTCCACCACTGGTGAGTCGTATCGCCCTCGCGCCAGTAAAGGTCGTTGAGGTGAACCGGCTCGGCTCCGAACAGGTAGCTCGAAATCAGCGCGACCATCGCAGGGTCGCCGCCGCCGTTGCGCCGCAGGTCAATGATGAGCGCGTCGGCGTTGGCAAGAAAACTCATTGCCGTCGCGGCGGTCTCGCCCGCAAGTCGCGCGTCCATAAAGCCGCGCAATTCGAGATAGCCGACGTTGCCGGGCAGCCGCTCGATCTTCTCGAAGCCATAGTTAGCCCGTTTCATAAAGGTGTTGAATTGTTCAATCTCCGCGGGCGACGGCTCCTGCTGTTCGTTCTCGCGGCGAATAGGCTCGGCGCTGTAGCCGACCCTGAGGTGTTTGTCGTGGCTGACCTGTTGCAGGTGGTCGGTCAAAATGCTGGCGAGTTGACGCGCGCTGGTTATCTGGTCATATTCTTTCTTCTGCATCCGCTCACGTATTGCCTGCTCCATCTTCTTGGCGGTTTCGGGAAAGACGTAAAAATCGTTTAGCTGCTTCAAGACGCCTTCGATGACTTGCGTGCGCGTCTGAGGATCAACGGTCATATCGGGACCATCACCTGGCCCTTGAGCGAACATCGCGGGCGAGATGAATAGCAATACTGCAAGCGCGATTATGAGTCGGTGCGCGCCTCGTTTTGATATTATATTTGCGCGCGAGAATAGATTCTTGCTTGATAAAAGATTCATATCGGTTGTGTCCTCTCTTGAACTGAATTTGAAAGCCGCCTCAGCAATTCAATCACTATTGCGTTTGCGCGCGAAAAAAGTTCCATCTTTGTAAAGCAGCGCGGGTGACTTTGAGGTGGCATTCAAGTCATAGATTCGTTTACCGCAGAGACATAAAGGACACAGAGATTGCGCAGAGCATAAGAACAGTCTCTGTGTCTCTGCGGTAAACCGATATACGCACTTCGCGCTATGGCAGTTCTAACAAGTTGGGGAAATCTTCGCACGCTCGGAAAATCTACTCAGCCCTTGCATCAATCCGTCATTGAAATCGCGCCGGTTTCAATCGTTAATCAATGGCACGATTGATGCTCTCTTCCAGCCATTTCAGATATTCGTGTGGTCAGGTTGCGCCGCACTGATTCTGCCGCAGTGGACTACAATAGGCTGCCTTGTCGTAGTATCATGATTTAGGTAGAATTGGCGAATCGAAGAAATAGGACAAGCAAGGCTTTAACGGGCAATGGGTGGTGATGTTTGTGTCACCTGCAATCTTTATCATTCACAGGTAGGTAATTATGGAATCAACAACGATTCTCAATAACGTCGAAGAGAAGCATATCGAAGAGCTTGAAACCGTCACTATTCGCTTCGCGGGCGATTCGGGCGACGGAATGCAGCTCACCGGAACTCAATTCACAAACACGACAGCGATTGTCGGAAACGACATCTCGACGCTGCCGGATTTTCCAGCAGAGATTCGCGCGCCTGCCGGTTCGCTTCCGGGCGTTTCGGGCTTCCAACTTAACTTTTCAACTCACGACATTCGCACGCCGGGCGACGAGCCTAACGTGCTCGTGGCGATGAATCCGGCGGCGCTCAAGGTCAATCTTCCCGACCTCGAACCCGGTGGAATACTGATAGTCAACACGGATGCTTTCAACGAAAACAATCTGAAGAAAGCGGGCTACGCGTCGAACCCGCTCGAAGACGGTTCTTTGAGCGGCTATCGCCTGTTCAAAATTCCAATCACGACGCTCAATCGCGCGGCGCTTCGCGATGAAGTGAAGCTGCCCCCGAAGGAGATTGATCGTTGCAAGAACTTCTGGGCGCTAGGACTGATGTACTGGCTCTATGATCGCCCGCTCGACCCGACCATGCGTTGGATTGGCGCGAAGTTCAAGAACAAAGCCGAAGTCGCGAAAGCCAACCGCACCGCTTTGAAAGCGGGATTTGCTTACGCAGACGCGGCTGAGATTTTCACGACTCATTACCGCGTGCGCAAAGCGGCAATCGCTCCGGGCAAGTACCGCAACATCACGGGCAACGAAGCGACCGCGCTCGGATTTGTCGCAGCGTCAGTCCTTGCGAAGCGCCCGCTCTTTTATGCGAGCTATCCGATAACGCCCGCGTCCGACATCCTGCACGAGCTTTCAGCGCGAAAGAACTTTGGCATAAAGACGTTTCAGGCTGAAGACGAAATCGCCGCAATGTGCGCAGCCGTTGGCGCAGCGTTCGCGGGACATCTTGGACTCACGGGCACGAGCGGGCCGGGCCTTGCGCTCAAGAGCGAAGCCATCGGGCTTGCCGTGATGACTGAGCTTCCGGTTGTGATAATTGATGTGCAGCGCGGCGGGCCTTCAACAGGACTTCCGACAAAGACCGAGCAGGCCGATTTGCTTCAAGCGATGTTCGGGCGCAATGGCGAATGCCCCGTTGCGGTGGTCGCGGCGGCCACGCCTGCCGATTGCTTTCACATGGCAGTCGAGTCATTCCGCATTGCGACGAAGCACATGCTGCCGGTGATATTTTTGACCGACGGCTATCTCGGCAATGGCGCAGAGCCGTGGAAGCTGCCGACGATGGACGAGCTTCCGAAGTTTGAAGTCGAGTTCCACACTGACGCGAACGGGTTTGCTCCGTACAAGCGCGATCCTGAAACGCTTGCACGCCCGTGGGCGATACCCGGAACGCCCGGACTTGAGCACCGCATCGGCGGACTTGAAAAGTCAGACATCACGGGCAACGTCTCGTATGATCCCGAAAACCACATGCACATGGTTTTGACTCGCGCCGAGAAGGTTGCGCGCATAGCTGACGATATACCTGAGCTTGAGGTTTACGGCGAGCAACAGGGCCGGTTGCTCGTTGTCGGGTGGGGGTCGACTTACGGCGCGATAACGTCTGCCGTTGAGG
Organism: Blastocatellia bacterium; assembly: GCA_035575515.1. Classification (GTDB taxonomy): domain Bacteria; phylum Acidobacteriota; class Blastocatellia; order UBA7656; family UBA7656; genus DATLXU01. The sequence goes on from DATLXU010000062.1 coordinate 76,752, forward strand.
AGATGCAGCGGCGCGGCAAGAGTGTTTCGAGCATTCACCTGCGCCACTTGAATCCGTTCCCGCGCAATCTTGGCGACATACTCGGGCGCTTCGACCGCGTGCTGGTGCCTGAATTGAACATGGGACAACTGGCGATGCTTCTGCGCGCTAAGTACCTTGTGCCTGCGATTTCGTACCCGAAGGTCAAGGGCAAGCCGTTCAAGATCAGCGAGCTTCTTTCTCGTATGGAAGAAGTGTACGAGGACTAGAGTTATTTCAAATCTCAAATTCGGGATTTGAGTTTTACGAGGATTGGGAATTATGAGCACAAACGCAAACATACCGACCAGCGGCGGCAACGGGCAAACGCCGCCCGTCAAGCTGACGAGAAAAGATTTCGTATCGGACCAGGAAGTGCGGTGGTGTCCCGGCTGCGGCGATTACGCGATACTCGCGCAAATTCAAAAAGTGATGCCTGAGCTTGGCATCAAGCGCGAAAACGTGGTCTTTGTTTCGGGCATCGGGTGTTCGAGCCGCTTTCCATATTACATGAACACCTACGGCTTTCACGGCATACACGGGCGCGCACCCGCGATTGCGACCGGGATAAAAGTCTCGAATCCAGAGCTATCGGTCTGGGTGATAACCGGCGACGGCGACGCGCTCTCAATCGGCGGCAATCACCTGATTCACGCGATACGGCGCAATCTCGACATCAACATCGTTCTGTTCAACAACCGAATCTACGGGTTGACCAAGGGACAATACTCGCCGACTTCGGAGTTCGGCAAGAAGACCAAGTCAACTCCGTTCGGCGTGATTGATTATCCGCTCAATCCGCTATCGGTCGCGCTCGCAGCGGAAGCCACTTTCGTCGCGCGTTCGGTTGACACGTTCACGTCGCACCTGCAGATGGTCGTCGAGCGGGCGATGCATCACAAGGGCGTGTCGTTCGTCGAGGTTTATCAGAACTGCAACATCTTCAATGACGGCGCGTTCGATATGTTCACCGACAAGGGCGTGAAAGACGACCGGATGATAGAGCTTGAGCACGGCAAGCCGCTCGTCTTCGGCAAAGAGAAGAACAAGGGAGTTCGCATCACCGCTGATATGCGACTGGAAGTGGTCGAGCTTGGCAACGGCGTGAGCGAATCCGAGTTGATTGTTCACGACGAGAAAGCGCCGGATTCTTATCTCGCCTACATGCTCGCGCGAATGGAATATCCTGAATACCCCGTGCCAATCGGCATCTTCCGCGATGTCGAGAAGGCAAGCTACGAAAGCCTCGTTGCCGAGCAGATCAACACCGCCCTCGAAAAGATGGGACCGGGCGATCTGGAAAAACTGATCAACAGCGGCGATACGTGGGTGATTGAGTAGGAGTCAGAAGTCAGGAGTCGGGGGTCAGGGCCGGTTCGGAAGCCCTGTTTGACCCTCGAAATTAATAAGTATAAACACGAAGCGGGCAGAAACTCTCCGCTGCCTGCTTTTGTTTTGAGCCATTTGCATCTGCCCCCTGACTCCTAGCCCCCTTTGTTGTTATTTTCTTGCTGCTGCCCCTTGAACTGGCATCTCCCAATAAGACATAGTATATTTCTGGCGATAATCGGGCGTTCGGTTTCGGATGTGCCTCCGTTCAATGCAACCTGAATTTCGCCGAGCGTAGTTCGAGCAAGGAGTAAACTGAACTAGATGAACCCCAGACGCTGTTTTGTCATCCTCACACTGTTGTTGATTTCTGTCTCGGCCTTCATAGCCAGCGCAGATTCGCCCCGCGACATTCTATCTGTGACGACCGGGAAAGAAGTTCGCCAGTGGGAAGTGACCGGCCCCTGGGGCGGCGACGTGCGCGCGCTCGTAGCTTCGCCGGATAATTCCGACCTGCTGTATCTCGGCACAAGCGACGGACAGATATTTCGCACGACTGATGGCGCGCGAACGTGGCGGCGCTTGAAGCCCGGCATAGGCAAGCGGGGGCTTTCGATTGATTCGATAGTCATTGACCCGCGCGACACCAAAACGATTTACATTGGCGCATGGCCCGTCGGACGCGATGAAGAAGGCGGCGTCTTCAAGAGCGAAGACGGCGGCGAGCACTGGAAGCTGCTCGACGACACTAAAAAATTATCGGTGCGCTCGCTTGCAATCGCGCCGTCTGATTCAAATTTCTTAATTGCCGGCAGCGCAAACGACGACCCTCAATTGAACGGCGTCTTCCGCACGACCGACGCAGGCAAAAGCTGGCAGAGAATTTCCCCCGTCGGCGATAAAGAGATTCACAACATCGAATCTGCAGCCATTGATCCGCAGGACACCAATGTTATTTACGTCGGCACGTGGCACTTGCCGTGGAAGACCACCGACGGCGGCGCGACGTGGAAGCAGGCGGGCAATCAAATCGTCGGCATGATTAACGACTCGGACATTTTCGGGCTGTCGGTAGATCAAAGCAATCCGAAGCTGGTTTACGCGAACGCTTGCAGCGGCATCTACCGCTCAGTGAATGCGGGCGAGAAGTGGACGAAGATTCCCGGCATCCCATTCAGCGCGCGAAGAACTTACGCGCTGCTTCCGCACCCTGCGAATCCTGACATTATTTTTGCGGGAACGAGCGAAGGCCTCTGGCGCACTCGTGACGGCGGCAAGCGCTGGATGCTGCTCACGTCGAAGACGCTTGTGATTCGTTCGATAGTCGTCACGCCCGATAAACCGAATCGCGTGCTGATTGCGACGGATGATTTCGGCGTGCGCGTGTCAGAAAATCTAGGAGATGATTTCGCGGACGCAAATACCGGATTCATTCATCGTCACATTCTTGCGATAATGCCCGACGCGTCTGAGCGCGGGCGGTTGCTGGCGAGCGTCTTTCACGACGGCACAGCCGGGAGCGTCTTCGCTTCAACAGATGGCGGCGAATCGTGGCAGCCTTCATCGCGCGGGCTTGGCATTCGCGATGTGTTCGCTTTTTATCAAATGCCCGACAGTCCGAACGTGATTTATGCAGGCACGAACTATGGCGTCTATCGTTCGGATGATCGCGGCGCAAGCTGGTCATTCGTAGCAATGCAAAGGGCTGAGCCTGTCAAAAAGCCTGCTCGCAAGCCGCGCCACAAGAGAGCAAGCATCGCTGTCCCTGCCACAATTCAGCCCGCGCTCGCTGTCGGAAGGTACGAAACGGTTGCAGCTTCGATGAGCAGCCTCACGATATCCTCGCAAAAATCGAAAGGCAAGAAATCGGCGCAGAAGCGACCCGCAAAAAAGAAACCAGCGCCTGAGCCAGTCGTGACGCCAGGCCCGCCGCTGTTTGAGCTTACGCAGCAGGTTGATGACATCACAAGTTTCACTGATGCCGAAGGCCGTCGCGGATTGATGGCCGCGACGATGAGCGGGCTTTACAAAACATTCGATGAGATGAAGGGATGGGAGAAGGTTTCGATAAGCGGCTATGACTTTGAGGGCCGCGTCTTTTCGGTCGCTACGCATAAAGACATGCCGAAGCGAATCTATGTAGGCACCAAACAGGGGCTGTACATTTCAGACGACGGCGGCCTGACGTGGGAGCACGTCGAGCGCGGGCCGAGCGATATGGCTGTGAAGGCGATAGCTCTGGACCCGCGCGACCAGCAGCTAGTGCTGCTCGGAACAAACCAGCACATATTCCGCTCGACGAACGCGGGCCGAACTTGGGTGCGGCGCGGCGGCGGGCTTCAGTCGGGCGATTACACTTCGGTTGTAATCAACCCGGCGAATCCTGATGAAGTAGTCGTAGCTGAATACTCGCACGGAGGGATTTATCGCTCAACCGATAAAGGCTATTCGTGGGAGCGCATTGATTCGCTGCCCGAAGGCGAATTGCCGACGAATCGGGTATGGACTTTGACATTCGATCCATTTGATCGTGATCGAATGTATGTGGGCAGCTTTTCGAGCGGCGTTTACGTTTTGACAATTCAAAGAGGAGCGTCGAACAGTTTGCAGTAAGCAGCAGGCAGCAGGCAGCAAGATCATTGATGTTTCGCTATGAACTTTGGCCCCTTGCTGCTTGCCGTTACTGCCTACTGCCAACCAGGCATGAAGATACACGAATATCAAGGCAAACAACTTCTGGCGAAGTATGGCGTGATGGTTCCGCGCGGCGAGGTCGTTGATTCGGCTGACCAGGTGCGCGCGGTTGTTGAAAAGTTAGGGCTGCCCGTAGTCGTGAAGGCGCAGATACACGCGGGCGGGCGCGGCAAAGGCGGCGGCGTAAAGCTTGCTCGCACCCTCGAAGAAGCAGAAGAGCTAACCCGCAAGATGATCGGCATGAATCTGGTCACGCACCAGACGGGTCCCGAAGGCCGCGAAGTGCGAAAGGTCCTGATCGAAGAAGGGCTGAAGATCAGGCAAGAGTTTTATCTGGGCATAGTTTTAGACCGCGCGATTTCGCGGCTGGTCTTTATGGCGTCGGCTGCGGGCGGTATGGACATTGAAGAAGTCGCTGCCCACGAGCCTGAAAAGATTTTGAAAGAGGCGATTGACCCGGCTGTGGGGCTTCAGGCCTTTCAGGCGCGCAAGCTCGCTTTCGGAATCGGGCTGCCAAAAGAGACCATCAACAAAGCCGTGAAGTTCATGACGGCGCTCTACCGCGCTTACGTTGACCTCGACGCATCGCTTGCTGAGATCAATCCATTTTTATTGACCGAAGACGGCGAACTGTACGCGCTCGATGCCAAGCTGAACTTTGATGATAACGCGCTGTTTCGGCATAAAGATTTTGCTGATTTGCGCGACCTCAACGAAGAAGAGCCGCTTGAGATCGAAGCCTCGAAGCACGACTTGAACTACATCAAGCTCGACGGCACAATCGGCTGCATGGTGAACGGCGCGGGCCTCGCGATGGCGACGATGGATATCATTAAGCTTGCGGGCGGCGAGCCTGCGAATTTTCTGGACGTTGGCGGCGGCGCGTCGCAGGAGCGAGTCGAGAATGCTTTCCACATTTTGCTTTCGGACAAGAACGTGCGCGCGGTGTTGATTAACATTTTTGGCGGCATCGTTCGCACAGACATGGTTGCGATGGGCGTGGTCGAAGCGGCGAAAAAGATTGGCGTGAACGTGCCTGTCGTTGTGCGACTGGAAGGCACGAACGTCGAGCGCGGGCGCGAAGTGATCGAGCAATCGGGACTGGGATTCGTCGCGGCATCGGGGATGAAAGACGCGGCTGAGAAGGTCGTCGCGCTGGCTCGATGACTTATACACGTGCAGGGCTGGCTATCAGAGATTGCTTTCTTTTGTGTCGTGCAATCGCCTCATTGATTATGTGCTTCAAAAAACCTGCTTGCCCGATGCCGTCGTGCGCGAGGATATAATCGGCTGAGCCTTGCCAGCCTTCGCGGTAAAAGACCGAGCAGGTGAAATTCACTTCGAGAAAATAAATCTCGCCGTTTTCCGCTACTCTCGTATCGCACCGCGCGTAACCCACGCCTGAAAATCCCACGAAGATACTTCTCGCCACGTCTTTCAACCTCGCGGCCAATTCGCAGTCGTCACACGGCACATTGCATTCGGGATGATACTGCCTGACCTTCAAATCATAAGTCTTGAACAACTCACCTTCGGGAAAAATGAACTCGATAGGTTTGAACACTATCGGATCGTTCAAATCATCGGGATTGGCCGCGACTAGAACGGTGAATTCTCTTCCGGCAATGTACTCTTCGATTAAAGCCGCGTTGAACTCTCGCACCACCGCTCGCACTTTTCGCTCAAGCTCGGCAATCGAATGCACGAGCGAGTCGCGGTCAATGCCGAGGCTGTCGCCCGCAGCGCGCGGCTTTACGAAAAGCGGGAAGCGGAGATTCTCGATTGCCCGCTCGATGTGCCGCTCGCTTGCGACGAGCGCAAACGCGGGGGCCTTCACCGATTGCGCGCAGGCCACCATCTTCATTAAATCTTTCGGCGGGTCGTAAAGCTCTACGGTCGGGCCGGTGTAAGCGAGATTGAAATATTCAAGGGCTTCTATCACATCAATCGAAGGCACATCCCAGTTCACATAGCCTTCGCACAGGTTCACATAGACATCGAAGTTTTGCTTGCGCAATTCATCAATCTGATCGAAGGTGGTCGCCTTTTTCAAAAAGGCGTGATGCACCTCGTGGCCGGGCGCGAGCGGCCCGAGGTTTCGCGGAGGATCGTAGTATTGATAATCAATAGACGTTCCTTCGTATGACGGCTGGAGAACGCATATCTTCATGCGGCTTTTTCCTTCGGCCTTTTTTCGAGTTGAATGCGCGGTCAAACGCGTCGCGCAGAATCTCTTCGATTAGAACGTGAATCGGCTGCTCGCAGATTTGTAGGATTCTCCCTATGGATGAATCTTCATCGCTCGACAGCCCGCAGTTGGCGTTGACTTCGAGCACGAATATTTCGCCGCTCGCCGCATCCATTCGCATGTCGACGCGCCCGTAGCCGCGACCCTGAACCGAACGGAACGCGCGGCGAGCTATGTCCGAAAGCTTATCCTGTATCTCTGCGCGGGCCATCTGATAGCTGTAGAAAGGCTCGCCCGGTGGCGGCGGCGTCTCTTCCTGGTAAAAGGCCCAGTAGCGATCGTAAGACAAGAACTTTTCTTCTGCGGGCAGCGCGGAATGAAAGACTCTCTCAGCAACAGGGTAAACGCGCAAGCCTTCCGACTCGCTTTTATCCGCAACGACGAGCGCGGTGAACTCAGGTCCGGCGATGAACTTTTCAGCAAACATCCCGTTGGTGACGAAGAACTCTCGATGCTCGCCATTTGAGACATAATCAATCTGAGCGGCGACGGCCCCTTTATTTCGAACCATTGACCGAAGACCTATGCCGTAGCTTGCGGCAGATACATCAGGCTTGATTAAAAAAGGATAATCAATCAAGCGTGCGGCGCGCAGAATGTCTTCCGCTGGATTTGTGATTCGCATATAAGGCGCGGTCGGGACGTCGTTTTCAGCGAAGCATTCTTTCATAGTGAGCTTGGATGTGCTTATCTCATAAAAGACGGTGTCGGCTCCAGTGAATGGCAACTTCGCTCGTTCGAGCGCGCGAACGACTGATAAACCCGGCGTGCCGCTTATCTCATCTCCATCGCAGAGGTTGACTGCAACCACGCGCGTCGTCTTATTTCTCTCAGTGAGTTTTCTTATTACCTGACTGAGAGTCTCAAGCGTCACGGGCTGCCACTTCCACGCAAGGCCGAGCGGCTCAAACCATGTTTCCAGTTCAGCTCGAAATGCAGGCGTGTCATAGAGCGGGCTTACCATTACTCCGTTTTCAAACGAATAAGGCGCGAGCACATACGCCTCCGGCTTCCAACTATAAAAGCTTTTCATCTTGTTAGGCGACCACAGCTTTACGACTGCAAAGAAATAGCGGTTTCACCTGAGCGGGCAATTCCTAGTGCTATACAACCTGAGCGCCGCGCGAATTGATGTTAAATCAATTCAACTACACATCGGGGATTCCGTCGGGGATTATACGATTAGCTGAGGCTATCAACAAGCATGATAATTGTTGAGGGTATCGCGGCTTTCATCAGCCTGCATCAGCGGGCTGCGCGCGACGCTGAAAGTGTAGAGTAGGAGCAAAGCGCGTGGCATCGGACTAGCGGCTCTGGTTCTCCCAGAGCAAAGCACGTTGTCCTTCGCTCCCCTCTCCGAACCGGACTTGCCACTTTCACGGCATCCGGCTCTCCATCCGTCGGTCTGACTCAGTTTTCTCTTTGTGACACTCGATGCAAAGTGTCCAAAGATTTTCTTGTCCATTTGCATCCACTGGCCTTTTTAACCCTCTTACTGGTCTTATGTGGTCAACCCTTGCTTCGTGTGCCTCTACTGCTTTATCACACATCTGGCAGGTGTGCCTATCTCTGTGTAAAACGATTGGGCGCAGGTCTGCCCTCGCAGGTCTTGCCTCATAACCAGTCCAGTAGCTTTCTTGCGGAAGTTCTTCCCGCACGACCCGCTCCTGTGTTGTGTAAGGGTTCGGCTTTTGGAAGCGTTTATTATAGGTCAATGCCCGAAACTCAGTTGCCCTTTTGAGGCGATATTCTTTGCTGGCGAGTCCACTCTCTCGCCCGTATCGTCTCATTACTTCTGGCATCGTGAGTTGGTCTTTTCTCCCTAGCCAGTGGGCCATACGCCAGAAGATTTCGTACTCTATCCTTGCAAATTGAGTGCTCGCCTTGCTGGTGTATTGATAGTATCGGCACCACCCGTTGATGATTCTGTTGATCGCCGCCAGGTTCCTGGTGGCTTTGATCTAGGTGCGCAACGTCAATCTTGCTGAGATTGCAACGGTTTTTCCTGGTCGTGCTAAGGAGAAATCCCACTACAAACGCATCCAGCGTTTCTTGCGTTTCTTCCAGATCAGCTATGCCCGCATCGCTGCCTTGATCGTGGCGCTGATGGGCGTGCCACGCCTCTGGGCGCTGACTTTGGATCGCGGCAATTGGCAACTCGGCCAAACCCCGTTGAACATTCTGGTGCCGGGCATTGTTTATAAAGGCGTTGCCATCCCGGTGTTGTGGACCCTGCTTGCGAAGAAAGGCAACCCCAACACGGCCGAACGCCAGGCCCTTGTCTGTGAGTTCACAGCTTTGTCTGGCAGCGATTCGACCCTTTATTTGTCTGCAGATCGTGAGTTTATCGGCAAGACCTGGTTCCAGTGGCTGAAGGCCAATCAGATCGCTTTTCGCATCCGGGTTCGCGACAATAGCCAAATCACTAACGGGCGCGGCCAGGTGGTGGCGGCGCGGCGAGTGGTTTCGCCAGCAGGCGATCAATCAACCCTTGAGCTTT
>DATLXU010000063.1:0-40443 GCA_035575515.1 Blastocatellia bacterium
TTTGTTTGAACTCAAGCAACGATTCACTATGGAGGTGTTCAAAGAACAGGCGGATCGTTCTGAAAACAAATGGCGCAAAAAGCTCGAAAAGTTGCAGGCGGCAGCATAGTGCTTCTACTGTCACCCGCCACTTTTCAGTAAATTAACGAGGCCGATTGTTTTCGGCCTCGTTCCTGAATAGCAACAGAAAAACCACACAACTGAGTATTTATTGCGCCGGTCTTAACCGACTCAAAACTACTCAGCCGGTTTGCTCGCGCCGGTTCGCAGATAAGCGTCTTCGCCTTTGATCCAGTCCGCGCGCGGCGGCGAGAAAATATCGTAAGCAATTAAATCTTCAACTGCTTCAGCCGAGTGCACCACGTTCGGCGGGATGTAAAGCATCTCGTTCGGGCCGACGAAAATCGTCTTGCCCTCCATCTCGAATCGCCAGCGCCCGCTGATGACAAATGTCAGTTGCTCGTTTTCGTGCGAATGCGCGGGCACATAGCAGCCCTGCTTGCACTCCATCCACGAGATCATCAGATTGCCGTCCCAAGCGAGCTTGCGCACAAACTTGTCATTCACTCGCTCTTCGGGAAGCTCATCCCATTTGAAATGTTTCATTGCCTCTCCAATCCTGTTGATGAAAAGTATCAAAAGCAAGAGTGTCGGAATGGGATTCACCGCAGAGGCGCAGAGAACGCAGAGTTTACGCAGAGAAGCCTAATTATCTCTGCGCCCTCTGCGGTGATAGTTCACTCCGAAATATTTGCTGATTTCACGCCACACGCTGATTCGCACTCACTTCTGCTCGGGAGAAGCGAATCTTATCTGCCTGTCTTTCGTCATCAGTTTCGTGATTGAAAACGTCGCGACGTTTCCGTCAGTCGGAAACTCGAATTCAAATTTTCCGGTCTTGTTCGGCTCAAGCGTCGAAGGCGTCACGTCAACTGTGCGAGTCTCGATAATCGTCTTGTCCTTGCGCTGAATCTCCACTTCGAGCTTTAAGCCTTCGAGCGTCTCCTTCGAGACGTTGTCAACCGTGCCTGATGCTTTCGCCGTGCCGTCGCTTCTGATTATTGGATCGAAAGTCATAATTCTCGCTTTGACCTTTCCATCATCGGGCCTGTAGTTGCGCGACCAGGGGATGAACAACGCGGCGACCACTGCGGCCAGCGCGAGAATCACAACGACGAAGATTACGGTACCGACTTTGCTGGTCTTTTCTTTAGGTCTTTTGCCGTACCGCGACAGCCCGCCGATGCCTACTTCTTCTGCGGGCAGCGGCACGCCCATCACGAGCGGCTTGTTGGTTGATTCGACGGGCAATCCGAGAATGCTTCCTGCGGGACGGCGCGCGCCCACCACTTCAACCGATGCACGGGCTGGCGGCGCTGTTGGTATCTCAGGCGATGCGAAATGCGTCGTGGCGGCATAATCGGCAGGTTCGCTCCCTGCGACAGGGGTTGGCGGGGAGGCGAGCATCTGCGTCTGCTGCGATTGAGGCGGCTCTGCCTGAGCCGATTGCTCGCTGATAAGCGCAGTTCGTTCGCGCGGCGTGAGCGGTTCGATTCTAGGAGGCTCAAACGGCTCGCGCGCTGTGCGCTGCTCAACTCGCGCGACACTGTGAAGCTCGATTGTTTGGCGCAGTTCCGCAGCTTCGGGCATTTGCGGCGATTCGACTGGCTGTTCGGTTGATGGCTGAGTTGATTCGACAGGCTCACCTGTTTCTAGCTGCGACCAGACCTCTTCATCAAACAGCGCGGCCTCATCAACCGCTTCGGTTAAAGCTCCGGCTGATTCAACCGCAGGGCTTGCCAGTATCTGCGTCGCTCTCTCTTCGGACTGAGGCTCCGCGCGCGACTCTTCAATCTGCGGCTCCTGAGCGACAGGCGGTCCTTCAGCGGCAACCGGCATTTCGACAAATGGCGCGTCTGCTGCGCGGAATTCGCGCGTGGCCCCAATATCAAATTGTTCAGCTGGCGCGGATTCATCGCGGCTTACCTCAGGCTGCATCTCGCTTGCGAATTCTCGCGTCACTGTGGGTTCGACGGGCGCGCTTTCTTGAGCAGCAACTGGTTCGACCTCTTCGGCTCGCGGCTCTTCGAGGGGTTGAGCTGTCGGCAGAGGCTCAGTGAATAGCGTGCTGATTGTCGAAGTCCATTGTTCGTCGGCTTCCTTTTCGACCTTCTTCACTCGCTTGCGCAGATAGATCGCAAGCGCGATGGCGGCCACTAAAACGGCAATCACGCCGATTAGCACGACTATTGGCAATGCTCTGCTTTGCAGAAATGCGAGGGTGAGAATTGCTGAAAACATCCTTTTACATCCTTTGTCTATATTCAGCTCGGCTCTACGCTTCTGATGCGGCGCTTTTAGGCGCGGGTTGCGCGAGCGCGGCGACGGCATCGAGTATTATCGCTTCTTCCGAAGCTGAAACCGTGCGCAGGTCAATCAGCACGCGGTCGCGCTCCGTGCGCGTGATTATTGGAACAGCGTAATTGCGCAGCCGCTCTTCGATTGCGTCGGCGCTCATCTCTTTATCTTCAATCGCAACCAGCACCGTCGGCAGTTTCACTTCGGGAGCCGAGCCGCCGCCGATGACCGAATCGCCGTCTTCGAGAGTCGCTTTCAATCTGTCTCCGCTTGCGTGTGAGATTGATTGAGCAAGGCGCGCGGCGCGCGCTTGAATCTCGTCGCGCGACATCGCGATTGCTTGAATGACAGGAATCTCCGATTCGGCTGCGCCGCGCTCATAAAGCCTCAGCGTCGCTTCAATCGCGGCGTAGGTCATCTTGTCCACGCGAAGAGCGCGCATCAGAGGATTCTTTCGCACACGGTCAATGATTGCGCGCGAGCCTGCAATGATGCCCGCCTGCGGCCCGCCTAGCATCTTGTCGCCGCTGAAAGAGACTACATCAATTCCAGCCTTGAGTGACTCGGCCACAACCGGCTCGTCCTTCACGCCGTAAGGCGCGAGATCAACGAGGCAGCCCGATCCCAAATCTTCAAACGATGGAATGCCAGCGCGACGGGCAAGGTCGGCAATTTCATTGACCGATGGCCGTTCCGTAAATCCGATGATGCGATAATTCGACGGATGTACGCGCAGAATCAATCGCGTGTTTTCGTTTATCGCGCGCTCGAAGTCTTCGATGCGCGTGCGGTTCGTGGTGCCGACTTCGCGGAGCCGTGCGCCGCTTTTTTCCATCACATCGGGGATACGGAAGCTGCCGCCGATTTCTATCAGCTCGCCGCGCGAGACTATGACCTCGCCGCCTTCGGCCAGCGTGTTGAGCACCAGCAGCACCGCTGCAGCGTTGTTGTTTGCGACGATGGCCGATTCGCTCCCCGTGAGCCGCGCGAGCAACTCCCGGCAATGTGATTCGCGTTTGCCCCGTTCGCCTCGATTGAGGTCGTATTCGAGATTCGAGTAATGCGCGCCAACGTCGGTTATCGCATCAAGAGCAGCGCGGGCGAGCGGCGCGCGGCCCAGATTCGTGTGGATAATAACGCCCGTTGCGTTGATGACTCGGCGCAGCGACGGGCGGGCGAGCCGCTCGGCGCGCGCTTCCAATCGCCGCTCAATCTCTTCCATCAAATAGTCTGTAGCAAGCTGTCCGTCACTGACCACTGACCACTGACCACTGACCACTGTTTGTCGCAATTCGTCGGTCACGTCGCGCAACAGATCGCGCACGCGGTCGCGGCCAAGTTCCGTGATAAGCCGCGCAGATGCTGGACGCGCAAGCATTCGCTCTATCGAAGGCAATGATCTCAGTAGCTCGTTCGGCATGTGATTACAGTTGACTCTCCAGCCCGCCTGCCGTACATTCTATCATAACCCCAGTTGATAAACATCGCCCCTCGATTAAGAGTTTCAATGGAAACTAAAGCAGACAGTCCGCTGGACCTTGAGCTTGACCGGCTCGAACAGGAGATTCGCCGGTTGAAGATCGAGTACGACATCTTCTTCAACGGCGGAACGGTTCGCCCTCCGCTCGATACGCGAGGTCGCGTTGAAACTACGATCAAACGATTGTACGATTCGCGCGGGATGTCGTTCGGCCAGCGGTTCCGCTACAACTCGCTTGTCGCGCGCTATAACGTCTGTCGCGAATTGTGGCGCAGGCAGACTCAGGAACGCGAAGAGAGCGGGCGACCGCCGACGGCTGAGGCTCATTCAGCGATGCGCGAGCGCATGGCCGTCATTCGCTGCGCGAACCCTAAGCTTGAGCCTGAAAAAGTGAGCGAGCTTTACGATCACCTGATCGCCGCCAAGCGAGAGTGTGGCGAACGCATCGGCGCTTTGACGCTCGAAGTGTTCACACAGTTCATGACTTCACGCGCAGAGCAGATAAAGAATGATCTGGCGGCTGAAGAGGTCGAGTTCGTCGTAGGCGTTGATAACGGCCACGTCAAGTTCAGCGCGCGGCCCGCTGCCGAAAAATAACCCGCACGCATCTTGATGCCTTCGTCTTGTTAGCTCTGCTGCCTTCCTTGACAGTCATCCGCGCGCAAAATCATAATGACCGAGCAATTCATCGAATAAAAAAATAAGGAGACCTACTTTACCCAATGGCAGAACAGTCGAAGCTATACGAGCGCCTCGATTCATTCATCAAAGACTCGCGCGCAGATTTTGAAAACAAGCTCGGCGAACTTGTTGAAATTCCAACCATAAGCATGGACCCTGAGCGACATCAAGACATTTTGCGCGGCGCAGAACTCGCAAAGCAATATCTCGAATCAATCGGCGCGCAGGCAGAAGTTGTCCAGACGCCCGGCAACCCCGTCGTCTTCGGACGCATAGAAACGGGCGCAACAAATCCTACAGTCACAATCTATAATCACATAGACGTGCAGCCTGCTAATCCCGAAGAATGGCACAGAGCGCCTTTCACGTTCTTCAAAGAAGGCGACCGTTACGAAGGGCGCGGCACGACCGACGACAAAGGACCTGCGCTTGCGGCGATGATGGGCGCGCGATGTGCGGCTGAAAACGGAGTGCCGCTCAATATCAATTTCATCTGGGAGCTTGAAGAAGAGATCGGCAGCCCGAACTTCGAGCACTTTATCAAAAACAACGCCGTGCGGCTCAAGACCGATTCAATTCTCGTGAGCGACACGATATGGATTTCGCGCAGCAAGCCAGCGATTCCCTACGGGCTGCGCGGAATGATGGCCTTCACGATGACTTTAGAGACGGGCGCGAAAGATGTTCATTCGGGATTGACGGGCGGCGCGGCGCGCAATCCCATCGGCGAGCTTTGCAAAATAATTTCGGAGTGCTACGACGCAGACACCGGGCGAGTGAAGGTAAAAGGTTTCTACGACGACGTGCGGCGCGCGACGAAGAAAGAGGTGCAGAGCTTCCTTGAATCGGGATTCTCGACCGGGAAATTCAAAGCGGCGCACGAGTTGAAGAAGCTCAGATTCGATGATGCTGAGCGAATAGTGAAAGCGATAATGGCTGAGCCGACGTTTGAAGTGCATGGCATAACGGGCGGCTATCAGGGGCCGGGCGTGAAGACAATTGTGCCTTATCGCGCGGAGGCGAAGATAAGTTGTCGGCTGGTGCCCGACCAGCAGCCGAAGAAAATCTTCAAGCTCATACGCGATTTCGTGCGCGAGAAGAACCCGGACGTGAAGGTGGAATTCGCAGCGGGGCTTGGGCCGTACATAGGCGAATTCAATGGACCTTATGCACAGGCCGCGACCGAAGCGATGAAGTTTTCGTTCGGCAAACAGCCTGCGTTCACGCGCGAGGGCGGGTCAATCGGCGCAGTCGTAACGATGGAGAAATACCTGAAAGCGCCGATAGTCTTTCTCGGACTCTCATTACCTGAGCATGGTTATCACGCGAAGAACGAAAACTTCGACTGGGGAATGGCGTCGGGCGGGATAAGAATGTTCACGCGCTACTTCGACGAGATAAGCCGACTGCCACGATAAGAGCTGCGCCGCCACAATCTATTCTGATTTGCTCGCGCGCTGGGTGGAGAAAATCATGAGCAGAGCGCAAAGCGTCAAAGAAGACAAACCAAAATGGGCAGGGGGCATTAACCGTGCGTGGGCGATTCTGTTCGCGCGCGGCGTGCTTGGATTCATATTCTTTATGGCGGGAGTCTACAAAGTTTTTCACATGGGACCTCTGGGCCACGCGCGCAGGCTGTTTGTCGAACCCTATGCCGACACTTTTCTGCCCGCGTGGTCGCTGTGGGCAATGGGCACGGTCATCCCCATCGTTGAGCTTCTGGCGGGCGCGCTCGTGCTCATCGGCCTCAGAGTGCGCGACGCGCTCGTTGCGCTTGGCCTGGTGCTTGTCGTCGTGACTTTCGGCCACTTGCTGAAGCAGCCGCTTTATGAATTTCACACGCACGTCATTCCGCGCCTCGCTTTGTTGCTCTTTATAATGATGCTGCCGCGCGAAGATGACATCTTCTCGATTGATTACTTGCTGAGGCGCCGCGCGGCGGGCAATTCTTAATCATCTCTCTTCAGGCGAAAGGTAAGATAAAAGCCGTCCAGGCATAGTTTCCATATGGCTCCTTCAACATTGCGAAGAATCTTTGCGGCTGTACTCATTCTAATTCTTCCGTCAGCAGTTGCCATTGTCGTCTATTTTCTCTCCAGGCAGAAACTCACGCCGACGCGCCGCGACGTAGTCGCGCAGGTAACCACGATTGCAGGCGCGGGCCTTCCCGGCGCAGAAGAAGGACCGCTGCGGTCTGCGCGATTCGCCAACCCATTCGGCATCCTCGTGGACAAGCACGGCGAAATAATAATCAGCGACGGCGGGAATAATCGCATCTACACAATCACCGCAGAGCAGACGATTAAAACCATCGCAGGTGCTTCGGAAGGCTATGCGGATGGGGCCGCGCTTCAAGCAGCATTCAACACTCCTTCGGGCATAGCCACAGATAAAGACGGCAACATCATCATCGCAGATACATCCAACAACCGAATTCGGAAGCTGTCAAATGATCGCAAATTCGTCACGACCATTGCAGGGAGCGGCGCGGCGGGAAACAGAGACGGCGCGGCTGCGGAAGCTGAATTCGATGGTCCCATAGGTGTTGCCGTTGACAGGGACGGCAACATATTCGTCGCCGACGCTTACAATGATCGCATACGAAAAATCTCTAGCGAAGGCTCGGTCACGACTATTGCAGGCGCTGGCGCGCCCGGATTTGCAGACGGCGCGGCGGCTCAGGCGATGTTCGATACGCCCTGCGGGATTGCGGTTGACCCGCAGGGAAATCTCTTCATAGCAGATACGGGCAATCACGCCGTGCGAAAGATAACGCCGCAGGGCGAAGTCTCTACAATCATCAAAGGCGAGCAGGCAAACGGCGAAACTCAAGCGCCGCAGATCGGGCTGAGGCAGCCAATTGCAATAGCCATAACTCACGACGGATTTCTGTTCGTGACGGATGAAGCGACGGGGCAGGTCTTGCGCATCACGCCTGAACTGGAAGCGAGCGTGTTTGCAGGATCAAGACCTGGCTTTGCCGATGGCGCAGGCGCGCAGGCGCGACTGAATGGCCCTGTGGGGCTTGCGCTTGATCACAACGGAAATATTTTCGTGGCCGACTCGCGCAATTATTTAATCAGGATGATCGCTTCCGTTCAGCCAAGCGCGGAGCCTCAAGCCCAAAAAGAGTCGCAAGTTTTCATTCAGCCTCCCGCCGAACCTGCCGACTCGAATCCTGATTCAGTGATTCCGCATCTCGACCCTGCTCAACTGAGCAATGGTCAAACATTTTATTGGCCGCTCGCGCCGCAGGATCAGCCGCACGAGATAACGGGAGTCGTAGGCGAAGCGCGAGGCGCGCCCGGCGGCGTTGCGCTCGATCACATTCACAGCGGGCTTGATATTCGAGGCAACGCAGGCGAGCAGGCGCTTTCGGTGATGGATGAAAAGGTTCTTTCGCCGATCCCAACGTGGGGCTTCAATGAATCGAGCGAAGGAATCAACGTCGGGCTGATGAGTTACATCCACATCCGCGTCGGGCGCAACGCGAAAGACGAGATTCAAGCGCCGGATAAATTCAAGGCTGTGACGGACGGAGAAGGAAATCTCATTCGCGTGAGAGTGCGGCGCGGGACGCGGTTCAAAGTCGGAGACTTCGTTGGAACGTTGAACAACCTCTATCACGTTCATCTCAACTTCGGCCCGACCAACGCTGAGGCCAACCCGATTCAATTTCCTTTCATTGGATTGAAAGACACCGTTGCTCCGACAATTGAGCCGAACGGGATTGAAGTTGTGAATCAAGCGGGCGAGCTTTTCAAGCAGAAGCGTAATGGGCGGCTGGTCATCACGGGAGACGTTGACATATTGGTTACGGCCTATGATCGCATTGACGGCAACGGCGCGAATCGCAAGCTAGGGCTTTATCGCGCTGGCTATCAAGTGCTGAAAGAAGACGGCACGGCAGCAGCGGGGTTCGAGCAGCCGCTCATCAACATTGAATTCAATCGCCTGCCGCCGGATGATGAATCGGTCAGGGTGGTTTACGCTGATGGAAGCGGCGTGAGCGCTTACGGCACTCCGACGAAATTCAAATATATCGTGACGAATCGCGTTCGCGATGGCGAGGCCCGCGAGGGTGTGCTTCGCACCGCCGCGCTTGGACCGGGCAATTACACGATTAAAATCCTCGCCTCAGATTACGCAGGCAACGCCGCGATGGGCAAAGCGACTGAGCTTGCCATCACGGTCGAGTAAATGTTTTGATGGACCAGCCGGTTCGATTGCATCAAGCCATAGTGACAGAGGCATTATTTTTGAGCGTTTACGTGTGATTGCGGCGGCACGTTCTTTGTTGATTGAGCAAAATTAAATTGTCGACATTTTGGAGCTATGCTGGTAGTATAAAGTTGTTCGTCGTGGCGGCGCGCGTGGCCGCTGCAGGGTTTGAATTTTTGGGAGCGCGTCTTCTCTGTTCGGAAATGTCTGCTAGTTCTTCTGCTCGACTTTCCCCCGGATAGCCAAAACGAGTTCCTCATAACCAGTTTCTAGAGAAACTCAGGAGATACAATGAGAATATTTGTTGGAAACCTGTCGTACCAGACGACAGAAGATCAGTTGGCCGACCTGTTTTCAGAAGTCGGTCAGGTGGAGTCAGCTACTATCGTAACGGACCGGGATACGGGTCGCTCGCGCGGGTTCGCCTTCGTTGAGATGGAACAGGACGCAGCGACTAAGGCTATCGAGCGGTTCAATGGCCATGAACTCAACGGTCGCACGATCAATGTCAACGAAGCGCGCCCGCGCCCTGAGCGCAGCGGCGGCTTCGGCGGCGGTCGTAGCCGCGGGGGATTCGGCGGCGGCGGCGGGCGCGGTCAGCGCCGCGAGCCGCGCTGGTAGAAGTAAAAGGCAAAAGTGAAAAGGCAAAAGTGATTGGATTGTTTCCTTTCACTTTTGCCTTTTGGTTTTGCGCTTCGCCTTCTGTTTTCTTTTGCTTTTTACTTTTTACTTCTTCAGCATCGCTTCCCGCTTCGCCTTGAACTCGGTGCCGGGTTTCCATTCGGGTATCTTATCAGCATTCGCGACTCTGTAGCCGACCGTGAACAGCAATCGCAAATCCTCAACCGCGCCCGAAAGATCCCAGTCAGGTTTTATCTCATCCGACGGCTTGTGATAATCGTTTGCGGTGTACTCGTCGCGCTTCTGCTTGCCGTAACCGGCAGGCTTGCCGATGAATTCTACGCCCGATTCAGGGTCGAGCGCGGGCACGCCCTGCTTGGCAAAGTTGAAATGATCTGAGCGGTAGAAGAATCCCTTTTCAGGCTCAGGGTCGGGCGCGAGGTGTCGCTTCTGCTCCGCCGCCGCCTGCCGCAGCACGTCGTCAAGCGTCGAATTGCCAAGCCCGATCACCGTGATGTCGCGCGTGCGGCCCCACTGATTTATGCCGTCAATGTTGATTTCTGCGACCGTCTTTTCGAGCGGATAGATTGGATTCTCGGCGTAATATTTCGACCCTAACAACCCTTTCTCTTCAGCCGTGACCGAGACAAAAAGAATCGAGCGGCGCGGCGGCTTCGGCAGCGCCGCAAATGCGCGCGCGATCTCTATCATTCCGCTCGTGCCCGATGCATTATCTAATGCGCCGTTGTAAATCTTATCGCCCGAGGCGTCCGGCTCGCCTATGCCGAAGTGATCCCAGTGCGCCGTGTAGATGACGTATTCATCTTTGAGCTTCGGGTCAGAGCCTTCGAGCTTGCCGACGACGTTGTGTGATTCGATGCGGCGAATTTGATTCTTGATCGTGAGCTTCGCGCGGGCGTTGAGATCAACGGGTTTGAAGTCGCGGCGAGCAGCCGCTTTTTTCAACTGGTCGAAGTTCAACCCGACCGCGTTGAATAGCTCTCGCGTCTTCGTGTCGCGAATCCAGCCTTCGATGTTCACTCGCGGTTCTTTAGTTTCGAGGTCGAAGTTTTCAACCGTAAAGCTGCCGCGCGGGACTGACCATGGATAACCGGCGGGGCCTTCTTTTTTCGCGTCATCCCATTCGTGAACGACAAGCACGCCCGCCGCGCCCTTTTGAGCGGCGATCTCAAACTTGTAGGTCCAGCGCCCGTAATAAGTCATCGCGCGCCCCTTGAACATCTTCGGGTCGAGTCGCGATGGATTGCGCGGGTCGGGCACCGCAGGGTCGTTGACGAGCATGATCAAGACTTTTCCGCTCACGTCCTGGCCTTTGTAGTCGTCCCAGTTGTATTCGGGCGCGACCACGCCGTACCCGACAAAGACCATGTCGGCGTCGAATTTGGCTTCGTCAACTACCCGCGTAGTTCGCGCAACGAAGTCGTCGGCAAATTTGAATTTCAACTCTTTGCCTTTGGCGCGGACTTCCATCTCAGTGTCTTTGTTTTTTGTGGTGATGCCGACGAGCGGGACTTTTTGAAAGTAAGTGCCGTCAGTGTTGCCGGGCTGAAGCCCGATTTTCTTGTACTGGTTGGCGATGTAGTTGATCGAGAGTTCTTCGCCGCGAGTGCCGGGCGCGCGACCCTCGAATTCATCTGAGGCGAGCACTTTGATGTGGCTCATCACGCCGTCAGCGGTTATGGTGTCGAGCGCCGCTTTCGGCGGCCCCATCGCGCCGCGTTTTGCCGCAGGCTTTTGGGCCACGCCCGCGAGCGCGAGGATTGCGATTAGAAGAATGGAACAGGTGGAAAGAAAGAATCGTCTCATCGTTTTATTACCTCCGCATGATTTGAGAAAAGTTATGATACATGGTTGACGCATCGGCGCACTATCGAAAGCGCGCCCGTCAAATATCCATTGGCTTCCAGATATTGATTGGCAGGCTGTCAAAATCATCGTCGTGTGTGACGATGTGCGAAAGCCCCATCCGCTGCGCGCAAACAAGATTGATCGAGCCGTTGACAAACAGACCGAAAGATTTGCGCAGCGCGTGACTTGCCGCGATGTCAGCAGCCGTGACCTCAATTATCTTAATCGGCAACTTCAGGATTGATTCAATATCTGTGATGTAGTCAGCGAGAGTTGCGATGAGCTTTGGATCTGATTTCAACTTTTTCAGCGCCTGGCTCGGAGTTGTCGCCTTTTTGGCGATTGCTTCACCAATCATTCGCCGAAGCAGTGTCTTCGCGATGATAATAGTTGTGACGTATGACTCGACTTCGCCCAAAGCGACGCGGCGCAGAAACACGGTGCAGTCCGCTGACAGTCCGCCAAGATGATATATCAGGATATTGGCATCAATCAGCAGCGATGTTTGAGATGGGATCAGATTAATATCCACATAATTCCTCGTCTTCCGCCAGCCAGA
The DNA here is from genome assembly GCA_035575515.1 of Blastocatellia bacterium. Lineage (GTDB taxonomy): Bacteria > Acidobacteriota > Blastocatellia > UBA7656 > UBA7656 > DATLXU01. Next base: position 11,790 of record DATLXU010000063.1, read on the forward strand.
TGATCGTCTCGCGGTCGAGACCCTGCATTGCCCCGCGTGTCTGCTCTACTGCTTCCAATGCCGTCTGCGCCATGCTCTGATCTTCACCTGCGCGGTTTGCATTTTTCATCAACTGCTCAACTAACTGGCGTTGCTGTTCGATAGGCAGCTTGCGCGCGGCTTCCAATAAATCCTCAAGGCTTATTTTGTCCACTGCTATCACCTCTCAAGCAATAGTAGCAGGAATCTGTGAATCGCGCGCAGCCATTTTTAGCCGACGGTTTGCCTTCATTGTTCACCGCTCGTTTGCGCTCGCCGAGATTGCATTGAACAAAAACGGCAGCGTGGCGATTGATTGGCCGCGATACTGAGGCCGGAAGGCAAACATCACCACGCGCCCTTTGCCTCGTTTGACTTCAACAATCGCGCCCTTGCCTGCAATCTTTTCTGCTCCAAGCAACCAGCCCGACAGCAACAACTCTTTCGCATCGGCAAACCGAGCAATGACGCGTGCATCGCTGCCGGTAATTTCAAACGCCGGGCCGTTTTCAAACCACGCTGCGGCTTCGTCTTTCGATGATTCGAGCGTTGGCGCGTTGCGAGTGATTGGATTGCCTGTATCGAGCTGGACTTTGAGAATCGAGCCGGGGCAGTAGAAGTCTCGCGGCGGCACTCCCTCTAAAACATTTTTCACAGGAACGCCGAGATTGTTGATTGCAAACTGCGACGCTTCATTGAGTGTGATGATGGTGCCGCCTTCCTCGACGAATCGTTTGAGCGCGTCAACTCCGGCAGAACCAAGCCCACCGCTGATTTCAGCCGGGTATCGGTCTTTCGATAAGCCGTTGACTATCTGCTGCGCGCTTTGAGCGGGGATGATTATTGAGTCATACTTCGCTCTGAGATTCCCCGCGCGAATCTCTGCGTCCAATAAAGAGGTGTAAGAGAGTTTGAAGCCGAGCAGAGCAACCCTGTCTTTGAATTGATCGAATATCCAGCGAGTCCACCCTTCATCCATTGAGGCGGCGTAGCTCTTGTAAAGCCCGACTCGTGGCTGTCGTGCAGGACTGCCAGCGCCTTCGCTCGTTGCGTCTCCATATCCTTTTTCAAGCTGAGGAAGCTCAAAAGAGTGATTGACCTGGACCGTGTTGACTCCCATCAACAGAGGCAGTGTGTGCGCGGTGACATCGTAAGGCCGCTGCGGTGGCCCGCCCGGATACTGGCGCAGGTCAGGATATTGCTGTCGTTCAAGCAATGTCTTTGCGAACGCGCCATAGGGTTGGGCCATTAAGATTATAGCAGTCCCTGCCGGATACTTAACGCCATCAATGCTGAACTCAGAAGCTGCGCGACCAATTTCAACCTGCCCACGCGCCAAAATGGATTCGAGCCTTCTAAGTCCTTCCATCCTCCACCGTGATGTTGCACCTTCATCTTTAATCGGTGGAATCAGAAACGCGAACGGCTCGCCGGGCTTTCGCTCGCGCACCGCTTCTTTGCCGACTTGATAAAAATCCCTGAGCCACCGCTCGCGATAGCGTGCCGCGTTGCGCATTAAAGCGAACGCGCCCGATTGCATGTAATCAACGATGTTTGCCAACTTCCATTCGCCGCCCGGCCACACTATCGGAAAATTCCAGCTTCGCACTTTCGGATTCACGTTCACCTGCGGCGTGAGTCTGTCGAATTCAACTTTTGTTGGCGACGCGATGCGCGCCGATGCCGTCTCGCTCAGAATTCTTATCCCGCCGTGGTAATGCTGATAGGCGCGGCCCGGAGTCCACGCGTCGTAAACGCCATTAATCACCACACCGGCTTTGCCTTCGCCCGCAAGCTCCCATGCCATCGAGCTTCCCATGAAATTCACGCCCGCTTGAATGATCGGTGGCACGTTCGGCTCCCAAGGCTCGACGTAAGGCGGGATGAAAAAGCGCGACCCTGTTTCGCCCTGCTGGTGAATGTCGTGCACGATCTGCGGATGCCAGACGTTGTGCAGCTTATCAACCGTCAATTGAGTTTCGACTTGCGTGAACGCGTACCAGTCGCGGTTATTGTCGTGGCCCGTGTAGTAATGATAAAGCTCAGGCGGGCTTGTCCCTTCGGCTGGGGTGCCGAGCGTCTTATCATACCAGGTCTTTACAATGTCCACGCCGTCAGGATTGAGCGACGGCACAAGCAGCACAATAGTTTTATCAAGTATCTCGCGCGTCTCCGATGAATCATCCGAAGCAAGTTTATAAGCAATGTTCATCGCTGAGAGCGGGCCGCCGACTTCTGTAGAGTGAATCCCGCACGTGATTAAAACAATCGTGCGCCCTTCGGCAATCAATTTTTCAGCTTCGGCGTCGTTGCTCTTAATCAATCGCGGGTCTGCAAGCAGCCGTTGAATCTCTTTGTATCGGTCGAGGCGCGCAAGGTTCGCAGGCGACGAAATAGTTGCCGCGACGAACGGGCGACCGAGCGTCGTCTTGCCGAGTTCCTGCAAGATCACTCGATTGCTTGCAGCGTCCAATCGCTTGAAGTAATCAACTATCTGCGCCCACGAAGCGAGCTTGCGGTCGTCGCCCGGCGTAAATCCAAGCGTATCGCGCGGCGCGGGCGCGGCTGCTTTCGTAGGCTTCGAGTTGTTTGCGCGTTGAGCAGCAAAGACGTTTGTCTTTACGAATGCGCTCTGCGCGGCGGTGATGAAGAGGAGAAGCGTGAGGAAGATTCTTGTCTTGTTCATAAACGAGTGACCGAAACGCATGATGTGCTCCTGCGAAAATGAATTGCCGAGATTCTTGATTGCCTAGTTCGCGACGCGAAAGAAAATAGTATCGCCGCCAACTGCCCAGACGTGCGCAGCATCAGCGGCTGCGATGCGCGCGAGCGAAACCGGCTGCTCGTAATCCTTGAACTCCGTCAGCCAGCTTTTGCCGCCGTCCGTCGTGAGATAAATAAATTTCGTTTCGTCTTTCAGCACCCATCCCTGATCCGGGTTGATAAAGAATACGTCCTTGAGCCGACCCTCGCCGAGCTTCTGCTTCGTCCACGACTTGCCGCCGTTTGAAGTCGCAAGCAGCCAGCCGTCACCCGACTGCGCGGTCTCTCCGGCTGCGGCTGCAACGAAGCCGTGATCCGCGTCCGTGAAATGCACGCCCGACAGCTTCCATCGCTTGCGCCCCTCGCCGCTGAAATTAGGCGCGACTGACCCAAGCTCAAGCTCGCTCGTTTGCTTGTCCCAGTTTCTGCCGCCATCAGTCGTGTGATAGATAGCGCCGAACGACCCCGTGGCCCAGCCCGTCGTCCTGTCAATGAAATAAATGTCATAGATCGAAACCGGCAGGTTCATCTGCGGCTGCCACGTCTGCCCGCCGTCAGTTGTCGCAAGTATCGAGCTTGGTCCCACGTCTTCTTCTATGTTGTTCTCTTCGATCAAAGTCGTTCCGCCTATCCAGCCCGTGTTTGCATCGGCGAAAAAGATAGTCGTGGGGCGCTGCTTGAACGCGAGCCTTTGAATCGCCCACGACTCGCCGCCGTCGCTAGTCTTTGCAAGTATCCCGTCCTGAGCGGAATCAACGCCGATAACCCATCCGACCTGCGGGCTTACGAAGTGAATCGCGTTCAACGCTTCAAACTCAAGGTTCGGCTGCTGAATGACCTTCTCGGCCCACGTCTGCCCGCCGTCAGTTGTACGAACGACAACGGCAATGCGAGCATCGCCTCCCTGCGGGTCTCTCATATCGCCTGCGACGAATACCACGTCGGGCGAGACGACTGATATAGAGCTGTAATAGATCGCGTCGCGCAGATCAGAGTTAGCCGGGTAATTCTTAAGCATCGGCGAGCGGTATTTCGTGACCCACCGGCTCGCTTTGAGATTAGCTTTCGCAGCCTGCCCGCTGCCATTTTGCTGAGAGGTTTTGCAGCTTAGCGCGGCTAAACAAACTATCGCCATAACAATGAAAGCTGCGCGCTTGCCGTTCGCCATCAATGTTTCCTCTTATGAATGCCTGAAAAATTGTAAGCGTGATATTAGCAGAGCGATTCGCAGGTTGAAAAGTGCAGGGGTCAAGGGTCGGGGTCGGGGATTAAGGATAGAATACCCGATGTCTTGAAACAGGCTCTGGAAGCCGCTTTCAAGGTAGCGGTTGTTCCGGCCCTGACCTCTAACCCCCTCCGACGCCTGCTATGGCAGGTTTCTTATCATCAAATAGCCGTCGTCGCCGTTTGTGTAATAGCGCGGCATCCTTCGCACGATCTTGTAGCCGAGATCGAAGTACAGTTTTTGCGCAGGCTCATTCGATGTTCTTACTTCGAGGCGAACGGTTGAGATGCCGCGCTCGAAAAATCCGCGCTCGACGGCGCGCATAAGCTCGCGGCCATGCCCTTGGCGGCGATGGTCGGGACCGACGCCGAGCGCGACCACGTGGCCCGTGCCGTCAGACTCTATCATCCCGATGACGAAAGCGATCATCTCGTCCGATGCCGTGACAGCCTTATAGCAAACCGATTGCGCGTGAGAGAGCAGGTAGCGAATAGTTTCGCGGTCGTATGCCTCGCCGTCAGAAAAACATCGCTGGTCAAGCCGCCAGCATTCGTTAAGGTCGGTGTGGCTCATGGCCACTACAACAGGCTTGGTCGTCGCTGCCATCAAGGACTCGCTAGAGTTGATCTTATCTTTTCGCCGCCTCGGCCACATTTGCCTATCCGCATCGAACGGTGATGCTGAAATTTGAAAGAGTGATTTGATACAAGAACGATCTTCCCGGCTCGCTGTCATTATACGACAAGACGCCCGTTCGCGCACTAATTGATTTTCAGCTGAGCCGCGCGCGCTTTACACCCTCGCGCGCGCCTCCGTATAATTCTCGCTTAAGTTATGGCCTCAGACCACGAGACGGTAATAATTCTCGATTTCGGCGGGCAATACACGCAGTTGATCGCGCGGCGAGTGCGCGAGCTTGGCGTCTACTCTGAAATCGTCCCGTTCAACACTTCAATCGAAGAGATACGCCGAAGAAATCCGCGCGCGATAATTTTATCAGGGGGGCCGTCGTCCGTTTATGAACAAGGCGCGCCGCATCCTGACCGTCGCATCATCGAGATGAATGTTCCCACGCTCGGCATCTGCTACGGCGTGCAATTAATGGCCCATTTCTTAGGCGGCGAAGTTAAACCATCCTCACGGCGCGAATACGGGCAGGCCGAACTTGAAGTCAAACCCGAAAGCCGGTTGCTCGCCGGGCTGCCGTCACACCTGAAAGTCTGGATGAGTCACGGCGATTATGTGAGCCGCCCGCCCGAAGGCTTCCGTATCACGGCTGAAACCGATGCTGCAATCGGCGCGGTCGAAGATCACGCGCGCGCGCTTTACGGCGTTCAGTTTCATCCCGAAGTCGCGCACACGCCGCAGGGCAAAGAAATCCTTCGCAACTTTTTAGTGAACGTTTGCCATTTGCGCTGCGACTGGACGATGGCTTCCTTCATTGAAACGACCATCGAAGATATTCGCCGTCGCGTCGGCGATGGACGCGCCGTGTGCGGGCTTTCGGGCGGGGTTGATTCATCGGTTGCGGCTGCGCTTGTCGCTCGCGCGATTGGAGATCATCAGACGTGCATCTTCGTCGACACGGGCTTGCTCCGCAAGAACGAGTTTGAAGAAGTGCTTAAAGCCTACCGCGAGATGGACCTAAACGTCGTAGGCGTCGCTGCGGGCGAAAGATTTTTAACTCGGCTCGCAGGCGTAAGTGACCCTGAGCGCAAGCGCAAGATCATCGGCAACGAATTCATCGAAGTCTTTCAGGAAGAGGCGCGCAAGCTCGGCGAGGTTGATTTTCTCGTTCAAGGCACGCTTTACCCGGACGTTATAGAATCGGTCTCCGTGAAAGGCCCGTCGGCTGTCATCAAGTCGCATCACAACGTCGGCGGCTTGCCTGAAAAGATGCACTTGAAATTGATCGAGCCGCTGCGCGAGTTGTTCAAAGACGAGGTGCGAAGGGTCGGGCGCGAGCTTGGACTGCCGGAAGAGATAATCGGGCGGCAGCCGTTTCCCGGTCCCGGCCTTGCCGTTCGCATACTCGGAGAAGTGACTGCTGACCGCGTGGCTCTCTTGCAGGAAGCCGATGCGATTGTTATCGAAGAGATACGCCGGGCCGATCTTTACGATAAGATATGGCAATCGTTCGCGGTGCTGCTTCCGATTTCGACTGTTGGCGTGATGGGCGACAGCCGGACTTATGAGAACGCCGTGGCGATTCGCGCTGTAGAATCATTGGATGGGATGACAGCCGACTGGGCGCGCCTGCCTTATGAAGTACTTCAGCGCATCTCGTCTCGGATAGTGAGCGAGGTGCGCGGCATCAACCGGGTCGTTTATGATGTTAGCTCGAAGCCGCCGTCAACGATTGAATGGGAATAGCTTGCTTATTGAGGAGGTGAACTTTGCCGCAGCAAGGTCCGTCGAGAGGAAACCCGATTCAAGACTACATCACCGTAGCCGAGCGTATAGAAAAATTCTACGAGCGCTACCCTGAAGGGCGCATCATCACGCACATCGTCGAGCATGACGCCGAGCGCGGATTCATATTGATGCGGGCTGAAGTTTATCGGAATGCCGATGACGCGTTGCCCGCTGCAACGGGTCATGCTTATGAATTGAAGACGGAAGGCTACGTGCAGCGCACGAGCTATATTGAGGTAGGCGAGACCAGCGCCGTAGGTCGCGCGCTGGCGATGGCAGGGTTTGAAGTGAAGCGAGGCATAGCAAGCCGCGAAGAGATGGAAAAGACTGCTCGGATGACGCGCGACGCGCAACCGGCTACGCCTGCGCCGCGCGAGCGTGAGCCAGGCGCGCCCGCTCTGCCATCAAAGCAAGGCGACGGCTCGGAGTCGAAAGCGAATCAACCTGCTACGGAAGACCAGAAGCAAAGCATTCTCGGTTTGCTCGAAAGCCTGCGGCCCGGCGACCGTCGCGCGCAGCGACGGGTGCTGGTCGAGATGACCGGGAAAGAGTCTCGCGACGATTTGACTCAACAGGAAGCCGCTGACTTGATAGTGAAGCTCAAGCGCGAAGCAACCGCAAGGGAGCATTTAGAACAGGTTTAATCTCAGCCGTATGTCGTTCGAGTCAGTTTACTGCAAAGATGCAGAGGATACAGAGGATTCGCAGAGATTTGATTCCTTACTCTGCGGCATCCCTGCGGCGAATTATCTACAGACCCAATCGGTGATTGGATATATGAGCTATCCTTCAATTATACGGACGTTCTTCGATGGGCAATCAATCGAAGCAGCCCGCTGATTGCCAGATGCGCCAGCAGGTAAACTATCAGCGCGACAATGTATGAAAGCCTGAATCGAATATTCTGATCCGTCGGGTCGTCAACCAGCCCGCGAAACGGCGCGAGCAGCGGTTGCGCCAAACTATTCACGAAAATGTAAAAGCTGTTCCTGCGATTCGCCCCGACAAGGTCGAGCACTATCATCAGGGAGATGATGCCGTAGATTAAATAGAAGATGTAGTCAACCACCTGCGACACGCGAGCTATGAAACGCGCGCGGTCAATCTCGGCTTCAGTCTCGATTACCTCAGCAACCGCTTTGCCTTTCAACTCGTCTGCGACCTGATGGACTTCGGCGCGCTCGGCTCTATCCATAGGCCTTGCATTCGCCGCCATCTCGGCGTCAACTTCGGCGCGCACCGCGCCTTTGACTGCCTCGTGTTGCGCCACCCGGCGCGATTCGTCAGCCGCGAGCTTTTTGTCTTCCATCCTCCCCTCCCTCAGTAGTAACGATACCGGCTGCGGGTGATGAGGCTAATGATCGCAACGAACAGAGCCGATCCGATGATTGACCAGATGATGGGAAAACTACTCCCTCCGATGCTAATAACAAATAACTCCGGCAGACCTATCTTCGGCGCGAGCCATACGCCAAGAAGTGCGCCGATGAAACCGAGCGCGATTGATGCGAGGCATCCGCCCGCGCTGTAGCCTGCAATCGCCTGCCCGATTGACCCGCAAATCCCCGCCACCAGCAGCAGCATCAAAAATTGAAATAGCGTCATATGTCCTATATCCACCGTCCACGCTCCTTCACCACTCGATTGTGCAAAGCCAGTGCCAGCCCGCAGCAATCGAACGGCCATCCTCGTATTTTCAATAGCTTAAGAACCTGTTGCGCGCACAATACTAAAACGAGCCGCCGCGCTCAAATGATCATGCGAAATTTTTCCATACAATGCGGGCGCGATTTTACAGGGCAGATGTAACGCAACCCGACAGCCTGATCTTTTTTCTTTCAATCGCAGCCGTGCCTCGTGTGCCGATTTCGATTCAAGTTTTTTTCAAGAGCTTTCAAGTCACCGTCAAGAATTAGTCAACCGCAGGCGCTTATCTTTGTTCGCGTGAGAGGTTGAGAAATCTCTAACGGGGGCAGAGAGAAAATGAAAAGCGCACATCCCAGAATCCGTTTTTTAGCAATCACTCTTTTCATCACAAGCGTCGCGCTGCGGGCGAGCGCGGCTGACAACAAATCCAGCATTCAACGGCAGGTTGAGCCTGCCATAGTCGCAACGGTTGAGGGCCAGCCCATACAGGCGAAGATTTATCGAATGTACGTGAAGAACGGCATCGAGGCGCTCGGCCTTTCCGACAAGACCGACGAGGGCCGCAAAAAGATCGAACAGCTCAAGCAGGACATCCTCAGCGAGATGATTGACCGCGCGCTTATTGAGGCCGAAGCGCGTCGCCGCAATTTAACAATCAGCGACGAGCAATTCATCGTCGAATACAATCGCAGGATTTCAGAAATGGGCGGCGAGCAGCTTTATCAGGATTATCTGAAAGACTCAGGCATAACGGACGACGATTTTCGCCGCATTGTGAGACAGGAAATCTACGGCGAGCTTCTTCGCAAAGAGTTTGAAAAAACGATCAGGGTGAGCGAAGCCGAAGCGCGGGCTTTTTACAACAAAGAGAGAGCCAATCCGAAATACGACACCGTCTTCGTGGAGCCTGAGCGCGTTCGCGCAAGCCACATTCTCATCAGCGCGCGCCGCACGCTCATCGCAAATGAGCTTCGCGCGCGTGGCATCACCGACAAAACAGAGCTTGATCGCGCCATCGTCGCAGAAGTAGCGAAGCGGCGCGAGCGCGCCGTTCAGCTTCTTGCGAAAGTGAAAGCGGGCGCGGACTTCGCCGTGCTTGCTCGCGAGAATTCAGACGACGCAGGCACGCGAGAGCGCGGCGGCGATCTTGGACTTTTCACCCGCAGTACTCACACGGCTCGGTTCGACGATGTCGCATTTGCGATCAAGCCGGGACAGGTTAGCGACATCGTCGAAACCGATTACGGATTCCACATCATAAAGGTTACGGAGCATCGCGCTCGTCGCGCTCGCGCCTTCGGCGAAGTGCGCTCTGCGATTGAGCAACATCTATCGGCCAGGAAACTGGCTCAGCAATTAACCAACTGGCTCGAAGCGCGCCGCCGCGCGGCAGACGTACAAATCGCACCCGCCTACCGCGCAGCGCAAATTCAAACGCGCAGCCAGTAAATACAGTTGTCAGTGGTCGGTGGTCGGTGGTCAGTTGTTAATAGCGATTATTAGAAGGCAGTTGCCTTGAAACAGGCTCCAGGAGCCGTTTTCAAGCTTTCGATGTTTCAATAACTGACCACTGACAACTGGCAACTGCTCAGGAGGCCAAAAGAAAATGTTCAGCAAAGGAATCTTCAAAATTTTAGTCTTATCGCTGGCTCTGCTCTTATGGGCGGGCCTCGTGAACGCAGCGACTCTCTCGCAGAATCTTCAATCGGCTCTTGCAACGGCGACAGACGACGCGCCCGTCGGCGTTGTCATCGTCGCATTCAACACCACAAACGGGCTTAATGATTCGCACCTCGCCGTGCTCAGAAGCGTCGGCATAAGCAAAGGTCTGACGCTCCCGCATCTCGGAATGGTGGCGACGCCAGCAACCGCAGGTCAGGTTCGTGCGCTCGCGTCCAATCCGGCGGTGCGCTCCGTGTGGTCGAATGACAAGCTCTATTATTTTCTGAATCAGGCGCGAGTGCTCGCGGGCGTTGATCGCATTCGCACGGACGCCGCGATGACGCGCGCCAACGGCGGCATCCCTGTTTCGGGCGCGGGCAACTTCTCAGTCGTCATCAACGATTCGGGCATTGATGGCACGCACGCCGATTTGAAATTCGGATCAAAGGTCATTCAAAACGTCCAGATCGTGACCGACACCGACACGCTTTCGGGCTTCACGCCCCTCTTGACGGTCGAAAACGTTCCCAACACCGACACGCACGTCGGGCACGGCACTCATGTCGCCGGAATAGTCGGCGGCACGGGCCAGATGTCGGGCGGGATTTACGCAGGCGTCGCTCCGGGCGCGAAGCTCATCGGATGCGGCTCAGGTTACGGCCTTTTCATCCTGAATGCGCTCGGCGGGTTCGAGTGGGCGCTGGCGAATCAGTTCGTTTATAACATCCGGGTCATTTCTAACTCGTGGGGATCATCGGGCGCGTTCAATCCCGATAACCCCATCAACATCGCCTCGAAGCAGGCTGCCGACAACAATATGATCGTGACATTTGCGGCGGGCAATAGCGGGCCAGGCAAAGATACGCACAACCCCTACGCGAAGGCGCCGTGGGTCATCTCGGTCGCGGCGGGCACAAAGGAAGGCGGACTTGCCAGCTTCAGCTCGCGCGGCACCCCAAAAGAAGAGCGGCTTGCGAATAACGATCCGAATGACGATTTTGACGCGCCGACTATCACGGCGCCGGGAACGGGCCGCGAGTTCGACATCAACTCGTCGAAGTTCAGCGCGGCAATCGTCTCGGTTCGTTCATCAAGCAACGTCGTTGCGAACGGATTGACCGATGACACGGAAATCCCTGTAGCTTATCTTCCCTACTACACTCAGATCAGCGGCACTTCGATGGCCTGCCCATTCATAGCTGGAACCGCTGCTTTGATGCTCGACGCAGACCCCACGCTCACGCCCGAAGAGGTGAAGAAGATTCTCGTTGACACGGCAAGCCGGATGCCCGGACGCGAAGAGTGGGAAGTCGGCGCGGGCTACGTCAACGCTTACGCGGCGGTTGATAAGGTTTTCAATCGCTCGAAGGCTTACGGCCAGAATTTCAACCACACCTTTAACGCTCAGTTCACAGTGACGGGTCCCGCGCCGACTCAGCTTCACGTTGACTACAACCCTGCGGCGCTGCCCGGTCCCGATTCGACCAACGCGCGCAAGTTCATGGTCGAAGAAGGAATGAGCGTGCTCGACGTGTTCGCCCGTTTCGATAATGCGATTGAAACCGGCGACGGCAACACCATCGGAATGATCGTCTATCGCTCGGCTGACCCGAACACGAGGTATTCGAGCGGAATAGCGATTCCGATTCTCGATGCGCCGACGCGCGAGGTCGTTGTGAAGAACCCCATTGCGGGCGAGTGGGTTGTTGAAGTGCGCGGCGTTCGCGGCATCACGACGCTCCCGAACGTGAGCCTTCCGACATCGGGCGCGGCCACTCCCGGTCCCGTTGATATAACCGTCACGCAGCAGCAATTCGTGCTCGCGCCTGTACCCGACATTCAAGGCCATCCGGCTCAGGCGCAGATTGAATCGGTCTTGAAAAATCGGATGATGGACACGTTCAGTGATGGCACGTTCCGGCCCGACACAGCCGTGACGCGCGAAGACTTCGCCAATCACCTCTATCTGAACACCGCGCTTCGCCAGTCGCTCGGCTCGACGCCGAAGTTCACCGATGTGACGGGCACGACCGGGGCGCTCGCTGAAGCGGTGACGGCGAAAGGCTCGACGCTGAGGGATTGGAACTTCGCGCCCGACGGGATGATGAGCGCGTCGGGGTCGCTCTTTAATCCGACAGGAACAACCACGCGGCTCGACCTCGCGGTTGCGCTCGTTCGCGCGCTCGGATTGGACAGCGAGGCGAAGGCCAAAGCTGGAACGAACGTGACCGTCACTTACAGCGGGCAGACGATCACGCTCAGCGACAACAGCGACATACCTTCGGCGCTGCGCGGCTACGTTCAGCTCGCTCTCGACCGCGGGATACTGCAAGCGTTCTTCTCGCTTGAGCAGGGACCGTTTGATTTGCAGCCCACGTTGAAGGCTCGCGTGAAGCCCGCTGATGCGCTCACTCGCGCGTGGTTCGCTTATGCGCTCGACCATTACCGCCAGCACTTCGTGTCGGGCAACTAGAAGTTGATGAATTGTAGGGGCAGGGCTTGTCCCTGCCCGGAATTGAATTAGCAGATGAAGGAATCGCGCATCAATCAAATTTCAATTCATCGCCGTAGGCGATTCGGGCAGGGACAAGCCTTGCCCTACAGAACCGCTCTTTGAATCAAGTTGAGCAGGGACGCCGCCTCGTATCCCGCACGAGGCGGCGCTTACTCTGCCCCCGCAGGTTCGGATGGTAGTCGCGAGTGGAGCGAGCGGTGTTTCCGCTTCATCAAGTGGTTACCTTCCGAGCCTGCCTCTCATTTGAAAATCGCGGATGAGGCGTGAAGGCGGAAGGCGGGATTGAGCTTGATGAGCTGCCCCCGCAACTTCTCATCAACCTCAAAACTCTCACACTCGATCTGCCCTGCTCTCGCCTTCCGCCTTCATGCTTCATCCTCCCGAAGCAATAAAAGAGTTATTGATCGCTACCATCTTTCGCAGACTCACAGGAGATTACAGACATGAAAAAAGCACTCGCTACCGTCCTGGCGCTCTTAGTCGGGGCGCTTTTGATCCCGCTCAATGCTCACGCTTCAAGCCCTGCGCCGCAAATTTCGCTTTCGTCACCGACCACATCATCAGGCGCGAAGGTTGATCCGCTGCTTGAGCCATTCCTCGCCGCTAGCATCGCAGGCGCGACGGTTCCCGTAGTCATCACGTATGACCACAAGCCGGGCGATACGGAACTCAATCGCCTGCGGGCCGTCGGAATAACGAAAGGCTTCACGCTGCGCGAGCTTCCGATGGTCATCGTTGATATGAACCTCGCGCAGCTCGCTTCGGTCCGCTCGCAGCCCGGCGTCGTTTCGATCTGGGCGAATCGCGTGATGAAGATTTACACAAACGAAAGCCGTCGCTTCATCGGCGTGCCTCAGATGATGGCCGACCGCGAAATCTCAAGCCGCAACGCGAACAATCCTGGATTTCCGATTTCAGGCAAAGGCATCGGCATCGGCTACATTGACACGGGCATTGACGCCACGCACGAAGATTTGAAGTTTGGAACTAAAGTCAGGCAGAACGTCATTCAACCGCTCGCTCAAGGCGTCGTCTCTGACGCAGGCCAGGTCATCGGCGTTGGCGTTTCGGTTTCGGATTTGATTGCTGACACAGCGCCCGGATTTGTCCCTCCGATTTACATAGAAAACGCACCGACATCCGATCTGGAATCTGGGCACGGCACGCACGGTGCGGGCGTTGCCGCGGGCACCGGCGCAAGCTCGGGAGGCTTTTATGGAGGAGTTGCGATCGGCGCTCATCTGGTGGGAATTGACACGGGCGACGACAAAGGCCTCCCGCTCGTGGCGATTCTCACCGCTTACGATTACATGATGGTCAACCAGTTCGCGCACAACATCCGAGTGCTTAATAACTCATGGGGATCGAGCTTCGCCGCATCCGAAATTGACCCATTGAATCCCATCAACATCGCAACGCGCCGCGCGCACGATCTGAACATGACCGTCGTGTTCGCGGCGGGCAACAGCGGCACTGACCCTGACGCGATTAATCCTTACTCGACCATGCCGTGGACGATCTCGGTCGCAGCGGGCGAGAAGAACGGGCTTGGCACGCCAGCCTCTTTCACTTCAATCGGCAAAGACAACGGCACGGGCACAGACACTGCGGGCCAGCCCGCTGACCCTGCAGCGCCGCCGAACCTGCGGCCCGATATTACGGCTCCGGGCGTTCGCATCACCTCAACTCGCGCGCACGCGCCCGCGCCGTTTATGAACGCGCTCAGCGTGCTCGACAACGACGCGCAAAACGTCCCGCCAGCTTTCAAGCCCTATTATTACTCTGCGGATGGCACGAGCTTCGCGTGCCCGCACGTTACGGGAGTCGTCGCGTTAATGCTTGAAGCAAACCCAACGCTCACGCCCGATGATGTTGTGACTATCTTGAGACAGACAGCGACGCCGATGCCTTACGAGCAGAAAGTAGTCGGCGCGGGCTATGTTGACGCTCACAACGCCGTGCGCGCCGCGCTTGGGCTGCCGATGGTTGATCATCCATTCAACCTCAATCCTACGGGCGGAGGTCCTGAGATAGTTGATGCGCAAGGCGACGAGTTTGGAACAGCAGCGCAGGATATTTTGTCGTGCGACTTCGCGTATGACGCAGCGACCGGGCAGATAGTCTACACGTTGGCGCTCGATAACTTATCGGGCCGCACGCAGAACGATTCGTGGACCATCAGCTCTAAGTTCGGCGCGGTGACGGTCTTCGTCTCGGCTGCGATAACGGAGACGGGCGCGGAGAGTTACGAATATGGCACGATCACGACGCTTCCGAACGGCACGCCGAATCAATCGTCAATTGGCCCAGCGGATTCAGGCGTGATCAGCGGCAACAAGATCACAATCCGTCTTTCGCTTGCTAAAGTTAATGCTGCCGTAGGCTCGAACGTCTTAGGCACAACCTCGACGGCCACAAGCGCGAAGGCGCAGATATTAATCGGCACTTCGCTGACTGGCGGCTTGCTATTGAACGCCGACAGCGCGGCGGGCAAAGACTTCGTCGTGCAGTAATCGCGCGCTGAATAAAAAGAACCGCAGGCGAATGATCTGGTGATTCGCTTGCGGTTCTTGTTTTTGAAATGGGTGCACGCTAACGAGCGCGCTGCAACAGTATCGGAAAGCTCTCGCCGTTCGGCCCGCGAAGCAGGCCGCTCATCGTGCGGCCATCCTCAGATAGAGTAGCCTTTCCCGATGCGACTATGCTTCGACTGACCTGACCCGAAAGGTCGCTGCCTCTGAAAGTGATCGTCCGGCCAGTGATTTTTCCCGTAATTCTTCCCGCGCCGCTGCCGTTCGCATAGGTAAGCGTCCCTGAAATTAATGAGCCTTTTTGAGTGAGCCTGACGGTTCCATACAAAGAGTTCCATGTTCCCGAAACATTCGGCTCTGCTTCAGCGTCGGCTTTGCCTGATGGATGATCTTCCGGCGGGTCGTTCGGCTCTGATGCTCGCGCATCTGCATGCGCAGGCGCTCTCGATTGCTCTGCTGTAGATGGAGTCGGCGTATTCGGATTCTTATTCTCTGGCGAAGAATCCCGCTCGGTTGTCGCTGCGCCTGTCGACATAGTCTTGTCGTTGCTGTTTTGATTGCCGGCAGCGATTGAAGCGGAAGAAGGCGTCCCCTGATTCTTGCGAACAGCCAGAAATGCCGCAACGCCCGCGCCCGCAAGCAGAAAGATTATCAAGACGACCAGCGCGATGCGCGAACTGTTTGAAGAAGCTCTCGGAGCGTCGTGTTGCGTGTCATTCATAGAATTTCAATTTTCCCATACTTGAAGATGTATTGAAAACTGCGACGCGTTGCACAGCCCTCTTGATGGTGCAGGATTCGTTCGACATTAGAAGCCGAATTATTGCGGCGCGCGTGGCGACACAATTCGATAAGTGCTTATAAATGTGCGCCGCAGCTATGGCGCACCCGTTGGAACAGGCGTTGCACTTGTGAGAGACGAGCAACGGCTGAATGAAAGAGTTCGGCTTTTGCTCGAAACCAAAATGATGAGAGTCGTTTCGGTCTAACACGCGCACTGCCGGAAGCGGCGCGGGCATCGGGGCGAGGCCAAAGTCATCGCCTGTTGCCCTGCGCCGCTTCTGGCGGAACATTATGCAGCCGTCGTGGGATGGGGCTTTCTTGGTTGCCGCGATACTCGATTCAATCTGGCAGTGGTGGTTGCTTGCGATACTGGCGTTCATATACGGCGTTGCTATTCTGACGATGATAATTGCGCTCCTCATAAAGAGCGAGCGCGCCTGTTATAAAAAGAAGCGTGATAAGTGATCGTGAACAGTAGTGGTAAATCGTGACAGGTGGCAACCGACAAAGGTGAAATCATTTTGTCACGATTCACGATTCATCAAGAATTCTGGGGAAGGGCCTATTTGGCGAGCGGCCCTTGAGAGGACCCCAGACCGGACGGCTGCGGTGCGAGCAAATCAAGTCTCGCAAACTGAGGAAGCAGAGGCCGCGCGTGATGAGGTTTGCGCGCCCGCAGCCGCTGCTTAAATGATGAATAAAGGAAATCTCCATCGCTCATCATTCGGCGTTTGTCACTTCTGCTGGATTCCCGTCGCCGAAGTCAATTCGACGCGCACGTCGCCCCAGCTCGGCTCTGCGGTAATCAGCACGGGCATTCGCCGCGCGTCGCTTGTGATGAATAATTTCAGATTGTAGATATTGCTGTTGCGCCCGTCGCCTTCCATACGAGTCGCGATGCGAATCGCATCGAAGCTGCCCGCGCGCGTTGTGACTTTCTCGCGCGCTTCGGCCTCGACTCTTATCGGATAGACCTTGCCGTCTTCCAGCACATTGAACGAGCGCGATTTGCCGACGGTCAAATCCATCGCTCGAATCGCGTAGATTAACCCGACGAGATCGTAAGTGTCAGCCGGTATCTCTACGGTGCGGCCATCGCTCAGGCGCGCAGTGCGGTTCCGCTGGTCAATCGTGACCGACGATTGCTCGCGTTTTTTGCCGTGCCGCGTGCTCTTCTGAGCGCGGAAGGGTTGGAGAGTTTCGGCATTGATGAACGATTCGTAAGTGTCATTTACCTTGAAGACGAACGCATTGACGGGTCCAACGGTTTGAGCGACTGCGCTGACGTGATAGCCGTCAACGCCGTCAAAGCTGCGCCGTTCTTTAGTCTCAAGCGTGAACTCGCCCGCCGTGATGAAGTCTCTCCACGAAACGTCGTAGCTCAATCGCTCACCGACTGCGAAAGGAATCTTTGATGAAACGTGAACTGTGGCTGCGCGGTCTGCTTTCATGCTCTGGCTGCGCGCGAAGCTTGCGGGAAGCATTAGCGCGGCAACAGCCAGAGCAAGCAGTTTTATCTTCAACATGGATACTACCTCAAACTCACTTGTGCTTTTGATAAGCTGTGATGCGTCCGACTATTTTCATGATGCCTGTTGAAAAATTACGCCGGCAAGTCGCGCGAGGGTGCAAAGAAATAGAGCAAGGCTCATCCGCGCTTCAATAATTCCAATGCAAGCGACAAAAATAAAAGCGGGACTTATCTTTCAACAAGCCCCGCTCAATATAATCACGCTCCGTAAACTGATCTATTTTGCGCCCGGCAGTCGCGGCGCTGCCTCGATTTCCGTGTGCTTTGCAGCGCCCGCGGGCGGCGCGGTCTGTTTGAAGTAATCAGACGAGGGGTCAAGGGCTATCGTTTGAAATGGATTAACAGGATTGCCGTCAATTCGCACTTCATAATGAAGATGCGGAGAGGTCGCGCGGCCAGTGCTGCCCGCGCGTCCGACGATTGTGCCGCGCGCGACGCGGTCGCCTTCGTAAACGTCAAAGCTCGAAAGGTGCGCGTAATAAGTCGTCACGCCGCCGCCGTGATCTACAATGACCATATTGCCGTAACCGTTGTGCCAGCCGACGAATTGAACGACTCCGGCCTGGCTCGCGCCAACCGCATCGCCCCATCGCGCTTTGATGTCAACGCCCGAATGAAACTTTGCGCGCCGCGTGAACGGGTCGCGGCGATAACCGAACAGGCTCCCCACGCGCACATTGCTTAAAGTCGCCGTCTGCTCTTCAAAGCGCGACTCATCGCTTGCGGTCACGGCGGGAACCGTAATCGCATTCGCGCTCCGCTTGATGACTACGGGCGCGGGCGGAATGACTACGGTCTGGTCTTCGTTTGTAACGGGCTGCGCAGTCGGTTTTTGCTGTTGAGTTGTTTGCTGTTGAGCGGATGCTTGCTCAGACGGTTTTTGCTCCGTGAGGCCGACTATCTGATTAGTGCTTTGCTTTGATGCTGTAGATTGCGCCGCCTGCGTCTGGGCCGATGCAGCGCCGATTGTTATGAACGATGTGAGGCTGAGGGCAGCGATGAAATTTATTCCTGCTCGCAGAATTGTCAAAACCCTCTCCTTTCGAAAACCCGGTTTCTACTGCTTAAAACTTAAAACTTGTACTGCTTAAAGTTTGGTGTGAGAGCGAGCGCGATTTTATTAACCGAGGGCAGCGTTGTCAACAATTCGCCCTGAAAATGCGGGCGAAAAATTCTTGTAAAATTATTGCGACAGTCGCGCCTTATCCTCGCTTCTACATGCGCCACTGGCCCGAAAAGACTCTGCTTTCGCCCGGCACGACTACCACGGAATCCTCGAACGCGGTCCCGAAGCGGTCCACAACCATACCATCTTCGCCCGTAAGCTCGATTTCGTACTCGCTGATTTCGACCTTCTGCCTCGAATGATTTGTGTACTCGCAGAATATCCAGAGGCTATAGCGCGGCCCGAACTCAAACGTTGCGCCTGATCTCCACTCTCTAGTCCAGGTCACCTGCCCGTCGTTGTCCATCAGAACAAGGTTGTACCCTGATATCTTCAAAGCGACAGGAGCCTGCTGGGGCGCATTCCCGCCTTCGCTTCTGCGCTTGACCAGATCATTGAACGAAATCAGGAGCTTTCTGATTGCTCTGAGCGGCTCAACACGTTTTGCCATCACGCACCTTTGACTCTTGTTTTCTCCTGGCTTTCGACGAGTCGAATCTCTTCGGACGCGCGGCTGCTTGCGCCCTGACTCATTCCCACTGAGCCGTTAAAAACCGCCCCTTCTTCAATAAGAAGAACGGGGGTCATCAGGTCGCCGCCGACCCGACCTGTTTTGCTTATCTCGATTCTGGATTGAGCGTTGATATTCCCTTCGAGCGCCCCGCGAACAATGCACACGCCGACATTAACTTCAGCTTCGACTCGTCCAGTCTCTTCAATCACGAGCGTTCCCGTCTCGGAGACGAGCTTGCCTGCAACTTTGCCCTCGATGTGGAATGTGTCGGAAAAATGGATTTCGCCCGATACTTCTACTCCCTTGCCAAGCAATCCTGTTGTGTTGCCGTTCCCGTTACCTCTAGCTAGTTTCATGATATTTCTCCGTTGAAAAAATTGATTCGCCAGCCATGCGATCGCGACCATCGCCGTTTTCCAATGTGAGGGAGCGCTAAGTCTACTGAGGCAAGACGGACTTATGTTTGAATGAGAATAATTCTATTGTTCGGCTGTAAACTTAGCAGGGCAATCAGACTTATAAGCGCTTTAACTTCGAAAGTCAAGCCTCTCTAAAAACGTGAATGGCTGAAGCAGAGAATCAAGACGCTGTTTTCTCTGGCCATCCTTTCTTCACACCTGAACAGAGATACGACTGTTGCTTTCTCGGCGCGAGTCGGCAGGCTATAATTCATCTTCACTTAAAAATCGAGAGGAGAAACAATGAGAGAAGTCAGCCCGCAAGAAGCGTTCAACCTTATGCAAAACGACCCTGAATATATCTACCTCGATGTTCGATCCGTGCCTGAATTTGAAGCGGGGCACGCGCCGCGCGCGATAAACATACCGATACTTCATCTCACTCCCGGAGTAGGAATGACGCCCAACGAAGACTTCCCACAGGTCGTCGAAGCAACGCTCGCGAAAGATGCGAAGCTCGTCGTCGGCTGCAAGAGCGGAATGCGCTCGGCCCGCGCATGCGAGATCCTTGAACAGATGGGCTACGCAAACATCGCCAACATACGCGGCGGGTTTGTGGGAATGACAGACAACTTCGGCAAAGTGGTCGAGCCGGGCTGGAGCATGCTCAACCTTCCTACGTGCTCGGACTGCGACGGGCAGTCACATTACGAAGCTCTTGCCGCAAAGGCAAAAAAATAATTGCAGCGTTGCTCAGAGCACACACAGAGATTCGCTGAGGCGTTAATCAAATACTCCGCGATGCTCTGCGTGCGCTCTGCACTCTTTGCGGTTAATCCATCATCAACAGGCCAATTACTGGTTGCCGCGTCCAGCCTTCCGCTGCTGTTTCTCTAGCTTTCGTTGCGCCCTGTCAGGTTGATAGCTCGGCTGAGTCGCGTTGTAAGCAGGCGCTTGATCGGCCTTCTGAGGCGGCGTTGAATAAACGGGGGCGCGATAGACCTGCGTAGTCGCGGCCTGCTCCTGCTGGCGGCGTTGCTGCCGCTCAAGCTTTCGCTGTTGTCTATCCATCTGAGGCGCAACAACCGTCGGCTGCTGTTGAACCACAACCTGCTGCTGCTGGCGGCGCTGTTGTCGCTCAAGCTTGCGCTGCTGTCTGTCCATTTGCGGGACGGCCTGCTGCTGGCGCTGCTGTTGAATGATCATCTGCTGCTGACGTTGCTGTCGCTCGGCCTGCTTCTGCGCCTTTCGCATCTCGTGCCATTGAGCCTGCTGAGATGATTGTTGAATGACACTCGCACGCTGCTGTTGAATCATCGCGCGCTCGGCTCGCTTTTGAGCTTTGCGCTGCTCGCGCTCAACCGACCAGGCGCGCGGCGCGTTTTGCGCAGGCTGTTGATTAACAGTCGCCTGCCGCTGCTGCCGCTCAAGCTGCTTCTGCATCTTGCGCTGCTGTCGCGATTGCTCAATCGGAGTTTGCTGCGGAATGAAGACCTGACTTCCGCTCGCGGCTTCGCGGCGCTGCTCGCGTTCGAGCCTTTTCATCTCGCGCTTTGCTGAACGGTCGCCCTGCGCCGCCTGCGTCGCAAGCTCTGCTATTCGCTGCCCGCGCTCCTGCGCTCTCTCTGATGCGTGAGGCTGCGGAATCGGCGGCACGTTTCCAGGCTGTAGGGCTGCGACAGGTTGATTGCTCTCCTGAATGTTCAGCCTGTTCTTTTTATGTTTCTCAGGCACAGGCTGAACCTGCAACGCTTGCGCGATGTCGGCGCGGGCCGGAGGAATCACAGGCTCAACGCTCGTCACAACAGGCGTGTTGAAGACTTGCTGATCAATCCACTTCGCTTTCAGTTTATGCGGCGCGTTCTCATCCCTTACCACAACTTCGCGCAGGCTTTCGACCGCAAGCGGATCAAGCACAGCGCGCGACTGCGCGATCAACTGAGGATCAACCTGCGTAACCACTGCAGGCTCGATGTAGCTTGTGAATCGCTCGACCGGCACAGCCGTGATTGCCTGAGGCACGCTCATATTTACGAACGTTTGCTGAAGGCTGGCGACCTGCGTGATGACATCAGGCGACGAGATGTAGTGCGGGTTGAAATTCGTGTCGTAGTATCGCGGCACATAAGGGTCGCCCGGCGCGAGCGGAACCCATGCTATCTCGTTTGTCTGAGCAACGGGCACGAACGCAACGAGCGCGGGCGCATAGACGGGCTGCGAGATTGCTTGCTGAGGAACCCAGTACCATCGCCCGTTCACCAGCGCCCACCGGCCATAGTGATAAGGAGCCCAGCCCCACGCTTCATCCGACACCCACGTCGGCCCATAAACATCGTCAACATCCCAGTAGCCGTAACGATAAGGCGCCCAGTCGGTCGCAACGTGCGGCGACCAGCACCGCCCGTAACCGTCAACGTCAACCCAATCGCCGTAATAATCAAGGTCGTAAGCTCCGGCTATATCTTCGGGCAGGTATTGATAGCTGATCGAATGGCGATACGGGTCGTAGTAGTAAGGATCGTTGAGATAATAATCATAATCGCTGTAACGGCCATCATAGATGTTCGGGTAGCGATAGCCGAAGTAATCATTGAGCAAGCCGCCAGCGAAGTCGGGCGCGATTCTCGACAACAAGACCTGCGCTGCCGTTTGGCCGATTAGTGTGAGCACCTCGCCTTTGCTTATCTGACCTGTTCCGGCAAGGCCCACGACCTGCGCAAGCCCGCTCAGCACGTTGATGATCGTGTTGCCGCCATCGCCTATGCCGATTTGATAAAGTCCCGGCTCATAAAAATCAACCGCGCCGCCGGGCGTCGCTACTTCAAACAACTCGCCGGGCGCGAGGTCGCCCACGTCGAAGATTGCCGAGCCGCTCCTCAGAGCAAGCTGCGTTCGGCGATCAGCGAGCGAAAGCACGTCGAGTGCTGACCCTGAATCCAACCGCGCGTAGTTGCGACCCGTGAATGCGATGGCGGCGCGCGAGTTGCGGTCTGCGTAGATGCGGTCGCCGACGGCGAGCGGAGTGTTCAACTCGGCTCCGGTCCACTCAGGGTTCTGAGTATTTTCTGGAGCGCGAGCAATGCCTACGTTTCCGTCAACGCGCTCGACGCGCGCGGCGCGCGGGACGAAAACGGCTTCGGCTTTCGGCTCCGAGCGCGATAGCAACAGCGCGACAGAAGCTCCGGCTACGACTGCGATTATCACGCCTATGATTCCAACGTGCGGTGGAATGCGGCGAAGATGACTGATTAATTTCATGGATTCGAGTCCTCCCTACCCTGCGTTCGTATAGATTGAGTATTTATAAAAGCAATACCAGTGCCCAAGTAGGCTCCTTTGAGAGTGATGCGCTGGCATTCGGATTGGTTTGTTATAAAAGCAGTTTAGAAGGATGAGCAGCCGCAGTGTATTTTAATCAAACGCGGCGAGGAATAAAGTTTTTGCACTATATCGTGTCGCGGGTGACTATACGGAGCAGGTTCATGCCTCTTCGGGAGCTTGCACAGCATCGAGCACAACTTCGCTGCGCGAGCGCCAGATGAAATAAGCGGGCACGCCGATGAGTATCACGCCGAGCGCAATCGCCGTGCGCTTCGGAGATTCTTCAAACTTTGCGACGGCGGTGTTGATGACAAGCACAACAGCCGCGAGGATGAACAGCAGCGGCGTAAAGGGATAACCCGGAACGCTGTAGGCTCGCTCAGCTTTAGGCATCCGCCTTCGATAAACAAAGATGCTCGCCGCCGCGAGTCCGTAAAATAGCCACCCTGAAAATACTACGTAAGCGAGCAGCTCGTTGAACGAGCCGCTCACGGCAAGCGCTGAAGCCCACAGCGACCCGGCAACAATGGCAAACGCGGGCGTGCCGAATCGCGGATGCACTTCGGCCAGTCGCCGGAAGAACAACCCGTCCTCCGCCATCGCGTAGTAGATTCGCGGCGAGGTCAGAACGTTTGAGTTTGTCGCGCTGAAGATTGAAATCATAATCGCGACCGTTATGAGCTTCGCCGCCGCCGGGTTGAGCACAGCGGTGAGCGAAGCCGCGGCTGCACTCTTTGATTGAGCCACACCCTCAGGACCGAGCGCCGCAAGGTATGCGACGTTGGTAAGCAGATAAATTGCAATCAGCGCGAGAGTGCCCAGCAGAAACGCGCGCGGGAAATTGCGCTTCGGGTTTATAATCTCGCCCGCGCTGAACGTGCCGTATTGCCATCCCTCGTAAGCCCACAGCACGGCAATCATCGCAAGCCCGAAGCCCTTTGCAAGCGAGCCATCTACACGGGCGGGCCACACGGATTCATTTGCTCCGACGAACCCGCGACCGAGCACGAGCAATATCAGGCTCATTATGATAATCGCTCCGACTTTGATTGCGGTCGTCCAATTCTGTACGTCCGCGCCAGTTCGCGTGCCGCGCACATTGACTGCTGTTACGAGCGCAATCATCGCAAGCGCAATCAGCTTTGACGACAAGGTTGAAAGTGGCAGAAGCTGGCCGAGCGTGTCGCTGAAGGCGACGGCGAGAGTTGCGACCGTGCCGCTGCTTATTGCAAAGAACATCGTCCAGCCGAACAAAAAAGCTGGAAGCCTCCCGAAGCAATCGCGTATATGAACGTAGAGTCCGCCCGTTTTTGGATTGACCACGCTCAGTTCGCCATAAGTCAGCGCGCCAAGGAGCGACAAGATTCCTCCAACAAGCCACACGAGCAACGCCGGAGCTATGCGCCCGCCAACCTGTTTGAGGACTTCGCCGGGAACGAGAAAGATTCCAGACCCGATGACTGCTCCCATTGTGAGCAGCGTCAGGTCGCGGAGGCCGAGTACGCGCGCCAGCTTCGTCATTATATTGGACTCCTCAAGTAGAGCGCCGTTTTACTTTTCAAACACGACGCGCCCGCCGACGATTGTATAAACAACATCGGTCTTTTGAATCTCTTCAGGCGCAACACGGAAAATATCGCGCGACAGCACGACTACGTCTGCCAGCTTGCCGACTTCGAGAGCGCCTTTGCGCGCTTCGGCAAATTCGGCGTAAGCGCACGACGTGGTGTACGCGCGCACGGCTTCTTCTACGGTTATCTTCTGTTCAGGAACCCAGCCCTTCGGGTTTTTGCCGTCGAGCGTCGCGCGCGTGACCGCCGCATAAATTCCCAGGATCGGCGAAAGCGGCGCGACTGTCCAGTCAGAGCCGAAAACGAGCGTCGCGCCCGTGTCGAGGAATGCGCGGAAGGGATAGGTCGTCTTGATTCGCTCAGGCCCTATGCGCTTTTCAGCCCAGCGGCCATCATCTATCGCGTGATAAGGCTGAACAGATGGAATCACGCCGAGACGAGCGAATCTCGGAATGTCGGAAGCGATTAAATGCTGAGCGTGCTCGATGCGAAAGCGACGGTCGCGCGCGCCGTTTTCTTTTGCAGTCTCTTCAAAATAATTGAGCAGCAGGTTGTTGGCTTTGTCGCCGATGGCGTGAATCGAGCATTGAAGTCCCGCTTTATCAACTTCCTTGATTAACTTCTTCATCGTGCCTTCCGGGTTGTCGCCTACGGCAAGCCCGCGCGTCGAAGGAGCGTCATTGTATGGCTCAAAGAACAACGCCGTAGTCGAGCCGAGAGAGCCGTCCATAAACGCTTTCACGCCGCCGAGCCGCAGCCAGTCGTCGCCCGCGCCTTGCCTTCGAATTAAATCCGATTGTTGCTTCCAGCTCGCTATCGGCGTGCGCGCATAGACGCGCACCGTCAGACGATTCGCATCGCGGAATCGCTTATAAACTTTGTAGTCGGGCCAGTAGGTTATATCTTGAATCGAAGTCACACCATTGCGCGCGGCTTCTCGCATCGCAGCCGTGAGCGCCTCGTCGTATTCGGCATCGCTCGGATCAGGAATAATAGCATAGACGAGACTCATCGCCGCATCTTTCAACACGCCTGTAGGCTCGCCAGTCTTCGGGTCGCGGACGATAGTCCCGCCGGGCGGGTCCTGCGTGTCTTTCGTTATCTTTGCCATTCGCAAAGCGACGCTGTTGGCTAAAGCCATGTGCCCGTCGAGGCGCGAAACGAAAACGGGATTATTCGGCGTGGCCGCGTCAATCAACTCTTTTGTCGGAAGCGGCGCGCCAGGCCATAATTCGTGGTCCCAATCGCCGCCCGTAATCCAGCGATTCGGCCCTCTCTTTTCGGCGTAGGCTTTTATTCGCCGCGCAAACTCTGCTTGAGTCGCAGCAGAGCGCAGGTCAACACTAAGCAATTGAAACCCGCCGCTCACGAAATGCGTATGGTCGTCAATGAAGCCCGGCAACGCGAGCCGCCCTTGAAGATCAATCACGCGAGTCTGCTGATTAATCAGTTTTTTAATTTCATCTGTTGAGCCAACAGCGATGAGACGCCCGCCGCGCGAGGCTACGGCTTCGGCCCACGGCTGCGATTTATTTCCTGTCCACACGCGACCATTGATGATGGCGAGATCGGCTGGCGGTTCAGTGCGCGAGAACTCTTCTGCAATCAGGCGTGACACGAACGGAATGATACCGGCTTGGGAGCTATTGTCAACGGTGAAGACGACGAGAATATATTCAGCGCCGTTCGGCAATCTGATGTAAGCCGCGTCGTGACGAGTCGAGGAAGTCCATCCCGCTTTTGAATAATACTCAGAACCCGGCGGGAGCGACTTGCCCGAAAAGGCCGTCGCTTGATCGTCCGGGTCATTTGATTTTGAAAACGGGTCGCGATGAAGAAGCTGCATCATCGAGTGCGACCGCGCAGGCGTGACGGCGCGTCCGGTCACTATCTCATACATCAATCGCGCGACGGCTTCCGTTGTGAGCTTGTTGCGGTTCTCGAAGTTCAAGCCGAGTCCCTGCCGCTCGCGCCCGTAAGGCCCTTCGCACCACGTCTTCTGATTGACATTTATTTTTTCATAACCGAGACCGGCGAAGTAACGATTCACAAGGTTGCGCTTTTCCATCCACTCTTTGAGGGCGGCATCGTCAAGCTCTGGCCCGCCGGTCGTCCCCGTTATTGCGTCAACGACTAAATGTGTTGCGTCGTTTGATGAATCAACGATCATGTCGTGAAGCGCGCGCTCAAGCTCAGGCGCCTGCTTGAGGCGGCCCGCCTCGATTTCGTTATGCGCCGCGACAAGGTAAAAGAGTTTCACGACGCTCGCGGGATAGATTTGCTCCCGCCCGCGATAGCTTGCCCACGCGGGATTATTGCGATCATTGAGATCAATCACCGTGAGCGCAATCTTGTCCGGCGTGAGTCCGCCTTTGCCGAATTCAGCAACCGCCGCGTCAACGACTTTGCGAAGCAATTGATCGAGCTTGGGTGACTGCACAAACGATGGTTTTGATTGAGGTGAAGTTGATTGAGCGAAAGTAAACGGGCAAACGAGCGCGAGCATCGCCAGTGTTATCGTGAGCCTTGCTGCGCGAGAGCAAACCTGCGCGAGGGAAATCATCCGTGACCTCCGAAATGAACGGGTTGATATGAATCGCATGAGATGTTTTGCTACGCGAAAACTGCTCAACGCAAATCTTCGAGCCGGGTCGCGAAGCGCAATCCCAAACCGTCCGGGCCTGCGATGGTGAAATCGCGCAAACCGTAATAGCGATCTTCGATTGGTCGAATCACGCGCGCCCCGAGCTGGCGTGCCAGTTCCCAATAACGATCAACGTCGGCGACCATCACGCGAATGTTGCCAACCGGAACGTCAACGCGAGGCGCGTCTTTGACCTCTTCGATAAACAACTGCGAGTCGTCCCACGTCAAGACCGCGAAGTTGTTCTCTTTGCGCGCAACGTCAAATCCGAAACTTGTGTAAAACGCAAGCGACTCTTCAAGGTTGCGCGTGTAAAGCTCGACGACGAGTTGATGGTTCGCTTCAACGTATCGCTTCACTTATTTCTTTTTGCTCTGCCAGAGCTGCGCGGAAAGCCTCTGTAACTGCTCGCGATCCTGCGCGCCTTCAATTATGACAACGTCGCTGCCGCGCATCTCGATTGACACAAGCCCTTCGCCGGTTTCGTAAACGCGAAGCTGCGCAGTGGAATCCTTTGCGCGAGCCGCGCCGTACCTCTTTTCGGTTCGATTCGCATAAGCGTCGAAGAACTCGCGCGCATCGTTTGCCGTGTCCCACGTCGTGTACTGCGCAACGATGAGCGCGCTCGTCTCTTTATTCTCATAAAGCGCGTAGCGGTCGCCGCCCCAGCCTGCGGCGGCTGTGCGGGCCGACTGCTTTGGTATGAATTCCGCAAGCAGCACCTGATAGCCGAACTCGCCGTTCACATCCGCGTCCGCTTGCTTCCAGCTCTTTCCGAGCGCGGGCAGCAGATCGGCCATCTCTATCTTCACAGGGTTGTCGCGCGTGAGGAATTTTTCAGGGTGAATGATCTGCTCGCTTGAGGCAGGCAGATTCGTGTAACCGTTGTTGAGCGTCTGCCACGAACCCGATTTCAAAACTGACTGCACGAATCCCGCGCCGTAGATGTATGGGAATTGAAGGTTCTCGCGCAAGACTTTCGGCGCGCTCGCAAGCACGGGATAATTCTTCGCATCGCTGTCCGTATCCTGATCGAGCATTGTGTTGGCGAGCGAGGGCAGTTTAGTCAGGTCGAGCCTTATTCCCTGCTGATCGAGGTCGTATTGAATCATCACGAGTGTCGCTTCGCCTTCAACGAGCGCGTGCGCCGCAAGCTCGGCGTCCGAATCGCCTTTTGGCCATTTCTCGAAACGGCGCAGATCGAAGTGCTGGTCCTGCAATGCGTGAACAAGCTCATGCGCGATGACGCGCTTCTGGTCTGAGATCGGAAGCCACGCCGCCAGATAAAACTCTCCGGTCTTCGGTTCGTAAAAGCCCGCGACCTGCTCGCGCATAAGCGCAACCATATACTCGCGCAGCCGAAAATCTTTTTTGGTGAGTCCGAGCTTGGCGAAAGTCTTTTGCATCGCGTCGAACTCTTCAGGCGAGGTGCTTTCATCGAGGTCGCGGATGACCGCCTGCTCTATTTCATCTTTCGTCTTGAGTCCGCTCTTGACCGCCTGCTTTATCTCAAGCCCGCGCAATCGGCTGACGACTTTCAGGATTTCGTCAGTCGCGCTGAGCGCGGCGGCGGCATCTGTCTTGCTGATGGAAGCCGCGCTTTGAAGCGCGGCGGATACAACCGAAGTCGCCAGCACTACCGAAGCGAGCGCGGCGGCGGCGCAGGCTCTCAATCTTTTTTGCATTGCATAAAACCTTTCATTATCAATTGCAGCTTTAAGGAATTGTCCCTGCCTGCGCCGCTTTTGTCAATTTTTTGATTTTTGTCATTTACCCTTTTCTGTTTGTTAACTGTCAAACATCAGAAACAAACAGCAATTCTCGATTAGGCTGTAAATGAAGAGAAATAATCGAAGAAGTCGAAAGAGTTTTTGCGCTTTGCTACTCTATAGGGATGCGACCTCTCAAGAGCCTTGCCCTTGAATCAATCGTTAGCCTGCTTTCAGATATT
>DATLXU010000064.1:0-28409 GCA_035575515.1 Blastocatellia bacterium
GAGTCTTTGCTCGGCTCAAACCAAAAGAGTTTCAGCGATGCTTTCTCAATTGGGTGCAGACAATCGTTGAGGGGGCTGACAAACAGATTGTGCCGATTGACGGCAAGACTTTGCGCCGCTCGCCGGAACTGCGCAGCCGGAGCCGCTCTTCCATAGAATCAGCGGCCTCCGATAGCTTGTCGGTTAAAACAATCAGGGCTGGCGTTTGGCGCGCCAGCCCTTTTTTGTGAAACTATCATATTCAATTGCTTCGCTCGCATCATTCACTTGTGTCGCTATAGTCTTGCCAGGCGCACTCACATATTCTCAATAATAGCTGAAGCGAACTCGCTCGTTTTGAGCTTCATCGCGCCTTCCATCTGGCGGTGCAGATCGTAAGTCACGCGCTTCTGCTGAATTGTCTTCGTCAGCGCGTCAACTATCTTCTGGCCCGCTTCGCGCCAGCCCATGTGATCGAGCATCATCACGCCCGAAAGTATCACAGACGACGGATTGACCATATCCAAATCGGCATACTTTGGGGCCGTGCCGTGTGTAGCTTCAAAGACAGCAGCCCGATCTCCGATGTTGGCTCCAGGAGCCATGCCTAAGCCTCCGACCTGCGCCGCCGCCGCGTCCGACAGGTAATCGCCGTTCAGGTTTGGCGTGGCAAGGATTGAATACTCATCGGGACGAATCAGTATCTGCTGAAAGATCGAATCGGCGATGCGGTCTTTGATGAGCAACTTCTTTTTCCATGCGCCGTTGCCATGCGTCTCCCATATCGAGGCCATCGTCTGGCGCACCTCTTCGATAACAGCCGCGCGCTGCTTATCTGACATCTGCTCGAATCCAGGCTCGATCATGCGGGCGTTCTCTTCATCGGTGACAGAAGCGTTCTTCTCGCGGTTCTCCAAAATCCAGGTCTCGCGCTCGGTCACTATCTGATTGCGGAATTCTTCTTTGGCAAGCTCGTAGCCCCAATCGCGAAATGCGCCTTCGGTGAATTTCATGATGTTGCCTTTGTGAACGAGCGTAACGGACGATTTATTGAAATCGAGCGCGTACCGAATCGCGCGGCGCACCAGTCGCTTCGTGCCCGTAGGCGAAATCGGTTTTATTCCGATGCCGCTGTCTGTGCGAACTTTGTAGCCATACTTTTCATTCAACAATGAAATGACTTCTCCGGCTCGCTCGCTTCCCGACATAAACTCGACTCCGGCGTAAACGTCTTCGGTGTTCTCGCGAAAGATGACGACGTCAACCTTTTCCGGCTGGCGCACGGGCGAAGGCACTCCGTCAAAGTAGCGCACGGGCCGCACGCAGGCGTAAAGGTCGAGCACCTGGCGCAAGGTAACATTAAGCGAGCGGATGCCGCCGCCTACAGGAGTCGTCAGCGGGCCTTTGATTGCCACGACGAATTCGGCTATCGCTTTGACGGAATCATCAGGCAGCCACTCGCCGAATTTGTTGAAGGCTTTTTCGCCCGCGAATATCTCGTACCACACTACGCGGCGCGCGCCGCCATAAGCTTTTTCAACCGCCGCATCGAAGACGCGCTGCGATGCGCGCCATATATCGCGGCCCGTGCCGTCGCCTTCGATGAAAGGGATGATCGGGTTATCGGGAACCACTAGGCGAGTCCCCTCGACTGTTATCTTTTGACCATCGGCGGGAACTTCTATACCATTGAACGTCGCCATTGTATTGAGACCTCCTGTATGAATGAGCGGAGCGAAGAAGTATTCAAGCGAGGCAATGTAACAACCGCGCGCGCAGGGTGTCAAGATGGCGGCTTTCAATTAGAATAGCTTCCAGCGTTCAGCTTTTGATAGTCTCGCTCATTGCTGCTGTTTTAGCTGACTGCTGATAGCTGCCCGCTAACTGTTATGGCTGAAGAAAAGAAAAAAGTTTCCGCTGAAGACGAACAGATGGAAGAGATTCATCGCCGCCTTCAAGAATCTGACGCGGCGAACCTGACGGCAGAGCCGCCGCCTGCGGGCGCGTGGGACCGCGTGAAGCTGGCGCGCCACCCGGATCGGCCCTATACGCGCGACTACATCAAATTCATCTTCACCGATTTCACCGAGCTTCATGGCGACCGCCGCTTCGGCGATGACCCCGCGATAGTCGCAGGCTTCGGGCGATTTCACGGCGAGCCTTGCGTCGTCGTCGGCCATCAGAAAGGGCGCACGACCAAGCAGCGCCAGTTTCGCAATTTCGGAATGCCCAAACCGGAAGGCTATCGCAAGGCGCTGCGCGTGATGAAGCTCGCAGAGAAATTCAATCGCCCCATCTTTTGCTTCATAGACACGCCGGGCGCGTATCCCGGCATTGACGCCGAAGAGCGCGGACAGGCCGAAGCGATTGCTTACAACCTGCGCGAGATGGCAAAGCTGCGCGTGCCTGTGATTGTCACCGTCACGGGCGAGGGCGGATCGGGCGGCGCGCTCGCAATCGGAGTGGGCGACCGCGTCTTGATGCTTGAGAACTCGATTTATTCAGTCATCTCGCCCGAAGGCTGCGCTTCGATTCTGTGGCGCGATCAATCTTACGCGGAGCAGGCGGCTCGCGCTCTCAGATTAACCGCTGCCGACCTGCTTGAGTTCGGCTTGATTGACACGATTGTCCCTGAACCTAAAGGCGGCGCGCACACGGATCATCAGGAAGCGAGCCGCCTGCTCGACGGCTACCTGTCAGACGCGCTCTCGTCGGTGCGCGACCTCAGCGACAAAGAGCGAGTCGCGCGCCGTTACGCCAAGTTCCGCGCGATGGGCAATTTTGAAGAAAGCTGACAGCAGGGGTCAGGAGTCAGTTGAAAAACGCGACCGCCTTGAAACAGGCTCCCAGAGCCATTTTCAAAGCCTTAGCCTTTAACTGACCACTGACCGCTGGCCGCTATGCAAATCAACTGCTTCATCTTCGATTTCGACGGAACGCTGGCGCACTCAGAGCCTGCATACCGCGAAGCGTTTCTTCATTCGATCCGGTTGCACACCGGGCTTGAAGTGAGCGACGAGGAATTCCGCGATTTCTGGAACCTGACTCCGCAGGAAGTTCTCAGCCGCTACAGTTCCGAAATGCTTGACGAAATGCTCGTGAGCTTCGAGGAGCATTACTACGCCAATCATCATCATCACCTGATTGCTTACGACGGCATAAAAGAGATGCTTGAAGCGATTGGCGAACGCGGCGCGCGTGTAGCAGTCGTATCGCTGAAGCCGAGGCGCGCGGGCGAGCGCGAGCTTGATATAACGGGCCTCAGGCCGTTTGTTGATTTGACCGTTTGGGGCGACGATATAGAGCGACCAAAGCCTGAGCCTGACGGAGTGCTGCGCGCGATTGAAAGTTTCAACGTCGAGCCTGAGTCAACATTAGTCATTGGCGACAGCCCTGCCGATATAATGATGGGCCGCGCCGCGCGCACGCGGACCGCCGCGGCTCTGTGGGGCGGGTCGAGCCGCGAACGACTCCTGGCCGAATCGCCCGACATCGCGCTCAATGCGCCTGCCGACTTGCTTTCGGTACTGACAACTTAATGGCTGAAGCATCTGAGCATTGCCCGGGGCTAGCCTGCGGAAACTGGTTATGCCGCTCGACCTTGATGAGACCACGCAAAAGTTCATCCGCGAGCATCGCGTCGCGCGGCTTGCGACTGCCGACGCGGACGGCCAGCCTGCCGTTATTCCGATCTGCTACGCTTTCGATGGCGAATCAATCTTCACGCCCGTTGATGAAAAACCAAAAAAGGTTGCGCCGCGACAACTGAAGCGCGTGCGAAATATCTTATCGAACCCGCGCGTTGCCGTCGTGGTTGACGACTACTCGGAGAATTGGAGTAACCTAGTTTATGTATTGATAAGCGGGCTTGCTCAAATCATCGAGCCTGGCGCGCATGAGCACGCGCGGGCCGTCGAGCTTTTGCGCGCGAAGTATAAGCAGTATCGAAGTATGAAAATTGACGAGCGGGTGATTATCAAAATCACGCCGACACGAATCAAGCGATGGGGCGCTCGTGACTTGTAGCGCAAGCCGAGAGCTTGCGTCACTCGTAGAGGAGAGGTGCAGATGACGAAGCGGATTCGATTTGGAGTTCAAACGCCGCCGCAGCACGTAACGTGGCAACTGATGCGCGAAACATGGAAGCTGGTTGATTCGCTTGGCTATGACACGGCATGGACGTTCGATCACTTCTTTCCGATCCTGAGCGATCCATCGGGGCCGTGCTTTGAGGGATGGACCGCGCTCACGGCGCTGGCCTGCGAGACTTCGCTCGTGCAGGCGGGCGTGTTGGTCACGGGCAACACCTATCGCCACCCGGCTGTGCTTGCGAAGATGGGCGCGACACTAGATCACACGAGCGGTGGCCGATTAATAATGGGAATAGGCGCGGGCTGGTTTGAGCTTGAGCACGAGGCTTATGGAATTCATTTCGGCTCGGTTGCAGAGCGAATCAATCGTCTGGATGAAGCAGCCGAGATCATAAAGCGATTGTGGACCGAAAAGCAGGTCACGTTCGAGGGACGCTTTTATCAATTGAAAGACGCCTACTGCGAACCGAAGCCTTTGCAGCAGCCGCGCCCTCCCGTAATGATTGGCGGCGCGGGCGAGCGATTGACTTTAAGAGTTGTGGCAAAGCACGCGGATATCTGGAACACGTTCGGAACGCCCGAAGTTTTTCGACATAAGATAAACGTGCTCGGCGAGCATTGCGCAGCGGTTGGTCGCGATCTGGATGAGATAGAGATTTCGTGGGCAGGCGCAGCGCTCGTGACCGATTCGAAGGAAGAAAGGGATGCAATAGTCAACGGCATGGCCACAGCATTCGGGCGCGCGCCGGAAGATGTCGAGCCGGGATTGCTCGTCGGCTCAGTCAGCGAAGTGCGCGACCGCATCAGCCGATTGATTGATGTTGGCGTGACGCATTTCATAATGATTGCGAACGCGCCGTTCAACCATGATTCGATTCGACGTTTCGCCGAAGAAGTGATTCCGGTGTTCCAAAGTCGAAGCTGATTGGTAGGGACATTGGACAGGATGAGAGCTTTATCTGTCCGCGATTAGGCTCATGAAAACCAGTCATAAGACAGCCATTGTTTTCTTCTGCGTCAGCGCAATAGTGTTGCTTGCCTATCTGAGCCGCGCCGTAGCTATAATAACCAAAATTATTACTGCTCTCATCCCTGTCGCCATCATCTTCGCGTCATCAGTCTATAAACTGGCTCTTTGGTTTCGCTATCGCAACGATCCGATCCAACGTGAGAGAGTTGACTATTCGGGTCAAATCTACCCCGAAGCGATCAGACAATTTCTCATGGACGAGAAGCATAGCGAAGGTGAGAAGAATTAATGCAAGCAATGACTTCAACATCTGCCATCTCGTTCGATGACGCGCTCGCCGCTGCGCGCGAAGGAATAATTACGCGCGAGATTGCTTCGCGGCTCATACGCGCGCGCGCCGGTAGCGAGCTTGATTCATTGATGATGGCTGCGGCTCAGTTGCGTGACGAACTCAAAGGCCGGTGCGTTACCTATTCAAAAAAGGTCTTCATCCCGCTGACGAACCTCTGCCGCGATTACTGCGGCTACTGCACGTTTCGCAAGAACCCACAGGATGTGAACGCGCGCACTATGACGCCCGACGAAGTCATCGCCGTAGCCGAAGCGGGCGCGCGGTTGGGATGCAGAGAAGCTCTATTCAGTCTGGGCGACAGGCCCGAAGCTCTCTTTCCTGAGATGCGCGAAACGCTCGCGCGACTGGGCCATCGCTCGACGCTTGGGTATCTGACCGAAATGTGCGAGCGCGTTTTGAACGAGACGGGGCTACTACCGCACGCGAATCCGGGACTTATGGCGCGAAAGGATTTAGAAACTTTGCGCCAGTTCAATCCGAGCTTAGGGTTGATGCTCGAAAGCACAAGCGAACGGTTGATGCTTGCCGGTATGGCGCACGACAACGCGCCGGATAAACGACCGTCGCTGCGGTTGAAAACAATCGAAGAAGCGGGCCGGTTAAAGATTCCTTTCACGACGGGAATACTGATCGGCATAGGCGAAACTCTAGACGAGCGAGTTGATTCGCTGTTCACGATACGCGAGTTGAACTGCGCTTACGGCCACATTCAGGAGGTCATCATTCAAAACTTTCGCGCCAAGCCTGACATCCCGATGCGGCTTCATCCAGAACCGAGCTTCAATGATCTTGCTCGAACGATTGCCGTCGCGCGATTGGTTCTCGGCGAGATGAACGTGCAGGCCCCGCCGAATCTTTCGGACGAGAATTACCCGACGCTCGTAAGAGCGGGGTTGAACGACTGGGGCGGAATATCGCCTTTGACAAAAGATTTCATCAATCCGGAAAAGCCCTGGCCGCACATTGATGCATTGGCGAAGCGCACAGTTGATGAAGGCTTCGAGCTAAGAGAGCGGCTTGCGGTTTATCCTGAGTTTGTTTACCGCGATGAATTCATTGACGCGCGAGTTGCCGAGCGTGTGCGCTCGATGGCCGACGAGCGCGGGCTTGCGAGAGTTGATTGATAGGAGACGAATTGCATCAACGAAAGAATTTCTCAGAGCTTGCTGCTCAGCTTGCGGAAATCGGGCGAGGCTTTTACGCGCGCGGGTGGGCGCTTGGGACGAGCGGGAATTTCAGCGCAGTCGTCAGCCGCGAGCCGCTCAGGCTTGCCATCACATCGAGCGGGATTGATAAAGCGACGCTCGCGGCAAATCATATTCTTATAGTTGACGGCGACGCGAACGTGATTGAAGGCGAAGGAAGACCATCGGCTGAGACACGGCTGCATCTTGCAATTGTCAGGTTGCGCGGGGCTGGAGCCGTGTTGCACACGCATTCGGTTTGGAGCAATATTTTGTCCGGCGCACACGCTGACGGCTTGAAGATCGAAGACTTTGAAATGCTCAAAGGTTTGCGCGGCGTTGAGACTCACGAGCACAGCGAGTGGCTGCCCATTATTGAAAACTCGCAGGATATGAAGGCGCTCGCTCGAACGGTAGAAGAGACCTTGAAACAGAATCCGAACGCGCACGGATTCTTGCTCCGCAGGCATGGGCTTTACACTTGGGGCGACGCCCTGACGGAAGCGAAGCGCCACGTCGAGATTTTTGAATTCTTATTGGAAGTTTTGGGCCGCACATTTTGCGCCGCTAAGTGAAAGGTAAGTTATGGCTATTGTGACAATCCCCGACGAAGACAGAACTATCAAAGACCCGCATGAAATTGCTGACTACCTCGCAAGCATAGGAATTGATTACGAGCGATGGGAGCCGTCGCATCCGATTGCAGCAGGCGCGCCCGCAGAAGAGATACTCGCAGCTTACTCGGATGAGATCGAAAAGCTCAAAGCGCGCGGCGGATACGTTACGGCTGATGTGATTGATGTGAACCCGCACACGCCCAACCTCGATGCGATGCTTGCGAAGTTCAACCGCGAGCACTGGCACGACGAAGACGAGGTGCGATTCATCATTCACGGGCGCGGGCTGTTTCACATCCATCCTCAAAACGGCCCGGTAGTTGGCATCGAAGTTGAGGCGGGCGATTTGATTCGCGTGCCGCGCGGGACTCATCACTGGTTCAACCTCTGCGGCGAGCGCGAGATTCGCGCCATCAGATTGTTTCAAGACCCGGCTGGTTGGGCGCCGAATTACACCGATAGCGGCCGTGAAGCCCGCTATCAACCTATCTGCTTCGGGCCATCATTCATTCCCGCGATCTAAAGCGATTGAACCGTGACAGCCTCGCTTCTTAAAGACTCAATTGGCGGCGTCCTTCTCGACATTGAAGGCACGACCACGCCTATCAGTTTCGTCTACGACGTGCTGTTCCCTTATGCGCGAGCGCGCGTGAAAGATTTTCTGGCCGCGCAGATCAAAGATGAAGGCGTGCGCCGCGACATCATCGCGCTCTACGAAGAAAACGCCTCTGATTTGCAAAAAGGACTCAACCCGCCATTGCTACGCGACCACACGAGCGAGCCGCAAGCGGAATCAATCGCAGCTTATGTTCACTGGCTGATGGACCGTGACAGAAAGAGCACGCCGCTCAAATCGCTTCAGGGAAAAATCTGGGAAGCGGGCTACGGCGCGGGCGAGCTTCGCAGTCAGGTCTTTGACGACGTGCCGCGCGCGCTCAGACGTTGGCGCGAGCAGGGCAAAGAGATTCGCATCTACTCGTCGGGCAGCGTGCTTGCTCAAAAGCTGCTGTTCGCGCACACCGAAGCGGGCGACCTGACGCCATTCATCAGCGGTTACTTTGACACGCACATCGGAGCGAAACGTGATCTGCAAAGCTATCGCCGCATCGCTAAAGAGTTCAACCGCGAGCCTTCGGAGATTGTTTTCATATCGGATGTTGATGCGGAGCTTGATGCTGCGCGCGAGGCCGGGCTTGAAACTTTACTGTGCGCGCGAGCGGGCAATCCTGCTCAATCGAACCGGTTGGCGCACGCTGTGATTCATTCCTTCGATGAGCTATTCACTTAATGACCCGCGCTCAAATGGCTACGACGAGCGCAGCGTGTTAGATTCTTTGTGGGCGCTGATTCAAGAGGCGGCTATGAAAGAACTCTCTTCAACCTTGAAACAGTTCTGCGAAAACGCGGAACTGCTGCGACTGGCTTACACAGATTCAAAAGGCTACCCGCGCGTCGTGCCTGTGTGGTTCGTTATTCTTGACGAGGATTATTTCATCGGCACAGGCTCGACGAGCGCGAAGTGGAACGCCCTTAAGCGAGACTCGCACGTGGGCTGGGTCATTGACGGCGGCGAGAAAGGCAAATACAAGGGCGCGTCAATGATTGGCCGCGCCGAAGAAGTGACGGATCAGGAAATGCGCGCTCGCATTCATCGCGCGCTCGGCGAAAAGTATTTCGGTTCTGCCGATGATGAGAAGTTCATCGAGATATACGGCCAGCCCGACGATGCAGAGACTGTCTATCTGAGATTGAAAGCCGAAGACGGCATCTCGTGGGAGTATTGAAAGAGAGACGATGCAGACGAGACTTATGACGGTGATGAACATTGATTGGAACGAAGCAGGCAGGCTCGACGCTCTGCTCACAAAGATTAACGCGGATGTCGCTGGCATACTTGACCGCGCATTGTGCGGGCGCGAGCTTGGCTTTGAAGACGGGCTGCGGCTTGCGCAATCGCGCGGCGCAGAGCTGGAAGCATTAGTCCTTGCGGCTGATCGCGTGCGGCGCGAGCGCGTGGGCGATATTATTACCTACGTCGTCAATCGAAACATCAACTTCACGAATATATGTTTCGTAGGCTGTCGCTTCTGCGCCTTCAGCCGCGCCCCGCGCGAGCGCGACGCATACTTCCACTCGTTCGACGAAATTCAACGTCGCGCCCGCGAAGCGTGGGATTTAGGCGCGCGTGAAGTCTGCGTGCAGGGTGGCCTGCCGCGCAACCTTGATCCTTTTTACTATCGCGATCTGCTTCGCGCCATCAAAGAAGCGACGCCTGAAATGCACATTCATGCCTTCTCGCCTATGGAGGTCGTCTACGGCGTTGAGCTTACGGGAATGCCGCTCGCGGATTATCTAACGATGCTGAAAGACGCGGGACTCGGAACGTTGCCGGGCACCGCGGCTGAAATCCTTGACGACGATGTGCGCCATAAAATCGAGCGCATTAAATTAAAGACTCATCAATGGCTCGACGTTATCAAGACCGCGCACAGGCTTGGCATCCGCACGACTTCGACTATGATGTATGGCCACGTCGAGCGGGAAGAACACTGGGTGCGCCACCTAATGCTGCTGCGCGACGTGCAGAAAGAGACGGGCGGCTTCACGGAATTCGTCCCGCTCGGTTTTGTTCATGAACTCACGCAACTTTATCGCTCAGGCGACGCGCGGCCCGGCCCTTCGGTTGATGAGCACTTGAAAGTGCATGCGCTGTCGCGGCTGATGCTGCAAGGCTGGATTGACAACATTCAAGTCTCGTGGGTGAAGATGTCGCGCGAAGTGACTCAGTCGTGTCTGCGCGCGGGCGCGAACGATTACGGCGGCACATTGATGGAAGAAAACATCTCGCGGTTAGCCGGAGCGCAGTCGGGCCAGTACATGTCGCCCGAAGAGTTCCGCGAGCGCATACGCGAGCTTGGCCGCACGCCTGCCGAGCGCACTACACTTTACAAGATTATAAAAGTGATGAGTGATGAGTAAAAGAATAGAGATATTTGAAGATTTCATTGCTTGGCAGAAAGCGCGCGCGCTTACTTCAGGGATTTACAAGGTCACCGACACAGGGAAATTTGGGCGAGACTTTTGACTCAGGGATCAGATTCGACGAGCCGCTGTGTCAATCACGTCAAATATTGCTGAGGGATTTGAGAGAGGGCGACCTGCCGAATTCCATCATTTTCTTTCAATCGCCAAAGCATCATGCGCAGAACTTTGATTACAACTCTATGTTGCTCTTGATGCAGCTTATTTGACTGATGTGGATTTCAGCGAGTTGCCGTCACAGGAACAAGTTGCTACCACCTGCGCCGTTCATGTAGAATTCGTAATTCCTCGAACCGCCTCCCGTGCCTTTAGCAAGATAGTCATGTATTGCGCACGTCTATCTACTATCGGCTGGCAGATGAATCGGTTTGCATCCCTTATTGTAGAATTCAATTTTGAGGAGTCTTGAATATGGAAAAGACAATTGCTGGCCCGGAAACCGATGTTGAGATTTCCGAAGCTGCATCCGGCCCGAAGCGGCACCCGCGCGGATTGATGACGCTATTTTTCACGGAGATGTGGGAACGCTTCAGCTACTATGGCATGCGCGCCCTGCTTATTTTATTTCTGACGGCTGCCGTTCAGGAGGGCGGATTCGGTCTGACCGACGCGACAGCGACGGCCATATATGGTCTCTACACGGCCAGCGTATATCTCGTAGGCTTGCCGGGCGGCTGGATCGCCGACCGCGTCATGGGACAGCGCAATGCAGTATTTCTCGGCGGCACCATTATTGCCCTTGGCCATTTCAGCATGGCTTTGGGAGCTGTCTTTACGTTTTATCTTGGCCTTGTGCTTATAGTCATAGGCACTGGCCTGCTCAAGCCCAACGTCAGCGCCATAGTCGGCGACCTTTATCCCGAAGGCGGCGCACGTCGTGATGCGGGATTCTCAATCTTTTACATGGGCATCAATCTGGGGGCATTCATCGGGCCTCTGCTGTGCGGGTTTCTGGGCGAAAAGATTAACTGGCATCTCGGATTTGCTGCCGCAGGCGTAGGCATGGTTTTGGGATTGATACAATACAGGATGGGTTACAAGTATCTGGGCGATGCGGGCCAGATGCGCGACGAGAACGCAGCAACGCGCAGCCGCGCCATTCGCTCTCTTATAGCCGGTATCGCATTGGTCGCCGTTGTCGCAGGCATACTGGCTCTGCTTCAATCGGCAGGCACTGTCAATATCACTCCTCGCGGCGTCGCTAAAAGTCTCGGCGTAATTATTCCTTCGCTTGCGGTCTTGTATTTTATCTATCAGGGATTCTTCGGCGGGTTTGATACCGTCGAACGCAAGCGAATCGGGGTGATCTTTGTTCTCTTTGTTGCCGCATCGCTGTTCTGGGCAGGATTCGAGCAGGCAGGCTCCTCGATGAATCTGTTCGCTGAGAGGCTGACCAATCGTGTGATCTTCGGCTGGGAGATGCCGACAACGTGGCTGCAATCAGTCAACCCGCTTTTCATCATCGGATTCGCGCCGCTGGTCGGCTCCCTCTGGGTCGCTCTCGCCCGACGCGGAAAAGAGCCTTCGATTCCTGCGAAGTTTGCTCTTGGGCTAATACAGCTTGGCGCGGGCTTCCTCGTGCTGGCATGGGCTTCTAATTATGTCGGCTATTCCAATGGAGAGGTAGTCAAAAAAGTCTCTCCGCTGTGGCTGGTTGCAACCTATTTTCTTCACACGACCGGAGAATTGTGCTTGAGTCCGGTAGGACTGAGCAGCATGACCAAGCTTTCACCGAAAAAGCTCGTCGGGCAGATGATGGGGATATGGTTTATGGCGTCTTCATTCGGGAATCTGATTGCGGGTCTTGTAGCTGGCACAATGGAGCGCGTCTCTCTAGTCGAGTTGTTCGGCATCGTCGCAGGGACGGTGATTGGAGCCGGTTTATTGCTTTTGGCCATTAGCCGCCCCGTCAGGAATCTCATCGGGGGCGTCCGTTAGGTTCACTCTGACTGCAAAACAGATCATTCACTTTATGGAGGCTCGATGTTGCATCGTGAAAGATACATCAAGCAAGCTCTAGCTGTCTTCTTTGTAATTGCGCTTGTTGCTGCGATGGCAAGTCCGGCTTTTGCTCAACGACGCGGAGAAGCTCCGAAGTTTGATCTCACAATTGACAACATCATGCGCGGGCCGGAACTTGTCGGCTACGAGCCGCGCGCCGTTCGGTGGTCAGCCGACAGCCAGCGCATCTACTTTCAATGGAAAAAGGCCGACGAGCCGCGCGAAAAAGATTTCGACACTTACGTCGTCAATCGCGACGGCACGGGCCTGCGCAAACTCTCGGAGGAAGAAGCTAAAAACGCCCCGCCAGCAAACGCCGAACTGTCGCGCGATAAAAAGCTTGCGGTCTTCGTTGACGGCGGCGACGTGTTCGTCTATGACAACACAACCAATCAGCGGCGGCAAATCACCAACACGACCGACATTGAATCAAATGCGCACTTCACGCGCGATGGACGCCGAGTCTATTTCACCCGCTCGAATAACCTCTTCGTGATGTCGCTCGATACTGGATCGCTCACTCAACTGACGGATATACGAACAGGAGGCGCTCCTGCCGGACCCGTTGCAACCGGCTCTGGGAGCCAGTTTCGAGGCGGGCAGGCTGCGCGCGGGGATTCCAGCGAGCAGCGCGGGACCGAAAGCCAGGAGTATTTGAAGAAGGAAGAGCGGGAGCTGCTCGATGTCGTAAAACGTCGCGCGCAGAAGCGTGAAGAGGATGAAGCCAAGCGCAAGCGCGAAAACCCGCGCAAGCCCTTTAACCTTCAAGCGCGCCAGTCAATCGTGAGCCTTCAGCTTTCGCCCGATGAAAAATTCGTCATCGCTACTGTGCGCGAATCAACCGACGGCGCGAAAAATACAATCGTCCCCAGCTT
Source organism: Blastocatellia bacterium (assembly GCA_035575515.1). GTDB lineage: Bacteria > Acidobacteriota > Blastocatellia > UBA7656 > UBA7656 > DATLXU01. The sequence continues at coordinate 13,112 of DATLXU010000064.1, forward strand.
CGTCACCGAGACCGCTTACACTGAAGAGATTCAGAGCCGCACCAAAGTCGGCGACAACCAGCCGCATAATCGCCTCGCGACGATAACCGTCGACACGGGCGAATTGAAATGGGTGGATCACGGCCAGAAACAGATCGCGCCTCAAACCGAGACGCGCACCGAACGAACCTCGACCGAAAGAGTCGAGCGGCGCGAGGGCGAGCAGTCGCAACAGCAATCAACACAGCAGACTCAGTCCGAGCGCACAGCGCAAACCGAGCAATCGCGCCAGCAAGCCAGAGAGCGCGACCGCGAGCTTGATCTGTTTCAACCGCTCTGGAGCGAAGACGGAACCAAAGCCGTGATACTCGCGCGCTCTGCCGACAACAAAGACCGCTGGATACTCGCGCTCGACCCTGCTACGGGAAAGACCCGCGTGATTGCCAACGAGCACGACGACGCGTGGGTGGATGGGCCGGGCGCGTTCACGCTCTTGTGGATGAAGGATAATCAGAATATCTACTTTCAATCTGAGCGCACAGGCTACGCGCACCTCTACACTGTTTCATTCGACGGCGGCGAAGCGCGCCCTTTGACATCGGGCAAATGGGAAGTCACGGGCGTTCAGATGTCTGATGACAAGAGCAGGTTCTTTTTGACGACGAGCGAAGTCTCGCCCGGCGAGCGCCACTTTTATGTTATGCCAGCGCAGGGAGGCGAGCGCGTGAAAATTACTTCAATGCCGGGCAACAATCAGGCGTTTGTGTCGCCCGATGAAAAGATGATCGCGCTCATCTATTCATACAGCAACCGCCCGCCTGAGCTTTTCGTTCAAGAGTTGCGCGCGGGAGCCGAAGCCAAAAAAATCACCTCGTCGCCCGCGCCTGAGTTCTGGTCGTACAACTGGATTGATCCGCCAATAGTGACTTTCAAAGCGCGCGATGGCGCGACGGTTTACGCACGCCTCTATAAGCCGAAAGATTTCAAGCGGGGCGGCCCGGCGGTGATATTCGTTCACGGCGCGGGCTACGCGCAGAACGTTCACCGCTGGTGGTCGAGCTACTACCGCGAATACATGTTCCATCACTTCCTGATGGAGCATGGTTTCATTGTCATGGACGTTGATTACCGCGCATCGTCGGGCTACGGACGAGATTGGCGAACGGGCATTTATCGCCACATGGGCGGCAAGGATTTAGACGATCAGGTCGACGCCGCGCGATGGCTCGTCACCGAACATGGAGTTGACGCGAAGCGGATTGGAATCTATGGCGGCAGCTACGGCGGCTTTATAACTTTGATGGCGATGTTCACCGAGCCTGATGTGTTCGCTGCGGGCGCGGCGCTCAGACCCGTGACCGACTGGGCGCACTACAATCACCCGTACACGTCGAACATTTTGAACGTGCCGCAGAAGGACGCTGAAGCCTATAAACGATCATCGCCGATTTACTTTGCTCAAAACCTCAAGGGCGCGCTTTTGATCTGTCACGGCATGGTCGACACGAACGTGCATTTTCAAGACACGGTTCGACTGGTGCAGCGGCTCATCGAGCTTCGCAAAGAGAACTGGGAATTGGCAGTCTATCCGGTTGAAGATCACGGCTTCCAGGAGCCTACGAGCTGGGCCGACGAGTACAAGCGAATATACAAGCTCTTTTCAGAGCACCTGCAGGGAGAAGTCAAACCGGCGGCGCGACAAGCCGCCTCGCTGCAAAAAAGATGAGCTGCGCGCTTAAGGATCAGATTGGGAGAGTTATGAAATCCGTTTTGAGCTTTCTCGTGTTGGCATCCTTACTGCTTTCATCGCTGGCGAATGCTGCCGCGCAACAGGATGGTGTGACTCAGCTTCTGCAATCGCTCGCCGACGCTCCCGGCCCTCCGGGATTTGAAGAACCTGTGCGCAAGATAATGGTGGAGTACATGAAGCCGCTCGCTGATAAGATCAGCTACGACGGACTCGGCTCTGTGATTGCAACGCAAGGCAGCACGGGGCCGCGCGTCATGGTTGACGCTCACATGGATGAGCTGGGCGGCGTCATCCGGCGAATCACGCCCGATGGCTTTCTGACCATGCAGATGCTCGGCGGGTGGCTCGACCAGGCGCTGGTAGATCAGCGGTGGATAATCATCGGCTCGAAGGGACCAGTGCGAGCCATCACAGGCATCCGCGATGTTCACATCGTTCCGCCCGAAGAGAGAACGCGCGTCTATCCGCGCGAATCAATCTTTCTCGATGTGGGCGCGAAGAGCGCGGCTGAGGCTCAGCGGATGGGAATAGGACCGGGCGATCCTGTAGTTCCCGACGCGCCGTTCGCCGTGCTCAACGGCACGGATAATTATCTCGGCAAAGCATGGGATGACCGCGTCGGCTGCGCGGTTCTCATCGAAGTGATGCGAAGGCTGGCGCGCGCGCCTCATCCGAATCAAATCTTCTACGCTGCAACGGTGCAGGAAGAGATTGGCTTGCGCGGCGCGCACACGGCAAGCGACGTGATCAAGCCCGACATAGGTATTGCAATTGAAGGCGGCGTTGTGAAGAACGCGCCCGGCGTTCGCCCGGAAGAATCGCAGGTGAATCTCGGCGCTGGTCCCGCGCTGTTTCTTTATGACAGCAGCGCGCTCCCGAATAGAAAGCTCGTTTCATTCATCAAACAGGTCGCGGCGGAAAAAGCGATTCCTCTCCAATTCGATCTCGTGCAGGGCTATGGCGACGATTCTGCTGAGATACAGAAGAGCAACGGCGGCGTGCCTACGGTGAATCTGGTCGTGCCCGCGCGCTACACGCACGCACACAACGGCGTCATCAATCGCGCCGACTTTGATCACATGGTTGATCTTGTCGTTGCGTTGATTCAGAAGCTCGATCAGGAGACGGTGACTCGGATTCGCGACTTCACGCCGCAATAAAGCGAAATCGGTCGAATTCCATGAGCGCGCGCTGCGGACGATATGAGTTCCTGCGCCGCGATGGCCGATGTAGGGCTTGATGATCAGCGGAGTCTCTTCGACGATTTCAGCAAGCAGATTGAAATCTCCCGTAACCCACGAGCGAGGCGCGGGAACTTCTGCTGCTCGCAGCAGCCGCGAAACCAAAATCTTGTTCTGCGTCGTAATGCACGAGCGATATGGGTTCATAAACCGCGCGCCCTGCGAGTGAAGCACGCCCGCGAGGCTCAGCGCAAGCTCGCTGCCGGATTTGAGAATATATAGGTCGTGCTCGACCCGCACGCTTGCGAGATCGGTCAGTTGCTCTTCGGGATAAATCAAATCTATCATCGCGCCCCAGTCCGAAAGCAGGCGAATTGCCTCCTGCATAATGGGACTCGTGCGAGTAGTCGCGTGGCGCATCGTTATAATTCCAATTTTCATAATAGAGACTCCTGCAAGGCGCGGCTGATGACGTAATCGGCCAGACATTCGCTTGCGCGTGGAACGCCTGTGTAGTTTGGATAGTTGTTGACCTCGATGATGACCGGACCATTTTCAGTTTCAATGCAGTCAACTCCGAAAAGTTCCAGCCCGAACATCTCGCCGCATTGTCGCGCCATCTCTTCCAGCTCTTTTGTGAGCGGCAGCAGCTCGGCGAAAAGGCCGTCGCAGCTTGTTCGGTTAATCCGATCAAGGGGAGAGGGCTTGCGAACGGCCCAGACAGCATCGCCGATTGAATAGAGATTCAGGTCGTAGCCGTCCGTTGGCAGGAAGCTCTGAGCTAAAGCTACAGGCTCGCGCCATTCAACTCTTCGCATCTCGTCGGCCGAGCCGACGACGCGCAGTCCTGCGCAGTTGTCTCCGAAGACCGGCTTGAGAATCAGCGGATAGCTTGCGCGTGTTGTCTCTTCGACCAAGCGATTGATATTGCCGAAAAAGGATCGCGGCATCGGAAGGTTGCCTGCGGCAAGCTTAACGCTCATCTCGGCTTTGTTGTGGACGGCTGCGATTGATTGCTTGGTGTTGATGGTTCTAACGCCGCGAGACTCGGCCCACGCAAGCAAGCAGAGCAGCGAATAACTCCTGCCGCGCGCGACGATTAAATCCAACCCATCGAGCCAGCCGTCATCGCCCATCGCGCAGGAAGCCGTCTGCGGATCAATGACGCTTACGCGAATGCCGCGCTTGCGCAGAGCCGAAATCAAACCCGCGGGCTGGCTCTGCTCGCGGTATCGAGCTTCGACGAGGATTCCGATGTGAAGAGATTCGCTCATTGCTTCATTAACACTTTTGTAACGTGACAGCGACGCTCTTACAGTGTGGCGGGCTGCGCAAAAAATACATCGCGCATTGTGAGTGAATGATTAATTTGAGATTGCAAACAATGAGGCAGTGACGTGGAATTGGCTCTGGGAGCCAGTTTCAAGGTAGGCGTACGCAAAAGACCGGCGCTCGCGCCGGAGATTCAAGACCGAGGCGAACAGTTGATAAACTAGCAGCGCGAACCATGCAGCAACCACAGCAAAAAGGTTTCGCGGCTCTTACTGTCCACGCGACAAGGATAGCTGAGAAAGCCGTCGCTAACGACCGAGCGCGGCTGCTACATCAATGCGCACCTTAATGAGGCTGCCGAAATATACTCCTTTGGAAATAATCCGCTGTGCGACTTTTGCAACGCTCATCTGCGGGTACGCGGCGCGAACGAGCGCGGCCTCTCCTGCTACAAACGGAGTCGCCATCGAGGTGCCGCTCCACGTGCCGAACCCTCCGCCCGGCACCGTGCTTAAAATGTTTTCACCCGGAGCCGCCACCATCACCCACGAGCCGTAATTTGAAAATGAAGCGACCTGGTCTAGTTGAGTGCTCGCTCCTACGGAAACCGATCCGGCAAGGTTATCGCCAGCCGGATACTCAGGCGTTGAACTGCCGCTATTGCCCGCCGCGCTGACGACGACTGCGCCGCTACCGTCAGGCAAAAAACAGGGCAGGTCGTTGGCTGACATGTGAAGTGGATCAACGCAGGTCACAGCTTTCAGCACATCTCGAACCAGTTTGCTGCGATCAGGCATGCTGATGCTCAGGTTTATAACGTTCGCGCCGTCGCTGGTCGCGGGATTTCCGTCCGGGTCCATCGCAAACGCGAGCGCCTTCGCCAGCGTCCACGCGTCGCCCGCGCCTTCCGGGTCGAGCACGCGCACAGGCATGATCTTCGCCTCCGGTGCTGTGAGCGCAACGAGTCCAGCCACATGTGTGCCGTGCCCAAAGCCGCGATTGACTCCATAGACTCCAACCTCGCTCGGATCATTGTCGTTGTCAATGAAATCGTATCCTGCGACTAATTTTCCTGCGAGCGTCGGATGAGTCAGGTCGACTCCCGTGTCTAGCACCGCGACCGTAATGCCTGCGCCGCGAGTGACGTTCTGCGCTTCGTATAATCGGATGACGCTCGGCGCCCACTGAGTGACGTAAGCGCCGCTGTCGCCGCCTGACGACCACGTGACGCGGGCTGCGCCTTCAGGCGATTGGTCAATTTCGTTCGGCTCGGCATAAACGACGCGGCGCTTCCGGTCTGCCAGTAACTGAGCGGCCTTCGTGTCGGGCGACGCGCCGTCGAGGATCCTCAATCGAAAAATCGGTTGCGAGGTGAATTGATCAATGGGCGCGGGGTCGAGACTGAAGTCCTGCGCGACACTGGCGAGGTCCGAGCCATTGACAAGCTTGACTATTACTTCGCCTTCAACCACCTGGCCCTGCGATGAGGCTTGCGTGGGCATAATCAAAATATTGAAACAAAGCAAGCCAGCGATTGCCAGAATGCCGACTGATGCGAGTCCTGCGCGGCTCATACCTCACCCCCGCTGATATGTTCTGCAAAACCGAGTCGGAAAATAGCCTTACAAATAATAGTGCGAACGGCAAGCGAAAAAATACATCGAGGAAGAAGAAAATCTGTCGCGGCTCACCAGCGACCGAGCAGAATGAACGGCGACCAGAAGAAAGGATGGGCGCGGCGCTTAAGCATCTCAAGCTGCGCGTGGCGGAGCGCAGAGGCCGCGCCTTTGCCTTCCAACAGCCTTGAATAAAAGATAGCCATCAACTCGGCGGTTGCTTCATCGTCAACCGTCCACAACGTCAGCAGCAGCGAAGGCGCTCCGGCGGAGAAGAACCCGCGCGCAAGCCCTATCAATTCATCGCCCGGCGCTACGGCGCTCATGCCTGTTTCGCACGCGCTCAACACGACAAGCCCGCAATTTAGCTCAAGCCGATATGCGTCGCGGACCGTGAGCCATCCGTCTGCAAGGCGCAGCGAAGAAAACAGCGGATTGTCTGACCGAAACTGCCCGTGACAGGCGAGGTGCAAAACATCTGCTGCTGCGGCCCTTTCGCGCAGAGCCTCAAGCGTCGCTTCACGGTCGAGCAAAGCAGTCGAATCCTTGAACAAGCCTTTGAGCGCGATGACTTCATCGCGCACGCGCGGCGCTTGCGCGTCGGCAACGCCCACGAGCAACGCCCGCTCAATCGAAGGCGACTCTTTTGCGAGACAATGGCTCAACACGCTTGCGCTCGGAGCATAAGAGACTTCGCGTCGCTCGACGACATAAGCCGCGCCGTCGTAGAGAGCATGAAACGGGACGTAGTGCAGCGCACGATAAGGCACAACGACGAGGCGGCGCGAGCCTAAACGGTCTTCAATCCGCCGCAGCAACAAATCGTAAAGCGCGCTGAGGTGGCGGCGCGCCCTGAGTGCAAGCTCGTCAATGTAGTCGCTCATTCGCTCCGCGCCGTATCGCATCGAGTTTATCTGAAACCGCAAGCGGTCGAGCGATGCCGCAATCTGTTCTTCGCGCGCAAGATCGCGCACAACCTCGACTGTTTTCTCCGTCACGACAAATGCGAGGATTTCGCCGTCGAGGCTGAAATACTCGACCAACGCCGAGTCGCTGCCGAGATCGCCTTGTAGCTTCGCCATGTCGAGCGGTTCGACTCTCGCAAGCGGTCCGCCGCCGCGCTGTTGAAGCTGGCGCATTATCTCAAGCACCTTGCCTTCGCGCTCGCGCACGGCTCCGTAAAGCGCGGCGACACTTGCGGGAGTAGGTTGCGCGTCGCTTTCGGGCGGGCGATTGATGCGGCTGTAGAACCAGTTCAACTCTTCGCGTAATTCTTCGAGCCGCGCGAGAAGCTCTGCCTCGAACTCGTCTCGCGGCTTCGGATGAACCGTCACGGCTCCGCCGAGCATATCAACCAGAGCGCGCGACCGAGCGCGTTCGACGTAGCCTAGCGCGTCGGCGGTTCTCGCTTCCGCGAGGCACAGCCTGACCATCTCATCATAGGCCGTTAGCTTGTCGCTTACGAACGCCGTGCGAAACTCGTCCGACGGGAGTAGCGCGCGCAAATCCTCAATCGTCTCCACAGCGCGCTTGAATGACACTTCGGCCCTCTCGTTGTCGCCGGAATCGGCGGCGAGCATTCCCGTTGATGTGTAACATCGCTGAGCAATCTGCGGCAGCGCGTGCATCTCGGCGTCGCGCAGCGTCGAATCGAAAAGGGCTTGCGCTTCCATGTGCCGTCTTTGCGCGCGAGCAACTTCGCCGCGCAGCCAGCGAGCCATCAACGCGCGGCCCCACGTGCCCGCCTGAGCGAAGGCTGCTTCGGCGCGCTCTGCCGCGCTCGCCGCCGAAGGGTTTCCTTCCGCTCGATAAAGCTGCGCTTCGGCGAACGCAACGGTCGCTTCGCCAACAGTGTTTCCTTCAGCCGCGTAGAGTGCGCTTGCTTGAGCGAGCAGCGCGCGGGCTTCATTGAATCTTCCGAGCAGGAGCGCCGCGCGCCCGTGCGAGGCCAGCGCGCGAGCCTGCTCGGCGCGCATGCCAAGCTTGGCGAATCGCGGCGTGATGCGCGAATAGATCTCAGCCGCTTCGGGCGCGAGATTCAATTCAAGATAAGCGTCTGCAAGCTCCTGCTCAGCGATGGCCGATTCGTGCGTCATGCCGAGCGCAGCGTAACGCCTGCGCGACCGCTCAAGAAAATCGAGCGCCTCGTTATAGCGACCCTGAAACAGCGCCAGGCAGCCCATGTCGCATTCGATGACGGCCTGCGTGACTTTGAGGTCCGCGGCTTCGGCGCGCAATAGCGCCTGCTCGTAGAGTTGCGCGGCTTCGCGGAATCTGTGCTGAAAGATCAGGGCGGTTGCGATATTTGTATCAATGAGCGCGAGCTGGCTCTCGTCGCCTGCGGTCTCGAAGCGCGAGCGCGCGGAGCGGTAAAACTGTTCGGCCTGTTGATAAGAGTCGCGGCGGAAATAGAGGCTGCCGAGATTATGCTCGATCTTGCCAGCCGCGAGCGTGTCATTGTGCGCTATGAAGATGTTGCGCGCCTTGAGTCCGCACTGAAGCGCAAGGTCGTAGCGGCCAAGCAAGGCGAGCGCGTGCAGCTTGCTCACCTGTGTGGCTGCGGCCTTTAAGGGCTGATTGATTTCGGTGAATCGCGCGGCAGCCTCGTCGAGCATTTCAATTGCCCGCTCGGCCTGCCCTTCAATCAAAAGCGCGGCCACTCCCGTTGTCCACGAGGTGATGGCTGCTATTTCGGTGTCGTTTGTGAAATCGGCGAGCGCGGCGAGCGCGGCTGCTGCGCTGCGGGCGCGAGCGGGGTCGCTGTTTTTCGCATCATCGAAAAAAGACTTGAGCGAGTACGCCAGATCAACGCTGGCGAGGGAGGGATTTTTTTTGAGCAGCGCAGTTCGTTCGCCGTTTGTGGCCGTCATCAACTGCCCGGCCAGCTCTTCGCGGTTCATCTTTAATCAGCTTCTGTTCCCATCTTCAACTCAGGAACCTCCATATCAGTATCGCTCAAATGCAGCATCAATGCATAGCTGCCGGAGGCTACGGGCGGAAACATGAATTCGCAAATCTCGTCGAGTGACGTTTCAATCGTTCCGGCTGGCCCTCGCAGCTCGACCGTTCCGCCCGCGCACGGGCCGAGCACCTGGCCTGAGATTTGCCACTTCTCGCCGACAGCAGAAACCTGCATGTGCAGTCTGTTTTGCCCCGCAAGATATAGAAGCTGACGGTCAGTCGCCGCGCCAGCGCGAACGCCGAAAGCTGGCGACATCGTAAGGCTGTCAAATTTCAACGTGGCGAGCAAGCGCCGCACGCCCGATTCAGCCGGTTTCTTTCGCAAGCAAAACATCGCGACCGCGTTGGCTATGGCGTATCGCGGGGCGTCTTCGCTTCTGTCCTCGTTCATCAGGCCGATCACGCTTTCGAGTTGCGCGGCTTTTTCAGCGCACCTGCTGCATTGCGAGATGTGATTATTCACACTGGCGCGGTCGTCTGTTGCAAGGCAGCCTTCGACAAAATCCGCAAGCCTTTCAAATTCGATGTGAGGATTGTTTTTCATAAATAAAGCCTCGATCTAAAACGCTGATCGCTTCACAGCCTGACAGTGCGCGCAGGCGCGCAAAAAATACATCGGCTTGAAAACAAAAACTCATCGAATGCCCGACTCGTTGACGGCGCGCAGCAGCTTTTGCAAACAGCGGGCGCGCGTCGGACCTATGCTGCCTTCAGGAATGCCGAGCGCGGCTGCTATTTCAGAATAGGCTGGAGGCTCGGCGCTGTAAAAGAGCATGGTCAGCAACCGGCGGCAGCGATCATCGAGCGAGGCGACGGCTGCGCGAACGGCGTGCTGCTTTTCCAGCATCAACAATTCTTCATCCGGGAGCGGCGCTTTATCGGGCAGGCTTGCGAGCGGGTCTTCCTCGTCGTCACCTGCGGCGAAAGCCGACCCTTTTTGTTCGAGCACGGCTCGCCATGTCTCGCGTTTCGTGGTCGTCACGAGCCACGCTTGAATGCGGTCGGGCCGCTCGATTTTATCAAGCGCTTCTAAAAGGATCGCAAAGACATTTTGAAAAACATCTGCTGAAGATGATTCGTCGAGACCCGCGCGCCGGGCAATGGTGTAGATCAGCCGCTGGTAGCGCATCACGAGCGCCTCCCAAGCTTTTTCATCTCCGCGCCTGCAAGCTTGCACCAATTCCGCGTCGCTTGGGTTCATTGTCTGCTCCGAATAATTGCTGAATGGTCAGAATACGATGTTGCTGTTAGGTTGTCCAGCAGGGCGGTGTGTTAGAGAGACCTCCTTTTGTAAGCGGCGACAACCATCTGCGCTCCACATGCGCGCGCGAATTTGCGCCGAGCGAATGCTCGAAGCGCGCCGCATTTCGTAGTATTATTATTCAAGCGAAAAATAGGTGAGGTGTCAGCATCATGAAGTGTCCGATTTGCGGCAAGCCGACGCAGTGGAAAGATAATCCCGACCGCCCGTTCTGCTCCGAGCGGTGCCGCATCATTGATTTAGGCAACTGGGCTTCGGAAGATTACGCCGTTTCGATCCCGCTCCCTGACGTTGATGAAAAAGGCGAGCCGCAAAAAGATTCGTAAACGGCAGACGAAAGATATAAAGGTTCATCGGAGGTAACGGGGTGGCGAGCGGAAAGCGAGCGAAAAGCAAAATCACCTGGACTACGGGCAACAAGATAGCCGCTGTAGTCGTTTCGCTTATGGCGGTTGCAATCGTCTGGGTTGTGGTTGCGGCTTCGACGGGGATGCCGCCTTTTTCCAAAAGCAAAGATGAGGCGAATAGCTCGCGCGCGGCGAAAAGCGAATCGCGAACGGCGCGATCAAGCTCGGCCTCTTCGGCTTCCGGCTCAAGCTCGCGCGCGACTTCAAAGCTGAGCAGCGAGCGCGCGGCGATGCTCGGCGATTACCCGGCGTTCAAAATTCCAACTATTGATGGCCGCACGATTCGACTCAATGACTATAAAGGCAAAGTCATTGTCGTAGACTTCTGGGCGACGTGGTGCCCGCCGTGTCGCGAAGAGACGCCGAAGCTCGTGAGCATTGCAAAAGAGAATCGCGCTCGCGGAGTCGAGGTCATCGGCCTTCACATTGACGACAACGGCAGGTCTTCGATGGAAGACATTCGCAATTTCATGAAGCAGTACGGGATCACTTACACCGTTGGGCTGGCGAGCGACGAAGTCTTCGTCGGCTATCTGGGCACCGAAGACGACACGATCCCGCAGACGCTCGTCTTTGACCGCAGCGGCAGATTAATCAAGCACCTGATTGGCTTCAGCCCTGACCACAGCCGCGAGCTTGATGAAGCAATCAATCAGGCGCTTTCCCAATCATGAGTAGCGCGTAATGCGTAGTGCGTAGTAATTAAGATTCGCCACATTACGCATCGCGCATTATTCATCACTTAACAAATGCGCAGAGCAAAGATAGTAGCGACAATCGGCCCGGCAACCGACAGCGCGGAGCGGTTGCGCGAGCTTATAGAAGCCGGAATGGACGTCGCTCGCATAAATATGTCGCACGGCGAGCGCGAGCATCACGGCGAAGTCATAACTCGCATTCGCCGCGTGGCTGACGAGTTGAATAAACCCGTCGCCGTTATGCTGGATCTTTCAGGCCCGAAGATTCGCACGGGCAAGCTGCGCGAAGGCCGCGAAGTCTTTTTGAAAGAAGGCGCGGAGGTGCGAATCACCTCAGAAGAGATTGAAGGCGATGCGACGCGCTTTTCGGCAAGCTACCCGCTGCTTGCGCGCGAGGTTCGCGCAGGCGACCGCATACTTTTGAGCGACGGCGAAATCGAGCTTCAAGTCACGGGCACAACAGAAACCGATGTCGTTGCGCTCGTCGTTCACGGCGGCCCGCTCGGCGAGCACAAAGGCATAAACCTTCCCGGCGCGCAAATCTCAATACCTTCTATCACTGAAAAAGACATTGCTGATTTGAGATTCGGAATCACTCGCGGCATTGACATCGTTGCGCAATCGTTTGTCCGCCGGGCAGAGGATTGCCATCGCGCCCGTGAGTTGATTCGAGAGTTCGGCGGCAATGCCAAGCTCATCGCAAAGATTGAAAAGCCAGAAGCGGTTGACGATCTGGCAAACATTCTCGACGCGTCGGACGGCGTGATGGTCGCGCGCGGCGACCTCGCGGTTGAAACTTCGACCGAGCGCGTGCCCGTGCTTCAAAAGAAGATAATCAAAGATGCGCTGCTTGCCGAAAAGCGAGTCATCACGGCCACGCAGATGCTTCAATCAATGATTGAAAATCCGCGCCCGACGCGCGCCGAAGCATCAGACGTTTCAAACGCGATACTCGACGGGTCGGATGCCGTGATGCTATCGGGCGAGACAGCAATCGGTCGCTTTCCCATCGAAGCCGTGAAGATGATGGATAAGATTATCTGCTCGACCGAAGAGATAGTCGCGCCCGCAAGCGCGATGGTGCGGCAGACGATCTTCGGCCAGCGGTCGGGTTCTTATGGCCGCGCGGTTGCCGAAGCCGCAGTCTTCGCGGCGGAAGAAGTCGGCTGCCGTTTGATTGTGGTCATCACGCAGAGCGGGCACATGGCGCGTCGCATTGCGGCGCTCAGGCCGCGCCAGCGAATCATCGCGCTGACTCCGAGCGACGCGACTCGCCGCCAGCTTGCCGTTATGTGGGGCGTGGAGCCATACTTTTTAGACAACTGTTCGGCTGAATCAGACGATCTGCTGTTGTGCGCAGACCGCGCGCTCTTGGAGTTTCGCTTGGCCGAGCGCGGCGAAAGCGTAGTCGTAATGGCGGGTCGCCTAAGCGATGTGACCATATCGCTCTCGATGAAGCTGCACTGCGTCGGCGATTTCACCAGTGGATAAAAGCCTTTCTCGGAGGTTGCGCCATGCTTAGCAAATGCTTCGCTCCATTTTTGATTTTCGTCTCCGTGCTGTTTCCGCTCTCGCGGCCTGCGGATAAGAAAGTCGTCATCAAGGAATGGGACATCAAGACCGCGAATGCGTTTCCGCACGACCCTGCGGTCGCGCCCGACGGCGCGCTTTGGTACACGGGGCAGGCAGGCAATCTGTTGGGTCGGCTGGACACAAAGACCGGCGAGATTAAAGAGTACCCACTGAAGACTCCGAACTCAGGGCCGCACGGGCTTGTCGCAGACAATGAAGGCAACATCTGGTACACGGGTAATCACGGCGCGCACATCGGCAAGCTCAATCCGAAGACGGGCGAAGTGACCGAGTACGCTATGCCCGACCCGCGAGCGCGCGACCCGCACACGCCGATATTCGACCAAAAGGGAATACTCTGGTTCACTGTCCAGCAGGGGAACTTCGTCGGGCGGCTCGATCCAAAAACAGGCAGGGTGACGCTCAAGGAATCGCCCACGCCGAACTCGCGGCCTTATGGAATTGTGATCAACTCGAAGGGCACGCCGTTCTTCTGCGAGTTCAACTCGAACAAGATCGCAAGCATCAACGCAGCGACGATGGAGATAACCGAGTACGCGTTGCCCGAAGGCGCGCGCCCGCGCAGGCTCACGATCACGCCGGATGACATAGTTTATTATTCGGATTACGCGCGCGGTTTTTTAGGTCGGCTCGATTCTAAAAGCGGCAAAGTTGAAGAGTGGCCGTCGCCGGGCGGGCCGCAATCGCGGCCTTACGCGATAGCCGCGACATCGGACGGCGCTGTGTGGTACAGCGAATCGGGCGTGACGCCAAACACGATTGTGCGATTCGATCCGAAGACGAAAACGTTTGCGAGCTGGCCCGTGCCATCAGGCGGCAAAGTGATCCGCCACATGGTTGCAACCCCGCAGGGCAAGCTCTACATCGCATGTAGCGGAGCGGGCAAAGTGGGCGTCGTCGAGATCGGTAATTGAAAAGCGCCGATTAGCAACACAGAGTCACGGAGGATTACACGGAGACACCGAGCTTCTTTTCATAATCGGTCAATTCTGTGCCTATGTGCAGCCCTCCGTGACTCCGTGTTGGAACTCTTTTATGAGCCGGGCAGAAGCCACAGTTCAACCTGATGAAAACGCATTGCGATTAAATGCTGCGCGTGTGCTTCAACTCATCAAGCATCTTTCTGCTCGCTCGATTATTAAGCTGACGATAATCGCCGTCGCTTTAATTATCGCGCTCGTTCCTATGCCCGCCGCGCTTGTCGAGCGATTCTATTCCAACGGGCTTTACCCGAAGCTGCAATCCTTGCTTGCGCCCGTTGCCAACTCGATCCCGTTTGCGTTCATTGATCTATTCATCATCGCGCTCGCGCTTGGGCTTCCCGCGTGGTGGGCGCGTCGTCTGATGAAGGCGGGTCGCGGGCGAAGGTTGAAAACACTGGGGCGGCTGGCGTTCAACACGGCGGTTGCCGCCTCGATTGCGTTTTTGATTTTCCAGTTGCTGTGGGGATTGAACTACGCGCGCAAACCGCTGGCCGCAAAGCTCGATTTCGATGAAGAGCGGCTCACGCCCGAAGCGATAAGGGGATTGAAGCGGCTTGCGGTTGAGCGTCTCAACGCCGAGTACGCTGAGGGCCGCGCCGCCTGGCCCAATGAAAAAGATTGGCGCGAGCAACTGCACTGGTCATTCGATCAGGTCACAAGCGAGCTTGGCAACGCCCGCAGCATCAAGGCGGAGGCCCCTAAGAGTTCGGTTTTGAATTTCTACCTTGCGGCGACCGGGATAGAAGGTTTCATGAACCCGTTCGGCTACGAGGTGATACTCGATTCGGAAGCGCTCCCGTTCGAGCGGCCTTTCCTGCTCGCGCACGAATGGGCGCACCTTGCGGGCTTTGCTGACGAGGCGGAAGCGAGCTTCGTCGGATTGCTTGCGTGTCTGAGGTCAGACTCGGCGGCAATTCGGTATTCCGGCTGGCTGGCGCTGTATCAGTTCACGCCGTGGCCCGTGACCGCTTCGACCGAAGATATGCAGCAGGCTCTGCGCTTTGATCCGCCGCCTCGTCCCTTGCCCGAAGTGATAGCCGACCTGAAAGCGATTCGCGAGCGCGTCAGCAGACACAGGAATAATTTTCTGAGCCGCGCGCAATGGTTTGTTTACGATGGTTTCCTGAAAGCTAATCGCGTGCGCGCAGGCATCGGGAGTTATGGCCGCGTAGTGCGACTCATCGCAGGCACGCGATTCGAGTCAGGATGGATTCCTGCCCGCCGGGCTGAGTGACGATGTTCTTTGCGGCGCGAGAGGCCGTCACGCACGAGCGCCGATGATGTCTGTTTGAGTTTGTATCAATCGCTCGCGTTAAAGCTGAAAAAGGCTGCGCATCGGGCCAGAGTTGCACCGTCATGCATAGAGAAATAAGAGTTTGATTACTATGAACAGAAGCAAAAAACAACAGAGGGTTAGTTTGCCATAGCAGTGAACTAACAAGCCATCGGTTGAGCATACTTTGCTCGCCTCTTGAATTCCTGATCTTTGAATTAACCAATTAAACAACGACTCGATTGGCTGCCGCATCGCCGATACAAAGCGTGACCAAAGACTATTGTAAGCCACTTCTTTTTCTTGCCCTCGTTGGCATTTGTC
>DATLXU010000065.1:0-40207 GCA_035575515.1 Blastocatellia bacterium
TCATCCCTGCCAGGCGCGGCAAAGCGACGTGGAAGAATAAAGGCGTGCGTGCTCAGATGCGGCGACGCACACGGCGCAAGCAGTACGCGCAGAGGGCGCAAGTCGAGAGCGTGTTTTCCGCGGTCAAAAGGAAGCTTTCGGCGAAAGCGCCGGGGCGGAGTGATGAGACGCAGCAGCGGCAAGCCGTGCTGTTGGGGCTGGCCTTCAACATCTATCGGCTGTAGCCGTGTCTTCACTTTGCCCATATTCTTAGGATGTCAACAGAGCCAGATAGCTTTTGAATACTTGCCTGACTCGTAGGGCTAAACGTCTGTACGAAGATAAGTTGAGCAGGCTCAGGCGAGCGACCCAAAGCAGCTAATCAACTGTCGAGGGGGGATTTATGCTTGCTCGAGAAACTCACAACTAAAATTCTGTAACCTGCTGACGGCCCATTCAGTATTGGCAGTCAGGCGGGCGCGCTCGTTACCGTGCTTCCACTGGCGCGGGCGCGGGCACGCCCGGCCAGCTTCTCAGAGAGAGCAATCAGCATTCAGCTATCAGCCTGATATAGCACCTTTTCACTGTGAATTGAGTTAGCATTCGAGAATCGATTTCCGGTATAGTCTGACGGCTGAACGCTGATAGCTGACCGCTGACCGCTATTTTAATGGAGGAAATCATGAATCGAGGACGCTTGTTTGCGCTTCGTCAGGCATGCGCGCTCGCCGTTGTGTGCGCGATGCTGCTTGCGACTTTTGCGACGACGGGCCGGGCCGCCGACCCCGCGCCGCAGAAGAAAGAGAAATCCAAAGCCGCCGCCTCGTCTCAAAAGATTGACGAAGGCTACACGGCGAAGATCAAAGAGTACACGACCGAGAAATATTTTCTGACAGAGCTTGTCGACCACTTGCCAGCTTCAGACAAAGTGCCCACGCCCGAAAAAGTTCTCGGCTACGTCATCGGCGCGCCCAACAAGCTGACATATACAAAGGATATGTATCGCTACTACCGCGAGCTTGAAAAAGCTACGCCGCGAGTTCGCACGTTCGTCGCGCCTGAACGCTCGGAAGAAGGGCGCGAGCAGATGCTCGTGGTCGTGAGCGACGAAGCCAATATCGCAAAGCTTGAACGCTACAAAGAGATTACGGCGAAGCTCGCAGACCCACGAAAGATTAACGATGCAGAAGCGCAGGCTTTGATCGGCGAGGGCAAAGTTTTTTACTGGGCGTCAGGCTCGATTCATTCGCCCGAAACCGGCTCGCCTGAAATGCTAATGGAGCTTGCGTACAGGCTTGCGGTTGAAGACTCGCCGTTCATTGAGCAGATTCGCAAGAACGTCATCGTGATGATAACGCCCGCGCTCGAAGTTGACGGGCGCGACCGCGCAGTTGATCAGTACAACTATCGAAAGGCGAATCCGAACAAGCAGGCCCCGCCGCTGCTCTACTGGGGCAAGTACGTCGCGCACGACAACAACCGCGACGGATTAGGCATGGCGCTCGCGCTTTCGCGCAATCAGATGAAGACGTTTCTCGAATACCATCCGGCAATCCTCCACGATTTGCACGAGTCGGTTCCGTTTCTCTACACGTCAACCGGAACAGGCCCTTACAACGCGTGGCTCGATCCACTGGTTGTTGACGAGTGGCACGTGCTGGCTTATCACGAGATCGAAGAGATGACCAAGCGCGGAGTGCCCGGCGTGTGGACGCATGGATTTTACGATGGCTGGGCGCCGAACTATATGTTCTACGTTGCGAATGGTCACAACGCGATAGGCCGCTTCTATGAGACGTTCGGCGGGCAGGGCGCAGACACAAGCATCCGCAATGTGGGCGGGCAATCACAGCGCGACTGGTTTCGCCCAAACCCTCCCCTGCCTTGGGTGAAGTGGTCAATCCGCAACAACATCAATCTTCAGCAGTCGGCAATTCTGTTTGCGATGAACTACGTGGCGAACAACCGCGAGCGATTCTTGAATAATTTTTACATCAAGAGCAAGCGATCAATCCTGAAAGCGACGAACGAAGGCCCTGCGGCTTACATCGTTCCGGGCGACACGCCGCGTCCCGTAGAAGCTGCGGACATGGTGAACCTGCTTCGCCTGATGGGAGTCGAAATTCACACGGCGACTAAAGACTTCACCGTTAAAGATCAGAAGTACCCGGCAGGCTCATACATTATCCGAATGGATCAGCCTTACTCGCGCATGGCCGATATGCTGCTCGACACGCAGTACTACAACGTAAACGATCCGCGACCTTACGATGATACGGGCTGGACATTGGGCGCGCTGCGCAACGTGAAGACCGTTCGCGTGAAGAAAGACGACAAGGTCGAAGGCTTCACAAGCATCCTCGACGTGCCGATGGTGATGCTCACGAGCGACGCCAAAGTAAGAGGCAGAGTCACAGGATCGGCTTCAGGAGCCGCTTTCATCATCAATCACAACACTGACAACACGCTCGCGACGCTCCGCTTCAAGCTGAAAGATGTACGGATGCTCGCCGCTGAAGATTCGTTCAAAGCAGGCGATCAGCAGTTCAATGCCGGTTCGTTCATTATTAAAGCTGAAGGCAATCCTTCTGACCTAAGGCAGAAGCTGGAGGCGGCAGTGAGCGAGCTTGGGCTGACTGCGGTTGCCGTGGACAAAGTGCCCGAAGTGAAGACTCACGAATTGGCGGTCCCGCGCATCGCGATTGTTCACACGTGGACGAACACGCAGAACGAGGGATGGTTCCGAATCGAGTTCGACCGATTGCAGATTCCTTATACGTACATCTCGGATCACGTCATCCGCGAGACTCCGAACCTGAAAGACAAGTTTGACGTGATCATTTTTCCGCCAGTCGGCGGCTCGGCTCAGTCAATCGTCAACGGAACGCCGAAGCGCGGCGAGCCTATTCCGTGGAAGGCGTCCGACATCACGCCGAACATGGGCAACTCTCCCGATACGACCGATGACATGCGTGGAGGGATGGAGCTTCGCGGTGTCGTTAACCTTCAGAAGTTCATCGAAGATGGCGGCCTGTTCATTCCCATCACGACCATCTCGCAGATACCGATTGACTACGGCATCACGACAGGCGTGACGGTTGAGCAGTCGCGGCAGCTTCAAGCGCGCGGCTCTGTTTACAATGCGACATTTGCCGATAAGAAGAGTCCGATAGCTTATGGTTATGGCGATTCGCTTGCGGTCTATTTCAACCAAGCGCCGCTGCTGAACGTGAGCGTGATACCGGGCGGCGGAGGCTTTGGCGGCGGCGGTGGAGGTGGTGGGCTTCCGCCGGGGCAGCGCCCGTCAGGTCGAGGCACAACGAGCGACCCCGACATTGTTCAAGCGATGCCGCAAGCGGAGCGGCGGCCACAGGAGCAAACGAGGCCGGGCGAAGAAGGGATACCGGAAGAGATTCGCCAGTTCGCGAGCGCGATGATTCCTCCGCCGAACATGAGGCCGCGCGTTGTGCTCAGGTTCAACTCGAATGAAAAAGAGTTGCTGTTGAGCGGGATGCTTGCAGGCGGCTCGGAGCTTGCGGGCAAGCCTGCCGTCGTTGATGTGCCCGTAGGCAAGGGCCACGTCGTTATGTTTGCCACAAACCCGATGTGGCGGCATCAGACGCAGGGTGAGTTCTTCCTGCTGTTCAACGCCGCGCTTAACTTCAACAATCTCGGCGCGGGAAGACCTGAGCCTCCTGCCCGGCCGCAACAAGCAGGCACAGGTGACGATCAATAGTCGAATTATCAAAGATATTATGGGGCAGCCTTTAGCTTCGGCTGCCCTTTTTTCATGTCATCAAAGCGTTGCGAGCAACTGTTCCGGGTGCTCGCGCGCGTTCACCTTCTCGATAGCTTGAGCGATGCGGCCATCCGGCCCGATGACGTAAGTGATGCGGCGCGGTGTGCGGTCTTCCGCCGAATCGCAAGCGCCGTATGCTAATCCGATTTTTCTATCGGTGTCGCACAGCAGCCGGAATGGGAAGTTGTACTTTTCGGCAAACGCGCGGTTCTTCGCTTCGGTGTCGAAGCTCACGCCGAGTATCTCTGCATTCTTGTCTGCGTATTGTTGGACTCTATCCCGGAATCCAATCCCTTCGGCAGTTCAGCCGGGCGTGTCGGCTTTCGGATAAAACCACAGCACGACGGTTCGGCCTTTAAAATCGCTGAGCCGGACGTCTTCGCCCGTGTGCGCTCTCGCAATAAAATCAGGCGCTCGGTCTCCTGCTTTTAGCATTGCACTCTCCTTATTTGAAGATTTGAAAAATAAAAACACGGTTGAAATTTTATGCTCCGCATTGCGGGTTTGCCAATCGCGCAAGTAGAATCCCGCAAGGCCCGAAGAAAATTTCCGACTACCGACGCGCAAGCTACGTCATAAGGATGAACAAGCTCGGTGAATTAATCCGGGCCACAGGAGCGGATGAACGCGTCGGTCGGAGCGCGCTTTATATTTTAGGAGGACAAAGAGAATGCGTAATCAGTTTTGGAAAACGATCATAGGGTTGGGAGCTTTTTTGCTCGTAGCATCACTGGCGACTCAAGGACTGGCGCAGGGGCGTTATCGCGGACGCCGTTACACGAAATCTGACGTTGAGCGAATAATCAAGCGCGTAGAAGATCACAGCGATACGTTTACGAAACAAATAGACAAATCTCTTGACAGAAGCTACCTCGATGGGTCGAAAGCCGAAGACAGGATAAACGATCAGGTGAAGGATTTGGAGAAGGCTCTCGATGAATTGCGGAAAGAATTCGACAAGAGAGATGACTGGCTCGACGTGCGCGAAAACGTCGTCAAAGTTGTAAACGAAGCTGAAGATGTGAACCGTATCATGCGCAATCGCGCCTTTCCGCCAAAGATAGAGGCCGAATGGATAGGTTTGCGATCTGATATAAACCGTCTGGCTGGAATCTACAACGTTCGCCTGTTGAGGTGATAGGCTAAAGTCAATCTGCCGGGACGGCGGGCATCGCAAATCTGTTCGGCGTTGCTGTCGTTCCGGCAGTCGAATCAATCGCACGCTACCGTCTCGAAATCCCAATCAACTTAAGAATCCCGTTATAGCCCGCACGAACTCCGCTTCACCTTCAAACATAATCATGTGACCGCAATCCTTGATCAACTCGACGCGCTAGCTTTCGATCTGTCGCGATGCCGTGCCTTTCAAACCGATGCTACTCATAGTCTGTCGCTTGATATTCATCTTCCAGCTAAATTCTTAGACCAATGACCGGACGGAAAAGAGAGGATATTAGACTTAAATTTGGAAGACGTATACGCACGCTTCGTGAGCAACGAGGTTGGTCGCAAGAAAAGCTCGCTGAAATGGCAGGGCTTCATCGCACTTATGTCGGAGCAATTGAAAGAGGCGAGCGAAACGTGGCCCTTTTGAACATTGAGAGAATAGCTCAAGCGTTCGACATGACAATAAGCGATCTTTTTAACGCTCTGCTATAGCGTCCCTATGACCGAATCAGAATGGCTAAGAAGACCACAATCATTAATGAGGTATTTGCCGAAGTACAGGATAGTGCTAGGGAGAAACAGTTGCGGGAGTTGTTCAATTTGCACCCAAGCGGGGAAGGCAGAATGGGGGCAGACGCTTTAGATGAGTCTAATAATCCATTTGAACTTAAATCAACAACAAAGAATTCGGTGACCACAGCACGCGACGTTGGGCCGCACACACTTGAGAAATGGCGTAAACGATACTGGATTTGCGCAAAGGGGCGCAACACTCCGGTAGGATTTATAATTGATGAAGTTTATTTCTTAGCCCCCTCAATGATGGAAGAATACATAAGCAGTATCGAAGCTCGTTTTGAACCGGATTTAGAGTTGCTTGGAATGGCGTTAAAACTATTGAAAGAAGAGGATGTTGAAGATGCAAAGCTGATGCGCCTGAACTATCTTGTAAGACGTGGCCTCACTCTTAATAATCCCAAAATTCCGTGGCACTATGTCCAATCCCACGGAATGAAGATAACCAGCAATCATGCCAAAAGACTACGCCAGCTTGTGCGTAAGTATCCGCTCTAACGAAAAGATGCTCGTTCTTCAGTATTAACCAGAGTATCAAACTGGAGTTCTAATTGTTTTTTTTGCGCTGCTCTCGCCCTGTCCTTTGCCAAATTTGTCAGTGGCTTTGAGTATTCATAAAGAAATGTTTTTTTCTCATGTAAATAATCCTGATTCATCTGGTCTCTTCCGCCGTTCCTGCGCCGCGCGTTGCCATGAAGGCTTCCGCCGCTTCTGCCGACTTCGCGGAAATTCGCAGCTTTATAAATTGTTCCTTCATGGTGTTCGGCATCTGCCCAACTGACAACAGCGTAGACATCCGGCAGGTTAGGATATTTAGCGTGCCAATCCTGACGCACACGCCGCAATGCTTTACCAACGGCGCAGGTGGCTACCGAAAATGAATGCTCTTTTTCGTCACTGTCTTTGACTTTCAGTCCCTGCACAGCGGGATCAATCCACATTCGCGCCAGTTCAAGAATATTCATCGGTCGGTAACCGTGAAAGATCGCAGACATTCGCGGATAAGCAAAAAGCAACACCCCAACTCGCTTTCTGTCTAGCAGTATCCAATAAGGCAACTGTGCCATCGTCCGGCCCCGATGGAGATAGTGATTCTCAACTATAACCTTCGTCGCCTCTTTAAGAGTGGCAATATCCAGTTCTATTCGATTACGCAATTTCATTCATTATCCTGTTCACACTTGCAGATCATGACCTTTGCCTTTGCTACAGATTGCATATCGGTTTAGTTATACAGTCAATGATTAGTGCCCCGCAAGTTTGCCTAAAGAAGAAACTCCGTAACAGCCCGCACGAACTCTGCTTCGCCTTCAAACATAATCATGTGGCCGCAGTCCTTAATAAGATGCACGCGCGAGTCTTTGATGTGGCGCGCCCACTCTTCGGCGTAAGCAGTCGGGATTAACTTATCGTCATCGCCCCAGATTATCAGCGTCGGCGATTTGATTCTTCGCAAGCGGCCGGCGAGCTTGGGATTATGTCCCGGCGGATTCCACGCTACGCGAGCCGTCGCCGTCATCGCTTTGTATGCTTCGACTAATTGCTCTTCGGCAGGCTCGGCAGGCACAAGCAACTCGGCGAGCGCTGAACTCGGATCGTGAAACAGAATCGCTCTGAGTTTTTCGGGCCGCCGCATCAGCGCGAACATATCCGTCATCGGGTGATCCATCAGCCACAGCCCCGCGGGACATCCAAGCGCGAGCTTTTTCACTCGGTCAGGGTAACAAGTCGCAAACTCTGCGGCTATCCACGCGCCTAAGCTGACGCCCGCGATGTTAATCTTTTCCTGTCCCAAGTGATCGAGCAAATCAACGTAATGAAAGATCAGGTCTTCCATCGAATCAATCTCTTCGATGCCCTCTGATTGAGCAAAGCCTGGATGCGCGGGCGCGATGACGTGAAATTGTTCCGCGAGCCTCTGATGAAACGGCAGCCAGAGGTTTTCGCCGTAGGCCGAATGCAGATAAAGCAACGGCTCGCCTTCGCCGCCTTCCATCATCTGAACCTTGCGGCCATCAAGGTCAATCATCTTAATGTGGTCGCGCGTCGCTTCGTACCACTTCACTTTAAGTCCGTACTTGAGAGCTTTCAGCTTGTCGAACATAAGGCATTACCTCTTCGGCCAGCAGCTTCATGCTGCGGCGAGTCTGCTCGTGCGAAAGCGAGCCGATCTGGCATCCGGTCAAGATGTTTCCCGCGCCGAGTTGCTTCTGGTAATAAATCAATTTATCGCGAACGGTCGCAGGGCTTCCAACTATCGCATACACGCCCTTTTCAACATCGCCCCATTTATCAACCGACAGCAGGAACTTGTTCTGGTTCCTGGTTATCGCAATAGCCGATTTCACGCTCGTATATCCCGGCGGCGTGATGTCAATGCCGAGCAATAATTTCTTTGCGAAGTACCACAAAGAAGGCTCAAATTCTTTACGCGCCTGCTCGTCCGTCTCCGCAACGTAAATCGGAATGGGCCAGCCCATCTGTTCAGGCTCTGGCGTGTAGCCTTCACGCGCGCACGCTTCGCGGAACAGCTCGAACGTGCGCTTGAACACATCAATGTGAAAATACGGGATGCCCATGTAGGAGTAACGCCGCCGCGCTACGAACTCCATCGTTTCGAGCGAGCCGACTCCCGGAATCCATATCGGCGGATGCGGCTTTTGAACAGGGCGCGGCCACGTGTTCACATAATTCAGCTTGTAATGCTTCGAGAAAAACCTGAACGGTCCCGGCTCGGTCCACGCTCTGATGATCAAGTCATGAGCCTCGCGAAACATCTCGCGCGCGTGAGTGGGATTTATTCCATACGAAAAATATTCAGGCCCGCCGCCCACGACAAATCCCGCAATCAATCGCCCGCCCGATATGCAATCAATCATCGCGAATTCTTCTGCGACTCGCGTAGGAGGGTTATAAAGCGGCAGCGCGTTTCCGATGACGGCTATCTTAACTCGCTTCGTTTGCCGCGCGAGTATCGCACCCATCAAGTTCGGCGATGGCATCAGCCCGTAAGCGTTCTGGTGATGCTCGTTGACGCACACGCCGTCGAATCCGACCTGTTCTGCATAGATGAGCGTGTCGAGATATTCGTTATAAAGGCTCGCACCCTTTTGCGGGTCAAAGAGCGAGTTCGGGCACCATATCCACGCCGAGTCATGAGTTTTTTCAAAATCGTCGGGCAGGTATGGCCATGACATGAGATGAAAGAAGAAGAATCGCATTCTTGTCCTCCTTTGCCTGAGCGAGCTTTTAATCTATGCGGTGATAAATCGGGCTGATCTTAAATCGTGTTGCATCAATCGCGCCTGTAGGCTACCACATCTCACGCAAGTTGAGAACGAAGCCGGTGAGAACCGGTTCGCCGCTTATCGTTTCAGGATCATCTAAAATCTCAGGTTCGTGTCCGGGACGATAAATGTGGACGCGCCTGTCAATGGGATCAAGCAGCCATCCCAACCGCGCGCCGTTTTCGATGTATTCATCCATCTTCTTCTGAAGCGTCGAGAGATGGTCTGAAGGCGAGGGCAATTCGACAACGAAATCAGGGCAGATGGGCGCGAAGCCTTGTTTTTCTTCTTCGCTCAACGCTTCCAACCTTTCGCGCTTTATCCATGACGCATCGGGCGAGCGCTTAGCGCCGTTGGGCAGCGTGAACAGAGTTGACGAATCGAATGCCACTCCTGTGCCATCTTTTTCTGCCCATTCATCAACGCGGCGAGTTAATCTGCTGTTGCGGTTTCCGGTAATCATTCCTGTTGGGGGCATGATGATAAGCTCTCCTTCCGCGCTAAGCTCGAAGTTGATTTCCGGATTGTCCCGGCAGAGCCGCAGGAATTGTTCCTCAGTCAATCCAACAGACTGAACGTTGAGAACAAATTCCGCAGGCGCGGTTTTGTCTACGGCTATGGGTGTTTGAGCCATATGACCTCCTTGCTGCTTCGATTCTAGTCCCAGTCCATGTCAGTTTCAATCTTTCGACTAATGAAGTTAGGCGCGGCCAATCAAAGTGAAGAGCAACTAAATGTGAGGTGAAGATTGAAAAGCGACCCTGGTAGGAATCGAACCTACGACCTCAACGTCCGGAGCGTTGCGCTCTATCCACTGAGCTACAGGGCCGGCAGTCTTCATCTTTGCAGAAGCCCGCAGGCGTTGTCAATATTGGCAAAAAAGACGAGCAAGTGTAAGATACTTGCCAAAAAGGCAGGTGTTGTATGAAGGCAAGAGCCAATATAAGCCGCGCGAATCGTTTGCCCCTATGGCCCAATCTGTTGATAGCTGCCGCGCTTGCCATTGCTTCAAGCCCCTGTCGCGCAGCCGCGCAAGCCAATCAAGCGAATAGAAAACTACCAGAAGCGAATCAGCCAATGCCGCCTGCAAGCCGCGACCGCGTGCGCCGCGCAATCAGCGCGGTGGGCCAGGTCTTCGTCAGCGCAGGCGCTCAGCCCGGAAACAGAGGCCCGTTCATCCGAGGCTCAGCCGTCGTCGTGCGCAAAGACGGCATTGTTGCTACCAACTATCACGTCATTGCAGACGACCGAACAGGCGAGTTGTTCAATCAGATATTTTTCGACCTCGCGGATCAGAATGCTCAGTCCAAGCCTAATCGCTACAGGCTCGCTCCCGTGCTCATCAGCAAAGAGTATGACCTCGCGCTGCTCAAGATAGCGGCTGACGATGAAGGCAAAGAGGTATCGCCTACCGCGACGTTTCCCGTGATTGAGCTGGCCGATTCGCGCCGGGTGCAGCCGCTCGACGACCTTGTCATCATAGGCTTTCCGCAGAAGGGACTCGGCGGCGCGACGGTCAATCGCGGGCTTGTCGAAGGCGTTGACGCGCTCGGCAACTGGATAAAGACGAGCGCGCGCGTGCTTCACGGCAACAGCGGCGGCGCGGCGGTTAACCTTGATGGCAAGCTCATAGGCATACCGACGAAAGTGCTCGTTGATAAAAAGCTCGTTGATGAGGACGGCGACGGATTCCCCGACGGCGAGCGCGAGTACGGAGCCGTCGGCTTTCTGCGCCCGTCAAACTTCGTCGCAACGCTGCTCGCGCAACTCGATTCTCCCGCAAAACCGAAGCCGAAAAAAATGCTGCCGTCGAACGCTTCGGTTTCAAACGATCCTGAGCGCATGGCGCAAGCGCCCGCGCCGAAAATAGTTGTGCAGCCCGCGCTCATTAAAGTGCGCGGTATGATTCGATCAATCAAAGGCATGCCGGTCGCGGGAGCGCGCGTTGGGCTTCTGCCTCTTGGCGCAAAGCAGATAACAGCCGAAAGCCTGCTGACATGGGGCGGCACAAATGCCGACGGCAAGTTCGAGTTGAATAACTCTGTCCCGCCCGGCAAGTACACTTTGAAGGTGAAAGCCTTCGGCTACGAGATGTATTCCGGCGATGTTGAGATTAAACAGGACGGTTCGCCTATTGAAATCGAACTCCGGCCTATATCATGAGTTCATGCCAGAAAAATAAAGGGCGCGCTTCAGCTAACGCCCTTTCACTCTCAGGAGATCGCCCTTGAACGGTGAGCGCATCGCTCATGAAAAAAATCAATATGCTTTCACACTTGCGCGACTGAAACGACTCACCTTCGCGTCAGCAATTCGTCTTCTTATCGGAAGAACTCCATCGCCACCTGCGACAGCGCGTTGACTATAGGCTCGGCAATCCGGCTCGTGCGGCTGCGCCCGCCCAGAGTCGCCGAAAGCAACAGCCCGATGCCTATGCCTGCGCCGAAAGCAATCAGCGTCAACTGGCCCGGATGCTCTTTGCCGTAGCTCATCGCCTGGTCGTAAGAGTTGCTCAGGACCTGCGACGTTTTGTCGTAAGCGGTCGACACAGCTTGCTTCGTCTGGTCGTAAGCCGATTGGATCGCGCTCTGCTCGCGCGCGCGCTGGGTCGCGCTGCCAGTCGTTTGCCCCGTCGTGGCAGTCGTGCCGCCGGTCGTCGTTGTCTTGTTCTCTGTCAGGTTCTTATTCGATTCCATGTATCTCCCTCCTTTATGAATTGAGTCTCTTATCAGTTAGAATTTCCGAGCAGCGCAGATTGAAGACGGCTGCTTACAACCCGCGCTGCTCGATTGCCAGTTCAGTGGATCGGCGCGCTGTTCGAACCCGTTTGACCCCTATGCTCAACTTGAGCCTGCTTGTTCGTTCCCGTAACCATGCCGCTCAACTGATTCCTGGCATAATCCATCGCCGCTTTCGTGACCACGCCCGTAAGGGCTGCTTTAACGGTCCTGCCTGAAACCAACCTTCTCTTGAATGTCTCGCCCGCGAAATCTGTTATGCGATCAGCGATGTCTTCAGTCACTTCCGCAAAGGCATCCATGATGCGCTCCTGTGGCGTCGGCCTGCGCTTGAATATGCCCGAAAGCAGAAACCCCACGCCCGCCGCTACGCCGAGCGCGATGAATGGGCGCTGCGACACGTACTCGCGCCAATCGAGCGTCTGATGAATGCGCTCGCCCAGCTTGTCGACTGTTTGCGAAATTGACTCTCGCTTGGCTTCTATGTCCTGCCGAATCTCTCGCGCGCTCCGCTCCGATTCGTTCTGCGCGCGCTGCGCCGCTATGTTAGTTGTTTCAGCCATTCCTTATCCTCCTCAAGAGTTTCGATAGTCTGCTCAGGCTTGAGGCTCGTGCGCTTCATCCGCCCGACGCCGGTCATAGCGATCAAGCCTCCGATTAAAGCGAGCGCGCCCCCGATGATTAACGCCGACCAGCCCGGCCCAACAACATAACCGAGTCCGATTATTGCCGCGGCAACTAGGCCAAGCATCCCAACTAGAGCGATAACGCCGCCGATTGCGATTACGACAACCGCCGAGCGCAGGCGCGCAATCTTTTCGCCCATCTCCTGCTTTGCAAGGTCAATCTCGTCGCGCACGAGAGCAGCCGAGTTGTTTGCCAGTTGACTCAATAATTCGCCAAAGGATTCGCGCGGCATATCCGTATGCACCTGCCTGTTAACCGCTTTGCGTGTCTGCATCTTTTACCTCCTGATTAAAACGCCGAGCAGCAGCCCCGCCGCGCCCGCAATCAGAAGCGCGCGGCCCGGATTGCGCCGCACTTCATCTTGAACGTCGCTCTTGATCTGTTGCGGGTTCATCTGGCGAATGTAGCCCGCCGCATCTTCGAGCCACGACGATGCTTTGCCAGCATAATCGCCTACAGCGCCTTCCTGCTGGCCTGCTTTCTGTCGAACGGCTGAGGCTGCGCCCTGTAATTTGTCGGCAACCGTGTTCTTTATATTGTCTAATTTTGATTTGTTGCGTGTCTCTGGCTGATTCGTCTCTGGGGTTATTGTTTCAACATCGTTGAGTGGTTGCATAGCACGCTCCTTAATCGAATCTGGAATTGCAGCGATACTTCTATCTGCTCACAACAATCCGTTTTGGCAAAGAGCAAAACCAATGCCAGCCCCGCGTGCGCTCACTTCGGCTTGCCGCTTTGATTAAGACAGCTTTCGCCTCGTTTGCTAAGCCTGCGCCATTGCTGAAAAATTGTGTGACCGTCGCGTTAATGAAAAGATTGACACCATGGAGTAGTTATCGTCCAGCAGGAATTCTTTACACAATCACTCGGCAACCATGTCCCTTAACCGTGCAGTCGTGTCTTGTTAGCACTCATTGACGTCTCGCCTGATAGCAATGAAGAAAGCCTGCCGCTTAGCCGTCTAAACAGTTGGACATTGTTCGCGGCGTCGCATATTCTCAGTGTCAGGAGGCGAAAGATGAGCCGACCATTTAGCGCAGCCTTCATCCTGGTCATTGCTCTTTTCATTGCGTGCAGCAACGCGCCCACAGGAAAAGGCGACGGCGAAATCGGAACCGCTACGCGCGTTGCGTCAAACGACGCGGGCGAATCTCTTAGCGACCCTGTGCGCTTTCGCGTTGAGACCGTAGCAACCGGGCTTGAAGTTCCGTGGTCAATAGTGTTCGCGCCCGACGGGCGTATACTTTTCACCGAGCGACCGGGCCGCCTTCGCGTTATCGAAAACGGAAAGCTGCGCAATGAGCCGCTCGTGACAATAAATGACGTCGCGCTCGGCGCTGAAAGCGGATTGATGGGGCTTGCGCTGCATCCGCAATTTGCCCAGAACCATCTGCTCTACCTCTCATACACATATCGCGAAGGCGGCATGCGCGCTCGCGTCGTGCGCTATCGTGAAACCGGCGACGCGCTTACGGAAAGGCGCGTGATTATCGAAAACATTCCTGCCGCATCAATTCACTCGGGCGTGCGGCTGCACTTCGGGCCTGATGGCAAGCTCTACATAACGACGGGCGACGCAGCCGAGCGCGAGCTTGCGCAGCGGCTCGATTCGCTTGCGGGAAAAATTCTGCGGTTGAATGATGACGGGAGCGTGCCGCCTGATAATCCTTTCGTGAATCAAGAGGGCGCGCGGCCTGAAATATGGTCTTACGGCCATCGCAATCCTGAAGGCTTCGACTGGCAGCCCGCAACGAATCTTATGTTCGACACAGATCACGGCCCTTCGGGCTTCGATGGTCCGGGCGGCGGCGATGAGGTCAACATAGTCGAGCGCGGGAAGAATTACGGCTGGCCCGCGATTCATCACCAGCAGACGCAAGAAGGGATGGAGTCGCCGCTTCTTGAGTACACACCTTCGGTCGCGCCCGCGAGCGGAATGTTTTATCGCGGCACGGCTTTCCCCGATTTCAAAAACAATTTCTTTTTCGGCTGCCTGCGCGGCAAGTGCATGATTCGAGTCGTGCTAGATGGCCGCCGCGTAATCTTTCAAGAGCGGTTACTGCAAAACGATTATGGCCGCATTCGCGATGTAGCCGAAGGGCCGGACGGCGCGATCTATTTTTCTACATCGAATCGCGACGGGCGAGGCTCGCCCGCACAGAACGATGATCGAATACTGCGGCTGGTTCCCGTGAAGTGACGGCTGGCACTCTCATTGCAATTCAACTGTGCGGCGCGCTGTCGCGCTTACAGGTGGACTGTAAACAGACGAACGAGCAAGGAGGGAAGAGATGGCAGATCAAAAAACGCGCGACGAACATATGGTGAATGAAAGCAACGAAGGACCAACCAATAAATCACGAACGGGAGATCCCGGAAGAACGCCGGGCAAAGCTGAAGGCAACCGCGAAAGCGTTGCACAAGACCTGCGCCGCAAAGAGCGCGAGCGACAGTTGAAGGGTGAATGATATTGTAGGGGCAGGGCTCGACCCGCTGCGCGGGTTCCCGGCCCGAATCGCGCGAGCGATGAAAGGATTCCCAATTCTTTACATTTGATTTCTGTCATGGCCTATTGGCCATCCGGGCAGGGACAAACCCTGCCCCTACATTGGAAATTGAAACTCGCAACGTGGAATGTCAATTCAGTGCTGGCACGCTTGCCGCTCGTGCTGCGGTGGTTAGATCAGGCGCGGCCTGATGTGCTCTGCCTGCAAGAGACGAAATGCACAGACGAGCGATTTCCGAAAGCAGCCTTCGCGGAACTCGGCTACTCGTCGGAAACTTTCGGGCAGCCGACCTATAACGGAGTTGCAATACTGTCGCGCTTCGAGTGCAGCGACATTCAGCGCGGCTTCTCGGACAGCGCGGACGCGCACGCACGGTTGATAGCTGCGACGATCAACGGCATGCGCGTTGTGAACGTCTATATTCCAAACGGCCAGTTCGTCGGAGCGGAGAAGTATTATTTCAAGCTCGACTGGATGCGGCGGCTGCGCGCGATGTTTGATTCTGAGTTTGATGCAAACGAGCTTGTGTTGTTGTGCGGCGATTTCAACGTCGCGCCCGAAGACCGGGACGTACACAATCCGAAGCTATGGCGGGGCCGCATCCTTTTCAGCGATGCGGAGCGCGAGCGGCTCGAGGAAATCAAGCAGTGGGGATTTATTGACAGCTTTCGATTGCACAATGACGAAGAAAAACAATTCTCGTGGTGGGACTATCGCGCAGGCGCGTTCCGTCGCAATCTCGGCCTGCGCATAGACCACATCTGGGTGTCGCCGCCGCTCGCCAAAAAATGCTTGACGGCGTGGATAGACAAAGAGCCGCGCGCCTGGGAGCGCCCGTCGGACCACGCCCCTGTCGTGGCGGAGTTCATTATAAGGCAAAAGTGAAAACAGAATCACATTGAACCAATCGCGCGCAATGCG
Organism: Blastocatellia bacterium; assembly: GCA_035575515.1. Taxonomy (GTDB): domain Bacteria; phylum Acidobacteriota; class Blastocatellia; order UBA7656; family UBA7656; genus DATLXU01. Next base: position 15,662 of record DATLXU010000065.1, read on the forward strand.
CTTTTTGCCTTTTTACTTTTGCTTTGGGAGTAACACATATGCGTAAGAAAGGATTATTGTTGGCAGCAGGCGCGGGCGCGCTGCTTACGGGTCGCGCGCTTGTGCGGCGGATCAATCAATACGATTTCCGCAGTCGCGTCGTTTTAATCACGGGCGGCTCGCGCGGGCTTGGGCTTGTTCTGGCGCGCGAGCTTGCCCGCGAAGGCGCGCGGCTCGCTCTGTGCGCTCGCGATGAAGAGGAACTTCTTCGCGCTCGCGATGATTTAATCTCGCGCGGAGCCGAAGCCTTCATCGTTGCCTGCGACGTGACAGACCGCGCGCAGGTTGAAGAGATGGTGATCTCAGTTCAAGATCATTACGGCCAGATTGACGTGCTGATAAACAACGCGGGCGTGATTGAAGTGGGACCGATGGAAGTGATGACGCAACGCGATTACGAAGACGAGATGAAGACCCACTTCTGGGGACCTCTCTACGCGACGCTCGCGGTGCTTCCCGAAATGCGCCGCAAGCGCGAAGGGCGCATCGTCAACATCTCATCAATCGGAGGCAAGATCAGCGTGCCGCACCTTTTGCCTTACAGCGCGAGCAAGTTTGCGCTTGTGGGTTTATCTGAAGGCTTGCGCGCTGAGCTTGCAAAAGACGGCATCGTCGTAACGACCGTTTGCCCAGGATTGATGCGCACGGGCAGCCCCATGAATGCCGATTTCAAAGGCCAGCACCGCGCAGAGTACGCGTGGTTTGTCATCAGCGATTCGCTTCCCTTAGCTTCGATGAGCGCCGAGCGCGCTGCTCGTCAAATCATCGCGGCCACGAAGCGCGGCGACGCTGAAGTCGTTTTGTCGGTGCAGGCAAAGATTGCAGCGCTGTTTCACGGAATCTTCCCGGGACTCACGGCTGACATTCTGGGCGTCGTGAATCAACTGTTGCCGAAAGCGGGCGGCATTGGGACCGAGCGCGCGAAAGGCAAAGAGAGTCAGACCGATCTCACACAATCGTGGCTTACCGCCTTGACTGAAAAGGCTGCGCGAGAGAATAATGAGGTCCATTGAGCAGAGTTCCTGACGAAACTTTGCGACTGTGGTTGCTGGGAAATCAAAGCAGTAACGACAAATCGAAGTAATAGCTCACTGGCTGGAGGTGAAGCTGTGAATCATCGCCGGGCATTCAAGGCAATGCTTGTAGCCCTCTCTTTAATCGCGCTTGCCGACCTTTCATCGGCCCGACAAAACCGACAGAATCAATCCGAGTCTTTTTACGAGCAGGCCGTCGCGTATGCGAACGAGCATCGCTGGACGGAAGCGGTAGAGGCTTGCAAGCGCGCGATTCAAGCCCGCCGCGATTATCCCGAAGCGTATGATCGTCTGGGCGCGGCTTACACTTTTCTTGGCCGCTATCGAGACGCCGCCAAGGCGTTCAAGAAAGCCGTTGAGATCAAGCCTGATTACCTTGAAGCCGGTTTCCATCTTGGGTTGACTTACGAAAAGCTTGAGCGTTATGAAGAAGCCGTCGAGGCATACAAAGCTGTTACGAGAATAAAATCTGATCATGTTGAAGCGCGCTTGCGTCTGGCAAATTCATACCTGAAGTTGGGGAACAAAGGCATGGCGCTGCGCGAATATGATGCTTTGAAAAAGCTGGACCCCAACGTAGCTCGCCATTTATTCGAGCAAATCTATTTTCTCAAAGCGAATGAATCAAACGCGGCGAGTGAAGGCGAAGGCCTGATTCAATAGCCGGCCCATCTTTCAATGTCATCTTTGCCTGTCTTCCCGCAGGCATTTAAAAGCCGCAATGTCGCCACTTTCTGCTCAGTTGACCACATCCGAAATAGATTTGTTCGCGCCAGAACCGGCAGATTGTTTAGCGCAGCTCAAACCTTCCTTTAACGAATCAATGACTTTCATAAAAGCCTGCGCGGCATGGGAATGAGCGTCCGTCGAACGGCGAACAACCCAAAGCGTTCGCTCGTGGCGAAAGCCTTCGACCGGCACAACAACCAGCTCGCCTCGCTCTACTTCTTCCTCGACGCACATCAATGGCGCGAATGCCAATCCGAGATTCATGGCGACGAATCTCTTTATCGTTTCGATAGTGCCAATTTCTATAGTTATGTTGAGCGGCGTTTGAAACCGGCGAAAAGTCTCTATCACCTTTTCGCGCGACGGCGAGCGGACATTGTGCGCTATGAAGCTCTCGGCTCCGAGGTCTCTTATGTGAACGCGCTCGCGGGTGGCAATCTCATGCTGCGGGCTTGCAATCAGCACAAGCTCATCGCGCAGGATGGGAGTCGCTTCGAGATCATTATCATCCGGCAGGAACGATAGTATGGCAAAATCGAGATTGCGCTGCCTCAACTCGTTGGGCAGCTTCGCTGAGAGATGGCGAAAGACTTCTATCTTTATTTTTGGGTAACGCTCGCGGAATTCAAGAATCAATCTTGGCAAGAGATAAAGACAGGTGCTTTCGTTTGCGCCTATGCGGATGCGACCGCTTTGCAGGTTGTGCAATTGCTCAAGGGCAGCCATCGCCTCGTCTCGCAGGTTCAAAAGGCGCTTCGCGTAATCGAACAGAATCTGGCCCGTGTCGGTCAGCGTCAGGGCATTGCGATTGGAGCGGTCGAATAGCAACGCGCCGATCTCCTGTTCGAGCTTGCGCAAAGCCATGCTCACAGCAGGCTGGGTGCGCAACACTCGCTCGGCAGCCCTGTGAGAGCTGCCTTCCTCAACCATAGCTACAAACATTTCAAGCTGCATTAGTTCCATAGCTATTTCCTCCGCTTAAAGCGCGAACTATCTCAAAAGAACGGCCTCGGCTGGCTGTCGAGCGACAAAGTGCAGCCAGTCGCCGTATCGCGCGTCGCGCCCCTTCGTTGCAGCAAAAAAGACCTGCTGAATCCTTTCTGTAACAGGCCCGCGCGAGCCTCTTCCAATTTGCGCGCCATCCACTTCGCGAATCGGCGTCACCTCTGCCGCCGTTCCTGTAAAAAACGCTTCATCAGCCGAGAGCAAATCTTCAAGCCGCAACATCGCAACCTCGACTTCATAGCCAAGGTCGCGAGCGATGCGAATCACGGCGTCGCGCGTGACGCCAAGCAAAATTGAAGACCGCTCGTCGTTGGTCCACAGCCGATTGCCGCGAACTATGAATAGATTCTCGCCTGATCCCTCGGCGATGTTTCCACTGGCATCGAGCAGCAACGCCTCATCATAACCCAATCCGATGGCTTCTCGCGCGGCGAGCATCGAGTTCAGATACCCGCCGCAAGCTTTAGCAACAGTCGGCATCATCCGTGAATGAAACTTTGCCCAGGATGAAACCGTCACGCGAACGCCTCGCTTCAGCCCTTCATCACCCAGATAAGCCGACCATGGCCACGCCAGAATCGCCACCTCTGCGGGACAGTCGCGCGGGTGCACGCCGAGACTTGAGCTGCCGAGATAGCAGATTGGCCGCACATAACAACTGCTGAAGCCGTTGCGAATAATAACTTCGCCCACCGCTTCTTCAACCTCGACCCGCGTGAACGGGATGTCAATGCCGTAGAATTCCGCTGACAGGTAGAAGCGATCAAGGTGCGCATCCATGCGAAAGACAGCCGGGCCATCATCCGTATCGTAGCAACGCATCCCTTCAAACACTCCGCTTCCGTAGTGCAACGCATGCGCAGAGACATGCACAGTCGCATCGCGCCAATCCACGATCTCGCCATTCATCCATATCCATTTCGATTGATCGAACGACACTCGTCACCTCCATTCGGGGGTCAGGCATCGGGGATCAATTGCCAAGGCTGATTCCGAAACAGGTGTTTCACCGGAGTATAGATTCGCTTCTTCCCTGACACCCGACCCCTGACCCCTGATCCCTGCCTTGTGCAGCTTGTAGTTGATAGCATCGGCAAGCGCCTGCCAGCTTGCTTCAAGAATGTTTGTTGATACGCCGAGCGTGCTCCACGATTCCTGCTTATCGCAACTTTGAATCAGCACGTGAACTTTCGCGGCTGTCGCCTTATCGGCGTCCAGCACGCGAACTTTATAATCGGTCAGATGCACTTCGCTCAGGCACTCAAACTCATCTCGCAGGGCAAGCCTCAAAGCGCAATCGAGCGCGTGAACCGGGCCGCAGCCTGCGGCTGTAGCCTCTTTCGTCTGGCCGCCCACTCCGACTCGCACAGTCGCCTTCGATGTAATCTCGCCGCCAACGTTGCGTTCGACAGCGACGCTGTAACTTTCAAGGCTGAAGAACTCGCTGTAGCTTCCAGTAGCTTCTTCGAGCAGAAGTCTGAACGACGCTTCGGCGGCTTCGAATTTAAAGCCCTGATGCTCAAGCTCCTTGATTCGACGAACGACCGGCTGCAAACGGCTTTCGCTTCCACTGAGGTCAACACCCATCTCCGCCGCTTTGTATAAAATGTTGCTCTTGCCCGAAAGGTCTGAAATCAGAACGCGGCGGCTGTTGCCCGTCAATTCAGGCTCGACGTGCTCATAAGTCGCCGGGTCGCGCATGACCGCGCTCACGTGCACGCCGCCCTTGTGCGCAAACGCGCTGCGACCGACGAAGGGGAGGTCGCTGCGGTGCGGCAGGTTTGCAAGCTCAGCGACGAAGCGCGACGCCTGCGTGAGATGCGCGAGCCGATTGCGCCCTATGGTTTCATAGCCGAGCTTTAGTTCAAGAACAGAGATCACCGAGCAGAGGTTCGCGTTGCCGCATCGTTCGCCGTAACCGTTCATCGTCCCCTGCACCTGCCGCGCTCCGCATTCGACCGCAGCGATCGAATTGGCGACCGCGAGGTCTGAATCGTTGTGAGCGTGAATGCCGAGCGGCGCGCCGATTGATCTCCTGACCCTCGCAATCACTTCTGTGAGGCGAGAAGTCAGGGTGCCGCCGTTTGTGTCACACAGCACAACGAAGTCGGCTCCGCCGCTTGTGGCCGCAACGAGCGTTTCAATCGCGTAATCGGGATTGGCTTTGAAACCATCGAAGAAGTGCTCAGCGTCATAAATAACCTCGCGCCCCTTCGATTTCAGATAAGCGACCGAGGCCGCAATTAATTCGAGATTCTGTTCAAGAGTGATGCCCAAAGCTTTAGCGACGTGCAGGTCCCAGGTCTTGCCAAAAATGGTGACGACGGGCGTTTCAGCTTCAAGCAACGCGCGCAGGTTTGGATCGGTTTCAGCCTGATTGCGCGGATGGCAGGTGCTGCCGAACGCGGCGAGCTTCGCATGGTCGAATCGAATGTGGCGCGCTAGCTCAAAGAACTCCGCGTCTTTTACATTCGAGCCGGGCCAGCCGCCTTCGATGTAATCAATGCCCAGTTCGTCGAGCTTGCGCGCTATCATCAGCTTGTCTTCAACGGAAAACGCAACGCTTTCGCCCTGCGTGCCGTCCCTCAACGTCGTGTCGTATATCTTCACTTTCATAAAAAGTTGCCTTTCCATCTGGGGGCGCAGGCATACTTGCCTGCAGGTTTTCATGTAAGACCGCCCCAGCTATATGCCTTCGCAATTCGCTCTAATGAGACGCAGAAACAATGACCTCAACTGAATCTGCTCCCGCAGGTTCCTGCATAACTGGCTTTTCGCACGCAGAAGCTTTTCTCATCTCCGCTTCAAGCAACGCTCCCTGTGTGACCACTTTCCAGAAGCGCGGCAGGTATTCATTCCAATGCCACAGCACCTCGCGGGCGCGGAGACTCCCCGTCAATTCGTAGTGGCGCTCAACGAGCGAGCGGAGCGCCTGCTCGTCGTGCTCGCTGCTGATGGATTCAAGCTTGATGTGCTCGTGGTTGCAGTTTCGTTGAAAGCTAGCTTCGCAATCTAAAACGAAAGCCGCGCCGCCGGTCATGCCTGCGGCAAAGTTGCGGCCCACGCTTCCGAGAACAACGACAGTGCCTGCCGTCATGTACTCGCAGCCGTGGTCTCCAACGCCTTCGACGACAGCCGCGCCGCCGCTGTTTCGCACGCAGAATCGCTCGCCCGCGCGCCCCGCTGCAAACAGCGAGCCGCCCGTGGCCCCGTACATCACTGTGTTTCCGATGATGACGTTTTCAGACCAGTCGTATTGCGCGTCATCGGGCGGGCGAATGATTATCTCGCCGCCGCCCATCGCTTTTCCTACGTAGTCATTCGCCTCGCCGATTAAAGTGAGCCTCATGCCTTGAACCGCGAATGCGCCGAAGCTCTGGCCCGCCGAGCCGTGAAATGTGAGGTCAACGGTCGCATTCTTGAGACCGGCGGCTCGAAAGCGTCGAGCAATCTCGCCCGCAACCTTCGCGCCGACAGCTCGATTTGTGTTTTTGATTCTGTAGGTGAGCGCCACTCGTCTCCCCTCCGCGATTGCGCGCGAAGCGTCTTTGAGAATCTGATCGTCGAGCGAAGCCTCTGCTTGAAAATCGCGCAGATCGTTTTCTGAAGCAAATCTCGACAGCTTGTGGGGGCGAATCTCTGTGGTCGCCCCTGATTGCGGAGCTTGCGCCTCGCCGGTCAGGGGCGGGTCTCCGTGCCCGACCCTACAAATTGTGGCAGTCAATTCCTGACTTTCTTGTCTGTGTGCTTGTCCAGCTTGAGCGATTATGGGAAGCAGATCGAGCTTCACGCCTTTAGGCAATCGCGCATCTCGCTTCTCCATCAGCAAATCGCTTCGACCAACAATCTCGTCAATCGAGCGAGCGCCGAGACTCGCAAGCACGCGGCGGACTTCTTCCGCAAGCGATGTGAAATAATTGATTATCATCTCAGGCCTGCCGCGAAACTTTTCGCGCAGATGCTGAGCTTGAGTGGCGATGCCGACAGGACAGGTGTTGAGATGGCACTGGCGAGCCATCACGCATCCGAGCGCAACAAGCGCCGAGGTTGCGAACCCGAATTCGTCAGCGCCCAGCATCGCTGCAATAACTACATCCCGGCCCGATTTCAATCCGCCGTCCACGCGCAATCGCACGCGCTGGCGCAGCCCGTTCATCACAAGCACCTGCTCGGTTTCTGCAAGTCCAAGCTCCCACGGCGAGCCGACGTTTTTTATCGAGCCGAGCGGCGATGCGCCTGTGCCTCCGTCGTGGCCTGAAATGTGAATTGTATCTGCGTGAGCTTTGGCGACTCCGGCAGCGACCGTTCCAACTCCCGCCTCTGAGACGAGCTTGACCGCAACTCGAGCGCGAGGATTGACCTGTTTGAGATCGTAAATAAGCTGCGCAAGGTCTTCGATTGAATAGATGTCGTGATGAGGCGGCGGCGAAATCAATGTCACGCCCGGAACCGAGTGACGAATCGCAGCAATCTCGGCTGATACCTTGTGGCCGGGCAGTTGGCCGCCCTCGCCGGGCTTGGAGCCTTGCGAGATTTTTATCTCAAGCTCGTCAGCCGAAACAAGGTACTGCGGGGTCACGCCGAAGCGGCCCGACGCCACCTGCTTGATGCGGCTGTTTGACGAGTCGCCATTTGCGCTCCTGTGATAGCGCGCAGGGTCTTCGCCGCCTTCGCCGCTGTTGCTCTTCGCTCCCAGCCTATTCATAGCGATGGCGACCGTCTCATGAGCTTCGCGCGAAAGCGCGCCGTGAGACATGCCCGAAGTGGAGAAGCGGCGGGCTATCGCTTCGGCAGGCTCCACTTCATCGAGCCGGATTGGTTGAGACGGGCGAAACTCCAGCAGGTCGCGCAGCGTCGCGGGCGGGCGATTTTCAATCTGCTCGCGATACTGCTCGTACTGGCTGCGGTCACCGTTTTTCACAGCCTTGTGCAGCGCGCGAAAGACTGCGGGGTTGAAAGCGTGAAACTCTCCCCCTGTGCGATAGCGATAATACCCCGCGTCTTCAAGCTCGGGTTTCTCTTTCGAATCAAAAGCTGACTCGTGAAAGCTGAGCACGTCGCGCGTGATCTCACGAAGCCCCACCCCGCCCACTCGCGCGGGCGTGCCTGTGAAGTACTTCTCGACCAACTGGCTGTCGAGTCCAATTGCTTCAAAGACCTGTGCGCCGCAATAACTGGCAACCGTGGCGATGCCCATCTTCGACATGATCTTGAGCAGTCCGTTTTCAACCGCTGTCTTATAATTTCTGAGCGCGCCCGCGACGCTCATGCCGCGACGGCTCATTTCGTGCGCGACAATTTCAAACGCGAGATATGGATTAACGGCGTTTGCGCCATAGCCAATCAAGCAAGCATAGTGATGGTCTTCTCTCGCCTCGCCCGTTTCAGCGACAAGGCTCACGCGCATTCGCTTCCCTTCGCGTATGAGGTGATGATGGACTGCGGCAACGGCGAGCAGCATCGGGATCGGCGCTTGAAAATGGCTCACGCCCCTGTCGCTCAGTATCAAGATCGAATGGCCCTCTTCCACTGCCGCGCTTGCCTGCTCGCACAATGCGTCGAGAATTTTTTCAAGATGCTGGTCGCCTCCGCGCCTGCCATAAAGCGTCGCCAGAGTCACAGACGTAAAGCCGTGGCTTCTGCTCGCGCGCAGCCATTCCATGTCCGAATCGGTCAGGATGGGGCTGTGCAGGCGAATGAGGTGTGCGTGTCGGCTTGTCTCCTCAAGCAAGCTGCCGCGCGGGCCGAGTAAAGTTCGAAGCGACATAACGGTGCGCTCGCGAATAGGGTCAATCGCGGGGTTGGTGACCTGCGCGAATCGCTGCTTGAAATAGTTGTAGAGCACGCGCGGCTTGCTCGACAATACCGCAAGCGGCGTGTCGTCTCCCATCGAGCCAACCGGCTCTTTGCCTTCCGAATACATCGGCTCGATGATTCGCTGCATGTCTTCAAGCGTGTAGCCGAAGCTCTTCATCCGCGCCGTAAGCTCCGCTTCGTCGAAAGAGGCCGCATAGCCGAGATTCAAAGTCGTGGGGCAAGTTATCATTGCGCGTCGCACCCACTCGTCATAGGGCTTGCGCGCCGCGACCTCGCTTTTTATCTGCTCGTCTTTGAGCAGCAGTCCGCGCTCTGTGTCCACAGCAATCAGGTGGCCGGGACCGAGCCGCCCCTTTTCAATTATCTTTTCAGGCTCTAACTCAACGGCTCCCGCTTCAGAAGCCATGATGATGAGACCGTCGCTTGTGATCGTGTAGCGCGCGGGACGCAGCCCCATGCGATCAAGCGCCGCGCCTACGAACCTGCCATCGCTGAAAGCGAGGGCCGCCGGGCCGTCCCACGGTTCGCTCAGGCATGCCGCGTAATCGTAAAAGCCGCTGATCGCCGAATCCATCTCCGTAGAATTCTCGTGCGCTTCGGGAACGAGCATCATCATCGAGTGCAGCAGGTCGCGCCCGCTCATCGCCAGAAGCTCAAGCGCGTTGTCGAGGCTCGCAGAATCAGACCCCTCGTCCCATATCACGGGCTTCAGCTTTTCGATGCGGCTGCCCCAGACCGATGATGCGAGGTCGGCTTCGCGCGCTCGCATCCAGTTGCGATTTGATGCGAGCGTGTTTATCTCGCCGTTGTGGGCAAGCACGCGAAACGGCTGCGCGAGAAACCAGTTCGGGAATGTGTTTGTCGAGTAACGCTGATGAAACACGGCAAGCGCGCTCTCAAAATCCGAATCGCTCAGGTCTTTGTAGAAAAGTTTTAGCTGCGTGGCTGCGAACAGACCTTTGTAGGTGATGGTGCGGCTCGAAAGCGACGGTACATAAAAATCTTTGATTCCGTCGGCCTGGTTTTCAATCTCTTTTCTGACCAGGTATAAAGTCCGCTCATATTCATCAAGCGACTGGCGGCCCCGACCGATCAATACCTGCTCGATCAAAGGCGCGGTGGCGGCTGCTTTTCGGCCAGGCGCGCTTTCATCAACCGGAACCAGCCTCCAGCCAAACCGATGCAGGTCGTGATGTTCCAAAGTCTTTTCAACTATCTGCCGGCACTTCGATGCTGATTCATGCTCGCGAGGCAGGAACAGCATCGCGACGGCGACGTCTTCGGCATTCGGGCGAGCGTGCCCAAGTTTTTCAACCTCCCTCAAAAAGAACCTGCGTGGCATCTGTGTGAGAATGCCCGCTCCATCGCCCGTCTTGCCGTCCGCGTCCTTGGCTCCGCGATGCGACAGGCGATGGAGCGCTTCGACAGCGGTTTCAAGAATCGCATGGCTTGCGCGACCGGCAATGTCAGCGACAAATCCAACGCCGCAAGCGTCGTGCTCGAATTGGGGGTCGTAGAGGAACCGTTGAGGAACATCGTCTTTCATGGGCACTCCTGGTTTGATTAGATTTTGCGCAGCACCGCGCCCGTATTGGCCGAAGTGACCAGCGCGGCGTAGCGCCTTAAATAAGAGCTTGAAACTTTAGGCTCAAACGGCGGAAGCGCATCGAGCCGCGCCTCTATCTCGCTTTGTTCCAGATCAACTTCGATCAGGTTGCGCTTCAGATCAATCGTCACGCGGTCGCCATCGCGCAACGCGGCGATAGGCCCGCGCGCCGCCGCTTCGGGTGAAACGTGCCCGATTGAAATCCCGCGAGTCGCGCCTGAAAATCGCCCATCGGTTATGAGCGCGACATCTCGCCCCAGTCCCATCCCGACGATATTGGCCGTCGGCGCGAGCATCTCTTGCATGCCAGGCCCGCCGCGCGGCCCTTCATATCGAATCACAACGACTGACCCGCGAGCGATTTGACCTGCAAGTATCGCCTCGCATGCTTCTTCCATCGAATCGAAGACGCGCGCCCGCCCGCTGAAATAATCCAGTTCGGCAGCCGCGCGCTTGATGACAGCGCCTTCGGGCGCGAGGTTGCCGAACAGAATCGCAAGCGCGCCCGTCTCTGAAAATGGATTCTCAACCGTTCGTATCACGTCGCCGTCTGGCTGTGCAGCGTCAGCGATGTTTTCGCCAAGCGTCTTCATAGTGACCGTGCCCGCGTTCAAATCAAGCGCGCCTTTGCGACGGCTCAATTCTTTGAGAATCGCGCTGATGCCTCCGACTCGAAGCACGTCTTCGATGTGAACATCGGGGCGGGCGGGACTCACCTTGCAGATGGTCGGCACGCGCGCAGAGACTGTATTCAATCGCTCAAGCTGGTATTCAATTCCGGCCTCGCGCGCAATCGCCAGCGTGTGAAGCACAGTGTTGGTTGAGCCGCCCATCGCAACGTCCAAAGCGAAAGCGTTGTCGAATGAACTCAACGTGATGAAATCGCGCGGCTTCAAATCGGCTTCCACAAGCTTCACGATCTGATGAGCGGCGCGCCGCACAAGCTCGCGCCGCTGCTGTGAATCTGCGAGCAATGTTCCGTTGCCGGGAAGCGCAATCCCCAACGCTTCCATCAAGCAGTTCATCGAATTCGCCGTGAACATTCCTGAGCAAGAGCCGCAAGTGGGGCACGCGCTGTCTTCGATCTTTTGAAGCTCAACGACGGTCATTCGTCCCGCTTTGAGCGCGCCCACGCCTTCAAAGACATGCATCAGGTCAACCGATTTACCGTTATCGAGTCGGCCCGCGCGCATCGCTCCGCCGCTCACGAAAATAGCTGGGATGTTGACGCGCATCGCGGCCATAAGCATTCCCGGAACGATCTTGTCGCAATTCGGAACGCAGAGCATGCCGTCGAAGCGATGCGCTTCGATCACAGTCTCAACCGAATCGGCGATGATCTCGCGCGAGGGCAGGCTGTACTTCATTCCTATGTGGCCCATGGCTATGCCGTCGTCGACGCCGATGGTGTTGAACTCGAACGGAACTCCGCCCGCTTCGCGTATTGCTTCTTTGGCAATCGCGCCGAACTCCTGCAGGTGACGGTGACCGGGGATTATGTCAATGTAAGAATTGCAGACCGCGATGAACGGCTTTGACATATCGGCGCCGGTCACGCCGCAGGCTTTAAGCAGGCTTCGGTGCGGCGCTCTTTCGACCCCGCGCTTTACTTGGTCGCTTCTCATATCGCCTCATCAGGGTCGGGGTTGTGGGGCAGGGCTGAAACAGTCGCCACCTTGAAACCGGCTCCCAGAGCTTATTTCGAGACATCTATGCTTCTGTCCCTGACCGCCGACCCCTGACCACTGCTTTCATACAGCCCACAAAAAATCATCCGGGTCGCGATGGAGAAATCGGTCTTCGCCAGTGATCCAATCGAGTCGGGTGGGCGTGCAGATGTCGAGCGCAACAGTGTCTTCAATCGCTTCGGATGAATGCTCGACGCCGGGCGGAATCGAAAGCATTTGATTCTCCCGCAGTGTGACTTCGCCATCTGGCAGGTTGAACTGCCACGCGCCCTTGAGCACGATGATTACCTCTTCGCATTCATGGCGATGCGGCTGAGTGACTGCCCATTGCTTTACCTCAACGCGAGCCACTACGATGTTTTCGCCAAGAGCGATTTTGCGTTTATAAAGCTCGGAGATTTCCTCCGGTCTCATCTTGTCCCAATCGTAAAAGCCCATAACTGCCTCCTTAGCTGTCAGCTATCAGCGTTCAGCCGGAAAAGAGAAGCTGATAGCTGAACGTTGATAGCTGACAGCTTCCATCAGTTCTTCGCTTTATCAACCAATCGTTTTTCCGCAAGCCATGGCATCATCGCGCGCAGGCGGCGGCCCACCTCTTCAATCTGATGGGACTGCGCCGCGCCTTCCAGTTGTTTGAAACGCGGCTTGCCCGCTTCGTGCTCGGCCATCCATTCGTCGGCGAACGCGCCCGATTGAATGTCTCGGAGCAAGTGTCGCATCTCTTCTCGCACTGCAGGGTTGATGACTCGCGGCCCGCGCGTCAGGTCGCCGTACTCGGCTGTGTTCGATACCGAGTAGCGCATGTTGGCGATGCCGCCTTCGTAAATCAGATCAACTATCAGCTTCACTTCGTGCAGGCATTCGAAGTAAGCCATCTCAGGCGAATAGCCCGCTTCAACCAGAGTCTCGAACCCTGTTTGAATTAGCGAGGTCAGCCCGCCGCACAGCACGGCCTGCTCGCCGAACAGGTCTGTTTCGGTCTCTTCTTTGAATGTGGTTTCGAGAATGCCTGCGCGCCCGCCGCCGATTGCCGAAGCATAGGCAAGCGCAACTTCGCGCGTGTTGGCGGAAGGGTCTTGATGAACCGCGAGCAGGCAAGGCACGCCGCGCCCCTGCGTGTATTCGTAGCGTTCGAGGTGGCCGGGCGCTTTCGGCGCGACCATGAAGACGTTCACGTTTTCAGGCGGCAGAATTTTCTTGAAGTGAATCGAAAAGCCGTGCGCGAACGCGAGATAATTTCCGGGCAGAAGATTCGGCTCGACCTCTCGTTGATAAATCTTCGGCGCAAGCTCGTCGGGCACGAGCATCATAATGATGTCGCCGTTGAATGCGGCTTCGGCTGTGTCCTGCACCGTGAGGCCAGCCGATTCGGCTTTGGCGCGCGACGGGCTTTCGGGTCGCAGGCCGACGATCACGTCGCAGCCGGAATCTTTCAGATTGTTTGCGTGAGCGTAGCCTTGCGCCCCGTAACCGATGACGGCGATCTTTTTGCCTTTCAGGTAATCAAGATCGGCGTCCTTGTCATAATAAACTTTCATAGCTCCTCCGTTATTTAATTTGCGCCGTCGCGTTACACGGCCAATTCTTCTTCGCTGATCTCTTCATCAGCGCGCTCTGACAGCCTCGCAATGGCCACTGTACCGGTGCGCACGATCTCGCGTATGCCGAGCGGCGTGAGCAATTCAATCAATGCGCTCACCTTCGACCAATCGCCCGTCGCTTCGATGATGACGCCGTCGTTTGATACATCAACGACCTTCGCGCGAAAGACGCCGACCAGGCTCAGGACTTCCTGGCGCGCCGGGCCTGCTTCGGCCTTCACGTTGATTAAAGCCATCTCGCGCTCGATATGACGGAAGCTCGCCATATCAACGACCTTCAGCACGCGCACCTGCTTGTCGAGCTGGCGGACGATCTTTTCGATGGTCTGATCGTCGCCCGTAGTCACAAGCGTCATGCGCGAGACTGACGGATCGAGCGTTTCGGCAACTGTCAGGCTTTCGATGTTGTAGCCTCGCGCGCTAAATAAGCCCACTATGCGCGAAAGCTCTCCAAATCGGTTCTCAACTAAGATTGAAAGCGTGTGTCTCATAATCTGAATCAGACCAGATGAGATTGGTAGAGCAGAGAATTTGGAGTGCAGATGCACTCCAAGACTCGCCTGCGGTTCCAATCTTATAAGTTTCGATTTAGTTCAGGGTTCAGGATTAGTATTCGCAATTCAACTCTGAACTCTGAACCCTGAACTTATCACCCCAACACCATCTCTTTAAGTCCCGCGCCTGCCGGGACCATCGGGTAGACGTTCTCTTCTTCTGCAACCATTATGTCCATCAGCACCACGCCGGGAGTTGCAAGTCCTCGCTCAAGCACGCTGCTGAGTTGGGCGGGCCGCGTGGCGCGCAAGCCCATCGCGCCATAGCTTTCTGCGAGCTTAATGAAGTCGGGCAGCCATTCCATGTTGACGTGCGAATAAGCGCGGTCGTAAAAAATCTCCTGCCACTGGCGAACCATGCCGAGATAGTTATTGTTCATCACGACTATCTTGATGTTTGTCTTGTACTGCACGGCGGTGGCAAGCTCCTGCGCAGTCATCTGAAATCCGCCGTCGCCCACGAACGCGATGACCTGGCGATCGGGGAAGGCTGTCTGCGCGCCGAGCGCAGCCGGAAATCCGAAGCCCATCGTGCCAAGCCCGCCCGATGTCACAAGCTGGCGCGGCCCGTTGAACGGGTAGTATTGCGCGAGCCACATCTGATGCTGTCCCACGTCGGTTGATATGATCGCGTCGCCTCTTGTTAATCGGTGCAACTCCTGGACGAGGTATTGCGGCATTATCACTTCGTCGGAGTTTTGATACGTGAGCGGCGCGCGTTTTTTCCATTCATTGATTTGTTCCCACCACGCGGCGAGTCGCTCGGCGCTCGATTGATGAGATTCATCTGGTAAGAGTGCGAGCATCTGTTGCATGACGCTTCTTGCGTCGCCTAGGATTGGAATTTGCGCGCGGCGGTTCTTGCCTATAGAGCTTGGGTCAACGTCAACGTGGATAATCTCGGCCTGCGGCGCGAACTTATCGAGCGCGCCGGTCACTCGGTCATCGAAGCGAACGCCTATCGCAATGATGAGGTCTGATTCCGATATGGCCATGTTCGCCCAGTATGTGCCATGCATTCCGAGCATTCCCAAGCTCTGTGGATGGCCTGATGGAAAACATCCCAATCCCATCAGCGTCGGCGTGACAGGCAACGAAAGCCTTTCGGCAAGCGCAAGCAATTCTTCCGAACCATTTGAATGAATCACTCCGCCGCCGACGTAAAGGATTGGCCGCGTGGCATCGCGCATCTTTTCAACTGCGCGCTTGACCTGTCGCACATCGCCGAAAGAGTTTGGGCGATAGCCGGGCAGAAAGACCTGTTCGGGATAATCGAATGGCGCAACTTCTGCCGTCACGTCTTTAGGGATGTCAATAAGCACGGGGCCGGGCCTTCCTGTGCTTGCGATGTAGAAAGCTTCCTTGACGATGTCGGCCAGGTCGCCGACGTCTTTCACGAGGTAGTTGTATTTAGTGCATGGCCGAGTAATGCCAACGGTGTCGGCTTCCTGAAAAGCGTCCGAGCCGATCATCTTGCGCGGCACCTGGCCTGAAATGACAACAAGCGGGGTTGAATCAAGAAATGCGTTTGCGATTCCAGTGACCGCATTGGTCGCGCCCGGCCCTGATGTGACGAGCGCGACGCCGACTTTGCCCGTCACTCTGGCGTAGCCTTCGGCCATGTGAATCGCGCCCTGCTCGTGACGCGAGAGCACGTGATGGATGCGGTCTTTCACCCTCAACAACTCGTCGTAGATGTGAAGCACCGCTCCGCCGGGATAACCAAATATCGTGTTAACGCCTTCGCGCGCGAGCGCTTCGCAAAGTATCCGCGCCCCGCGCATTAATTGAGGCGTTGTATCGTTTCCCAGTTCTTCCAAAGCAGCATTTGTTCTCTTCGGTTTCTGCTTCATCGTTGCCGCCATTCAATCTTTCCTCCGCAATCGCTTTTATAACTTCTCATCTGCTTTTCGCGCTGCTGCTTCTGCCCTAAAAACTCAAAAGGCCATCATCCTTTGCATCTGGATGATGGCCTTTGCTTAAACTTATTGCGCCGACCATCATCCGCTCGCAGGCAGAATAAGGCTGATGATAATAACGACGATCAGCGATTTAACTGCGGGAAGGGCGGTAGAAGAGGCACGCTCTTCTACCGGCTTGAAAGGGCTTGTGAATGTGAAATAGGCGTTCATAGCTCTCAATTCTCAGCCCTCGTGGAGGTCAATGTTTGTTGCGCGTTACCCATCTTTCTTTAAAGTTACAACATCTCCCAACCATTAGAAGATTCTTAGTGGATACCATGATTTGGATGAAGTGAGCAAATAGATAATGTTTATCATGTGATAAGCGAAACCATAAATTCCGGTAAAACGGTCGAATATCGAGCGCGCATCGGCGAATTTCGACGGCGGCTCGCCTGCTTCAAATTAGCTGATACAGCGCCCGGGCGAATTTACAACTCGCGCGAAACGCTCTGGCATTGTGTCCGCGCAAGCGCGCTGTCGTTTGTGGCAGGCAGAGTCAAATACTCGGCCAGCTCTTCATTGCTGTGGCGAAGGCAGAACTCCTGAAACGTCTCGCCTTCAAGTCTGCTCTCTTTGTACCGGGCGAATAACAAAGCGAGCCGCTCGGCCAACTCGTCCGATGGAATGCGCACGCCGATTCTCCGGCCAAAGGTTTCATGCTCGCCAACGCCTCCGCCTAAGAATACTTGAAAGCTTTCTTTCTTGACGCCGTTGATTGTCACGACTGAGCCTTCAAGCCCAACATCGCAGATGTGATGCTGGCCGCATGAGTTCGGGCAACCCGTTACGCTTATGCGCACTGCGTCGTCCATCTCAATCGCGCTTTCAAGATGAGTGTTCAACTCTGCGGCGTGATTCTTGGTCTCGGCCACCGCGAGCTTGCAGAATTGAATCCCTGTGCAGGCGATTATAGCTTTGCGCGACCATGACGGCTCGTAGTTGAATCCGTTTGCGTCAAGCTCGCGCTTCAAATCGTTCAAGCTCGATTCAGGAACGTCGAGCAGTAAGATGTTCTGCGTATTTGTGGTTCTTATGCGACTGCTGCCGAACCGCTCGCCAATCGCGGCCAGCCGCTCAAGCTCGTCCGCAGAGGTTCGTCCGCCGAGTATTGAAATTCCCGCGTAGTGCAAATCAGTTTGCTTCTGGCGATTGATTCCAAGATGCGCGCGGTCGCGCTCCCTTACAGGCTCGGCTTCAGATTCAGGCGCGCGATGCAGCTTGCGGCCCAATCGCGATTCGACCTCTTCGCGGAATCGCGGAATCTCCCATTGCTCGACGAGAAATTTCAATCGCGCGCGCTTGCGATTCTCGCGATTGCCTTCGTCTCTGAAGACCGCCGCGATTGCCGCGCACAGCTCGACGACTTCATCCGGCTCGACCAGCACGCCGAGGTCTTTTGAAAATCGCGGCGTCGTCGAAAGCCCGCCGCCCACGCGTGCGCGAAACTTTACGGTTGCGCCGTCGCGCACGGCGAATAGCCCTATGTCGTTTATCTCTGGATAGACGCAGCGCAGCGCGCAGCCCGTGATTGCAATCTTGAACTTGCGCGGCAGGTTCGAAAAGTCGCGGTTGCCGACGAAGAAATCATTCACCTGTCGAATTAAATCGGTCGTGTCGTACAACTCGCTTGCGTCAACGCCCGACACGGGACAGTTGATTATGTTGCGCACGCAATCGCCGCACGCTTCCGTCGTTGACAGCCCAATCGCGCGCAGCCGGTCGAGTATGTCGGGCAGGCTTTCGATTCTCACCCAGTGAAGCTGAATGTTCTGCCGCACGGTTATGTCGGCAAGCCCGCGCCCGTGCTCTGCCGACAATCGTGCAATCTCGCGCAACTGCGAAGGGCTGAGGTCGCCGCCCGGAATGCGAATGCGCACCATGAAGAATCCGTCTTCAGCCGGGCGCTGTGTATAAATGCCGTGCCAGCGAAACAACGGCTCGTCTTCGGGCGAGATTGATTCGTAGCCGAGCTTCGCGTAGCGATAAATGTCGGCCAGCACGTCAAGCCCGTCCTTGCGCTTCTTGATCTCTTCGATTCGGTTCATGATTCACCTCTCGTTTCTCATAAAGCTGCTTCGTTTTGTTCAACAGCGGCGAGGCTGCGCCGCGCGACTCCATCTGCAATCGCGTCGGCTTCGATCAAGCGCGACAGTATTCGCGCGGCGCTCTGCTCGATTGATTCGGTTGAAGTGTTAATGACAATCTCAGGCGCGAGCGGCTCCTCATAAGGGTCGCTGATGCCTGTGAAGTTTTTTATCTCGCCTGCGAGCGCTTTCTTATACAGGCCTTTCACGTCGCGCTCGATCAACACATCGAGCGGGCAGCCAACAAAGACTTCGATGAAGCGCGCGCCGTCGCTTTCAATGGCGCGGCGGACGTGGTCACGCGATTCACGATAAGGCGATATGAGCGATGTCAGGACGATGACACCATTGCGAGCCAGCAGCCGCGCGACGAAACCAATGCGGCGAACGTTCACGTCTCGATCTTCTTTCGAGAACCCAAGCCCGCGACTGAGGTTTTCGCGCACCTCATCGCCGTCGAGTATCTCAACGCGATGTCCTGCGTTAATAAGTTTCTGCCAGAGCGCGCGAGCCAACGTCGTTTTGCCCGCGCCCGAAAGCCCCGTTAGCCATACAACCGTTCCCTTACTTTCTGATACAAGCTCCCGTTTGTTCCGCATCGTTGTGTCAGTCTCCTGTCTGTTGAATTTCTTGCCGCTGAATCTCAAATCTCAAATCAGTGATTTCAAATCTCGGCTGCGCGGTCGCAACGTGCAGCCCGCACTCTTTTTTCGCGTGACCCGGCCAGCGGCCCGCGCGGTCGTCTTCGCCTTCGCGCACAGCGCGGGTGCAGTGAGTACAGCCGATGCTCGGATAGCCTTCGTCGTGAAGCGGGTTGTAAGGAACACGGTTTCGCGCTATGTATTCCCACACATTGCGCTTTGTCCATCGCGCGAGCGGGTTGACCTTCACAAGCTGCCAGCGGTAATCCCACTCAATTACCTGAGCGTCGGCCCGCTGAGCGGTCTGGTCGCGGCGAATGCCGGTCATCCACGCGCTCAAACCTTTGAGGGCGTCTTTGAGCGGTTCGAGTTTTCTGATGCGGCAACAGAGGTCAGGATCGCGGGACCAAAGGCTCGGCCCATACATTTGCTCCTGCATCTCTGGCGTGAGTGAAGTCTGAAAGGCGCGAATCTCTACGCCGTAACGCTCTTCGATGCGGCGACGCAGCTCGTAAGTCTCAGGAAAAAGAAATCTCGTATCGAGGAAGAATATATTCGCGCGCGGATTTATCTTCACCGCCATATCAATGAGCGCGACGCCTTCGGCTCCGAACCCCGTCGCGATGGCTATCTTGTCAGCGAACTCATCAAAAGCGCGCCGGATGACCTGTTGCGGCGAAGCATTCTCCAGTTCCAGAGCGATGTTTTTTATTCGATTGAGTGGATTGATTCTTAACTCGACAATCTCACTTTCAGGTTGCGCCATAGAGTTCCTCCAACTGAACCCGAACAAGTTTTTCCTGTCGAAGCTCGATTGATGGACTGCCGAACCAGTGCAGCCTTTCTCTGAGCGAGACGACATCACCGACGATGGCAATCGCGGGCGGCTCAATCCTGATTGAATCAAGCTCGCTCGCTTCAACTAAATCTTCGAGCGTGCCAGCGAAAACTTCCTGATGCTCGTAAGTTCCCCAGCGGATGATTGCGATTGGAGTCGAAGCGGCGCGGCCACCACAGATGAGCGCGCGAGCAATCTTCGTGATCGTTTCAGCGCACATGAAGATAACGAGCGTATCGGTGGCCCGTGCGTGCGCGGCCCAATCAACCGCTTGCCCGCGTTTATCCGAAGAGTCATGGCCTGTGATGAATGTGACGCTCGAAGCGTGATTGCGATGAGTGAGCGGGATGCCTGCGTAAGAGGCAGCGGCGACGCCTGACGAGATTCCGGGTATCACTTCCCATTCGATGCCTGCTTCAACGATCGCTTCGGCCTCTTCGCCGCCGCGCCCGAAGATGAACGGGTCGCCGCCTTTGAGACGAGCGACTATCTGGCCTTGAAGGGCGCGAGTGATGAGTATCGAATTGATTTCAGATTGAGAGATTGAAGGTTCGCCTGCGCGCTTGCCGACGTATATAAGCTCCGCGCCTCGCCGCGCGTGGCGAAGCGCTTCAGGGTTCACGAGGTAGTCATAGACTATCACGTCTGATCGGGCGATTGTTTCGGCTGCCTTGATCGTGAGCAGTTTCGGATCGCCCGGCCCTGCGCCGATCAAATAAACCTTGCCGCGTTTTGTCGCTCTGTCGCTCATCCAGTGTCAGCCCAAAAACGAAAAACCCACTGTCGGCGCGTTGCCGATAGTGGGTTTTTGCGAAAAAGCTCGAATTGAAGCTGAGGCTTCAGGTATTAAGGCTGCGGGTCTCCACTAAAGGCTTCGCGCGGCGCGCCGCTGGCGCGCAACAACAGATGCAACAGATGCAACAGAACGTGCGACTCATAAGCCTTTACGAGAACCTTTGACGATGAAAGGTATAGCATCGAGCCGCAGGCAGGTCAAGCTCTTTCTTGTAAAGCGGTACGACTGAATGACGGCGAGCGGTTCGGCGCGGCTAGTCTTTAGCCCAAATATGATCAGCGCAGATCGAAATTTGAACCCGTGCTGGTAAAATAGAGAATCTAAGGAGGGCTAATGCCATGAGGCTACGCATAAAAAGCGCGACTGTATTTATTTCAATCCTGCTGCTTTGCGCCGCTGCGCTCGCTCAGGAATCCGAAAAGCCTGTGAAGATGAAGGACCTGCCTGCAGCCGTGCGAAAGACCGCGCGCGAGCAGAGCAAGGGCGCGGCCATTCGCGGGCTATCAAAAGAGGTTGAGGACGGAAAGACTTTTTACGAAGTCGAGTTGAGGGTCGGCGGCCACAGCAAAGATGTATTGATAGATGAAACAGGCGCTGTCGTCGAGATTGAAGAGCAGGTATCGCTGGCTTCGATTCCTCAAGCAGCAAGGGCGGCGATTGAAAAACAGGTCGGTGGCGGCAAGATCGCCTCGGTTGAGTCTATAACGAGGAAGGGCGCGATAGTCGCTTACGAAGCTCACATAAAAACGGGCAACAAGTACCGCGAAGTGAAAGTAAGCCCTGACGGTCAGTTGCTCCCTGATTGAAGCATTCGAATATAATGAGAAATCCGAATATCTCCCTTGCGCAAAGTTAGGCTCGTCCCCAGGTCTAATGACCGAAGCCGCGATGCGCCCATGCTTGGAAGCGCAAAACTACTTGAGGTAGCATCATCAGTTATGAGTTCGGCACGGCAATCGAAAGTATTTCTAATCGGAGACCGCGAGTATCGGAGGCAAATTGCGGAGATTCTTCTGCGCCATTCATATATTGTAGGCGAAGCCAATGGCAGCGAGTCCGTCGCCCGCATCGAATCTTTTCAGCCCGATGTTATTTTGCTTGATGCGAGCCTGCCGCAATTTGATTCTCTCATCCAGCAGATTCGCGGCGACCTCGCGCTGTCTAAAATACCTGTGCTCCTTACGGTCGAGGGCGCGGAGCAGGCGCAGATCAAGACGCTTGAAGCTGGCGTCACGGATTTTCTGAGAAAACCAATTGCAGAGGCTGAACTCATCGCGCGCGTGCGGACGCTTGCGGCTTTGAGATTCGCCCGCGAAGAACAAAGCTCTGTCGAGAACAGAATCGAAGGCCGGATAATCGAACGCACAGAGATGCTTGAGAGCGCGCTCAGGGGACAAGGCGCGCTGTTGAGCGAAGCGCGAGAAGCGCGCAGAATTTGGGAAGCTACCTTTAACGCGATGGCTGACGCCATTGTCATAACCGACGCCGAAGGGCAAATAACTCTTATTAACAATGCGGCGTCGGAGGTGTTCCACCGAACGTCGGAAGAACTGGCAGGACAGAATTGTGATGCTCTGTTAATCGGAGACTTCACCTGCCCTCATCGCTTATCGCTTCGCGAACAGGATTCAAAGGGGCGCGAGATTTTGAGCCGCGCAGGCGACCGCCTGCTAAACGTTCGAGCCAGCAGCTTTCTCGACGCCGCCGGACAAGTTGCGGGGTTCGTCCACGTTTTTCGCGACGTGACCAGAGAGCGAGTGCTGGAACGTCACCTGATGCAAGCCGAGCGAATGTCGCTCGCGGGCCTGATGGTTTCCGCCGTTGCGCACGAGGTCGCCACGCCGCTCAGCGTCATCTCGAACATCGCCGAGATGCTGTTGATGGACGTCGAGCGCGGCTCGCAACAGGCTACGGAGCTTAATAAGATTGTCACTCAGGCGCGACGCGTGGCTGAGATGATGCGCAGCATATTAAACTTTGTGCGCCAGCGACCGGCGCAGTTCGATGCGGTGAACCTCGCAGAGCTTGCGCGCGAGACGCTTGACCTGTTGGAGTATGAACTCAGAAAGCTAGGCATTCAGGCCACAGTCGAGAGCAGCCCTGCCGCGCCCGCCGTCTGGGGCGACGCAGCACAGCTTCAACAGGTGCTGCTTAACCTTGTCACGAACGCAATACAGGCTATGAAAAACGGAGGTCGCCTCAGAATTAGAATCAGCGAGGCGGCAGGCTCGGACGGGCGAGGCCGGTCAGCTCTATTGATCGTTGAAGACACAGGGCAGGGAATTACGCCCGAAGCGCTTGATCGTCTGTTTGATTTCTTCTTCACGACGAAGATGGCCGAAGGCGGAACCGGGTTGGGCTTGGCCATCTCGCGGCAGATCGTCGAAGGTCACGGCGGAACGATGGCGGCTGAAAACATCGAAGGCGGCGGCGCGCGATTTTTGGTGAAGCTGCCCGCCGCAATCCATGATTCAAATATTCGCGACAGGCAAACGGCTCTCATCCGCGCCGAGAGCCATTAATCGAAACGGGCGATGGCAAAACATGAACACAAAGTCTTGATCGCGGAAGACGACGCCGGGCTGCGCGACACGCTGGCGCAGTTTCTCACCCGGCTTGGCTATCAGGTGACGGTTGCCCGCGACGGGCGAGAAGCGATTGCGCGCCTCGACGAAGACGCGCCCGACGTTGTGCTGAGCGACATTCAGATGCCTGAGATGGACGGTCTCGCGCTGCTTGAAGAAGTAAAGACGCGCTGCCCCGAAACGATAGTGATACTAATGACCGCGTTCAGCTCGATTGACTCTGCGATTGAAGCGGTGAGGCGCGGCGCGGAAGATTACCTCAGCAAGCCGCTGCAACTCGGCGACCTTCAGATGCGAATAGAGCGAGCGCTTGAACGTCGGGCCGCCAATCGAAGACTATCACAACTCGAAACCGAAGTGCGCGACCGCTACAGCTTCGATCAGATAATTGGCCGCTCGGCGGCGATGCAGCGCATCTTTCAAATCATCGAGCGCGTCGCGCCTACGAACACAACCGTGCTGGTGAGCGGGCGCACGGGCACGGGCAAAGAGCTTGTCGCGCGTGCGATTCATTACAACAGTCCGCGCGCCTCGAAGCCGCTCGTAGACATCAACTGCGGCGCGCTGCCCGAACAGCTTGTGGAGTCTGAGCTGTTCGGCCATCAGAAGGGGGCGTTCACCGGAGCCGCCGAGACGAAGAAGGGATTATTTGAGACGGCGCACGGCGGCACGCTGTTTCTGGATGAAGTGCAGGCTTTGAAGCCTGAGCTTCAGGCGAAGCTGCTGCGCGCCTTGCAGGAGCGCGTGATTCGACGCGTCGGCGGGCGCGAAAACATCGAAGTTGATGTGCGCGTGATTGCGGCGACCAATCAAGACATCACCGAAGCCGTGCGCAAGGGCGAGTTCCGCGAAGACCTCTATTATCGCCTCAACGTCGTGCGCATTCATCTGCCCGACCTGCGCGAGCGGCGCGAAGACATTCCGCTTCTGATTGATCACTTCCTGAAACGCTACGCTGAGTCAAACAATCAAGAGCCGCGCCATTTCTCAAACGAGGCGATGCGGCTGTTGATGGGTTACGACTGGCCGGGCAACGTGCGCGAGCTTCAAAACGCAGTCGAACACGCGCTTGCAATCAGCGATAGTTCCATATTGACGATTGCCGACCTGCCGCCTGATATAAGCGGGCTGGCTGGCAGGTCGCCGTCGTATGAACCTTTGACTGAAGCTCGCTCGCTGGAAGAAGTCGAGCGCCGTCACATCCTTCGCGTCCTCGAAGAGACGGGTGGGAATCATGTTCGCGCGGCGGAGATTTTAGGCATTGACCGCCGCACACTTTACCGCAAGCTGGATAAATATAAGGTTTGAGTGGCACACCAAAATGGTGGCGAGTTGATGGGCGCGAGAACCGCCTGTTACATCGCCTCCTCAAGGACAAATAGAGGAGCAAGTCACGATGACGGCCTTGCTCCTCTATTGTATTTAGTACTCCATCTCAGGCCCTCCTGCCGCAGCTTTCTTCTGCTCTGGTATCTCCGAGACAAGAGCTTCGGTCGTCAGCAGCAGGCCTGCGATAGAGGTCGCGTTCTGAAGCGCCGTGCGCGAAACCTTCAGCGGATCAATCA
>DATLXU010000066.1:0-28778 GCA_035575515.1 Blastocatellia bacterium
ACAGATTCAGAAAGTGAGTTGATTAGGGTTGCGAGCATCGGGTAGTTGCTCAAAGGCATGGCCAAGCAAGGCAAGGAGGGCTTCAAAAGTGAGGTGAACTGCTTGACGCATGGCAAGAGACGGGCCTGCACGAGGCGCTTGTTGCCAACCCGGTATCAACCATCGAGACTTCGCAATTTCATTTTTTACAAACTACCGATTTTGTTACTCTTTCATCTCGACAGGGAATTGCTGTGCAAACGTGTCAGCGATGCCTGAAGCGGCTTGGCCATGTTATACTTTTACTCGCATGGCGAACCGTGACGACAGCGTGATTGATAAGGCGGAAACGATTGCGAGGCGAATACTGGAGCGGCTCGGCTCAACCATTGACAGTAAGCTTGGCTCCGGGCAAAAACAGGCGCTCGGCCCGAGACAGGTAGGCGAAATCAACTCCCGAATTGAGCGCATCATCGAATCAAGTCTCAGAGAAGATAAGGACGGCGTGAAGCGCGTCGCGCCCAATCGCTTCAAAGTGCTGTTCACTTACGAAGACACTTCGCGGCTCGCGCCAGGCTACCTCGAAGCTCTTGCGAAAGAACTCAAAGCGACTATATTCGAGTTCATTAACAATCGCCGCTACGAGACTCGCGGCCCAATCGAAGTCGAAACTGGAAGCGATCTGTTCGTAAAGACCACTGTCATCAAAGCCAGATTCGAGGACGATGCCGATAAACCGAGCGGGTTGCCCACGAGCGCGATTAACGCGCCGACTGAATCTCAAAAGCGCGCGGCTGGTCAATGCACAGTCTCGTTTCGCGATGACGGTGGTCGCACGTATCGAGTAGAGCTTAAACCGGGCGGCGCGCCTGCTTACATCGGTCGCGTCGCGGGCAATGCAATTATTCTTGACGACAAGAGCGTGTCGCGGATGCATTGCTCAATCGCGCTTCACGGCAACGGAGATGTTGTTGTTGCCGATCTCGGCAGCTCAAACGGAACCTCCGTGAATGGACAACTGCTCAGAGGCAATGAGGCGCGCCCAATTAACGAAGACGATGTTCTCGGCGTTGGCGATCTCAAGTTGACTGTTTCAGAAATCAGTTGATGATTATCAATCACCGGCTTTGAGTGTTCGCCGGTTCTTACTGGACGCTTCACAATTTACGAACCTGTCGCGCTGGCCATGCGTTGCTCTAATTGGACGAGCCAGCCATTCAATCTCAGGAGTCAACCTCTATGTTGATCCCGCTGAGCCTCACGATAGCCTTCATCGTGATCGGGCTTTTATTGTCTTTGATTCTGATGTGGGCGGCGTGGCGGCATCGCAACCCGCAGACGATTGCCGAAGAAGGCGTTCCCGAAGATGTCAGAGACTTTGGTCCCTCTGCTACGAATCGCTGGATAAAGGGGCTACGAGCTTTTTTTATTCTGCTGTTATTGACTGTTGTTGGCTTTCATTCCTACTGGGTCTTCAAGGCCGACTCGAACGAAACGTTCACGCGCGCCAAGCTGCTTGACCGGCGAAACATCCGCCTTGCCGAGAGCGGATTGAAAGGCTGGGTGCTCGACCGCACGGGCGACCTCAACCGCGCGCTCATCAAGTACAAGTACGAAGACGGATTCATCACGCGCGACTACCCGCTTGGCGAGGCGGCGGTTCACGTCACTGGTTTTTCGGACGCGCTGCTCGGCGGCATCGAATACGGGTATCGCGATTGGCTGTCGAAACCCGCAAGCACATACAACTGGCTCGCTTCGCCAATTCCCGTCGGGCAGGATTTGAAGCTCTCGATTGACGGCGATCTTCAGAGGTTTGCTTACGAGCAATTGAAAGCCACAGGCAAGCAGAGCGCGGCAGTCGTGCTGCTTCTGCCGACTAATGAAGTCCTCGCGATGGCTTCTTATCCCAGCTTCAATCCTAATGAGGCAAACGATGAAAACAGGTGGCGCACGCTCACCGATCAGGCCGAAGACCCGCTCGCTCAGCACTTCAGCCCGTTAGTCAATCGCGTCACGGGAACGCTCGTAACGGGCGGCCCGACTTTTTACTACCATCCCGGCTCGACCTTCAAGACTTTCATCGCTGCGATTGCGATTGACAATAACATGACGAATGAAGTTTTCACCTGCAGGGCTGAAGGCTTCACGCCGCCGGGCGCGCACGATTCTATAACCGATTTCGAAGGTGAAGTGCATGGGCGAATAGACTTCGCTGATGCGTTTCGCGTCTCGTGCAATCAATACTTCGCGCAACTCGGTTTAAAACTGCACGAAAAAGGGCTGCTCTTGAAATATGCCCAGAAGCTCGGATTCACGACTTCGCCGGTGAAAGATATTCAGCGCGATGAGGACCTGTGGCTCGCGCCTAGCGCAAACATTAAAAACTTCAATTACATCTTCGCGCCGCCCGTGACGAGGATGATTCTCGCGCCGAAACCAACGCCTTATGAGGTCGCGCTGCAAGCCTTCGGACAGGGCGAAGGCGATTTGACTGTTATTTCAATGGCTTTGATTGCTTCGGTTGCGGCTAATAATGGACAACTCATAGCTCCCACATTTGAAGCGGGCGCGCAGCCGAAACTCATCACCCAGTTCATCTCGCCAAAGTCAGCCGCACAGTTGCGTCAACTGATGCGAAGCGTCGTCGAAAGCGGAACGGCTGCCGGAGCGTTCGCGCCGCTCGCGGGCCGCATCACAGCAGGCGGCAAAACCGGCACGGCTGACCAGCCCATCAGCGTCGTTGATTACATCGACAAGCAGGGCAAGGCGCATTATCGCGGCGACCAGTGGACTAACTCGTGGTTCATTGGCTTCGCGCCTGCGGATAATCCTCAAATCGCTTTCGCCGTGCTTGTAGAAAACGGCGGACAGGGCGCGAAGGCCGCCGCGCCAATCGCTGAAAAACTTGTAGAGCAAGCCTTGCGCTTGAATACGTCGCAGGGGCAAGCGGCGCAAGTGCCTGCGCGGTCTAATCAACAAGGCGCAAAACCCGCACGATGATCTATTGAAAAGTATCACAAATAAATAATCGAGCCGGAGGACGAACAGGAAGAACGAACATGCAAAGATTGAATCGCACAAGCCCTTCACTTCATCTGCTGCTGATAGTTCTTATATTCGCAATGGCCTTTATCGGGTACGTCGCAATCATCTGGTCGGGACAGGTTCATGGCTACAACGCGAGCAAGACCGTAGCCGCGCGCGACCTCGCGCTATTCGCTCCGCTGCTTGCAATCTTTTTCTGGCTCACTCGCAAGCAGAGATTTCGCGGTGAGATGATCCTGCTCACAGCAGCAATCTTCTTATTTGCCGTCGGCCAGTTGATGCAGTACAGGCTTTTTTCCGATCCCGAATATGGTGCACGCAGCGAACGCTCAGAGATTCGACAGGCCAAAGCGCAGGCAGTTCGCATGCTCAACGTGCAGACGGGCTACGATGAAGATAAGAAAAAGATTCTATTTCCAAACGGCGAGATGCCGAAAAAAACTGAACTGCCGCAGCTCCCAGTTTATGAACGCACGCTCGGCGATATTTTAACTTCGGTCAATACGTACATTCCTCTTGCGGCGCTTGCGGCGCTGGTCATCGCCTTTCGCCTGTTCAAAGATGACAAGACGCTGCTGTGGTTTCAAAGCCACGCATTGCTGATAGGAATCGCGACGCTGATTCCGTTTGCGATTCTGGCTTTCATGAGCGAAGAAGGAAAATTCTTGGGTCAGACAACGCCTTGGGAAGGCGTGAAGATATTCTTCATGCTGAGCTTCGCTGGAATGCTCGCAGACACTTACCATCATCTCAGGCGAACGCGATGGGGGCTTCCGCCCGCGCGTTACTTTCTGCCATTTCTGCTGGTCGCGGCGATGCCCGTGATTCCCTTCTTCGCGCTGTCGGACTTCGGGCAGATGCTCGTATTCTTCGGCGTCTATGTCATGCTTTACATCGTCGCCGTTCGCAAGAAAGCCCAGATGGTCTATGCGCTTGCGGTCGTTGGGCTGCTGTTCGCCCTCTTCTCCGGCACGTCCTTAGTCGTTGGCCTTTTCTCGGCAGATAAGAAACCGGCGACTGCGTTTGGCGTTCCCGCTCGTGTACATTTCAGGTTTTATCAGTGGGTTCACACGTGGGAGCCTCCGCCGCCCGATACCTGGTGGTGGAATCGCGATTATAAGCGATACCTTCAAGCCAAGGGATTGCCCGAACCAACATACCCGCAGGAGATCAAGCGGCGTAACCTTGACGCCTGGTCAGACAAGGTGCTGCAACAATCGCAGGGGCTGTTCGGGGTGAACGAAGGCGGTGTGATCGGTCAGGGATTAGGACTCGGTTTTCCTGAGACGGTTCCAATCTCAGATTCAGATTTCATCTACGCGGCCATTGCCGAAGAGACAGGTCTTGGCGGAAGCCTCGCCCTGCTGATTGTGCTCGGCGTCTTCGTCTTCGCCGGTACAGCCATAAGCATCGGCGCGCCAGATATGTTCACTAAGCTGCTTGCGGCAGGCTTCACGGCCTTCATCGGATTTCAGGCCCTTGTAAATATTGGCGGGGTGCTGAGGCTTCTGCCGATGACGGGCATCACGCTGCCTTTCGTGAGTCACGGTGGATGGTCGCTTATAACATCGTTTGCGATGCTCGGCATACTGCTGGCCTTCTCACATCGCAACGCGATAGCCCGGCCTGTGATCGAGCCTAAATCTGAGTTTGTTCCGGTTAGGTAGTCGTTTTGTCGCAGCTTTCCACACGATGAAGCAATTGTGTCCCAATCTGAGAGGTTAGCGAATAAGCTAGATTAGCAGATTCAATCAAGAATAAGGTTTAACTGTAACGATTAGGCAGATTATCTGAATAAATCGGGGCTGCGGCACGGACATTGCTCAAGAAAAAGGCAGTATTAGGGCATCACCCACCCAACGATGCTCGCAAGATACAACCTGAGGGGCCAAGAGGCATCGGAAGATTCCGATGCCTTTTTCTTTTGGCGAAATTATTTGAATGTGCCTGGGATGGAGGACTTTGTTCGTAACTCAAGTCCGTCGCGAGCGGGGACAATCAGCAGCCTGCGAAGGTTTATCGTGTTGACGTTAGAAGGCGAATAGACGAGCCTGTACCAGTTCTTCCTCAAATCATCAGCGATTGTTTTGGCCGACTCTTCGGCTTTATCGAAGGGCAAAATTGTGCCGCCCGTTCCCGCAGTCAGTTTTTCGAGCGAGACAGGAGGCTTCGGCTTATCTTTAAGAAGCGCGCCTCGCGTGCGGTCGGGAACCTGTATGGCATAAAGCACGATATTTTCTTCCTGCAAGGCTTCGAGCGCCGAGTCGAATTTCGTTTTGCTCTCGCTGTCGTAGCCGTCGCTGATCAAAATGATCGCGCGTTTCTCAAAGCCCGTCTTTGCCTGATTCGATAGCGCATCAGCCACAGCAACGAGCGCGTCATAAAGATTCGGGAATCCTTTTCGCAGGAGTTTTTTAGGGGTGGCTTGCAGCTTCGCAAGGTCGGGCGTCATGTCTTCAAGAATCTCAGCCGATTCATTGTAGGCAACGACCATCATCTCGTCGTCGGAATAAAGTTCATTGATTACAGCCTCCATCGCTTTTTGAAGCGCGGGTGGCTCGGCCTTGAGATTTGCGCTGTCGTCTACAAGAAGGACTATCTTCGAGCCGGAATCGAGCCGCGAAAATGTTTCGATCTCCTGGTGGACGCCGCCGTCATAGAGGTTCAGATCATCTTTAGTGATGAGCCTGCCGTCGGGCGCATGGGCGATCACGTTTAGCGTGACGATGCGCCGGCCTGCTCCGCCCGCTTTCTTCGATTGCGCGATTACGCTAAAAGTCAGAAGCGATAGCGCGAGAAGAATCAATGCGGGTTTTAGAAACCGCTGTTGTTTTGAGACTGCGCGTAACTGCATGATGAAACCTCTCAGGCGATGAAAGTGATTAGGATAGCGAGAGCCGAATCCCCCTAATCACTCATCTTGATTAAACCAGAATCGCGCGCCGAAGCGCAACGCAGGCGACAGAGCATTCCGGAATAGAACGATTGACCAAGATGCCGCTTGTCACCTATCGCAGTGGATTGTTATTCTTCCTTGTTCAAAGCACACCGATCAAATATGGAG
Organism: Blastocatellia bacterium; assembly: GCA_035575515.1. Taxonomy (GTDB): domain Bacteria; phylum Acidobacteriota; class Blastocatellia; order UBA7656; family UBA7656; genus DATLXU01. The sequence goes on from DATLXU010000066.1 coordinate 6,092, forward strand.
ACTCAAACAACCAGCACAAACCGCGAGCACTTTCTGAAATTGGTCAACGAACTTCAAACTCTCGAAGCCCGCCTTCGACTCGGCGGCGGGCCTGACCGCATCGCCCGCGAGCACAAAAAAGGTAAGCTCACCGCGCGCGAGCGGATCGAATTGCTCTTCGATAAAGATTCCTACTTCTTAGAATTCGGGCTGCTCGTCGCTTACGATCAATATGAAGGCCAGGCTCCTGCCGCAGGAACAATCACCGGCCTTGGAAGAATCTATGGCCGCGAAGTTTTCGTCATAGCAAACGACGCCACGGTCAAGGCGGGCGCATGGTGGCCCGAAACTGTGCGCAAGGGTCTGAGGCTTCAAGAAGCAGCGATGCGCTGCCGCGTGCCTATCATCTACCTCGTAGACTCTGCGGGCGTGAACCTCCCATATCAAAGCGGCGTCTTTCCGGGTCAATACGGTGGCGGGCGAATCTTCTTCTATAACTCTGTGATGCGCCGCTACCTGAAAGTGCCGCAACTCGCAGCCGTCATGGGGCAATGCGTCGCAGGCGGCGCATATCTTCCCGCGCTTTCTGATCTAATCATCATGGTCGAGGGCACATCATTTATGGGACTAGGCGGGCCGAACCTCGTCAAAGGCGCCGTAGGCCAGAGCGTCGACAGCGAAACGCTCGGCGGCGCGCGGATGCACACGGAGATTTCCGGCGTGGCGCACTTCCGAGCAAAAAACGATGAAGAGTGTCTTGCGAAGCTGCGCGAGCTGGTCAGCGAGCTTCCACCGCCTCCCCCGCTCCGTGTGCAGATCAAAGAGCCGCGCCCGCCCGCACGCCCGCCGACGGACATCTACGACATAATGCCCGCCGACCATCGCCATCCTTACAACGTGCGCAACATACTTGATTGCCTTCTCGACGGCGGCGAGATTGACGAATTTCAAGCCGACTATGCGAAAGAGATGATATGCGGCTACGCGCGCATTGAAGGGATTCCCGTAGGAATTATCGCAAACCAGCGCGGTCTGCTTCGCAGCCCTGCGGGTCGCCCGCCAAAGTTCGGCGGCATCATCTACACAGACTCAGCCGAAAAGGTCGCCTACTTCATTGAGACATGCAATCGCCACGAGACTCCCCTGCTCTTCCTCCAAGACGTTTCAGGCTTTATGGTTGGAACGGAAGCCGAACAATCTGGAATCATCAGAGCGGGCGCGCGGTTCGTCGAAGCGATGGCGACTGCAACGGTTCCAAAGCTCGTGCTTACAATGAATCACGCATCGGGTGCGGGCTATTACGCGATGGCAGGTCAGGGCTTCGATCCCGATTTTATTTTCACCTGGCCTACGGGCAGGATGGGAGTAATGGAAGGCGATTCGGCTGTGATGGCATTGTTCAGCGCGGAGCTTGACAAGCTCAAAAGCCAAGGGCGCGAGCCTGACGAAGAGATGCGCAAAGAAATGGAGCGCGTCAGGGCCAAGTACGAAGGTGAGCTTGATGCGAAGTTCGCTGCAGCTCGCGGATTCGTTGACGCAATCATCACGCCCGAAGACACGAGAAAGACGCTCGAGCTTGCCTTACGCGCCGCGCTGAACAATCCCGGCCCGCACCTCGGCGTGCCCATGCTTTCTTATAAAATGGAGTGATACGCGTGATGTTTAAAAATGAATAGAGCGCAAGAAGATGAGGACGCTTGGAGGCTTCGCAATTGCTCGAAAGACTTTGTCGATTACAAGGAGGAGTAGTGATGACAATGAGATTTTCATTTCTGAAGATTGCGCTTCTCTGTTTGCTGCTGACAGCGCTGCTCGCCGTCAGTTGCACACAGCCGGCAAACAACACAAACGGCGGCGCGGCTGGCAACGTGAACACCAACACATCGCAGGCGGGCCAGCCCGCAGGGCGACCCGCTAATGCTCAGCCTGTGGCAGATGCTCCGGGATATTTCCAAGCTGGCCCCGATGGAGCGGTCAGCCTTAGCTTCACATCTCCAAAGGATGGCGAAACGATTCAAGGGAACTCCGTGGCGCCGACTTTTCAGATTACCGGCTATCCCGTCTATATGGATGCCGAACGGAAGAAAGGTCAGCACATCCACGTCATACTCGACAATAATCCGTATGAAGCTGACTATGATCCGGCTACACCTTTTGCCAAGTTCAACAATCTCACGCCTGGCACGCACACGCTCAGAGCGTTTCCGGGCCGCGAGTGGCACGAATCAATCAAGCAGCCGGGCGCATTCGCTTTCGTGACATTCAACGTCGGGCAGGCGTCCGCGACCGACATCAACAAGAGCGCGCCGCTTCTGACTTATTCGCGTCCGAAGGGCGATTACAAAGTCGGCGACCATCCGAAAGGGGTGATGCTCGATTTTTATGTGACGAATGCAACGCTCGGCGATAATGACTACAAGGTTCGCTACACCTTGAGCAAGGACGGCAAGACCCTAAAGACCGAAACGCTGACGAAGTGGGAGCCTGTATGGTGGCCTTGGTCAGACATTCAGCCCGGCCAGTACAAAGTCCTGCTTGAGCTTCTCGATAAGAACAATAAGCCCGTGCCCTTCAAAGTCGGCAACCTCGACTATAACCACACGGAAGGCTCGTTCAATGTGACGCAGGAGGGCGCGCCCGCTCCCGCAGGCAATGCAAACGCAAACACAAAGGCAATTCCAATGCACTGATGGGCGAACTTGAAATACCAACACACGGAAAAGCGAAGGCCCGCGCGTAGCGGGCCTTTTTGTTTCAACAGGTGCTGACATTCGGCTATGACTCTTAATCAAAGAATCGAACCGACCGCGCCATATTGAAGAACGTGTTTTGGTAGGTTCTATACTCATCTTGCGGAGCAACACCGATTAGGTAAAACATCTCGCCGTTGCGCAGCATCGCTGTGAAGATTTGAATTACTTCGGTGCGGCCCGTCACTTCTGATATGTTTGTTAGGACCGTTGACAGCCCGTTGCGGTTGCCAACGTTCTCATATCGGTAGCCGGTTGATTGGCGCAACTGAGTGTTGCCCTGCGCGAGCGATCTTATGAAATCATCCGTCGCGCGGCGAAGGTCGCGGCTCGTTGCAGAAGTTACGCCGACCATCGCGCCGTGCGTTATCACAGACCGGCCTTGGTAATCGCCATAAGCGCCTTCAGGCGCGAATGTGACTTCACTCCCGCCCGACAGATTGCGCCAGTTGTCCGGCACGGCTATTTCAAAGAGATTACCGTTGAAGTTGCGATATCGCGTTGACGGATACTCAACTCGTCCGGTCGGCGTGCGGCCCGTGCTTGTCGGGTAACGCTGACCGCTGCGGCCTATCTCTTCCATTGAAGGCGCGCGGCCCATGTCGCGCAGCCGCGCTCTGACTCGATTGAAGTCGTAGCTGTCGCGAACAGGGTTTTCGACTCTGAGCATTTGAGCTTCGCGGATGATTGCTTCATAACGGTTGCCCGGATTCGGGTGGCTGCTCAGCCACTCAGGCCCGCCGCTGCCGCTCTGCTGTTCGATAGTGCGGAACATATTCGCGAGGTCGCGCGGGTCATACCCGGCTCGCGCCATTATCTGAGCGCCGAGCGTGTCGGCCTGTCGCTCGTACTCGCGGCTGTATTTCAAAACGAACACGCCGGGAACTATCTGGCTCGTCGCTCCGATTACCTGACCAAGCCCGCCGCCAACGACCGCACCGAGAATCTGCCCTAGCACGGAGCCAACTGCGTAGGGACGAGCTTTAGTCGCCTGAGCCGTTCCGTGCCTTAAAGCAACGTGGCTCAACTCGTGCGCCATCACGCCCGCAAGCTCGCCTTCGTTGCGCGCCACTTCGATCAGCCCGCGATTGACGTAAGTGAACCCGCCGGGCAAAGCGAACGCGTTGATGTCACGCGCATTCACAACTTTAAATGAATATTGAAATTCAGGATGCTGGAACTCGCGCGGGATAGCTTCTACCAGCCGACGACCGAGACGATTTATGTAGTCCTGCACTTCATAATCATTAACCATCGGAAGCTGCCGCTCGGCATCCATTGCAGCCTGACGCCCGAGCTTTACATCATCCGACACGCTATAACTGTTTTTTGGAGCGACGACTCTGGTCTGCGCCAAAATTCCGAGTGGCATCGCAACTAAGACGGCCAAAATCAATGCGCTCACGCTCGCTCTAACATTCTTTATTCTGTTCATTGCCCTTCCTCCGAAATAAGCACATCCCTTTTCATCAAATGAATTTGCAATATCTATGCCAGTGGAGTGCTCTTGTATATGATTCAACGCTCGGCTGAAACGTTGTCATTCGCGTGCGAACTCTTGAACCCTTCGTGTGCCTGTCAAACATCAATACACCGTGCCGTTTCTAGTGCGTTTCACTTCACGTCGTTGACTATCGCGCGACCACTGTCGCGCGCCGCCGTAGCTCTCAATAACTGCCCTGCTATCTGCGCGCCAATCATCATTTGCATCACGTCCTTCGCCCCAACAAACTCTCATCGGCTCGTGACCTGGTTCAAAAGTTCTTCTCACGACTCGTGCGCAGGTTGGGGATGCAAGCAGCCCTGTCTCCGCACAAACATCGAGAGTGATGCGATTGTATCCCGGGGTCGAAGCGCTCATTGAATAGCCATCATCCAATCCGGCCATTAACGATTCGTCAGTCGTATCATAATGAGAACAGATCGCAAACGGCTCGGTCCCTGAAATGAAAATTTCCTGTTGGTGCGCAGGACATTCAGAGCTTGCGAGCAATCCTGTCGTCGGGTCAATCTCTGCGGTCACAATCCCGCCGGGTCGCGGAAATGAATCCCCTCCGAACTCTGGATGTATGTCTAACGCATCTTTCATAAACTCAGCCCAGATGGGGAGCGCCACGTCAGACGCCTTCAATCGCAGGTCTGTGTTGTCGTCGAAGCCGACCCAGACCACACAAACGATGTTCGGCGTGTAACCGGCGAACCATCCGTCGTTTGATGTGCCCGTCTTTCCAGCTATTGCCCCTTTCACTCCCATAGCTCTGAGCCGCGAAGCTGTACCCGCGTCAACAACAGATTGCATCAGGTTTGTCATTAGATATGCGACCTGCGGCGAAAATACGCGAACAGTAGTTGCGGCAACCTTTTGCAAGGCGTTGCCGCGCTCCGCTCCCTGAATGCTCTTAATCGGAATTGGCCTGAGAGCCGTGCCGTCATTTGCAAATGCTGTGTATGCGCCCGCAAGTTCGAGCGGCGTGACTTCGCTTGTGCCCAGCGGCATGGATGGATAGACGCGAGGGCGCTCAAGTCCGGCTTCTTCAGCTAGATTTGCTATTTGGCCGAGTCCCACTCTCATCGCAAGCTCTACGGTCGGGACATTGAGCGAGCGGGCAAGCGCCTCGCGCAAGGTGACATCGCGATATGAGAATCCGCCGTGATAATTCGTAGGCCTGTACTCTGCGCGGCCACCGTCGAATGTGAATGTTTGCGGCGTGTCAGATAGCAGCGTTGCTGCGGTGTAAGAACGCTGGCTGATTGCAGTCGCATAAACGAACGGCTTGAAGGTTGAGCCGGGCTGCCGCTTTGCGTCAGTTGCGCGATTGAGTTGGCTCTCGTTATAGTCGCGCCCGCCTATCATCGCAAGCACTTCGCCCGTGTGCGCGTCGAGCGCGACGAGCGCGGCCTGCACGCGCGAACTCGCGCCGTCTCTCTTGTTCGTTTGGCCAAGAATCTTATCAAGATTTTTTACTCTCTTTGTTACAGCTTCATAAGCAGCTCGCTGCAATCGCGGATCCATCGTCGTATTGAAGCGTTTTCGAGATGAAAGACCCTGCTCTCCATATCTGTCCTCAATGAAACGCTGCACGTAATCAACGAAGTAGCTTGCGCCATAATCGCTCTTCGGCTCTCGTCTCTTGAACTGAAGCGGCTCGCGTTTTGCCGCATCAGCTTGCTCCTGAGTGATGGCCTGCATCCCCACCATCGCATCAAGCGCCTCGTTTCGCCGCTCTATCGCGCGCGTCATATCGCTGCTCAGAGCGTAACGATTCGGCGCGTGGACAAGTCCCGCAAGAAAGGCGCATTCACCAAGCGTCAGTTTGTCGAGCGATTTATTGAAATAGACCTCTGCGGCCTCAGCAAATCCGTGAATCGCATACGTCCCGCTCTGACCCATATAAACGTTGTTAGAGTAGAGAGCAAATATCTCTTCTTTTGAAAGACGCGATTCAAGGATGACAGCCATTGCCGCTTCTTTAAGCTTGCGCGCGAAGGTGCGTTCGTTTGATAGAAAAGCGTTCTTGATGAGTTGCTGAGTTATAGTCGAGCCACCCTGAACGATGCCGCCTTCATTTACGTCTGTCCACAAAGCGCGAAGTATCCCGCGCCAATCAATTCCGTTGTGCGAAAAGAATCGGCGGTCCTCGACCGCGAGGATTGCATTACGCAGCGTCTCTGGAATGTCAGAGAAAGCAACAGTGATTCTCTTTTGCCGGTCTCCGTCGCTCACTGTGGCCAGAAGCTCGCCTTCGATTTGAGTGGAACCCAACGCAGCGCCGCTCTTCAAGCTGCTTATTGAAGCGATACGCCCATTGCCGTTTATCTGAATGCGAACGGGAATAAGGTTGAAAGTTATCGAGGCTTCACGGCTCGGAGTTAAGTCAACCGCGCTGCCTTGAATTGCAAACGATCCTCTCACATCATTGCATGCAGTTGAATCCGTATAGTCGCGCTGTTGATAGCCAGCCATGCGCAGGTAGTTTGTCAATTCTTCGAGCGACAGACGATCTCCCACAGAGAGTTTGAATGGCGAAGTGAATATCCCAATCGAGTCGTCAAAGAAGTTGCTTGCGAGCCTTTCGTCAATCTCGCGCGCCAGCTTGTAGTAATAGTGCAAGCCGACAGCAAACAAAGCGATGATTATAACGCCGAGAGTGACCAGAACTTTTGGCTGCACGAGCCGCAAAAAGAAGACATTCATCCGCTCAGGAATTCTCCTGCGAATCGCCGCAAAGAAATTTTCGAGATGCCGAGCAATGCGCGCTGCTGCGCCCAGTTGAGATTCATCGCGCAAAACAATCGTGCGAGCCTTCGGCTCTCCAGTAGCATCGTGTCTGACATCGCCTGCGCGCTTCATAAATCGCTCCCCCGATTAAAAGTGCAAAGCCGATGCCAGTGAATTGTCCTTCTTAACTGTTGGGAGAAAAAAGGTAATGGCCCGCGCGGCGAGATTCAACGAACAACTTATCGGACAAGCATTGAATCCTTAGCATACACGGGCCGCAAGTTTGAAATGTTTGCAACCGATTAGCGATAAATATACGAAGTGCTCTTTTTTTGATCCCACTGTATGCTGTCAATATTTTCAGGGTCGGACGCGAATATCTCTTCGCTCAGTTGGTCGGTGCTGACCGAGGAGCTTACGTTCACGTAATAGACTATTTTGCCCAAAGGGTCGTCAGGGTCTTCACGATTGACTTCCCGAAGCTCATAAGTAAGATTGCGCTTTTCGAATACCTCTCGCAGTATCTCGTCCGTTTCGTCCACCCTTCGCGTTGTGACGACCACTTCCATCGCACGAAAGACTTGCGCAGGCTCGTAGTACTCAAGCACCCAGAGCATTATTAAAACGAACAGCGCGAGGATTATTCCCACCTCCACTCGACCGACTCCTGTCGCCAGCCCGATGCCCAGACTTATTAGCAGCACAGTAATCTCTTTCGGGTCGCGAATGTTTGTCCTGAATCGAACGAGCGACGCAGCGGCGAATATGCCGAACGCGCGCGCCGCATTGTCAGCGACAATCATCATCAATGCCGATGCAACAACGGCAAGCAGTATTTGAGTCTGCGCGACATACGGGTTGCGCTGCAAAACGGGCAGGTCTTTGCGCGGGCGAAATGCGAGCATCGCTGCGAGCAACGCAGCAAGAGCAAGCTTCAACAAGATTCTCGCTGCAGTCGTAAGCCAGCTTTCTTCCGCAGGCTGGCTGTTGCTCGACGGCGAGCCGAAGATGCCTGTTATTGGAGACTCGCCTGTGTTCGTTCGCGCCGGCGTCGAGGGTTGAGCCTGCTGCCCTGCGGGCGCTTGCGCGGCGGGAGGCTGCGAGCCGGATGATTGCTGAGTCGCTGGCTGCGATGAATTGCTGACGATGATGTAGATGGCGAAAGCCAGCGCCGCAAGTCCGCCGATGAACAACCCGATTAACAAGCCGGGCTTTCTTAAACCTGAGCATCCGGGTCTTTGGCCTCGCGCCGATGCCCGACGCACAGCTTCTTGCGCTCGCACCTGAGTCGGGCGCGGCGGCTGATGCGGTCGCCACGTCGTGTTTGGTTCGCCCGCAGGCGGCTCGAACTCGTCTCTATCAAATCGGTCTCTTCCGCTGCTCATAAAACTCTCCGCCAATAAAAGATAAACTGCGCTAGGTTCATTCTGGCAATCATCGTGCCTTGAAATTCAAACAAGGCTCAATCACCAAAGCAGGACGATAACCGCAAGGCAAGCGACAGGTTATGAGGAAATAGATGCAGATGCGCTCAAGCAATGTCGCAGCGGCTTTATGCCTGCGCTGGTTGATTTTGATACTCAGTGCCGGGTTTGGCTTCGCTCGATTCGATACCCTCCATCGTCTCGGCAATCAACTGGTCCACAACGGCTTTGAAATCGCCTGTTGCCTCGTAGGTCTTCAACTGGCGGTCGGCGCTCGTGCCTGTTTCCAGGATGGTGTAGATGTAATCAATCTCTTTGCGACTGCCAAGCTCATCAACCACGTCGTCGACGAACTCCAACAATTCGTGAATCAAATCGCGCACGGGCACCTCTATCTGTTTGCCGAAATCAATGAGCTTGCCCTCAAGCCCCCAGCGCACGGCTCGCCACTTGTTTTCCTGGATCAGCGCGCGGCGATAAAGACGGAATCCCATGTTCATTCGATAGAGCTTGTAGAGCTTGGCGACTATGGCTTGAATCAACGCCGTGATTGCGATGACTTCGTCAACCTTTGACGGCAAATCGCAGATGCGGAATTCGAGCGTCGGGAAATGCGGATGCGGGCGAACGTCCCACCATATTTTCTTCGGCTTATCAATGCAGCCGGTTTTCAACAGCAGGTTCACATAGTTTTCAAACTCAGAATAAGAGCTGAAGTAATCTGGTATGTCCGTGCGCGGGAACTTCTTGAATATCTCTGAGCGATAACTCTTGAGTCCCGTGTTCACGCCCATCCAGAAAGGCGAGCTTGTCGAGATGGCCAAAAGGTGCGGCAGAAAGTATCGCGCCGCGTTCATCAAGTGTATCTGCGCTTCGCGGTCATCAATGCCGACGTGAACGTGCATGCCAAAGATGAGAAGCGACTGAGCGAGCATCTGCATCTCGTTTATCAGCGCTTCATAGTGCTCGTGCGGCGTTATCTTCTGCTCTCGCCAGCTTGAGAAAGGATGAGTCGAAGCGGCTGCAATGCGAAGCCCCTTGCTCTGCGCGAGATTCGCAACCGTGCGGCGCAACTTTACAACGTCGGCGCGCGCTTCCTGGATGTTGTTGCAGATGCCTGTTCCGACTTCGATCATTGACTGGTGCATCTCAGGCTTTACCTGCTCGCCCAGTATCATTCGGCCTTCGTCAATCATCTCCGTGATGTGCGAGCGCAACTCGCGCGTCTCAGGGTCAATGATCTGGAATTCTTCTTCGATGCCAAGAGTGAAATCAGCCATCACACCCCCTGCGAGTTTTAGAATTTAGATTTTGGTTTGCCGGAGCGAAACAGGTTGGTTGATATCTCGGCTCTTTCCTTATTCCAAAATCTAAAATCTAAAATCAATCAACGATCATTGTCGGAACCATCCCCGCGCCAGATGTCACATTCGCGAGCGATGAAGAGGATAATCGAGTGAAGCCGCCTTTCACGCGACCAAAAAACAATAACGGGTCCAAATCCAATAATTGTTCAATCATCTGAACGCTGCCTTGTTGATCTACCCAAGGGAAGACTTCGCGCGAAGTCGTCACGCGCTCCTGGGTCAGGTAATCGCCGCCCAGCGCCGATTGAATCGCTTTGTCCCATTCGCTTTCGCTCGATTCCCAGCCGATATAGATGCCATGCCCACCATAATCATCGTTCGGCTTCAAAACGAGCTTATCGCGATTCGCTCTGATGTATTCGAGCAGGTCAATCTCTTCGCCGTTGTAAGTCGTCTTTGTGTCTTCGACCCTGCGAGTCCACGGAATGCTCGCCCGGATAGCGGCGCGCTCGGATTCGGTGAAGTAGTGTTGATGGCGATCATCTGTCAGCACGCCAAACAGCATCTTCTTGTGAACGTACTTCGCTCGAAATGAATTGACCAGAACGATTGCTCCGCGACGATAGCTTTCAACAAACGGCTGGCATTCATCAATCTTTTCGATCAGCTCGTTCGTCAGCACGCGCTTATAGACAAGGTCAATTCTGAAGTCGCCGTGATAAAGCTTCCCTTCTCTGAATTCAAGTTCGCGCGGGTCCGCGATTGTCGTCTCATAGCCGCGACCCTCGAAGAACTCTTTGAAAAGCTCAAACTCTCGCTGCGTCGGCAATCCCTTGTAATCAACTATCCCAATGTTTGGCCGCTCGCCTTCGCCGCGAACGCGTGCATAAATCGTGAGCAGCACGCCGAGCAAGTCGTCGCGGCAATAAAGAGGCGTGACCGTGTGTTGCTTTCCGAACTCGCGCATCACGGGCAGGTTGTAAAAAATCTCAGCGGCGACATCGGCGTAAGCGATGCCTGCGGGGCATTCCGCATTCAATTCGACGAATTGATAACTGCTCTCGGTTAGGAAAGAATCAAGCCTCGAAGTGACGGAAACATCCTCATAGCCTGGGTCAATGGCCGCAAGCTCAAGCTCGGTCGGCGTGAGTCCGAGATGGTCGAGCATCAGTTTATCTGTCGGCGCGTTGCGGCCAACCTTTTCAATCGCGCCCCAGACCGCTTCGCAAGTAGAAGTGATGCGCCGCCATTCATCTCGCGTGACAAAGTGCGGGCGCAGGTATGGCGAGAGCATCCGCCCGCCGAAGACGAATCGCGCTTCGTTCAATCGCTCAGTCAAAAACTGCCGCGAATCTTCCAGCAATTCGGGATTGCTCTCAAGCAGTCTGTTATAGTCGTTTGCAGCCTGGCTAGTCATAGAAGCCCCGCTAGGCTCCGGCCTGTTGTCCTCTGCCGGGCCTTATTATGTCGCTGTTCAACAACTCATCCCAGCGATGATGCTTCACCGTCAGCTCGCCGTGAAGCGCCGTTTCAATCGCGAGGTCGGCAACTTTTTCAACCATCCACTTGAAATAGACTGAGCCGACTGACCACCAGTCAGCATCGGGCGCAGGGTTCATGTAATCAATCGCGTAAGGCGTGCCGTTGAGAATAGCAAACTCGACAGTGTTCACGTCGTAGCCGAGCGCCTCGCAAATCTGAATCGTTTCCCGACGGACACGCTCTTCCGTTTGCGGGTCGAGATAATTGTCAACGACGAGATATCGCTGAAAGACAGGGTCGTACGGCATTATGCAAACGTCTTTTTTGCCGATGCAGTACGACCGCACATAATGATCAAACGGAATGTACTGTTGCAAGACCATGCAATCGGTCCCGCTGTCGTTGTACTTCTGCATCAACTCCTCGCGGTTATTCACGCGCGAAACCCCGCGCCATCCGCCGCCGTCATAAGGCTTGATGAATGCCGGAAGTCCAACGTGTTCGATTATGCCGTCCCAGTCGAGCGGATATTCGAGGTTGCGAAGCGATTCCGACACCACGCCTTCTTTATACTCTTTTTGCGGAAGCAGTATCGTCTTCGGGACCTCGATGCCAAGCAGCGTGGCGAGCGCGTAGTTGAAAAACTTATCGTCAGCCGTCCACCAGAAAGGGTTGTTGATGACTTTCGTTCCCGTCAGCACGCAGTTCTTGAGGTATGCTCGATAGAAAGGAACTTCGTGCGAGATGCGATCAATGATCACGTCGTAAGGCGATTTTTCAGCCATGCGCACACCACCTATTTTGACGTATTCGGCCGTCACGCCAGCATTGCGGTTGTTGATTTCGTTAATGAGGGCTTGCGGAAAAGTGCCCTCGCGGCCTACAAGTATGCCGATTCTCATGGCGTCCTCCAGATCGTCAATTGCCGACGCAAAATTCTATAGCACGCAATGGAGGCTTGCAACCAATTCACCCGCAAACGTTCATCCAATAAGTTCAGCGTAAGATTGTTGAACGGCGATCAAGCAGTCAATACGGCAAGCGTTCGGGGTGCGGCATTGAGACGGCTGTGCTACAATTTTTCTCTCGGTCCTCTCAATTATTCGATAGGCACTGTGATAGAAGAATGAACTACTGGAGGGTTGGCCAACTTGTTTAGTTTATCTGAAAGATGCCGGAGACGATTCATTCTCGGTAAAACTGCGATACTTGTATTCCTGCTCGCGCCTCTTCTCGCGCCTTCTATTTCTCTGGCAACCTTGCAGGATAAAGAGAAGGACAAGAAGAAACAGGAAGAGATTAACCGCAAAGACGACGGCAAGGTTCCAACTGAGAAGGAACTCGAAAAGAGTCGCAAGCAGCAGGAGAAAGCGGGCGAAGCAAAGCCTAACCAGGCCGAAGCAATAGTCGAGATCGCGATCATCGCATACTTCGGTTATTCGGGGCGCAAGCAGATTGAAACCGTTCGAGGAGCAACAGAAGAAGAGGGCACGATCCGGCTGGCGACTGATCAGGGAGACATCACGGGCAATTACCGCGTTCGCACGATGAAGAAAGAAAAATCGTGGCAGGACCTGATGCGCGTTGACCTTGAGCTTACGCCGCCTGAAGCCGCGCAGCGGCAGGGATCACCCACAATCAATTATGTTATTGCCTTCAACGGCGCGACCGTCTGGTCTGCGCAAAACGGCCAGTACGTGACGCCCAGGCCCGAAGCCGAAGCCGCATTTCGCGCGCAGCTTTCTCGCGAATATATGTCGCTTTTGCGTTACAAAGAAGACGGCTCGAAGCTCGAATACGTTGGGCAGGAAACCGTGGTCGGCGTGCCTACGCACGTCATTGATATGACAAACCCGAACGGCGAAAAGACGCGCTACTGGGTCAGCTCAAGAACCTATCGCATAGTTCATTGCGAGTACCAGCTTCAACTGGTCGATGGCCAGCCGCCAATCAAGTACCGGATTTCCTATTTCTACACTCCATTCAAAGTTGTTCAGAACACGCTCCTGCCCGTGAGACGAGTGATGGAGCAAGACGGCAAGTTCGTTCAGGAAATTGTCATCAACAACGCAGTCTATTCGGCCAAGCTCGATCCGGAAATCTTCCAGCATCTTCAGCAATAGCCTGCCGCAATTCAATGACAGGAATAAAAACCGGCGCGATTTATCATCAGTGCCGGTTTTTTATTTCGCTGGACGCTTTGGCAGACCCGGCATGGAGTGATTCTTTTAGGCCGAGCCGAGATATTCGTGGATCGTCAATCCGACGCGCGAATAAAAAGTGTCGGCGAGCGACGGAATATCATCGAGCGTTTCATCAAGCGACACGCGTTCGACTCGCCACATCGGCACGAAGACTTTCGTAAGACCGATATTCCGCTCGCCGCGCACAATCATCTGCGTCCACTCATCGAAGGTGTTCACGTCAATCCCGCGAATGTAAACGCCCGCAAGCGTAATGTCGCCAAGCACGCCCCAGACTTTTTCGCGCGGGCTGTGCAGGTAAACGACCACAGGCGAGCCGTGCTCAATAGCTATCCAGTGCGAGCCTCGTGTTTCACTCATATCATTTCTCTCTTGTTAATTGCCTTTTGAATTAGGGGCTTGCTCTTTCAATAATTCGTCAACGCGCCAGACGAGTCGCTCGATGTAGCTTTCGCCCGCTCCGCCGAATCCTGTATCTCGAAAAGCAATTGTGCCGTCTCGCGCGATGATAATCATTGTTGGTATTCCGTCGAAGGCGAAGATTTCACCCGCACCATTGCCATAAGCAACAGCCAGACGGTAACCGTTCTTTTCGATGAACGGGCGAACCGGTGCTCGGTTGTCGTCAACACTCACGGCTAGGAATACAACATCGGGGTTATTTCTGTACTTATCAACAACCTTCTGGAAGTGCGGCATCTCGGCCACGCACGGCCCGCACCAGGTCGCCCAGAAATTCAGCACGACGACTTTGCCTTTGAGATTGCTCAGACGAACTTCTTTCTTATCGAGCATTGTGAGCTTGAAATCAGGCGCGGGCCGAGTTGTTCTTGGAGCAAGTACTTGCTGCCTTTCTGCCTCTTTCAAGGCGGGAGTGGCTTCGGTCATCGAGCGATAGCGTGATGCAGCAGCCTTCAATGCCGCTTCTGCTTCTTGAGATGAACGGCCAAGTTTTTGATAAACGACTGGCAGACGCTCGCGAATGAAAGCATTCACGCGCTCATCATCCGTGTAGCCTGCAAGCAGGTACTTCGCCGCGCGCTCAAGTTCGCCCTGCGCTTCGTAGAGTTCCGCAAGCCACAACACTCGCGGGCGCACACCAATCTCACGCAGGTCCATGTCCCTCCAGAGGATGAAGCCGTCCTTTTCGACCTGTTTGATTACTGCACCACAGGCGGCGTTCAAATCTTCCGCCGCCTCATTAACGTAGCCTCGCTTGAGGAGAACGAACCCGCGGGCCGTAAGAGCGCGTTCCTTGAGCATAGCAATAAACTGAGCGCGGTTCTTGTCATCAGTCCGGCCTGCAAGTGGCGACTGGCCCGTTTCTAGATCCCTGACTATCTTTACAACTTCATCAGCTATCTGCTGCGCGCGTTCCAACTGGTAGCCCCGCTCGGCGAGCGCGTCAGCAACGGAAACGCGCACGCCCACTATCTCGCTCGTGACCCGATTAGCAAACCTTATCCACGCCTCCGCGCACTTTGCCACGCGCTCGTTCGATTCGCCCGGCGTATTTGCGCGAGTGCGAAAGACGTAGCCGTACCACGCGCCGTTATTCGGGTCATCCGGTTTGAGCATGACGTAGGTCTCTATCATATCCGCCTGCTTCTGTCTGTCTCTCTCCTCAAGAGCGCGGCCAAGCAGTATCAAATGTGCCCAGTCGGATTCAGGAGCCTCAGCCATCAGACGGTCTTCGACTTTCCGCTTTTCATCATCATCGCCCAGCAATTCGTAACCTTTGATCGCGGCGCGCAGCAAAGCCACACGGTTCTCGCGGCGGCTCAAAAGGGACTCTATCTCCGCGCGAATCTTCGGAATCTCTTTTTCAAATTCCGGGCGCTTTAACATCGCCCGCCACTTCCCCGCGTATGCATCGGTGAAAGCGAAATCGGCTTTAATCGCCCGGTCGTAGTGAGCCACTGCGTCTTCATATTTCCGGTTGAAGAACGCAATCTGACCGAGCAAATAATGCGCTTCGGCCAGAGCCGGATTAAGTTCGAGCGCGCGACGCAGGCTTGCTTCCGCCTTTTCGATCAAGGCCGTATCCGGCGAAGCTTCTCGCGCAATGAGAGACTTATTTGCTAAAGCCTTCCCCATCAGGATATGGAGTTCAGCGCGACGAGGCTCAATCCTGATTGCATCTTCGAGTATTACGATTGCCTGATCGTTGCTTCCTCCCTTGATCAGATCAGCGGCCTTGTTGCGCAATTCTTCGGCCTTCGTGCCGGGCCCGCTTTGACCCGGAGCCTGCGCGCAAACGGAAGCGCAAAGGAGGCTGAAAGACAGCGCAAGCAAGCTCATTCTTAAATGTGCTTTCATACCATTGCTTCCGCGACAGCCAGCGCATCACCGCTCGACAATCATCGCGATCCCCTGCCCGCCGCCGATGCACAATGCAGCAAGACCGCGCCGCGCGTCGCGACGCCGCATCTCATAAAGCAGAGTAACAAGTATTCGCGCGCCGCTTGCGCCTATTGGATGACCGAGCGCAATCGCTCCGCCGTTGACGTTCACCTTTGAAGCATCAATCTTCAAGTCGCTGAGCACGCCGATACTCTGCGCGGCGAAAGCTTCGTTCAATTCAAACAGATCAATATCGGCAAGCGTAAGGTCAGCTTTTTCGAGCGCGCGATTAATTGCCGGCACAGGTCCCATTCCCATGAATCGCGGGTCAACTCCCGCCGATGCGTAAGAAACTATCTTCGCCATCGGCGCAAGCTCCATCAATCGCGCTCGCTCCTGGCTTGCAATCATAAGCGCAGCCGCGCCGTCATTGATACCTGATGCGTTGCCCGCCGTGACAGTACCTGTTTCCTTCTTGAACGCGGGCTTCAACTTTGCCAGAGCGTCAATCGTAGTTCCCGCTCGCGGATACTCGTCTCGTTTGAATGCGAGAGGCTCGCCCTTTTTTTGCGGAATCATCACGGGAACGATCTCTTCATCGAATCGGCCTGAGGTAATAGCCGCTTCTGCGCGGCGCTGGCTCTCAAGCGCGAACGCGTCTTGCGCTTCACGCGACAAATTATATTTCTCAGCGATGTTTTCAGCCGTGACGCCCATGTGACAACCGGCCATTGCGCAGGTCAACCCTTCGCTCAACATCGAATCCACAAGCTCGCCGTTGCCGAGCCGGTATCCCCAGCGTGCGTCTTTCAAAATGTACGGCGCGCGGCTCATTGATTCCATCCCGCCAGCAACTATCAATTCTGCATCGCCTGCCGCTACCGCTTGAGCCGCAAGCGCGACGGCCTTCAAGCCTGACCCGCACACTTTGTTGACCGTGAATGAAGAAACGCTGTCGGGGATGCCTGCAGCGATAGCAGCCTGCCGAGCCGCGTTCATTCCGCCGCCCGCTTGTAGCACATTCCCCATTATCACTTCATCAACATCGGCGCGATCAATTCCGGCGCGCTCGATTGCTCCTTCAATGACGACGCGGCCAAGCTCTGCGACCGGAATCTCTTTGAGCGACCCGCCAAATGAGCCTATCGCCGTTCTGACTCCACTGAGAATTACTGCTTTCGACATGATTTACCTCTTTGTTCTTTGTCATTAGTCCTCAGTCCTTTGTTAAAGGCAAACAACAAAGGACAAGACACTACTGACTCACGACCTTTACATTATCAAACGCCTGCCCGCCTTGTGCGTAGCAGAACAATCCTATTTTGCCTTTGGGATATGCATTATCGTGGACTTCAAAAAACATCTGCCCGTCAACGAACCCGCGAATCAAATCGCCTTTGACCTCGATTCGAATCGTCATCTCAACGCCCGGCTTGTAACCGCTCGGCGCGGACCACAATTCAGTGTAGTTCGCGCCCTCACGCCTGTCCAATCGCGTCAACGGGCCGCCATTCCATCTGTCTTCGATGAACAAGAGGCGGTAGAAATGCTGCGCGTCAGTGAAACGAAATAGCACGCCAAAGCCATCGTCATCATCGGCCTTTGACTTCACCATGAAGACGTAATCGCTCCAACTCGCGTCGCCTGCGACGATAAGAGTGCCGTACCAGCGATTGATAAAATCGCCCGGCGGTCCCCACAGGTTGCTGCGCTGATGCAGCCACCCATCAGTCTCAACGAGCCATTGGGAATGTCCGTCAATTCCTTCAATCGTGTTCGGCTCGTCAATAACGGTCCAGTTGAGCAGGCGATTATCCTCGAACCGCTCATCAAGCAGGATGCCGCTTTGGCATGCATTGGAGAAGAAGTAACCGACGCAGGTCAGAATCAGCAGGCAGGCGCGATTGAGTTTTTCATTTGAGATTTGAGATTTCAAATTTGAAATCACAGTGCCGCAACTTAACCGACAGCAGGAGCGTGGCGCGCAGTCGGCTTTATTGCCTTCAATCGCTCGACTTCAGTGACGCCCGATGGATAAGCCTGATAGACCGTGAACGTCTCGACTCGAACGCACGTGAGCGGGCTTTCCGCGTCGCCGCTCGTGTCAATGCCGACGCAGTCGCCGCGAACGTAAATTCCAAAACGCCGAGAACGGCCTTCGCGCGGCAGGTACTGAGTCGGCGTGTGGCCGAAGAAGCAAAGCTTCCCTCTGTAGTCTTTGAAAAAATCGAGGTCGCGCGTCCACATCAACACATCAGGGTCAGTGTCGGCAGGAGACTCGCCGGGCACAAGTCCTGCGTGGACATAAATCGCTTGATCATCTTCGTGAAAATAGGGCAGGCTCCGCATAAATTCAACGTGCGCTTCGGGTATCTTGATGTCAGAAACGTCCTGCAACTGCGCAAGATCGAACCCGTAAGCCGTCAGCGATGCAAGCCCGCCGTTTTCAGGTATGAGCCATTGAAGATCGCCGTAGTCGAGACAATCAAGCAACATCTGCTCGTGATTGCCTCTAAGAACCACAATGCTGGGATTTGATTTCGCGAGGCTCATTACGCGCTCGACCACTCCGGGCGCGTCTTCGCCTCGGTCAATCAGGTCGCCAAGAAAAACTATCTTGTCGCGCTCGATGTCCCACGGCACATCGCGGATAAGTTGATCCAACAGTTTTGACCGCCCGTGTATGTCGCCAATTACATAAGTTGCCATCTTCACCTGAACCCATTAAAGATTACTTGTTTTATCTAAATTAATCTATTCTTTTCTTCTTATCCGGTATCGCTCGATAAACTCATTCGCAGCGGCGAATGCTTCTTTAGCGTGTGATAAATCGCCGCCTGAAATTGAATCGCGCAGAGTTTCAATACGTTGTATGACAACCTTCAACGCCTCAACAATTTCGTCAGCATTTGTTCTGCAGATGTCTTCCCAGACCGACCAGCGGCTCGCGGCCAGCCGCGTCATATCGTCAAATCCGCTGCCAGCAAGTTTGGTTGCGCTTTCATTCTCGCCCTGCGCAACAGACAACGCCAGCGCAATCGAGAGAAGCTGAGGCGCGTGACTCACTCGCGCAACTATATGGTCGTGACGCTCTGCTGAAATTGTCAAAGGCTCCCCGCCGATGCTTCGCACAACCTCAATGACAGCATTCACATCTTCGCGCTGCGGGCTTGTCAAATCACCAAGCGCATCGTCTGTGACAATTGCATATGGCGCGCCTCGAAACAGGTCCGCGCTTGCGAATTCAAATCCAGTGTTATGGCTTCCGGCCATAGGGTGGCCGCCCACGAACCCTGTCTCGGATGATAAGGACCGGCGGGCGGCGCGACAAATCTCGCGCTTGGTGCTTCCCGCGTCGGTCACAATTGCGCCAGGCTTAATAAACCTTCCGCGCGTTCTTAGGAAATCTATAATCCCGCCGACTGGCGCTGCGAGGTAAATCAAGTCAGATTCGGTCTCTTGCGATTCATCAAACGCGCTATCGTACCCATCAACCACGCCTGCGGCTCGCGCTCGCTCTATGACCGCTTTGTCATCGTAGCCCTTAATTTTTACAGCAAGTTCTGCGCGGCGGGCCGCAAGCGCAAACGAGCCGCCAATTAATCCGACTCCGACTATTGTGATTTGATTAAAGCGCATCTGGTCAGTGGTCAGTGGTCAGCAGTCAGTGGTCAGTAGCCTGTGGACAGATAGCCGATTGCTGATTGCCTTGAAACAGGCTCCCAGGGTCATTTCCAAGTCATCATCCTTCTGACAGGCCACTGACTGCTGACCACTTATTTCGCTGTGGCTTCAAGTATCCCCGGGGCGATTTCGCGGTCGACTGCTTCGGCAATCAAGCGGAGGCGGTGCATAAGTTGCTCGAACTGTTCAGGGAGCAACGATTGAGCGCCATCGCAAAGCGCGTTTTCGGGATCGTTGTGAACTTCGATCAGCAAAGCATCAGCCCCTGCAGCGACAGCCGCCTGCGCAACCGGCGGAACCTTGTCGCGGCGGCCCGTCGCGTGACTCGGATCGGCGACTACGGGCAGGTGCGACAGCTTTTTGAAAACTGGAATCGCAGAAATATCGAACGTGTTTCTGAGGTAAGGCTCGAAGGTGCGTATGCCGCGCTCGCAGATTATCACATCATGGTTGCCCCCCGACATGATGTATTCAGCCGCAAGCAATGTCTCTTCGATGGTAGCC
Organism: Blastocatellia bacterium; assembly: GCA_035575515.1. Lineage (GTDB taxonomy): Bacteria > Acidobacteriota > Blastocatellia > UBA7656 > UBA7656 > DATLXU01. Next base: position 25,988 of record DATLXU010000066.1, read on the forward strand.
GACGGGCCGCGCTTGAGAAGAACGGGTTTGTTGATGCGCCCAACCTCGCGAAGAAGGTTGAAGTTCTGCATGTTGCGCGCACCTATTTGCAGTATGTCAACGTAGCGGATGAAGAGGGGGATCTGCGACGGCTCCATCACCTCAGACACAACGAGCATATCGAAGCGGTCGGCTGCCTGCCTCAGATACTTCAATCCTTCCTCACCCAATCCCTGAAACGAATAAGGTGAGGTGCGCGGCTTAAAAGCCCCGCCCCGCAATACTTTCGCCCCGTTGCGCGCCACTATCTCAGCGATGGCCATAACCTGATCGCGACTCTCGACCGTGCAGGGTCCCGCCATCATTATTACCTCTGGTCCGCCGATGATTACGTCTTTGATTTTGACCTTCGTGCCTTCGGGCTTGAATGCGCGGCCAGCGAGCTTGTAGGGCGTGCTGATGCGAATGACCTCTTTGACCCCTTCGATCAACTCGATGTCGCGCGTGTCAACTATTCGCCCTCCCACAGCGCCAAGCACAGTGTGGCGCACTCCCGTTGAACGGTGAATATCAAAACCGAGTTTAACAAGCTTATCAATTACATTAGAGATCTGATCTTCGGTTGCAGTCTCTTCCATTACGATAACCATAACTTCCTCCTCAAATGCGCGCGTCGAATCTATTGAGCGCCGCCGCGAATTGCGCTAAATAGGGCCGCAGCTACTGATTCTTCCCTTTTTGATCTTTCCGCTTCTCGATCTGGATGCGCTCCTTCTCTTCCGTCTCGCGATCAACCGTTATTCGTTCGATGCGACGCGATTCGTCAATAATTCGCTCAAACAACCGGCGAACAGCGTCGCGGTCGAGCGGGCCACTATTTATGCCTGTAACATGTTCGATAACTTCCTTCTCACGTTCGGGCGAATAAATCGCAAGTCCAAGCTCACGCTTGATTCGCCCAAGCTCAATAGCGCACTTCGAGCGCTCATTGAGCAATTGAACCAACTGCTCGTCAATGCGATCAATCTCGTTTCGCCAATCTTCAATGCTCAAACGAATCTCTCCCGCGCGTTACAATGACTTTAACCTTTCCCGTATATGATGCGGGGCAACGACGTTGAAGTTTCACCGGCATTTCTAAATCGTAAGTGCGCATCAGGCCCGGCTCTCCGATGGCGCGTGATCCATGAATTATAATCAAACAAACCGAGACTGGAAACGGAACGACGTTAACCTCCATCAAGGCGTGAGAACAACCTTGCCGAACTGTGCACGGTCTTCGAGCGCGCGGTGAGCGTCTGCGGCTTGGGCAAGCGGCAGTACGCGATCAATCACAGGCTTTAATCTTCCGTCTTCGAAAAACTTCATCACTTCCATAAGCTCGCGTTTCGACCCCATATATGAGCCATGCAGGCTTATCTGGCGCGAGAACAGATAACGAATATCGAGCGCGCCGCGATAGCCTGAGGTCGCGCCGCAGGTTACAAGCCTCCCGCCACGTACGAGGCTGCGAACGCTCTTGTCCCAAGTCGCTTCCCCCGTGTGCTCGAAGACAACATCCACGCCGCGCTTGCCCGTAAGCCGCTTTACAGCCTCAAGGAAATCTTCTTCGACGTAATTGATCAACTCGTCTGCGCCAAGCGCACGAGCCTTTTCAAGCTTTTCACGCGTGCTTGCCGTAGCAAATACTCTCGCTCCAAGCAGCTTTCCAATTTGAATCGCCGCAGATCCAACGCCGCTTCCAGCCGCATGAACCAGCAGAATTTCGCCGGGCCTCAAATTCACTCTTTCAACAAGCATATGCCAGGCAGTCAGGAAAACTAGCGGAACCGACGCCGCTTCTTCAAAGCTCAGGTTTTTCGGTTTAAGCAACACATTAAATGAAGGAGCCTTAACGTACTCAGCATAGCCGCCATCGCTTCGATAGCCGAGGATGTCATAATGGTGGCACAAATTATCCCGACCCGCGAGACAGTACTCGCAATGCATGCAGGAGATGCCCGGCGAAAGCACAACCTCATTGCCGGGCTTTGTATTCTTGACGAGCGACCCTATGCGCTCGACAACGCCGGAGATATCAGATCCAAGTATGTGTGGCATGGGAAAGGCGATGCCAGGAATGCCGCGCCGTACCCAAATATCGAGATGGTTCAAAGCGCAGGCTTTGACGCGCACTAACACCTCGTTTTCGGCTATCTCTGGTAAAGGCAATTCAGCAGTTTCAAGCGTTTCCGGGCCGCCGTGATGGTTTATTATGACGGCATTCATTTAATGATCCCCTCCTCTGGCTTTGCTTCGATTAAGACGAAAAGAATACCACTGCGCAGTGGGCTGAGCAAACGTAGCAATCATTCTACATTGGAGATGACGAAAGGGATTTGAAAGGTGCGCGCCAGGTCGAAGCAATTAAGTCTAGTCATTCGGCAAGATCATCTTTCAAACTAGGACTCAATTCGGTTATAACCATTCCTTCGCGAACATATAGACGGCAGGCAAGGGCTGATTTGACATCGCCGCCTTCAGCCTTGTACCAAACTTGGCAGTTGACGCAGTCGCCATTCCAGCAGTAATCGCCGACAGACACCGCATCCATGCGCAGGTATTGAAAGCAGCGCAGCAGCTTGTTATTCTCTGGCACTTTTGCGCGAGTTTGACAGATTTCAATCTCTACAAGACTGTTGAACCTCTCAAACAAGCCGTCTCTCCACACTTGTTTGCTCACACATCTCCTCCGAGATGGCATATTCAGAGTTTTAGGGCTTGCCACAGATTTTATACATTTGAAATAAATGAGCAAGGACTTTTTTGAGCC
>DATLXU010000067.1:0-71019 GCA_035575515.1 Blastocatellia bacterium
AATCAAGATGGCGCGTCAGCAACTGTTCTATCTCGATGCGCTGTTTGGCAGTTAATTCGATCAGGTCGCTCATCGCTTCCTCCGTACTTTAAGGATGCGATAAGCTGATCACTTGTCAAAGAACTTTTTGCAGACTACTTAGATGGGCCTAATCGCAACGAAGGCGATGGAATAGATCCGCGCCGGACGAGATTGTATTGATTGGCAATTCAGAATAATTCCATCCCGAGAGGAGAAAACATGAAAAAGATATCACTTGTGTTCGCAAGTTTCGTGCTGCTGGCCACTACAGTTCTAGCCGGTCAACAGAATCCATGTAATCCTTATGCCAAGAAAGCTCAAAACCCCTGCAACCCCTGCGCAGCCAAAGCAAAAACAGTCAAAGGCGGAACGAGAACAATCGTCGGATTCATCGGCGACAGCCAGTGCGGGCTGAAACACCCGATGAATATGGGCGATGACAAGACTTGCACATTGAAGTGCATCGAAGGCGGCGGCAAGTTCATTCTCGCAGATCGCTCTCACAAAGTAGTTTATGCGCTCGATGACGCTGCTCAGAAAAAAGCGCGCGAGTTCGCCGGTCAAAAGGTCAAAGTCACCGGTCACGTAGATGCCAAAGCCAAGAGCATCCACGTGACGAAGATCGTGGCTGTGAAATAACCATCTTCTATGGCTTGCGCGTCTTGAATATCTCCTCGCCTAAATCGAAACTTATAAGATTGGCACCGCAGGCGAGTTTTGGAGTGCGGCCAGGGGTCGCCGCTTTGATGGCTGATTTGCAAAGCAAAAGCGGTGAGCCGCTGCAGCCGCACTCCAAATTCTCTGCTCTACCAATCTCATCTGGTCTGATTTAGTATGTGCAATCGGAGGGCAATGAAGATGGCAAGGCAGTACGGGCGGACGCAACAGGTTCGCCCGTACTTACAAAAACCTGCGTAATATATCCTCAAAAATATTCCCCACAGCAAAAAAAATTCACACTGAAGGAATAGAAACTTACTTGGGAAGATTTATCTCTCTGGAGTTCCTGCGCCCACAGCAAGTCTTGGGCGCGGATGAAGGCCCAGATGTAGTGTCAAGCAAACTTCGGAAAAGGAGGGAAAGCCTTGAAAGGATTAAGAAAATGCAGATGGCCCGTCTGGCTGACCGTACTCAGCATGATGCTGTTTACGGCTCTGCCGGAAATGGGTAACGCTTCATCAACTCCTCAGCGGCCATGCGATGAAAACCAGCCGCCGTTCGATTTCAGCGACCCATTCTATCGAGCCAATGGGATTGACCCGGCCCGAATCCGTGAGCGAGCGGGCAACGCCGACCGCAACCCGGCCCATTGGACGATTGATAACACCAACACAGACCCGAACCGTCGCAACATTAGGATACTTGAAACGACGGGCGGGTTCAATAACTCCGGCAGCCTTATCTATTACTCGATAATGGGTACGGTCTTCCCGGACACTTTCGAGCGTGATGCAAACGGCAACCTGACGCCTGCCGGTCAGCACGCCCTCGATCTCGCAAACCACTTCCGCGCGTTTCTGTTTCCGAAGACCTCGCGGGATGCGAATAACAATCCAAGTTTCGTGAAGAGTCCCGCCCCACCCAACCGCAGGCAGGACAATATATTCGACACGCGAGACGGTTACTTCTCCAACAACCCGCTTGGCCTTTGGATTCTCGCTTTCGTCGTTTACACCCCGAAAGCATTTACCGAAGAAGGCAGAAAAGTGCTCGACCCGATAGCTGCAATCAACGGCAGGGATTTGGACGGCACGCCGATACTGACGACCGCCGACCAGATTGATAACCTGGCAGCAAAGGGGATCGTCCAGATCGTGACTCGAAACACGGACGGGTCTGAGGGCTTCCCTTGGGTGATATGACCAGTCATCCCGGATCCCCGTGGGGGAGCTATTAAGCAGGACGCTTTTCTCGTGACGGTGAAGAACCCTGATGGCTCGGAGCAGACGCCGCGGATTCGCGCAAACTTCTGCTGTCTGAGATCGACGTGCGATTTTTGCAAAGATCCTAACACACCGCCTTGCGCGCTGCCTTGAGCAATGCTCAGAGGCTGTTCGGATGTAGGATCAAGGATCAGCAGGCTGATTGTATTGAGCGTGGTGACCTCAACCGACTTTTCGGCTGAGGTCACTTCGCCGTTTTGCAAAGCTCAGATGAGCAAAGAAGCAAACGGAGGGTCGAGATGCTTTCAGATCGCACTGCGAAAACCGCCGGTCGAAGTGAAACTGCAAACCGGCATCAATCAGATATAGCGAACACGACAAGCTTTGCCGCCGCATTCCGGCGCGCCGCGCAGCAGTTCGCATTGCTTGCCTTTGTTCTATATTTGCCCTGTCTCCTCCTTCACGGCTCAGATCATGTTTCGGCTGCCTCTGACAAAAAGATAGACGAAGCTACAAAGGATTATAATTTCAGCTTCGGGCCGAACCCATTCGCGCCAGGTGAAGTCCGCACTACGACAGACACTTTCATCAGCGCCGACAGATTCATCCCGGCTGCTTATTGCGCCCGCTGTCACCGCGACGCTCACGCGCAGTGGCAGCAGTCGGCCCACCGCAACAGCTTTCGCGAGCCGTTCTATCAGAAGAACGTCGAGTTGTTCATCAATCAGTATGGCATCGAATTCACCCGCCACTGCGAGAGCTGTCATAATCCAATCGCTCTGGTTTCGGGCGCGCTCACAACAGGCTCTAAAATGGCACGTCCATTCGATGATGAAGGCGTCACCTGCACCGTCTGCCATTCGATTCAAAAGATCACCTATATGGAAGGTATCGGCAGCTACGAGATTGCGCCGCCCGCGCTGCTTGTGGACGAAAACGGAAAACCATTTGAAGGCAAGATAACCGACGAGATGATACTGTCGAACGTAAATGCGCACAGGCGCGCGATGATGAAGGACTTCTACAAGACGCCGGAGTTTTGCGCCGTGTGCCACAAGGCAGCTATGCCGAAACAGATAGAGAATTACAAGTGGAGGCGCTCATTTTCGACTTATGACGAATGGCAGATGAGTTCGCACTCAAATGAGTCGCCGCTCCCTTTCTACAAGAAGCCTCGCAACACCTGCCAGAGCTGCCACATGCAGCCCGAAACGGCGAAGCTCGACATAGCCGCAAAGCAGGGAAAAATCGCTTCGCACCGCTGGTCTGCCGCCAACACCGCCATACCGCACTTCTACGGCTTTAAGGAACAGGAGCGAACGGTGACCGAGTTTCTTAAGGCCAACCGAATTGCAGTTGACATCTTCACTTTGAAGAAAGGCCCGGCCTATCCAACTCAGCGCGAGGCGACAGACCTCGTCACCCTGCGCAAGGGGGTTGCTGGCATAAATCTTTTCAACGGCTTTACAACAATCGGCCTCGTTGACGCCGCGCTTTATCCTGGATACCTCAAGGCGGACGATAGCGTCATTGCGCCGATTGATAAAAGCAACTTCACACTGGCCTCAGGCGAAACCGTTACTATAGGCGTTGTTATATCGAATCCTGGAGTCGGCCACCTGTTCCCCACCGAGCTGCGCGATTTTTACGAGCCGTGGGTCGAGTTTAAAGTCGAAGAGAGGAATGGGCGCACGATCTATCACAGCGGGTTCCTCAAATCGAATGGAGAGGTGGACGAACGCGCGCACATATTCCAATCCGTTCAGGTGACGGAACAGCGCGAGCGGGTTGACCGCCATAACATCTGGAGCACGCGCGGCAGAGCTTATGACAACTATATCTCGCCGGGCCGGAGCGAACTTGTGCGCTACCAGTTCACTATTCCCAAAGACGCGCGCGGGCCATTGCGCGTCACCGCGCGTGTGTTGTACCGGAGGTTCAACCGGCGATACAGCGATTGGGCGCTCGGCAAGAGCGTTGATTATCCGATAGTGGAGATGGCTGCTCATAGCCTCACGCTCAACATAGGCGAGAACCGCCCTGCCACGACGAAGCTGGATGACAAGGATATGGTACGCTTCAACAATCTCGGCATAGCCATGCTCGATCAATTGATGTTCGCCGACGCGCGCCGCGCCTTTGAAAAGACTACAGAAATCAACCCCGCCTACGATGACGGGTTCGTCAATCAGGCGATAGCGACTTTCTGGGGACGGTTCCCTGAGATGCACGAACTGCTCGACAGGGCGCTCGCAATAAATCCAGACAACGCACGGGCGAAGTACTACAAGGGCGCGATACTCAGAATGGCAGGCAAGCCCGCAGAGGCGCTTGAGTACTTCAATCAGATCGAGCCGCGTTATCCGCGCGACCGCAATTTGTTAAATCAAATGGGCGAATGCTTCCAGGCACTCGGCAAGTACGCCGAAGCGCGACGGATGTTTGAACGGGTGCTCACGATTGACCCGGACGATATAACGGCGCTTTATTATATCATCGAGGCGTATCGGCGGACCGGCGCTCAGGAGCTTGCAGAAAAGACCAACGCCGTCTACCTCGACAAGTTCGAGGACTGGCGCATTCATTACCTTGCCAACGAATACATAAAGAAAGACAACGCGGCGCGGGCCGAGGCTGCTCCGTGGCACGTTCATTCGGACACGGATTTGGATGCTGCCAAGCACGCCGATCCTATCTACTGGACCTCTGAGGGCGTGCCGAAGAAGAAGCAATAAGGCTCGCTCCGGTGGCAGCGCCGCCGTCCTACGCGCTCTGGCGCAGGAGCTTACTCGTCTGCGGCGTTTTTTGCTAGCTCGCCAAGTATGGCGCTCACGGCTTTGTGCACTTCGACGAGGCAGCAATTGCCCGAAGGATTCTTGATCTCGCAAGCACAGTTGCCTGCTTTAATCTCCGCCGTGATGCTCGCTGCGGCGGTTGACCTCCCAGTGCGCTCGATCTCTTCGCGCAGCGAGGCCATAATATGATTGAAGCAGTAGCAGACCGGTATAGGATCGTCCACCTCTTTTATGCCGACGCGCACGCGCACGTCCGCTTTAGTGAAATACTGCCCGGCTTCATTTGAGAAATAGACCACGCCGCAGGTCGACGTTGAGCAGAAATAATATTGCGCGTCTGACAGTTCACTGAGGCGCTCTCTGTTGATGATGTGCTCCAGAGTCACTCGCCTGACTTTCCTGCCCTTCCTGCCGCACTCCCGGCAAACAGCTAATGTCGCAACGCCTGAATTCTCGCCTAGTGATGTCTCGCAGCAATCCACGACAACCTCCTCTTATAGCCATGCTTTTCTCGGCACGGAATTCGCCGGTTGGGAGCTTTGCTAACACGCTGCTACAAGCGGCGCGCGAAATTCTTTTCGCTAATCTACTTCTCGGATGATTCATTAATGCGGGTGACCTTAAAGCCCAAGGATTCGATTGCTGCCTTTAACTGTTCAGGCGTGACCAGCGTCGCATCGTAACTCACCCCGGCTTCTTTGTTTTCGTAGCTCACGGCTGCTGATTGGACTCCGTTTACTTTATCGAGGGCGAGTTGGACAGAGGCCGCACATGAGCCGCATGTCATCCCGTTCACAGATATGATCACTGTCTGCTCGCTTGAGCTTGCGACCGCATGATTGGCCTCGACAGGAGCATTCTGACTGCTTGCTTGCAACAGCGCACCAGAATAGTAAGGGAATGCGGCGAAAGCTACGACCATCGTTGTGGCAATCCAAAGCAGGATTTTGCTGGCGCGGCTTGCGCCTTTCATTTCGCACGTTCCGCCTTCGCATTTGCTCTCGCGCTTTCTGTAGGTCAGGTAAAAGGCTGCGGCCAGCAGCAGCGCCGTAGCCCCGAGCAAGTAAGCGGACGTTTGATGAATTCAAAAGGTTAGGCTGCAGAGAAGCATACACTGTTCAGCAGGCTCTGTTGAGGTTGGCGGCTATCATTGCGCGTCGGGTTCCAGCGTCGTTAGAGCTATTTGTTCAACGAAGCGTCGAGCGAGGCGCGGCGGTCCGTAGCCACGCGGAAATAGCGCACGAGTGAGTCGCGATAGTTTTCAATCTTCTCAAGGGTCGCGTTCGATGCTCGCGCGCCCTGTTCGGTCACAAGAATGAACGCGACGCGGAACTCTTTCGGCGCGCTTGCAGCGTCGGGCACGCGCTGGCCGCAGCGCGCTGCTATCTGCGAGACGTTCGCAGTCTTTGCAATTGCGTTTAATGAAAAACCGGAAAGCGGCGATTTATCATGCAGTATCTGTTTGGCCTGCGGGTCTGTCGCAAGATATTTGATCTCTCCGACTTCGTCAGCCGCGCGCAATCCCATCAGGTATTGATCGAGCGGGCTGAAGAAATTCGCCGACGTTTCGATGGTTGTGAAAGAACCGTTCTTATTATCGCGCCATGCGTTGCCTTCCATCAATGATGAAAAACTCCCTTCAGAATTCGCTCGCGTGTCGGCAAGAAAGCTCCAGTGCGAGAAGTCGCGCCCCAAAAGATCATCTTTGATGTCGTGCTCTGCGTCGAACAGAACGTAGGCGAGCCAGCGGTGGCCAAGCTCGTGGCACATTATGGCAAGCGCGGTGAAAAGACCTGCCGTGACGGTTTGCGGGTCAGCGGGCCAGCTCCTTTGATTTCCCATCGTGATGATCGTGGCCAATCGCGCGGGGCTTCCATAAACCGAGCCGCGATCAAATATCCTCAAGCCGATTCCCTGAATATTGTTTCGCACGTTGAAGGAATGCGCTACGCCAAGCCCGTTGTCATAATCGAAATCGGCCCAGATGTAAGCGAAGTCAAATGCGTCATCGTGCGCGCTGTAGAAGGCTCGCATCAGCGCGGGCACATCCAACAGCTTCTCTTTCGAAAACGCCTCGAAGAACGGGCCGGAGATTGTCTGTTCCGTCGGCTCGGATAAATCAACCGGCTGCGCGTCCGCGTCGGAATTGCCGGGCGAAATGCCAGCCACCGCGCTATGCGCTTTGATTTTTTTATAAACGAAGGCGATTCGCCCGTCGTCGTATAGCACCGCTTGAAAAGTGTTCTTGCCACCGTAAACCGCATCAGGCACTTTGTCCCACGTGACGATGTGGCGATCGCTCAAGCGCGTGTAGTAAATATTCCCTGCTTCACTGACGCTCAGGTCTGTCCACAGCGGCGCGATTCGCGGCAACCCCGTAGCAAGAGCCGCAGGCGAAGCGCGCCCGTTCGTGTCGCCCCGACCGAATGTTATATAGCCGTTCGTGCCGATGTAGAGCGTGTCGTATTGCGCGCCGTAAAATGGGAAGAGCGGGCCGCGAACCGCTATGTCAATATCGTGGTAGCCATTGTCGTAGTTGCCCAACTCGCCGTCAGCCCCGAAGAAAAATCCGAGCCTGAACCCGTAATTTCTGTTGAACGCGATGTCAGCAGGAGCGACGCGAAAGCCATTGCCATCGGGTGTAAAGATCACCGCGTTGTTGTTCAAATCGAACTTCGATGGCGGAAGGATAATCGTGCCGTCGTCTTCGATAATGGACGTGCCGCCGATGTCTTCTACCTTTGGCGCGCTCAGGCTCGCGGTAGTCATTAAAGCAGCAACGCGCTTATTCAATCGAAGCGCGTTGAGCCTGTGTTTGCTCAATTCATCTTCGGCGCCGCGCGGGTCGTAGCCGCAATCGAACTGGCCACCGGGCAACCGCGCGGCGCGCTTCTCAGTCTTCAATTTATCGCGACGGGCCGCGTCAGCCGAAATTCGACCGAGCGAAGGCGCGAGCGCAAACGCCGCGAGCGCGAGGGCAAGCCCCGCGCGGCGGTTGAACAACCGCCGCGCGCAAGCAAGAAATCTCGCAGGGTCAATTCCATTAAAGAGTTTATTCATATTCTCGGTTTCGTCTTGCTGCCAAGCGCTCACGCGCATTATATGCAAGCCGCGCGCTGTGTCACAACCCGCCTTATTTAACACGTTCATTGCGGCAAATAGCTCAGTCGCGCAACCCGAAAGTTGCATTGCGAATGTAAGTGTTCAGACTACCGACAAAAAAGACTGAACAGATACTTGCGAATTATGCGCTTGACAAACAAATGGTGATAGAATAAAAGGCAGTAAGCGACAACGTTCAGCCCCATTGTGCAGGAAGGGATGCGTAGCACGCTGCGCGAAATAGGTTTATAATTAAGTATCCGATGAAAAATTCTCCAACGTTTTAAGGCTGTGTTTCATCCATAGCTATTGAAATCGTTGTTTGTCAATCAGGAAGGTCGAACCCGCACAGCCCCGAGCGTTGCTTGCGCATCTGAGGGCGCGGTCTGACCTGCCCCGATTAGTTGGGAGTAGAAGAAGTGGAAGGAAAAGAACAAGCACAAAGTAGTCGAGTACCCCTCAATCCAGATTTGAAAAGTCCACGCGCCCAGGAGTTCGAGTCGAAACTCGCTTCTCTGATTGTCGGGCAGGAGCGCGCCGTGCGCCGCATATCGGGGCTTTATCAAATATATCTTGCAGGCATGCAGAATCCTGGAAGGCCGATTGGAACGATGCTGTTTTTAGGCCCTACCGGGTCGGGCAAAACGCGCGTCGTCGAGGCAGCCGCCGAAGTGCTCTTCAATGACGCGAATGCCGTCGTTAAGGTTGACTGCGCGGAGTTCCAGCATTCGCATGAGATCGCTAAACTGATCGGCTCGCCTCCCGGTTATCTGGGCCATCGTGAGACAGCGCCGATGCTCACGCAGGAAAACCTCGACAAGTATCATACCGAGCAGGACAAGCTCACCTTTGTCCTGTTCGACGAAATAGAAAAAGCGTCGGACGCGCTCTGGCAATTATTGCTCGGCATATTGGATAAGGCGACGCTCACGCTTGGCGACAACCGCAAAGTCGACTTCTCGCGCTGCATGATTTTTCTCACATCGAATCTCGGCGCGAAAGAGATGAGCGAACTGATAACAGGCTCGATAGGCTTTGCGCCCGCGCGGGCCAAAGGGATGATTGAAGACGACGTCGACCAGAAGATTTATCGCACTGCGTCGGAAGCTGCGAAGCGGAAGTTTTCGCCCGAGTTCATGAACCGCATTGATAAGGTCGTCGTCTTCCGCAGCCTGAAGGAGCATCACCTGCGTCAGATACTCGAGCTTGAGCTTGGGCAGGTGCAGTCGCGCATCATGAAAGGCACAGGCGAGAAGTTCGTCTTCACCTGCACGGATGAAGCGAAGAAGTTTCTGCTCGATGAAGGGATTGATTTCAAATACGGCGCGCGACACTTGAAGCGAGCGATTGAAAGATTCCTCGTCTATCCGATCTCCAACCTCGTTGCCACAGGTCAGGTGGCGACGGGCGATCTTGTTGTTATTGATTATGACGGGGCGACTGGCAAGCTGGTCTTCACGAAAGAAGAAGGCGGTGCGCTGATTGACCCGTACCGCGAAAAGCATCCTGAGATGTTCGCTGGTCCTGAAGAAGGGCAAGCGGCGGAAGCAGCAGCGTCCAACACGGGACTTGTGACGGCCCCGCTGAAAGCGATTGAGAAGTAGCGGCGGTTCCGATACGCTTTGTGCCAGGCCCGGCAGATAATGAATCTTGCCGGGCTTGATTATTTAAGAACAAAGCTCGGAGTTTGAAGTTCAGGGTTATAAGCGGAAGCATACAACCGGCGAACACTGCTGATTTCGAAGGCCGCGCTCCGAAATCCCAACAGCTATGCAAGTCATATTTGCCATCGTCACGATACTGGGTTTGAACGCGCAGGCTGGCGCGCGCGCAGAGACTATTCGCATTGGCCTGTTCAGCCTGTTCAAGCCGCAGGTCGTTCACGCACGCATTTGGTCGGGTGAAAGCGCGCGACTCGATCTGGATGGCTCATCAAGCGGCGTTTCGATAGCGCGCGGCGACGTTGTGCGTTGTTCGCTTTCGGGCGGGCGGCTTCAAATCAAGGTGAGCGATTCATTCGGCAGAATCAAATTATCGCGTGCGGCAAGCGAAGCTCGCATAAGCCCAGCGGGCGCGACGATGATTGAATTGAGCCTGCCGGGAAAGATGCGCCGCACGGTGCGCGGCGACGTCTCTATCGCACGAAGCGAGCGACGCTCGAGCAATCAATTAAAAATAATTCTTTCGACAGACGGCGAGATGGCCGTCGCTTCGATTGTCGCGGCAGAACTCGGCGGGCAGCGTGCGCCCGAAGCGTTCAAGGCGCTCGCCGTCGCGGTGAGAACTTACATGCTCTCGCACCAAAATCGTCACGCGGACGAGGGCTTCGATTTTTGCGACACGACGCATTGCCAGCTTTATCGCGGCGAGCAGGATTTATCCCTCGAAGCCAGATCGCCCGTAGTCGCAAGCGCGGTCGCCCAAACTCGCGGCGAGTATCTCAGCTACCATGACAAAACGATTGAAGGTTATTACACAGCCGTATGCGGCGGCTTGTCCGTCACGCCTGAGATGGTCTGGGGCGGCGCGAATGCGAGCAATTATCCTTATCAGCGCATCGCGTGCCGCTGGTGTCGCAAGTCGCGTTATGCCAGATGGACGCGCTCGGCTGATGCTGCGCTCGCGCTCGATGCGCTGTCATCAACTGTAGGATTTCAGTTGTCGCAATTGTCGCAGCTTCGCGTCGAAAGCGACGAACCGAGCGGCTTCGCGCGCGCGGTGACGATTCGCGACAACGGGCGAGAAGTCCGATTGAGTGCAGATGAATTCCGGCGAGCGATTGGCCGCCGACTCGGATGGAACAAGGTTTTGAGTCCGTCATTCACGATTGAGCGTCAGGGTCGTTTGATGATTTTTCATGGGCGCGGATTCGGCAGTCAGATAGGGTTGTGTCTTGCGGGCGCGGTCGAGCAAGCGAAGGCGGGTCGCGGCTATCAGAACATTCTGAATTTCTACTATCCGCATACAGAAATCAAAGGCCGAGCAATGCATGAATAAAACCGGATTGATAATTATTCTCGGAATCAAAAGCAGCCTCAAGGGTTTTGGCGAGTGGCTTGTGGCGTTCGGCGCGCTGGGGCTGTTTGCCATATCGCTGTTGGATTCGGCATTCGTGCCGCTTCCGAGCGGGCCGGATTTGATAATGATAATCCTCACGGTCGAATCGCCCCGATGGATGCCGGTCTATGCATTTGCGGCGACGGCTGGCTCGACCATCGGCTGCGCGTTTTTGTATCTGGTTGCAAGGCGTGCTGGCGCGACTGCGCTCAGGCGCGTGAGCGCGGAGCGGCGCGAGCGAATCGAAAACCTGCTGGGCCGCTACGATATGCTTGCGGTTATGGTCCCGTCGGTGTTGCCGCCGCCTTTTCCGTTCAAGCCGTTCATTCTGGGCGCGGGCGTGTTCAGGCTGAAGCTTCCGAGATTTATTATCGCGATATTCATCGGGCGCGGCGCGCGGTTTCTAATCGAAGGATGGCTTGCGATACAGTTCGGCAAAGAAGCGACCGACGTGATCCAACGGCATGGATTGAAAGTCTTGATTGCAGTTGCAGTGATATTTATAGTGAGCCTTGCGTTAAAGTTCTATCGCTTGCGCTCGCGCCGCGCGCAGCCCCTTGCGGTTGACGAAATCAGCGGACAGGAGTCAGAGTCCAAATAGCTGTTGTCCTGAAATAGGCTGCTGGAGCCAATTTCAAGGCAGCAATCATTTCTCCTCTGCCACCCGCTCGCTGACAACTGGCGATTGCTCACAGGCATCACAGTCATTGAGCAAGCCACGTCCCGCACATTCAGGGTGAGATGAAAAGGAACTTTCCCGCACCCTCGCGCGTGTGGTAGCATGAACGACTTTGGAGAAATGGCCGGGCCTTACATGAGAAAGTTAGCATTAATAATCGCGCTGCTCCCGCTGCTGATTCCGGGACTCGCACAATCGCGCAATAATTGCTTGCGCGTCATGCCTGTTAATGAACTGACGCGCAACGCTATCCTCATCGCGCGCGTGAAAGTGTTTCGCACAGAAAAAGCTAGATACAAGGGGCTGTTCAATCAATTGGCGACATTGCGTCCCGTTGATGTTATCGAAGGCGACTTCACGCTTACAGAGATTAACGTGCTGGCGCGCTCGAACGAACGCTGCGCCGAAGATAATTACATCAAAGACCAGGAGATGCTTGTTTTCCTTGAGCCTGAGGACAGCTTATTCCACACTGTGAATTTTCAATATGGTCAATTCCTCATCGTCGGCGACATCGTGAAAGGCTGGCGCGACAAAGCGAACAATGCAGTTGATAAGCCTTATGCGGAGGTGCGGCAGGAAATTACGGATTACGTCAAAGCCGCGCGCACTCCTAAGACCGAAGGCGAGCCGAAGCCGCCCGCGCCACAAAAGCCGCCTGCTCAGCCAGTCAAGCCGCCCGCGATTCCATAGCCGCGTTAAAGGTCAATACTGACAGAATCAATTCACTTTGCGCTCTTCACGTCGCGCAGGCTCACGTAGCCAACTATCAACCCGTTTGAATCAATCACGACGGCGCGGCCCATTCCGTTATTTGATAAGATCGTTTGCGCCTGCGCGATGATGGTGTTCGCATTGATGAACATCGAAGCGTCAACCGGGCGCATCACTTCGCGCACTTCGAGCCTCGCCCAATCCTCGCGCGGGACCGATTTCAAATCTTTGAGCATCAGCATTCCGTGAAGCCTGCGATCACGCACAACAGGGAAGGTTGTATGGTGATTGTTCTGAAGAACCTTATTTATGAAATCGCTGACCTTCATCTCAGGCGGGATTTGGACTACGTTGCGGTTCATCACATCTTCGACCGTGCCGCGCCTGACGCGCCACACGCCGTAGCTGCGACCTTCGGTTGTGCCGAGCATAAGCGCGACTATCAACCCGACAATCATCATCCACATTCCCATCACCCAATCAACGCTGCGGAAATAGAGTATGCCCATAACTATTAGCGTGATGGCAATCATCAGCCCGGCGCGCACGGCCATCTGAGTCGCCGCGCGGAAATTCTTGTTCAAGCGCCACAGCAACGCTCTGAGCACGCGCCCGCCGTCGAGCGGCATTCCGGGAAGTATGTTGAAGCCTGCGAGGAATAGATTGACGATGCCTAGATGACGAAGCACCTGCCCGATGCCTCTGTGCGTCGTGCCGTAAAGCAACAGTTCATCGGCTGCGAAGAAGATTATGCCTAACAGGAAACTGGCCGCAGGCCCGACGATTGCGATTTTGAATTCAGACGAAGGCTGCGCGGGCTGCCCGTTGAGCGCGGCAAGCCCGCCGAATATGTAGAGCGTGATGTTGCCAGTGCCGAGGCCTTCGGCCCGCGCCATAACGGAGTGCGCAAGCTCGTGCGCCAGCACCGATACGAAAAGCAGAAAGGTTGTGAATAGACCGAGCGCCCAGTACTCAGCCTGAGTCATCCCCGGCGCTTCGCGCGGCAAAAGCGCCGAAGCTATGGCCCACGCGTAAAAGGGGAATACGGGCAGCCAGCTATAATGCGCGCGGATGGGTATGCCGAAGATGCGACCGAGATAAATAGGCCGTGGGTTGATTCTCATTCGCTTCAGATTGAATCGCATAAGATGGGCGCTCTGCAAAGAGTTTACCTTGCGCGGGCACACGCGACAAGCAATCCGGCCAAGGTGGATGACACGCTCCTGCGAAGCTGATCCATTTTGCGATCAACCGCATCGCTCAATTCACAAGATGAGCATCGCGTCGCCATAGCTGTAGAAACGATATTCATGCTCGACCGCGTGGCGGTATGCTTTCAGAATCAAATCCCGCCCGGCGAATGCTGACACCAGCATCAAAAGCGACGAGCGCGGCAGGTGAAAATTGGTTATCAATCCGCTCAGCACCTGAAACTTGAAACCGGGATAAATAAAGAGGTCTGTCGTGCCTGCGCCGGGGGGCAGGGGTCGGTTGTCAGGATCAGATTCGGATAGCGCGTGGCTGGTACGGGAAGGAGATGAACTTGTTGATGTGATCTCCCGGTCCCCTGTCCCCTGCTCCCTGCTCCCTGCTCCCTGCCGACAGGCTGATTCAAGCGCGCGGGTTGTCGTCGTGCCGACGGCGATAACTCGTCGCCCTTCACCGAGCGCGCGATTGATTGAGCGCGCGGCCTCTTTGCCGATCGTGTACCTTTCAGGCTCGACGTGATGCTGTTCGACTTGCTCGACCCGAACAGGCTGAAACGTTCCGTAGCCGACGTGCAGAGTTATCTCAGCTATTTCGATCCCTTGCGCTCGCACGCGCTCAAGCAACTCAGGCGTGAAGTGCAATCCGGCGGTCGGGGCGGCGACGGCTCCGCGCTCGCGGGCGTAAACCGTTTGATAGCGCTCGGCGTCGAGCCGGTCCTCTTCGTCGCGCTTGATGTAGGGAGGAAGCGGCGTGCGGCCTATGCGGTCAATTATCTCGTCAAAGTCGCCTTCGCTTTCAAAGCGAACGATGCGGCGACCCATCTCGCGCCACTCGATTACTTCAGCCGTGAGCTTGCCGCGCGCGAACTCGATGCGCGCTCCCGGCAGCAATGATTTGCCGGGTCGCACCAGAGCTTCCCAAACTAAAGGCTCGATGCGCTGCACCAGAAAAACTTCGACGCGCCCGCCTAAGACAGTCTCGCCTCGCGGAGTTTTTCTGAGCCTCCTGCCTATAAGCCGCGCGGGAAAGACTCGCGTGTTGTTGACGACGAGCAAATCGCCCGCTCTGAGATAATCGGGCAATTGTTCAAAGATTGAATCCGTCAGCGCGCCGCTTTTGCGATCAACAACGAGCAAGCGCGAGCGGTCGCGCCGCGCCGACGGTTCTTGCGCGATTAATCTTTCAGGAAGCTCGTAGTCGAAATCAGAGACCAGCATACGTTGCGATGTGGCGACGCGGAGACGCAGCGGCACAGCGAAAATGATCAAAGCTGGAGATTACCCTCTCGAATCTCCGTCCCTCCGCGTCCTTGCGCATCCGCGTCTTTTTCAACTACCTCCTCAACCGGCAACTCATCTGCGCTGCGATGAGGCGACTTATAAGATGCCTTCAAAAGATGATCGCGGTGAAGCAGCGCGGTGAATTGCGCGCCGAAAAGCAATATCACGCTCGACAGGTAAACCCACGACAGCAGAGCCACGCCCGCGCCAATCGAACCGTACAGCAAATCGTAATGGAAATATGGCAGCAAGGAAGCGAACCCGAACTTCGCGCCTTCCCACAGCACGCCCGCGATTGTCGCTCCCACGAGCGCCTCTGTAAGCACAACGCGCGTGTTGGGCAGAAACTTGTAGAGCACCGTAAACAAAATTATGGTGACGGCAACGCTGATTATGATAAATATCACTTGCCACGCCAGCCCCGCGAGCCAGGCAAGCTCAGGCCCTAATTGCAGAGGCAGACGTTCTGCCGCAGCCCGCAATCCGGTTACAAGCGTCGTGAAGATAGCCGATGCGCCAAGCAGCGCCCAGACCAAAGTCATAACGGCCATGTTCACCGCGCGACCATGCAGAAAAGAGCGCGGCGACGTGCCCCACACGCGATTGAGCGCCTTCTCGATAACAGTGAACAACCACGAGGCAGCCCACAGCACGACTATCAAACAGCTAATTATTAATCCCGTTGAGATGTTCGATATGGATTCGAGGTTCTTGCGAATGAAGCTTTGAGCGCCGGGCAGAAAGCCAAGAACTTGGCTCACGAGGTATCTTTCGACAGTTTGCGGCCCGAGCACATAGTTGCCGATGGTTATCAACAACAGCAGCATCGGAAACAACACCAACATCGAGAAATACGACGCGGCAGCGGCAGACGTAGTCAAATCGTTATCCATGAACGCAACGAAGCTGCGCGTGAGTATCTTTCGTTTGTGCATCTTCTCCGCCATAGCACCGAGCGCCGTTTGCTCCTCCCATTGAATTTTATGTGCCTACCAGTTGATTGGCAAAGCAACGATCGGGAATCGGAAGTCAGGGGCCAGATAGAAGGCGCAAGGCAACAGGCAGCCGCTTTAGCATGTTTTTTGCTCTCTGCCGTTTGCTGCTTTCCGCCTTCTATCTTCTTCTCACTGACCCCTGACTCCTGCTGTGATACAATCGCGGCTGCATGGAAACGTTCGACTGCGTGATAACTGGCGCGGGGATTATGGGCGCGGCTGCGGCCTGTGAAGCCGCGCGCGAGGGCGCACGTGTCGCGCTAATGGATCAGACCGCGATTCCTAACCCGCGAGCCGCGTCCGTAGATCATTCAAAAGTATTTCGTTTCGCGTATCCAGACTCGCTCTACGTTCGGCTGGCAATTGACGCGCTCGCGCGATGGCGCGCGCTTGAACAGGAAACGGGTGCGCGACTGTTGACTGAAACTGGATTGTTGATGATAGGCCAGACTTCGTCAGCGTTTGAAATTCAATCTTTTGAAACGCTGCGCTCGCTTGGCTGCGAAGCCGAGATGCTTGATGGTCGCGAAGCGACGCGGCGATTCCCTCAGTTCAACGCCGATGCTTTTCCTTTTGCGGTTTATGATCCAAGCGGCGCGATTCTTCAGGCAGAGCAAGCCCTGCGCGCTCTTGTTAAGCTTGCTCGTAATCGCGGCGTGACCGTTATCGAAAATCAGCGAGCAGTTGAAATCAAACAGAGAGAGAGCAAGCGCGTGTTGATTGTGAGCGACGGCGGCAAGAAGCTTAAGTGCAAGCGGGCGATGATCGCTTCAGGTCCGTGGACGCGAAAGCTGCTCCCCGTTCTGGATGATAAACTCACGACTACGCTTCAGGAGATTGTTTATTTCGAGCCGCACGATTCGCAAATGAATTTCGAGCCGGGCGCGTTTCCGATCTTCATCGAGCTTACGAGCGGGTTTTATGGCTTCCCTGTTCATCACGCGAGGGCGATGAAGATAGCCAATCATCACAAAGGCCCGCCAATTGATCCATATTCATTTGACGAGCAGGTTAGTGATGATTTTATTCAAAGGTGCCGCGCGTTCTTTTCCGAGTTCATTCCGCATCTCGCCGAGGCAACGGTGAAAGAGACTCGCGTGTGCATATACAATAACACGAGGGATGACGACTTTATCATTGACTGGCACACGGAGATTGAAAACGCGCTCATCGTGACGGGCTTTTCAGGTCACGGCTTCAAGTTCGCAACGACCATTGGCCGCATCGGCGCAGAGCTATTGCTTTCAGGCCGGACCGAATTCGACATCGAGCGATTCAGCCTCGCGCGATTCCGTTAAAAAGAGCAGGCGACAAAATGAAAATTCTTTCGGGGGGCGCGGCAGTAATCGCAGGCGGCGCGTTCACACAAACGGAAGGCGCGCGCCGCTATCGCACGCCTGTCTCTCGCGCGATGGGAGCGCGCGACATCGTTCAAACCATCAGCCTGTACTCGCGCGGCTTTGCGGCGGCGCGCAGAAATCGGACGAGCGAGGAAGTGCTTTACGTCACGCGCGGCGAAGGCGTTTGTCATATTGACGGGCACGCTTACGCGCTCGCGCCGGGCATGGCCGCATTCATTCCTACAGCGAGCGTTTACAGAATAGAAAACACTGGCGAAAGCGATCTTGAAATCGTGAGCGTCTGCTGCCCTGAAGATGAGCAAGCGGAAATCGTAGAGGCTGAAATGAGAGGCGAGCCGAATGAAACAAAACCGATTCGCACGGTTCACGAAGCAGATCAAAAGCCGATTCCAACGGGCGACCGCACATTCAAGCTGTTAATCAGTCACGAACAGGGCGCAAGCCGCGTCACTCAATTCATCGGCGTCATTCCGCCGGGCCGCGCATCCATGCATCATCACACTTACGAAGAAGCGATTTACATTATCGAAGGCAGAGGCCGCGTCTGGACTGATGGCGGAAGCGCGGAGTTTGAAGCGGGCGCGAGCATTTACCTTCCGCGCGGCGTGAGCCATTCGCTTGAAAACACCGGCGCGACTGACATCCGATTGCTCGGCGTCTTTCACCCATCGGGCAGCCCCGCCGCGCGGTATGACGATTGATTGCTTTAATGGAAACAAAAAGCGCGCGAAAGGTATTGAACCCTCGCGCGCTCCACAATTGAATTTTGCCCATGGGTTATCTTCTGATCAGGTGATCGTCGCAGGCGTTGCAATCATATTCGCTATGAAGATGGCAGAACTCCGCGTCGGGCGCTTCGTTGATGGGATTATGCGGACACACCGTCCAGAACTGCGATTCGTCAACCGACTTTCCACACTTCTTGCACTTGATAATCACGATTGGTTTCCCTCCGTTAAAATGAAATTGACGTAAGAAAACGAGAGCAGGTGATCGAGCGTCTGGCCGCGCTTGCTGCAAAGCAAGCCTGACCTGGCCGGTTGCTGCCGGGTGGGCTTCAGCTATTCAATATGAATGAGTGGGAATAGCTCGAAAACAGTTCGGTTGCCCTAACCCTTTGTTGTTCGCCTGTGAGCGGCCTCGTCCCGATTATCCTTCTCGCGCGTTTTTGTCCACCCCTAACAATGACGCGCGGTAAGCCGTATGACTTATCGCGCGCTGTAAACGATACGAACGAGATTATTTTAAGATGCCTGTAAAGAGTTTGACAACCGCCTTCACAGTTTCGCCAGCGTAAGCCCCTTCTGGTCTTGATACTTCCCGCCGCGGTCGCTGTAACTCGTCTCGCACTCCTCGTCAGATTCAAAAAAGAGAATCTGAATGAATCCTTCTTCGGCGTAGAGCCGCACGGGCAGGTTCGCGGCGTTGTAAAGCTCTACGACGAGCCGCCCGCGCCAGTTCGCTTCAAGCGGAGTTGTGTTGGCTATCAATCCCGAACGCGCATACGTGCTTTTCCCGATCGCCAGAGCCGTCACGTTGCGCGGCATGTTGAATCGCTCGATTGTTACGCCCAACGCGTAAGAGTGCGGTGGCAGCAGCCAGTAATCCGAGCCGTCTTCGGCGCGGCGAAGCGGCACGTCGAGCAGACTGTTCGCGTCGAAGTTCTTCGGGTCTATCTCGGTCCCGGTCACGGGCGAAAAGACTTTGAATTCGTCGCGCGACAACCGGCAGTCGTAACCGTAACTCGAAAGCCCGCAGCTTATGATGCGGCGGTCATTAACACGACGAACCAGCTTCTCTTCATAAGGCTCAATCAATCCATGCTCGCGGCACATCCGCTTTATCCAAACGTCCGACTTGATAGCCATCCGCCCCCCTCCAAGTTGATTGCCGTGATTAGAACAGGCGAGAAATTTAGCCGCCGCCCGACGCGAAGTCAAATCGCAGAATTCAGTAGATACAATCCCGTGAGCCAACCCGCCATCACACGGCTGGCGCGTTTACAAAATCATCCGCGCTCTCGCCGCGCCCGGCCTTGCTTTTATAAATGAGATACTGCTTGATGAATTCGTCAATGTCTCCGTCAAGGACCGCGTCAACATCGGACGTTTCATATTTCGTGCGCACGTCTTTGACGAGCCGGTACGGATGCAGGACATAGTTTCGTATCTGCGAGCCAAAGGAGATGTCGCGCTTCGATTCTTCTAGTTGAGCAGTCTCGGCGCGGCGCTTCTCCATCTCAAGCTCGTAAAGCCGCGACTTCAAGATTCGCATCGCCACTTCGCGGTTCTGATGCTGCGAGCGCTGATTCTGACAGGTCACAACTATTCCTGTCGGCAGATGAGTGATTCGCACAGCCGAATCAGTAACGTTGACGTGCTGGCCGCCCGCGCCCGACGAGCGATATGTGTCGACGCGCAGGTCCTTCTCGTTAATGTCAATCTCAACATCTTCTTCGATCTCAGGATAGACAAAGACCGACGCGAAGCTCGTCTCGCGGCTCGAACCCGCGTTGAACGGGCTGAGGCGCACGAGGCGATGCACACCCGCTTCGGCAGCCATCAACCCGTAGGCGTACTCGCCCGACAGGGTGAAGGTCGCAGATTTTATCCCTGCCTCTTTGCCCGGCTGCTCGTCAATGACTTCGGTCTTGAACCCGTGACGCTCGGCCCATCGCAGGTACATCCTCAACAACATCTCGGCCCAGTCCTGCGCGTCGGTCCCGCCCGCGCCCGCGTTGATAGTGACTATCGCATCGCGCGCATCGTTCGGGCCTGACAGCAACATCTCTGTCTCGGTCTCTTCGACTTCGCGCTCAAGCCGTTCAATCAATGCTCGAAGCTCATTTAGAGAGCTTTCATCTTCTGTGGCGAACTCGATCAAGACCGCTGCATCGTCAACGTCGCGCTTGAACTGGTCCGCGCGCTCGATTGCAGCTTCCAATCGGCTGCGTCGGCGCAGCACTTTCTGAGCGCGCTCCGGGTCGCTCCAAAAATCCGGCTTCGTGGTTTCTTCTTCTATCTTCGCAAGCTCGCTGCGTTTCGCGTCGGCGTCAAAGAAACCTCCGCAGCTCGGCTGCGCGCGCCGCAAGCTCTTCGTATTTCTGTCTCAGTTCTTCAATCATAATCAACTCCCGCGAATAGTGAATCGTAAATCGTAAATCGCGAATTGCAGTTGAGGGCAGGCGATTGCCGTTGTTTACAGCTTATTGCGATTCCCGATTTATGATTTACCGCTCATGCTCTCTTTTCGGCAGTATCGAAACAATCACAAGCGTGATGCTTAACACCGCGCACGCGACGGCAAACACGTCGCCGTAGCGCGTGTAAAAAGTCAAAGAGTCGCCTCGCGCTTCGTCAACCGTCTTTATATTCCACAGCCGCGTCGTCTGCTCGAACATCGGCGTTTCATCGCGCACGATGCCGTAGCGGTCTATGCGCGCCGACAGCCCTGAATTTGTCGAGCGTATCAACTCAACATTGTTTTCAACCGCGCGAAACACCGCGCACGCGAGCATCTGTCGCGGAGCCGCGCCCGGGCCGAACCACAGTTCGTTTGAAATCTGCACGAGCGCAGTCGCTCCTTCGAGGCGAAGCCTGCGCACGATGTCAGGTCTCGTGGCTTCAAAACAGATTGCTGTTCCCAGTCGCGCTCCCGCGACATCGCCAAGCGTGAAGCTCGCGCCCGGAGTGATGTCGGCTACGAGCGCAGGTATTTTGTCCATGAAAGGAAGCCAACTGCGCGCGGGAACGTACTCTCCGAAAGGAACCAAAGCAATCTTATCATACTCAAAAATCTTCCGGCCATCGGGCGCAATCGCGAGCGCGCTGTTGTATCGCGCATCAATCGTGTCGTCTTTGGGGAAGCCCCAACTGTTCATCAACAGAAAAACATTATTGCTGCTTGTGAATTCTGAGATTGTGCGTTGCAACTCGAAATCGCGGTCGTATTCAAAATTCATCGGCGATTCGGGCCAGATGACCACATCAACTCCCGCGCGGCGAAGCTGGCCGCCTGTCGCATTGGAATCGCTTATTGAACGCGCGCCGGCTTCTCCCGAAGCAGCCTGTTTGGCTTTGTCTTGAATAGCTCGATTCGACAGCGCGATGAAATCTTCCACTGTTACAGGCCCGACTTCTATCGGCACGTCCGGTTGAATGATTGCTACCGTGACAGACCCCGCTTCTTCCTTCTCCGGCCTGAGCGATTCGCCGTAGATGACCGTCAGTATCGCTATCACGCCTGCAGCCGTCAGCACTATAATGCCGCGCCGCCGCTCAAGGTAGATGAGTGCGAAGACAAGCGCCGTGCTTGCCGCAACCATGATTGCGCTGACAAGGTAAACGCCGCCCAGTCGCGCCACTTGAATCACCGCCGGTTGAAACGCTTGAGAGTAGCCGAGCGCGTTCCATCCCACGCCCGTGATTTCCAATCGCGCCCATTCGCTTGCAGCCCAAAGCACCGGCGCTGAAAGAATCGCCCATCCTCGAAATCGCTTTATCGCAAGAGCCAACGCTCCGGCAAACAATCCCGTGAAGATGCTGAGCGCCGATGCGAACACAGTCGTGATTACATAAGAAAGCCACAACGGTATCTCGCCATAGTTGTGCATCGAATGCGTGACCCAGTAGGATGAGCCTACATAAAAGATTGTGCCCGCGACGTAGCCCAACAGCAGCGAGCGCCAGAATCTCTGCTCGCGCACGACGGCCATAATCAGCGGAGCGGTGCATACCCAGCCTAATGACCACCAGTTCCATTCCGGAAACGCAAAGACGAGCAGCAGCCCTGAAAAGATCGCCAGCAGCAGGTTGCTTATGAATGGCGGCGAGGCGCTCTGGTAGGGAATGACTTTCGACACGCGAAAGCGGGCGGCCAGCAAATCCTCGTGCGCGTAAACGGGCGGCGCGGCTTCTTCTTGATGCTGAACACAGCAGTGTGAATGATGAACAAAGGAGGAAAAACCCTGAAAGGTAAACGCAGGCCGGATTATGTTGAGCAAAGCATTACGCACAGAATCATTTTTATCACATCTTGATTCATCATTCATCATTCAGCGTTCAGCGTTCGCCTCATCATGCACCATTTCAGCCATAAATGAGCTGCGCACGAGCGGGCCTGAGAAGACCGCGCGGAAGCCTAGCCGCTCGCCCCACTCGCGGTACTCGTCGAACACACGGGGATGAACGTACTCTTCAACAGGCAGATGGCGGCGCGTGGGCTGTAGGTACTGGCCTATGGTCACAACATCAACTTCGTGCGCGCGAAGGTCTTCGAGCAATGCGCGCACCTCGTCACGCGTTTCGCCAAGCCCGACCATGAATCCTGATTTCGTAAGCACTCGCGGCGCATAACGTCGCGCGTTGAGCAGCACGTCCAGCGATTGTTGATAGTCGGCCTGCGGGCGCACGCGGCGATATAAGCGCGGCACAGTCTCTACGTTATGATTAAAAGTATCTGGCGCTGCATCCAGCACCATGCGAAGCGCAGCCTCGTCGCCTTTGAAATCAGGCGTGAGCACTTCAATCTTCGCCTGCGGCAAACGGCGGCGCACGGCCTGAATCGTCTTTGCAAAATGAGTCGCGCCGCCGTCCGTAAGCTCATCGCGATTAACCGAGGTGATTACGACGTAGCGGAGATTCAATTGAGCCGCAGCTTCTGCTACCTGCTCAGGCTCGGCGGCGAGCGACTCTATTGGCAGCCCGCGACCTGTTTTGACGGAGCAGAATCCGCAACTGCGCGAGCAGATGTCGCCTAAGATCATGAAAGTCGCCGCGCCGCGCGCGAAGCAATCATTGCGATTCGGGCAGCGAGCTTCTTCGCACACGGTGTGAAGCCCGCGAGTGCGAAGCATCTTTTTAATATTGTGATCGGCTTCGACGTTTCGCTTCGGCTTGCGAAGCCACTCAGGGAGTCGCGGCCCTGCTTTCGGTTGGAGTCCTTCGAGTTGAATCAGCATCTTGTCAGGGGTTAGGGGTCAGGGGTCGGTGATCGGTTGAGAGATTGGCCGTTGCCTTGAAAATGGCTCTGGGAGCCTGTTTCAAGGATAACTATTATTCTTTCAACTGACCACCGATTACTGGCCGCTGACCACTAATTCTGGTTCCATCGCTTGACTATCACGCCCTTGCGCCCGTCTTTGCGAAGGTCCTCTGAGACTTGATCGGCGTCGCGCTTATCGAAAGGCCCGATGTTGACGTGATAAAGTCCGCTTTGATCGTTTGCATTCGGCGACTGCACGAACGCGCTTATGTACTTGCGGCGAAGTTCTGTCATCAGCTTCTTTGCCTCTTCATCCGTTCCGAACGAAGCGACGTGAACGATGTAACGCGCCGCGCTGTCATTGCCGTTATTCCCCGCGCCGGGCGCGTTTGTTTTGTTCGCGTCGGTCGCAGGCGTAGAGTCCTGCTTGACGACATAGAGTCCGGCCCCGAACGCGCCAAGCAACAACACGATGCCCACTATGAAAATCGCTGCCACTTGTTTATTGCTCATTGCCATATCTCAGGTTTCTAGTTTTTAGTTTCTGGTTCATCTGCTAGTTTCAACGGCTCGCTGCTTTTTGCGAAGCAAACCAGAAACTAGAAACCATTACTACGCGACTCCGAGCGGCTCGCGGGGCTGTCCTGCTATGGCCGTCTCCTTGCGCTTCAGGTTCAACAGAGAATCAATCATATCAAGCGGGAGCGGGAAAACGACAGTCGTATTTTGCTCCACCCCGATTTCCGTCAGCGTCTGAAGATAACGCAACTGCACGGCGACAGGCTCCGCCGCGATTGTCTGCGCGGCTGCGAGCAGCTTCTCGGCGGCCTGGAACTCACCCTCGGCGTGAATGATCTTCGCGCGCTTTTCGCGCTCGGCTTCGGCCTGCTTCGACATGGCGCGGCGCATCTCCTGCGGCAGGTCGACGGCTTTGATTTCGACCATCGAAACTTTTATGCCCCAAGGGTCTGTGTGCTTGTCGAGTATCTCCTGCAATCGCGCGTTCAACAACTCGCGCTCTGAAAGCAGCTCGTCAAGCTCGGCCTCGCCAAGAACCGAGCGCAGAGTCGTCTGCGATAGCTGAGAAGTCGCGTACAGGTAATTCTCAACCTCGACGACGGCGAGGCGCGGATCAATC
This sequence comes from Blastocatellia bacterium, assembly GCA_035575515.1. Lineage (GTDB taxonomy): Bacteria > Acidobacteriota > Blastocatellia > UBA7656 > UBA7656 > DATLXU01. Next base: position 24,217 of record DATLXU010000067.1, read on the forward strand.
ACGCGAAAGTAAACCACTGCGTTCACCGATACGGTCACGTTGTCGCGCGTGATGATGTCCTGCGGCGGAACGTCGAGCGCGACCGTGCGCAGACTCACGCGAACGATGCGATCAATTGGCCGGAAAACGAGAATCAATCCCGGCCCTTTCGCTTGCGGCAGCAATCGCCCAAGTCGAAAGATCACTCCGCGCTCGTATTCGGGAATGATGTTGATGACGCTGAAAATGTATAGCAGCAGAATCGCGACTGCCACTAATGGCCCTAAGAATGTCTCCGGCATAACTCACCTCCTATTCCAGATTCATACAGCACTGAGGGAAAGACTCTGAATAAATCTGTGCTGTATGAATATACAACCATCGCGCCGTGAAGTGGTAGAAGATTTGTATGAACTGAATGGGCGGCGCGCGACTTGAAATCGTTGCATCAAGTTGCAATCATTGCTCGCGCGTTTCAAACTGTGAAGGGAAAGAGTGTGTCAAACAAACTTGCCAAATTCGTTCAACTGATTGGCTCAACGCGCCGCGAAAGACGGCTCGGCACGGTGATACTGTTTGTCACTTCTCGATGCAATGCATTTTGCAGGACGTGCTTCTACTGGGACCATCTGAACCGGCCCGGCGACCTCACGCTTGAGCAGATCAAAAAAGTATCGCGCACGATGCCGCCGATAACCGACCTGTGGCTGTCGGGCGGCGAGCCTTCATTGCGCCGCGACGTCTCGGAAATCATAAACGAGTTTGTTACGAACAACGGCGTGAGCCGCGTGATTATTCCAACTAATGGGCTGGCTAAAACGCTCGTCCACAAGATGGTGGAGACGGCGCTCGCGCGCCACGCGATTGATCTTTACCTGAACATCGCGCTCGACGGCTACGGCAAGACGCACGACCGGATTAGAGGCGTGCCGGGACACTGGGAGAAGACGCTCGACTGCATTCGCTCGCTCTACCCGCTGAAAGAAAAATACGGCGACCGATTTCGATTGAACGTCAATACGGTCATCTGCGCCGAAAACTATACGGAGATCGAAAAGTTGGCTTCTTATCTTTGGGACAACTTCAATCTTGACGGTCAGTACTTCAACATCATTCGCGGCACAACTCCCGTTGGCGACGAGATAAAACAGATTCCGGAAGATGCCCTGCCTGAGATTTACACGCTTGTGGCGCGACTGACGAAGATGTACGGCAACCGAATGTTTGCCAGCGACGATGCGCTTACGCGTTTCGTCAAGAACATCGCTTACGTCGGCGCGATAACGACACATTACCGGGTGCAGCACGCGAATTTTGAGAAGGCGAGCGCGTGGCCGTTTCCATGCACGGCTGGCGAGACGACGGCTGTGATTGATTACAATGGCGACGTGCGCGCCTGCGAGTTGCGCGAGCGGTTCGCGACGCTCGCGGATTACAATTACGACTTTGGCGCGCTATGGAATGATGCGGCGCGTCAGCGAGAGCTACTGGCAATTGATGAAGGCCGCGCCTGCTGGTGCACACATGTTTGTTTCATTCACGACTCGATGCGCCACTCGCGCCGCGCGCTGCTCGTCGAAGTTCCGAAGAGTTACCTCCGGCGGGAAAGCTGGAGATAGAACAAAACACGGAAACGCGGGGGGCACGGAGATAACACGGAAAGAATGGTTGCTGAGACTCTATGTTATCTCAGCGTCTCGGCGCTTAAATCGTTTCAATCAATCGTGTGAGCAGCGCGGCGCGACGAGGGATGTCGCTAATGATAATGTGCTCGTGCTCGGCGTGCGCGCCTGCGCCGTCAACCCCTAGACCGTCAAGAACAGGCACGCCCTCAGCCGCGATGAAGTTGCCGTCGGAACCGCCGCCGACCGAGCCTTCTTTCAAGTCAATTTCTATCTCCGCAGCCAATAAGCGAGCGCGCTCGAACAACTCGCCTATCGCGGCGGTGCGAACGAGCGGCGGGCGATTGATTCCGCCGCGCACTTCTATTTGCGCGCCATCAATCACAGGACGGAGCGAGCGCATCGCTTCTGTTACTCGCTGGCCTTCTTCAACGGTTTGAAATCTCATATCTACGAGCGCGCGAGCTTCTGCGGCGACTACATTTGAAAGCGTCCCGCCGCGCGCGACACCAACGTTGAGCGTCGTGCCTAGCTCTATGTCCCACAGCTTGCTGATTGCAAGTATCTGATGAGCAAGCTCGGAGATAGCGCTAATGCCCGCGCGCGGGTCGTTGCCAGCGTGAGCGGAGCGGCCTCGAATTATCAATTCAAATTCGCCGACGCCTTTGCGCGCGGTCTTGATCGTGCCGCCGGGAATTGGCGGCTCAAGCACTAGCGCGGCTCGCGCTCGACGAGCTTCGTCTTCGATCAACTCGCGCGAAAAGTGGCTGCCCGTCTCTTCATCGCAGGTCATCAATAGTGTCACAGGCCTTCGGGTTTTTCGGCTCAACTCTTTTATCGCGCGCACTGCGAAAGCAGCAATGCTGACGCCTGCTTTCATATCGAATATGCCCGGCCCGAATGCGCGATCATCTTCTATGTGAAAGGGGCGCGCCGCGAGCGTGCCTGTCGGCCACACGGTGTCGAGGTGGCCTACTACGAGCAACTGCTTGTTGGTTGATTCCGAATCCTCGTGCGCAGCGGTTTCATCAGCGTGCGATTTATCTGTCAAATCGTAGCGCGCGCGCACGGTCGAGCCATATAGCGGGTCGCTGAACAGATCAACCTGCGCGCCCCATTTAGACAATCGCTCGGCGAAATTTTCTGCTATGCGCGCGAGCAGAGCGGCTTCGCGCGACATTGATTCCTGCTCGACGAGCCAGCGGATGAACTCAAGCATCTCCGTGCGATGTTCCTGAAAGTAAGAGAGCAGCGTTGCGCCTTGATTGATGTATGTCATCACGTAGATTTTTAGCAGAGCCGCAACCACGCGCGCCAGCTTCATTGCGCGATACGGTTGCGGCGGTCGAAAGCATTCAATTCATTTAGCGTCAGATTTGGTTTGACGGACGAGGTTCGAATAGATAACCCACTTGCCGTCGAATGGGCCGCCCGGAACGAGCGTATAAACCTGCGTCCCTGATTCTGTCCTCACTCTATAGTTGCGAAAAATCTTGTCGGGAGGTTTTTCGTTAAGCTCAATTTTGCCCTGAGGCAGCTCGCTTATCAATTTTGCGAAGGCGGCGATTTCGGCATCGCTCGCTTTCGCGAGCGACGCGGATGATTGCAACTTTTCCATCTGCGCTTTCGCTTCGGCGCGGGCCTGCTCCTGCTTCTGCTTTTCTGCCATCAGCGCGTTGAGCTGTTGCTCCTGCTGCTGCGTGGTTGCTTTGAGCGAAGCGTTTTCGTCGCTGAGCCGTTTCTTTTCAGATTCGCTCTTTGAATAAAGCGCGTAGCTGGTCGTGAGCAGCGCGACTGCTCCGACGAGCGCGGCGAGTATTATTACAAGAGCAAGAACCAGCCAGCGCCTTTTGGCCGATTCGTTCTGCTCGATCTGTTCTCTGATTGTGTCAACGTCGCTCTGCGTATAGCTGACGGCCCAGCCGCCTTGCGATGATTGGTGTGAGGACGGGTTCATGATGTCACCTCGGACGGGGGCGGAAATTCAGTTAAGCTCGCGGCTTCAACTACGTCCGCAGGTATATGTTACACCAGCGCGCAAGCCGAATGAATAGTCATCGCGCTTCCGTTTGAATTAAAGGATTGCCGCCGAATCGCGCGGATTCTTTATCAGAATAGCCACTGAACCATACGCAAACCCACAACAATACTTTTGTGAATTTCTGTGTGATTCTGTGGCCAGCCCAACTTGAATCCGAACTGATACAGACCAACGGATTTATTAAGGGCGCAATCAAATTATTATTGAAGTTGCGCGGCGGTTGTTTTATAGGCTACCATGTCCAGTTTGATTCTGTTCCTGGTTCGTGACTGAGAGGATGTATGGCTGGGAGAAGAGCAGAGCGGCTGGCCGAGCAGTTGAGGGAAGAAGTCAGCATGATAATTGCGGGCGAGGTCGAAGACCCGAGGGTAGCCGACGCGACCGTGACCGAAGTGAGACTCAGCCCCGACCTGCGTTATGCAAAGATTTATGTCAGCGTGATGGGAACCGATGAAGAGATAAAGGAGTCTGTCGCCGCTCTCAATCACGCGGCCAGATTTATAAGGCGGCAGCTTGCAGCTGCGCTCAGGTTGAGATACACGCCGGAATTACATTTTGTTTTTGACCAGACATCAGTGACTGCCGCACGAATCGAAGAGTTACTCAGTGAGGAGGTAGAAAAGGCGCGGGAACGAGAACAGGACAGATGATTTTTGCATTTCAGATTTTGGATTGCCGGAGCCAGTTGCTACTAAGCCGAAACTCCAGAGCTTTGCCTCAATCTAAAATCCAAAATCTAATTGCGCCGTAGCCTTTTGAAGTTATGCTTAGTCAGGTTGTTCAGCTTATAGAGCATCGTCAGCGTTTCATGATCACGTCGCACATACGGCCCGATGGCGACGGGCTTGGGTCGGGGCTTGCGCTCTACTGGATGCTCCGCAGCATGGGCAAAGAGGTTGACGTAGTGCTTCGCGACCGCGTGCCGCCCGCCTACATGGTGCTGCCCGGTTCCGAGCTTGTGCTGGTGCAGGATGATGTCACCGATATTTACGACGCAGCGTTCATTATCGAGTGCAGCGACGTTGAGCGACCAGGACTGCCGAGCCTGAGGCATCAATTCGTCGTCAATATTGATCATCATTCGACGACCGAACCGTTTGGCGATATTAACTGGATTGATTCGACTGCGGCTGCCGTCGGCGAGATGGTTTATAACCTCTGCAAGGCGCTTGGCCTCGAAGTCACGAAAGAGATTGCCGAATGCATCTACACGGCGCTGCTAACGGACACGGGAAGTTTTCATTTTTCAAACACAACGGAGCGGACGCTTAAGATTGCAAGCGAGCTTGTGCGTCGAGGCGTAGAGCCTGCGCGCATCTCGCAAGCGTTGTTTTATTCCTACCCATTTTCAAAAATCAGACTGCTTGGACTTGTGCTGTCGGGCATAGAGCGCGACGAATCGGGCCGCATCGCGTGGGTCGTGATGGACCGCGCGATGATGTATGAAGCGGGCGCGAGCGAAGAAGATTCGGACGGCATAGTCAATCACGCGCTCTCGATTGGCGAAGTTGAAGCCGTCGCGTTTTTCAAAGAGCTTTCGCCGGGCGTCTATCGCGTGAGTCTGCGGTCGAAGAACCGCCACAACGTCGCTCGCGTGGCCGAGCAGTTCGGCGGTGGCGGCCATCGCAACGCAGCCGGGTGTAGAATCAGCGGCGACTTCGAAGACGTGAAGCGCCGCGTGATCGAACGGCTTCAGGCAGCAGTAGGCGTTGCGCCCGTTTCCGCCTGAATATCTTTTCACCCTGCTAATGAGTGCCGTTTAACCACTTTCAAACGGGCTGCCAAACATTACTATTGAGTTAGATTTCAGATGGATTTAATCTGTCACCAGCCTGCCCCTTTGCTGATTACACCGGTTCGCAACGAGTCTGAATCTTTCAAGTTTTATTAAAAGGGACAAGGGTATGTTTAACGGCGTTGTTCGTAATCGAGGCGAGTTGGCGAAAGCGGAATCAACGCTCCAGGAGCTTGAAGAAAAATATGAGCGCGTTCGCTCGCTCCTCGAAGAGCGCAAGGCTGAGCGATTGCAGATAGAGACGCAAGTGCAGGCGGCGGCAGCGGCAGCAGGCGATATGGACAGGCTCGTGGCACTGCAATCTCGCGCCGTTGCTCTTGACCGCTCGATTGCGGAATTGAGCGCGGCGGAAGCCGAATGCTGCGAACGTGTGCAATCTGCGCGGCGTTACCTTTACACCCTTTACGTGCGGCTCGAAAAGCTCAGGCAGGAGGCTGTGCTCTTGAAGCGCAAGCTCTGGTTGAACGAGGAGGCCGAAGCTCTTTCAGGCGAAGAGCGAGCGAGCCTTAGCCGACTCAAGATACAGATCAAAGCAATCACCGGCGAGAGCCAGACGGGACAACTGATTTAGGCAGTTGCCAGTTGTCAGTGCTCAGTTGTCAGTATCCAATGCACATTTCAACTCACAACCGAGCACTGGCAACCGACAACTGCTTTATTCAAACTGGCTCTTGAAATCTAGAAACTGTTGGCGAAGCTCGGCCAGTTCCGCGCGTAGAGTTTCGATCGCGCTTTCAAGCTTGGCAATCCGCTCGTTTTCGGCGCGCACTTCGATCATCGCAGGCTCAAGTCGCGGCTCTACGGCGCGCTCTTCAATCTGCGGCTCGCCTGAAAGCAGGTGCGCGTAACGCGATTCCTTCGTGCCTGGAAGTCGCGGCAGCTTCGCTACAAGCGGCGGCTCTGCTGCCGCAAGCGAGGCCAGCACTGCTTCTACTTCTTCGATGCTTGTGAATTCGTAAAGCCGAGTGGTGCGCCCTCGAATCTCGCCTGCCGTCTGCGGCCCGCGCAACATCAACACGCACATCACCGCCACCTCTTGTTCAGCCAGCTTGAATTGCTCAGCAAAGCGATGCTCGTATTTCGGCACGCGGCTGCCCGGCCCCGTGACCATCCATATGAGACCCCTTTCACGAAGACTATCGAGCGCGCGGGCTATGATCTTTTCGTCGAAGGAAACCACAGGCTCGCGGTTCGTCGTCTGATTGCACGCATTGACGAGCGCATTGAGAGTGAGCGGGTAGTATTCGGGCGTGGTTATCTGCTTTTCGATGAGTGAACCGATGACGCGAACTTCCACAGGGTTGAGCGTGACGTTCACTGTTGATGATTCCTTTTAATAAGATTAGTGAACCCGTCATTGCTGATGAGCAGGTCAATAAAGTTTTATCACAGGCGGGCGGCGATGGCTAAGCGAGTATAGACCGGGAGCGCGTTGGGCAGTGGAGAGAGCTTTCAAAGTTCAACTCGCGCGCCCGGTTGAATTGCGGTCACGCGGTTTGAGCCTTTTGATAAGCGGCAACGGCTGTGTCGAGGTATTCGTGGAAAGCGACGATTCTGCCGTCGCGAACCGTGAAGTCATGAGCGAAGTCGCTGGCAAACTCGCGGCCAGTTGATCTGACGCGCCAATGGCAGTGGCCGAGCGCGACCACTTTATCTCCCTGCGCGACGAACTCTTTCGGCGAAAACTCCAAAACCTCCTGCGATTCATTGACCGACGCGAAAAACCGCGCGACGGCCTCGCGCCCGGCTCGCTTTCCTGCAAAGGGAACGCCTTCAATATCGGGCAACTGCCACGTCACATCATCCGACATGAGATCAAGCAGAGACTCAATGTCGCCGCTCTTGAAACTATTGTAAGCCCGCTGCGCGACATTTATGTTTTCCTGACTAATGATTTCCTCCTGAGATTTAATCTTGTGGGAACCCACACGCATATACGGCGGGCCTGTTTTACGTAGATGCATCAGCGATTAATTGATTGAGCGAGGGTCATAAAGATTGCGCGGCTCAGGAACAATCTCTGATAATACTTGCCGTGAGCGAAAGCTATTCGGTTTTAATCATCGAGATGTCGCGCTACATGGATGAAGAAGGCGAGCGCGAGGTGCGCGGCTTTGCGACGTTGGAGCTTGCGCGCGAGTTCGCGCAGCGATGGGTTAGAGATTCGCTCGAAGAACAGCGCAGGCCCGGCCAAAGCTGCGAGCAGTTGCGCAAGATGTGGCTGATGTTCGGCGACGATGCCGTAGTCATCGGCGGCGCAAGTTATGCCGCATCGGACGAGTTGGATTATTTCATCGCCAACCCCGCGACTCGCGAAGAGCGCGATTGGCAATCAATCAAAGAGAGGGCCGGGATTAAATAGATTCGCCGACAGCCATCAATTCCCTCGATCAAATTGCTGCGTTAGAATTGAAGTGATGGCTAAAGAGAAGATTGATTATCCGATAACTCCAGCCGTGCGCGCGCTCAGAGAAAAGAAGATCGAGTTCGCGCCGCACCTCTACGCGTACAAAGAGCACGGCGGCACTCGGCATTCAGCCGCAGAGCTTGGCGTGGATGAACATTCAGTCATCAAGACTCTCGTGATGGAAACCGATTCGCGCGAGCCGCTTATTATATTGATGCACGGCGACCGCGAAGTTTCCACGAAAGAGCTTGCGCGAGCACTCGGAGTAAAGACGGTCTTGCCCTGCTCGCCCGACACGGCACAAAAGCACACTGGCTACATGGTCGGCGGGACAAGCCCGTTCGGCACGCGCAAGCGTTTGCCGGTTTATGCCGAGAAGACGATTTTCGATCTGCCGCGCATCTTCATCAACGGCGGCAAGCGCGGCTTTCTCGTCGAGATTGATCCGAAAGATTTGCGAGCCGCGCTCGATGTGAAAGAAGTCGACGTGGCGATAGCGCAGCATTGAAGCTAAGGATTGATTGTGGGAAGAGACTGATTGCATGGCTGAACTGAACAGAGATTATTCGCAACCGCCTTTGCGCAAGAGCGACGTTGACCCGAACCCGCTTGTGGAATTTCAGAAATGGTTCAATCGAGCAATTGAGGTCGTGCCGATTTTGCCGAACGCGATGACGCTTGCGACGGCGACGCGCGACGGCGTGCCTTCGGCGCGAACTGTGCTGCTTAAAGATTACGATGAGCGTGGATTCGTTTTTTACACGAACTACGACAGCCAAAAAGCGAAGGAGTTGGAAGAAAATCCGGTGGCGACGCTGCTTTTCTACTGGCCTGAGCTTGAGCGTCAGGTGCGCATCACTGGCCGCGCGACGCGAACTACGCGCGAAGAATCGGAAGAGTATTTTCGCACGCGCCCGCGAGACAGCCAGCTCAGCGCGTGGGCGTCGCGACAAAGCGAAGTCATTGCGAGCCGCGAGGTTTTGCAGAATAAGATGGCCGAGTTAGTCGCTGAGTACGAAGGCCGCGAAGTTCCGCTGCCGCCGAACTGGGGCGGCTACCGCGTCGCGGCTGAGGTGATAGAATTCTGGCAGGGCCGACCGAGCCGCCTGCACGACCGATTGCGCTACACACGACAGAGCGACGGCGAGTGGCTGATTGAGAGATTGTCGCCTTGAGTGAATAGCTCATCGTCTCCTGCCAGAATCCGAGGTCGTTATTGGATTGACAAGAAGCGGCTTGAAGTTATCCACTTTCATTTCGCACACGCGGTCGGCCCGCGCAGATTGACAACTTTTTCAAGCGTATGCTAAAAGCAATCGAGGCAAGGGACTTTGGTTCTTTTTCGGCAGCATTTCTTTTCTCAGAGCAGTCACAGTCGTCAATATAAGTCTCAGCGCATCGTGAGCGTGTTTGCGCACGGCATATTCGAGTCACGCAATGGCAGACGAAACTAAAGATAAATCAACGAGCGAGACGGAGAACAAATCGCGCGATGTTGAGCAAACGGAATCAGCTCAACCAAACAAATCATCTAGCGATGCGGATAAAGCTCAAGAAATCGCATCTCGCGCCGATTCAAATGAAACAATAGGGGCCGATGTGCCTGAAAAAGCGAAGCCGCTTCCGCCCGAAGCCGGTTCGGTTTCGCCCGCCGATGAGATTGAGTCGAAAGCCAAAGTCTCGCTGCCTCCTGAAGAAAAGCTCAAGACCGAAGCGAAGGACGAAGCCGCGCTGCCCGGCGTTGAAAAGCCTTCGCTGACTCCGACAGTCGAGGGCGCGTCGGAAAAGGGCGAGCCTGCGGCCCCTGAGAAAGTTGAGCCAAGTGCGCCCGAAGCGGGCGCGCCAGCGCCGAAACCAACGCCGCCGCGAGCGCCCGCTGCCGGAAAGCCCGCTCCCCCGAAAGCGGCTCCCGCTGCCGGTCACAAGCCAGCCGCCCCGCCGCGCAAAGGGCCGGAGATTACGACCGAAATCACAGGCGACCCGTTTATTGATAGAATCAAGCAGCGCTTCGGTGACGCTATCACGGAAGCAGTCGCGACGCTCGGCCAGCAGATTCTTCGCGTGAAGAAAGACGCTTACCTTGAGCTTTGCCGCTACTTGCGCGATGACGAAGAGTTCCCTTTCGATATGTGCACGGACCTGACGGCGATTCACTGGCCCGAGCGCGCGGGACAGGAGTTCGATGTTGTCTTGTTGCTTTATTCAGTGGCGAAGAATCGTCGCCTGCGCGTCAAGGTCGGGCTTGCAGACGGCGATGCGTGTCCGAGCGTCACTTCAATATGGGAAGGCGCGAACTGGATGGAGCGCGAAGTCTTCGACATGTTCGGCGTTAAATTCGACGGCCATCCTGACCTGCGGCGGATACTGCTGCCGGAGGACTGGCCCGGCCATCCGCTTCGCAAAGAGTATCCGATTGAGTATCGCGACAACGAATGGACAGACAAGCACCTTGAGTACCGCGAGATTGATTACGACACGAGCTTGATTGATGTGAAGTACGCGGAACGGAGATAGTGGTCAGAAGTCAGAGGTCAGGGAACAGGGATAGAAAGCAGAAGAATCTGTTTTACCCTGACCCCTGACCCCCTGACCCCCGACCCCTGTGAGGAATATGCAAGAGCAGGGATTGACGAAGCCGCAAGAAACCCTCTTCGATGCCGAAGAGATGATTCTCAACATGGGTCCGCAGCATCCTTCTACTCACGGAGTGCTGCGCGTTATCCTCAAGCTCGACGGCGAAACCGTCCGTGACCTCGACTGCGACATCGGTTATCTCCATCGCGGCGTTGAGAAGATCGCTGAAAACGACACCTATGCAATGATAACGCCTTACTGGGACCGACTAGATTACGTCGCCGCAGTCTCGAACGATCTCTGCTACGTCGAAGCCGTCGAAAAACTCCTTCAGGTCGAAGTTCCCAAGCGAGCCGAATACCTGCGCGTCATCCTCACAGAGCTTCAGCGCATTGCGTCGCACCTGCTCTGGTTGGGCACGCACGCGATGGACATAGGCGCGGTCACGGTTCTGCTTTATTGCTTCCGCGAGCGCGAAGAGATTCTGAAAATCTTCGAGGACTTCATAGGTGCGCGGCTCACGGCTCATGCGTTCCGTATCGGAGGACTCTGGTGGGACGCTTACCCTGAGTTTGAAACTCGCGTGCGCGAATTCTTGAAGATACTTCCGGGCCGCATAGAGGAGTACGAAACGCTTCTGAACGCGAACCGCATCTGGCTGCAACGCACGGTCGGCATCGGCATCATCACCGCAGAAGACGCAATCAACATGAGCCTTACGGGACCGTGCCTGCGCGGGTCGGGCGTGAAGTATGACGTGCGCAAAGCGACGCCTTATTCGGCTTATTCCGATTTTAATTTCGAGATACCGATAGGCGAAAACGGCGACACGTATGACCGCTACCTTGTGCGCATGGAAGAGATTAAACAGTCGGCAATCATAATCGAGCAGGCGCTGGACGGATTGCCGGAAGGGCCTGTGATGGCGAAGGTGCCGAAGATAATCAAGCCGCCCGTAGGCGAAGTCTATCATTCGATAGAAGGGCCGAAGGGCGAGCTTGGCGCTTATCTTGTGAGCGACGGCACGGGCAAGCCTTATCGAATGCGCATCCGTCCGCCGTCATACATCAACCTGCAATCGCTCAAGAAGATGTCTGTCGGCCATCTCGTTGCAGACGTTGTCGCAATCATCGGCACGATTGACATCGTGCTGGGCGAAGTTGATAGATAGCTGAACGCTTTGAATTAACGCCATGCAATCTTTTCTAGCAATCCTGATGATAGTCGCGCCCGACTGGGTTCGGCGCTTAACGGGCGAACGACAGCCCAACGTCTTCTGGTCAGAATACATCGTCTGGCCGATCATTCAAATCATCATCGTGCTGTTCATCGTGCTGACGATTGTCGCCTACCTCGTTTACATGGAGCGCAAAGTTTCGGCCTTCATGCAGGCGCGGCTCGGTCCCATGCGCGTCGGCCCGTGGGGACTCTTGCAGCCTGCAGCCGACGGATTGAAGCTGCTTCTCAAAGAAGACATCATCCCGCTGAAAGCCGACCGCGCTGTCTTTATGATCGCACCCATCATCTGCGTGGCTGCCGCGCTCGTCGTTCTGTCAGTTATCCCGTGGGGCGCGGCGTGGGCGACGATTGCAAACATCAACATCGGATTATTATTCATCCTCGCCGTCTCGTCGGTAGGCGTGCTGGGACTCGTGCTCGCGGGTTGGGCGTCAAACTCGAAATACTCTTTGCTCGGCGCGCTGCGCTCGTCGGCACAGATGGTGAGCTACGAAGTCGGCATGGGACTTTCGATAATCGGCGCGCTGATGTTCGCGCGAACGCTTTCGATGTCAGGCATAGTTGACGCGCAGCAGGCCGACGGCATCTGGTACGTCTTCTTTCAACCGCTCGGCTTCTTGATTTACCTTACGAGCGCGCTCGGTGAAACCAACCGCGCGCCGTTCGATCTGCCCGAAGCCGAATCCGAACTCGTCGCCGGTTATCACACTGAATACTCAGGCTTTCGCTGGGCGCTGTTTTTCATGGCTGAGTATTCGGCGATGATAGTGACTGCGGCGGTCGCGGTGACGCTCTTTTTAGGCGGCTGGCATTTTCCGGGACTCGATTGGATAAGAACAAACGCGGGCGAAACGCTCTTTGTGCTTCTGAGCGTCTTCGTTTTCGCCGCGAAGGTCTTCGCTCTCATTTATGCTTACATGTGGTTCCGCTGGACGTGGCCGCGCTATCGCTACGACCAGTTGATGGAGCTTGGCTGGAAATGGATGATACCGGCGGGGCTTGCTAATATAGTATTAACGGGCGTCTGGTACGTCCTGGCTCTGCCGAAATCGCAGGGCGGCTTGCTCGACCTGATGCATCAGGAGAGCGGGCGGCTCGTGCCGAACAAGTATGCGGGCATCATCTACTTCATCGTCACCGGCGCGCTTGTTACCGTCCCGATAGTCTGGGGAGTGCTTGCGGCGATCAATCGCCGGTCGCGCGACTTCAACCTGCACGAGCAGCGCCAGCTTCAAATTCAACTCCGCCGCGAGCGATTGGAAAAGATGCTTCAGGAGCGCGCAGAGCCGCAGACGGCACAGCAGAGTTAGCAATTATTCGATTTGAGATTTAAGATTTAAAATCTCAAGACAGGTGATTTATGCCAGCAGTAACAACGCCAGCAAAGAAGCGAACCATCGGGCAGATAATCAGGCGACTCTTGTTGCTCGATCTGTTCAAAGGTCTCGCCGTAACGTTCAAGTATAACGCTCGCGCATTTGTTGAGCCGCGCGACGGCGGTAATCCCAATCAGGCGATTTACACCGAGCAGTACCCGCTTGAGCCTGCGCGAGTCTCGGAAAGATTTCGCGGCGCGCCGCGACTCAATCTCGACCCTGAAACGGGCGGCACGCTCTGCATCGCGTGCGACCTGTGCGCGCTGGCCTGCCCGGTTGATTGCATCGAAGTCGGCTCGATCCGCCGCGAAGTGCGCGACGGCGACAAGGTGAACAAGAAGAAAGTGCTGACGACTTTCACCTTCGACACATCGCGCTGCATGTTCTGCAATCTCTGCTCGGAGGCGTGTCCGACAGATTGCCTTGAGCTTACTCAGAGTTTTGAATTAGCGGTCTATCACCGCTCAGGTTTTCGCTGGGATCGCGAGATGCTCGAAAAGGGCATCAATTACGTTCGCTATACACGCTAGGAGCTAGGGGCCAGGGGGCTAGGGGCTGGGAGTCAGTGGATTTGAGATTTGAGATTTCAAATTTGAAATTCATCCGACCCTGACCCCCGGCCCCCAACCCCTGACCCCGTGCCGGAGGCACATGCAACTACACGGGTGGGAAGCAATCCTGTTTTACGCGCTAGCCATCATGACTTTGTTCATGGCGGTCTTCGTCGTGACGGCGCGCGTTGCGGTTCACTCGGCGCTCTTTTTGATCTCGACGCTTGTCAACGTCGCGCTGCTGTTCATATTGCTGCGCGCCGAGTTCGTTGCGGGCGTTCAGATACTCGTTTACGTCGGCGGCGTGATGGTGCTGTTTTTATTTGTCATCATGCTCGTTCAGACTCGCGCCGAAGAGGAAGCGCGCGTGCGGCTCTACACGGGTCAGACGTGGCCTGCGGTGATAATCGCGCTGCTGCTTGCCGTCGCGTTTTATTTTGCGATGAACCCTGCGCAATCGGCTTTTCGCCCGGCTGAAGTCGCAGCAGCAACCGCCACTCAAGCGCCGCCTGAAACGGGCGAGCGCGTTCAAGCGGGCGCGGGCCAGAACATCTCCAGAGACACGCAGACCGTCGGCCACGCGCTCTACACCGACGCGGCTCTGCCTTTTGAAGTCGCGTCCTTGCTGCTGCTCGTTGCAATGATAGGCGCGGTGCTGTTGGCGCGCGGAACGAAGCAAGAGAAATATTATGAGTAATAACTGAGGGGGACGTTGTGAATAGCTTACTGATGGGCGCATTAGCCTACGCCGCTCCGCTGCTCTTGCAGGCCCAGCAGCAACAATCGGCCCTGAAACGATTCGAGCCTACGCTCATCAACTTTTTGATGTTGAGCTTTCTGCTTTTCGTCGTCGGCGTAGCGGGCGTGCTGTCGCGACGCAACATCATCATCATCTTCATGTCAATCGAGCTGATACTGAACGCGGTCAATCTGAACCTGATTGCGTTCTCGCGCTACTTGCAACTCAACGAGCAGTCGCTCAACGCTCAGTTTCAAGCTTCAGGCGTCACGGTGAACCCGCTGGCCGGGCCTGTCTTTACTGTCTTCATAATCGTCGTCGCAGCAGCAGAAGCAGCCGTAGGTCTTGGCATCGTCATAGCAATGTTCCGCAATCGCGAAACGGTCGCGATTGACGAGATTGATATGTTGAAGTGGTAATCATTTGTCATTGGTCATTTGTCCCTTGTCCTTTGTTTATTCTTTAAGGACAAGCGAGCAAATGACCAATGACAAGTGACCAATGACAAATTTATGTTAAAACTCGTCTGGCTCATTCCGGTCTTTCCGCTTCTCGGCTTTCTAGTCAATTTTATTCTCGGTCGCAGCCTGAGGCTGTCGGAGCGCGCAGTTTCAATCATCGGATGCGGCGTGATACTCGCCTCGCTCCTGCTCACGCTCGGAGCCTTTTACGATTATGCTGCGAACTACGCGCCTGCGAACAACCACAAGCCATACATCTCAACTCAGTTCACGTGGCTGCCCGGCGGCAAAGCGCACAAGACGCTTGTGCCGGAGACAGCCGAGCATGCACAGGCTGGCGAACGCGGCGAGTCAGACCATAACAAATCAGCAGGCTCGCGGCTCTCGGATTTCAACATCACATGGAGTTATCAAATAGACCCGCTCTCGCTCGTGATGATGTTCATTGTCACGTTCGTGGGCTTCTGGATTCACGTCTTCGCCACCGGCTACATGCACGGCGACACGGGCTTCTATCGCTTCTTCGCTTACCTCAACCTGTTCATGTTCATGATGCTGTTGCTCGTGATGGCGTCGAACTTCATGGTCATGTTCATCGGGTGGGAGGGCGTGGGCCTGTGCTCGTACCTGCTCATCGGTTATTACTTCGACAGGCAGGAAGCTGGCGACGCATCAAAGAAAGCATTTGTCGTCAACCGTATTGGCGACGCCGGAATGGTCCTGGCCATATCGGGCATCTTCGCAGCGTTCGGAACACTTGAATTCAGCGAAGTCGCGCAGGCCGTCAGTTCCATTGGAGTCGAACAACTCTGGCAGTTCGGATTGATGTCGTGGCTTGCGTTAGGACTCTTCATCGGCGCGACGGGCAAGAGCGCGCAGATACCGCTCTACATCTGGCTGCCCGACGCGATGGCCGGCCCGACTCCCGTTTCGGCTCTGATTCACGCGGCGACGATGGTGACGGCGGGCGTCTTTATGGTCGTGCGGACGAACTTCATCTTTCAACGCTCGGTCACGATGATGATGATAGTTGCGCTCGTCGGACTTCTCACCGCATTCATCGCTGCGACCATCGGCATCACACAGACGGACATCAAGAAGGTTCTCGCTTATTCGACCGTCTCGCAACTTGGCTATATGTTTTTGGCTTGCGGCGTGGGCGCGTTCGTCGCCGGAATCTTTCACGTATTCACTCACGCATTCTTCAAAGCCCTTCTCTTTTTAGGCTCAGGCTCGGTCATTCACGCGATGCACCATGAACAGGAGATGCCGCGAATGGGCGGCTTGGCGAAATATCTGCCGACGACTTATAAGGCGATGATGATGGGATGGCTTGCCATCTGCGGCATCATCCCGTTTGCGGGCTTCTGGTCGAAAGACGAGATACTGTGGAAGACCTTTGACACTCAAATCTTCGGTGGCGGAAAGCTGCTGTGGTTTTTCGGATTCGTCACAGCCGGAATGACTGCGTTTTACATGACTCGATTGATGGGGCTGACCTTCTGGGGCGAAGAGCGATTTCGCAAAGTTCACGCCGGAGGCGAAGCCGACGAAGCGCACGCAGCGGCGCACGATAAAGAACTCAAGCCGCACGATGCAATCACCGCTTCGGCAGGTGATCGGCCTCATCACGCGCCCGGCGAGCACGTAGGCGCGCACGACGCAACTGACCGACTGAATGCTCACGGCATCGCTCACGCGCATTACGAGCCGCACGAATCGCCGCGCAACATGACATTGCCGTTGGTCGTGCTCGCGTTCTTTTCAGTAGTCGCGGGACTCGTAGGCATACCGGCGGCGCTATCGGGCGGCGCGAACATAAATCTGTTCGAGCGATGGCTTGAGCCTGTCGTCCAAGAAGTGCACAGCGAACCGGCAACAGCGAACGAAGCCTCAGAACCGGCTCCGGGAGCCGGTTCTGAGGCAGCGGCAGAAGCTGGCGGCGCGCACGGCGAAGGCTCGCATCCGGTTGATCCGATGGAGTACGTCCTGATGCTCGCTTCGCTCGGCATCGCAGCGGGCGGCATCTATCTCGGACGATTGTTCTACGTGAAGCGGCCTGACCTGCCGCGCATCTGGGCCGAAAAGCTTCGCCCGCTCTACACGCTCAGTTTCAACAAATGGTATTGGGATTGGCTGCTCGACGTGAAGGGAGTCGAGGCGGCTAAAGCCGTCAACAACGCGCTGTGGTCGGTTGACGCTGAAGTGGTTGACGGCGGCGTGAACGGCGCGGGATGGTTCGCGCGATTCTGGGCGAAGGTCACAGGTTGGTGGGACAAGTGGGTTATTGATCTTGCGGTGAACGCGACCGGATGGATAACGCGCGCAGGCTCGATCATCCTGCGCAGTTTTCAGACGGGCTTCTGGCAGAACTACGCGCTGCTGTTCGCCATCGGGCTGTTTATTCTTCTGGCTGTGTATGTGTACTCGGCTGTGCCGATTACGCTCAAAGGACTTTTCGGGAAATAGATTGTAGGGGGCGGGTCTCGACCCGCTGCGCGGGTTCCCCGGCCCGAATCGCGCATTAATCAAATTGGCCGATGGCAAATCTATCTCATTGCCTTCGGCAATCCGGGCAGGGACAAGCCCCGCCCCTACAGGTCGGTTAATCAAAGGAGACTCTGGCTATGCCTGGTCGCATGGAGATTTTTGGAATCGGCATTCTGTCGTGGGTGACGTGGTTACCGGCGGCTGGCGGGTTGATGCTGCTCTTTTTCAATCGCGCTAAAAACGACCGCATCCGCTGGTTTGCAAACCTCTGGATCGTGCTCTGCTTCTTGGTTTCAATCCCGCTCGTCACAGGACTTGGCGCGGGGCGTCCCGGTTATGACCGCGCTTACGGCGGATTGCAATTCATCGAAGACCACGAATGGATACCGCTAATCGGCGCGCGTTATCAATTAGGCATTGATGGTCTCGCGCTCGTGCTCTTGATGCTGACGACGCTTTTGGGAGTCGTGTCGGTCATCTGCTCGTGGGACTACATCCGCGAGAAGGGGCGCGAGAAAGAGTATTACATCATGCTGCTGCTGTTGCAGACGGGCATGATCGGCGCGTTCGTGTCGGCTGATCTCTTTCTGTTCTTCATCTTCTGGGAAGTAATGCTCGTGCCGATGTATTTTTTAATCGGCATCTGGGGCGGCAAGAACCGGCTCTATTCCGCAATCAAGTTTTTCCTTTACACCCTTGTCGGCTCGGTCGTGATGCTGCTTGCGGTATTGAAGCTCTACTTCATTTTTCCCGAAGTCGTGCAGAAGCGCGCGCCTGATGTTTTGGCAACAGCGGAACAGATCACGGCGAGCAGCGTGACCGATCCTTCGCGAGCAGGCCAGCGCAACGAGCAGATGTTCAAGATGATTGACGATGCGATGAAGCGCGCCGAAGGCATTGACCCCGCTGACCCCGAAGGCAAGCGCGCGCTGCCATCAAGTTATGTCCGCAGCTCGTTCAACATCCCTGCGCTCACAGCTATCGGTCCGCACATAAAAACCGTATTCGGCCTGAGCGTAGTCATCTGGCTGTTCATAGGCTTTTCGCTTTCGTTCGCAATAAAAGTTCCGATGTTTCCATTTCACACGTGGCTGCCGGATGCGCACTACGACGCGCCGACGGCTGGCTCTGTGATTCTTGCGGGCGTGCTGCTCAAGATGGGAACGTATGGCTTCATGCGATTTTCGCTTCCGATGTTTCCCGATGCGGCGACTCATCCGCGAGTCCGTCAGGTGATGATAGTGCTTGCGATTATCGGCATCATCTACGGCGCGCTCGTGGCGATGGCGCAAAAGGATGTTAAGAAGCTCGTCGCTTACTCGTCGGTCTCGCATCTTGGATTTGTGATGCTTGGCTTGTTCGCCCTTAACCCGAACGGCATCAACGGCGCGGTGATGCAGATGATTAATCACGGCATCTCAACGGGCGCGCTCTTTATGCTTGCAGGCATCCTCTACGAGCGGCGGCATACGTACGATATTGCCGAGTTCGGCGGGCTTGCGCACGTGATGCCGATCTACTCGACGATATTTTTAATCGTCACGCTGTCGTCTTTAGGCTTGCCGTTGATGAATAATTTCATCGGCGAGTTTCTGACGATTCGAGGCGCATTTGAAGCGAACCCCTACTGGGGCGGCTTCGCCGTCATCGGGATCATTCTCGGCGCGGCCTATATGCTGTGGCTGTATCAACGAGTCTTCTTCGGGCAGGTGACGAAGGAAGAGAATCGCGGGTTGCGCGATTTGAACGCGCGCGAGGCATGGCAGTTCGCGCCGCTGATTTTCCTGATCTTCTGGATCGGCGTTTACCCGAAGCCCGTGCTTTCCTACATCAACCCGCAGACTGAGGTAGTCGTCGCGCAGGTGCAGCCTGATTACTTCAAGAACGCGCCCGCTGCCCAGCGGCCTCAGATGGCGAAAGAAGAGCCTGCGGCGAACGAAGCCGCTCCGGCTCACGTTGAAATCGAAGAGCCGGAAGAGAGCAAGTAATTTGACGTGGCGCCGCCGTCTCGGCGGCAGTTGCGTGAGCGAGACGCTCACTAGACAGCCAGCTAGAAGCTGGCGCTACCATTGGCACGACAAAAAGTATGCTGCTACTACAAGCACCACCTGATTTTCTGAATCTCGCGCGACAGGCTGCGCAATACATAATGCCTGAAGCTATCCTGACGCTATTCGCCTGCGCCGCGCTCGTGTTGGATGTCATGCTGCCGCGCAATCAGAAGCGTATAGTCGCGTGGGTGAGCCTCGCGGGCGTTGGCTTTGCCCTTGCTTCGCTTGGCATTCTTTATTTCAACTTCGTCAGCCGCAGCGGGTCGAGCACGGCTTTCTACAACATGATCGTGCTCGATAATTATGCTGTCGTCTTCAAGCTGATCTTCCTCATCGGCGCGGCGCTTTCGATATTGCTCTCGATTCGCTACCTCGAAGAAGAAGGCGAGCAGCGCGGCGAATACTACGGGCTGATACTGTTTTCCGTAGTCGGCATGATGTTTATGGCATCAGGCGTTGACCTGCTGATGTTGTTCATCTCGCTCGAACTGATGGCCATCTCGATTTACATACTGGTCGGCTATCTTCGACGCGACAGAAAATCAAACGAAGCCTCGATGAAGTATTTTCTGCTCGGCGCGTTCTCATCTGGTGTGTTGCTGTACGGCATCTCGCTCGTCTATGGAATTACGGGCACGACCAACCTTGAACAGATTGCGAACGCGCTGCCGAAAGTGATCTCAGGACTCAACGCGCTCAACCCTCAAGCCGCTGCGCCCGATATGCGGTACATGCTTATGATAGGCATGACGCTTATGGCCGCAGGGATGTTCTTCAAGGTTGCAGCGGTGCCGTTTCACATGTGGGCGCCCGACGCTTACGAAGGCGCACCTACTTCCACTACAGCTTTCATGTCGGTCGCGGTCAAGGCCGCGAGCTTTGCGATGTTCGGACGAATATTTTTGTATGGACTGCCCGGATTAAGAAGCGGCATCACGGGCACGCCATCGCTTCCGGGATGGGCCACGCTGTTGGGAGTGATTGCAGCAATAACGATTGTCTGGGGGAATCTCGCCGCGATCACTCAACAAAACACCAAGCGGCTGCTCGCTTATTCATCAATCTCACACGCGGGCTACACGCTGCTCGGTTTGATTGCCGGAAACGAAACCGGCTACACAGGGTTCATCGTCTATCTGCTCATCTACACGATAATGAATCTCGGCGTGTTCGGCTGCATCATCGCGCTGCGCCGTCGAGGCATCATCGGCGACCGCATGGAAGATTTGAATGGCTTGATGCGCAAAGCGCCGTGGCTAACGGTGATGATGACGATTTTCCTGCTCTCGCTCGGCGGCATACCTCCGACAGCAGGCTTCATCGGAAAGTTCTATCTGTTTGCTGGTCTGATTCAAACCGGCAACGTCTGGATGGTGCGGCTTGCGGTGCTTGCAGTCTTGATGAGCGCGGTGTCGCTTTATTATTACATCCGATTCATCCGCGCGATGTACATCGAACCTGAATCGGAGCCGCAGCCGGTCAGGCTCGCCGCCCCGCTTTACGTCGCGCTCGGAGTTGCCACAGTCCTTGTGCTCTACATAGGCATATTTCCGCAGCGCGCGATTGATTTGACGAAGCGGGCGGGAGCGGTCCTCGTCGAACAACAGAACAAAGCAGAGCAGAACAAGACAAGGCAAAGCGGGCCTGGCGTACCGCAGGATGTTTCCGAGATGACTCCCTCGCCGTAATTTATGCCTTCCGACGATGACAAGCAGAATGGCGGAATAAGCTGGCGGCAGGCGCTGACGACCGTAGGGCTTGCGCTTGCCATCCCCTGGATGATTGGCGTGCCTGCAGTCGTCGGCTGGTACGTTGATAAGAAGTACGCGACGTGGCCGCTGTGGTTCATCGTCGGCCTTTCGATAGGACTCATCGGAACTGCGCTCGACATCTATCGCCTGCTGAAACGATTCGGACAATTCAAATGACAGACGGCTCCGCCTGTCCTCTCGCCCGATTATCAGGTTATATTTCTCGTCTGACTAAACCACACAAGAGGGATTGAATGATTGACTTTGCCATTCGCGTGGCTCAAGACGCGGGCCGATTGCTCCGCGACCGGCTCGGCACAACTATTGACATAGGCCACAAAGGCGCAATCAATATCGTCACCGACGTTGACCTGGCGAGCGAGCGGTTGATTCGCGAAGCGATTGCGACGCACTACCCGCGCCACGAAGTGCTGGCCGAAGAGGGCGGCCTTGCCGAAAGCACGTCGGATTATCGCTGGATTGTTGACCCGTTGGACGGAACAACAAACTACGCGCACGGCTATCCGATCTTCTGCGTTTCGATTGCGCTCGAATACAAAGGCGAGACGATTCTCGGCGTCGTTTATGATCCTATGCGCGAAGAGGTCTTCACAGCCGAACGCGGCAGCGGCGCGTGGTTGAACAATCGGCGCATTCGAGTGTCTCAGACTGTTGACTTGATGCAAAGTTTGCTTTCGACTGGCTTCCCTTACGACATCAAAACGTCGAGCCTGACGAACCTCGATCACTGGGCTAACTTCGCGATGAACGCGCAGGCGCTTCGACGCGACGGCGCGGCGGCGATTGACCTGTGCTACGTTGCATGCGGCAGGTTTGACGGATTCTGGGAATTGAATCTCAGCCCTTGGGACACAGCAGCAGGCGCGTTGATCGCAGAAGAAGCCGGTGGCCGCATCACCGATTTTGATGGCGGCAAGTTTTCAAACTACAAGCCGCAAATCGTGGCGAGCAACGGTCTCATTCATGATCGCATGATTGAAGTGCTGGCTATGGCGAAGTAGGTACCATGTCCTGGGTGCCGGGGATCAATTCCTCATGACCTCTCCCTGACACCCGGCATCTGACACCTGATGTCGAGAGCGGATGCAAAAAGCTGAAATCACAATTCCCGCGTCGACTTCAAATCTGGGCGCGAGCTTTGACGCTTGCGGTCTTGCGCTCGCGCTCTACCTGCGTGTGACGGTTGAAGAGAGCGCGAGCGAGTTTGAGATAATTCCAACGGGTGAAGGCTCGGAGCGTGTCGAACGCGGCGAATCGAATCTGATTGCGCGGGTTGCTCGCGCGGTGGCCGATGATCGCAAGAGAAAAATAAGCGGCGCGCGGCTCGCGGTTCACAGCGAGATACCGCTTGCTCGCGGGCTTGGCTCAAGCAGCGCGGCTATCATCGCGGGCATTTCGGTCTATGAAACCCTTTCAGGCGAGCGATTGAGCGAAGATGATATTTTCAATTACGCGCTTCGGTTTGAAGAGCACGGCGACAACCTCGCGCCCAGCCTTCTTGGCGGACTTGTAGCCGCGTGCGTAGTCGAGCGCAATGCCACCCGCTCGCTTGTAACCGTCAAGCGCGCGTGGCCCGAAGAAGTGAAGATAGTTCTCATGGTGCCCGACTTCGAGATGAACACAGCGGAGATGCGCCGCGCGCTTCCCCGCGAAGTTTCGATGAAGGATGCTGTTTTCAACGTGCAGCGCGCGGCGTTATTACAGGCTCTGATTTCAGAGCGGCGTTTTGAATTGCTCAATGAAGCGTTGCGCGATAGACTTCATCAGCCGTATCGCGTGCCGCGCGCACAGGGACTCAGCGATGTGCTTGCGATGAATGACGAAGTCGAGGAGTATCGCGGCTTGCTCGGCGTTGCCGTGAGCGGCGCGGGTTCAACTATGGTCGCGTTTGCAACGGAGAATTTTTCGGCCATAGCCGATGAGATGATTGACCGGCTCGCCCGTCACGGCGTCGGCTCGCGCGCGCTTCAGGTCGCCGTCGACAACACGGGCCGCATAATCAAATGAAGGTGAAGAAGTGAACGCTTATATTTTAACCGCCGCTCTTTTGATGACGCTGTCTCTGAACGGATGCCAGGACGTGATGATAAATGACAGAGCCACGCAGCCATCTTCAAGCGGGCAGGTCGAAAAAGAGACGCCCGCGCCGCAGGTGAGCGCAGAGTTTCGTCCCGTCATCGCGCAGCTCGCTTCCGAAGGCTTGCGGCTGAAAGAGGCTCTGGGAGCCGATTTGGAGGCGGGCACACATCATCTCGCCGCCATTTTTCAAAACACGAAAAAGAAAGAAGCGTTTCAGGAATACGAATTCAGAATAATCGAAAGCGACGGGCGAGCGGCTAAAACCATCTATCGCCGCGCGGAGTTCTTTTACTCGTTCGATCTCGACGACGCGGAAGCAAACAAGCTCAACGGCACAGACATCAACGGCGACGGCATCAAGGAAATCATTGTGCAGAGTTCGAGCGGGGGAAACTGCTGGAGTTGCAACCCGACGGAAATCTATCAGGTGAAGAATCACAAGGCAGAGCTTATAGCAGCGGGTCCCGTGCAGAAGATTGTTGATCTTAACAAAGACGGCGTTCAGGAACTTGTCATAACCGACGCCCGATGGGAAGCATACGATGACTTTTCGCACGCGTCCGCGCCGGGAGCATTTATCATCTATACATGGCGAAATGGCAAGTACGTTTATGCCTCGCGCGATTTTCCGGATTACTACAAAACCGAAATAGAGCGACTGCGCAAGGAGATCGAACAGGCGAAAGCCGACATCACTGCGGATGAGCTTTCAGACGAATCTTACACAGGTCTGGCCGTCTCGCTTGCAATCACCTACGCGCACGCGGGCGACGTGGAGCGCGGGCTGAAAGAACTGGAGACGCTGCTCAATTCAAATGTGAAATCGCCCGCGCAGGCGAAACATCGCGCGGAGATACTTGAAGATTTTCGCAAAGGCGAAAGCAATGCGAAGCTGCGCGAGATGAAGCCGGGCGACCCCATGCCGCTCGGATGAAGAGAACGTCGCCGGGATGAGCGTGGTTGCGCTTTGCCCGCTGATTCTCTGCTGGTTCAGGATGATTGCATGGAGCACGAGCACACGCCTGAAGCGATAAAAGAAAGGCTGCGCGCGGGACCGCGACACAGCTACTTGCGCGATTGGGTTTATGGCGGAATTGACGGTTCGGTCACTACGTTTGCAGTAGTCGCGGGCGTCGTTGGCGCGCAGCTTTCAACCGGAGTCATTCTCATAATCGGCGCGGCCAACATCATCGCTGATGGTTTCTCGATGGCCGCGAGCAACTTCTTGGGCACGCGCACCGAGCACGAAGAGATAAAAAACATCGAAGCCATCGAGCGCCGTCACATCAAAGATTTTCCCGAAGGCGAGCGCGAAGAGGTGCGCCAGATTTTTCGCGACAAAGGCTTCGAGGGCGAAACGCTTCAGCGCATAGTTGATTCGATAACAAGCAATAGGGAAATCTGGGTGCGCACGATGCTCACGGAAGAATACGGGCTGCCGCGCGAAGTGCGCTCGCCGTGGCTCGCCGCCGCAAGCACTTTCAGCGCGTTTATGCTCTGCGGGCTTGTGCCGCTGCTCCCATTCATCTTTGGAGCGGCAAACGCGTTCTTGCTCTCGATTGTCTTAACGGGCCTTGTGTTTTTTGTTATCGGCTCAATCAAAAGCATCTGGTCAACTGTCGCGTGGTGGCGCTCAGGACTTGAGACGCTCATTGTAGGCTCGATGGCCGCCGCTCTCGCTTACGCGGCTGGCATTGTGCTGAAAGGGTTCGGCGGGTAGCAACTCGCGTTTAGCTTTCTTTGACGGCAACGACTCTGAGCCTTCGATAATCAATGAACCATTTGCCATCTCGAAACAATGTGGGCCGCAACTCGTCTTTGACGGCTCGAATGATTCCATCGCGCTCGCTTGCTGGCACTGCGCTCATCTCGTTATCTGCAAAGACTTCGAGCCAATTGCGCAAACCATCGTCGCCGCCTTCAAGCGCAGTAGGACGCTCGAAGTGATAAGCCTTCCTCACGCTCAGTCTGTGATGTTCCAAAAGAGTCGCGTACTCGCCTACGCTCGGATAATACCGAAACGCCGCTTCTTCGCTGACAGTGTAGCCCGCCGCTTCGATTGCTCGATGCAGAGCCGCTTTCACGGCGCGCAAGTTTCCTTTGCCTCCAAACTCCGCGACAAATCGCCCGCCCGCTTTCAACGCGCGCGAGATTGATTCAGTCAGCGAGTCTTGATCCTTTATCCAGTGAATCGCTGCGTTCGAGAAGATGGCATCGAAGGATTCATCAAAACGAAAGTTGGTCGCGTTCATTAGCTCGAATTGCAAATCAGGATAACTCTTTCGCGCTTGCTCAAGCATAGCGGGCGAAATGTCTATGCCGACGACGCGAGCGCCGCGCCGCGCAATCTCTGCCGTGAGGTGGCCCGTGCCGCAACCGATGTCGAGTATCTGCTCTCCCTCGCGCGGCGCGAGAAACTCGATCACGCCCGCGCCGTACTTCCACACGAACGAGTGCCCGCCATCATAACGCGCTGCGTCCCATTGCTTTTCGGATGTTGATTGAGTGCTGCCTGTTTCGTCTTGCATGGCTCATCCTATCGGCCTTCGCTCAATGAAGCTTTCTATGTGCGCCGCGATCTCATCGCCTTTTTCTTCCTGGAGGAAATGGCCCGCGTCGTAAATCGTTATCTCAGGCTCGCGGCTCGCCGTTGGAATCAGCTTGCGAAAGAAACGATCTCCGCCCGCCGTCACGGGGTCTTTGTCAGAAAACATCACGAGCGCGGGCTTCGTCCATCGGGATAACGCTTCGCGCGTCTCACGCATCTCGCGCGCGCCCGGCTGATCATATTCAATCGGCACAAGCTGCGGGAACATCTGCGCGCCCGCTTTGTACGAAGCGTCGGGAAACGGCGCGTCATAAGCAGCAACTATTTCATCGGTGATTAGCTCAGGATGCGCCGCGCTTCGTTTGATTATCTGCCCGACGGGAAGGTCCTCTGTCCTCATCGCGTAAGCGCGCCATCGCATGAAGCCTTCGCTCGGAGGCACGTCGCCCGTCGGCAGCCCCGTGTTCATTATCACGAGCCGCGCAAATCGTTCGGGCATCTCGGTCGCAACGCGCAGCCCTATTATTCCGCCCCAGTCCTGAACGACCGCCGTAATATTTTTCAGATCGAGTTGCTTAATGAACGCGGCAACGGTGCCGCGATGCATCTCAAACGAGTAGGCTTGGCGCTCGGCAAATTTATCTGAGCGGCCAAATCCGATGAAGTCCATCGCGATGACTCGATGTCGTCTGCTCAAGGTCGGAATCATCCTGCGATACAGGTACGACCACGACGGCTCGCCGTGCAAACATAAAATGGTTTCGCCCGCGCCTTCGTCAACGTAATGCACCCGTGCGCCGTTTATTTCCGTGTATCGCGGCTCAAATGTCCAGCCGGGCAAGTTTGCAAATCGCTCATCTGGCGTGCGAAGAATTTTCATCGCGGCTCCTCTCATCGAATTGATAAACCTTACAGCCCGCCCGTGACCTCAAGCACCTGGCCTGAAACGTAATCAGAAAGCGGCGACGCAAAGAACAATATCGCGCCTGCTGCCTCCTGGACTGTTCCCGCGCGGCCCATCGGAATCATCGGAGTTGTCCGCTCAAGCCTCTCGGCAGGGATGCCGACTGCAATCTCCGCATCGCCGCGCTTGATGGTTTCGCCTTTCTCTTTCGCTTGCGTGAGCCGCGTGTCAATGCGCCCGAACGCTACGGCATTGACCTGAATGTTGAACTGGCCCCATTCTTTCGCAAGCGTTTTGGTCAGCCCCACAACGCCTGCTTTAGCCGACGAATAATTCGCCTGCCCCGCGTTGCCTCGCGTTCCAGAAGTTGAGCTGATGTTTACGATCTTGCGGGCACGGGCCTCGCCGCGCTCGGCCTTCTCGCGCCTGGCAGTCTCGCGCAAGAAAGAAGACGCCGCGCGGATGATGCGAAACGGCGCGGTCAGGTGAACCGCGAGAATCGCTTCCCACTGCTCGTCGCTCATCTTGTGGATCACTGCATCCCACGTGTAGCCAGCGTTGTTGACGATGATGTCAAGGCCACCGAATCTTTCAATCGCGGTGTTCACTATCAACTGAGGAAACGCCGGGTCGGTCACATCGCCCGGCACACTCAGCCCTTGCCCGCCTGCCTCCAAAACGGCTCCCAGAGCCGATTCTGCGGGTTCAGGGTCAATGTCGCTAAGGACTACGCGAGCGCCGTGACGAGCGAATAACTCCGCCGTCGCGCGCCCAATGCCGCGCCCCGCGCCTGTGATGATTGCTCTCTTTCCTTCAAGCAAGCCTTCCACGGTTATCCTCCTACTTCTTAAAAATTGATTTCGGTATCATCGCGTGCACGCCTTTGTTGCCGTCAACGAGTTGCGTGATGTGCAGGTCAGCCGCGACGCTCGAAAGCATATAGGCGTCATCACGCGAGAGTCCTTTTTGCGTGACGAGAAAATCTATCATCTCGCGCAGAGCCATCTTCGTCGCTTCGTTGAGGTCTTCGTGAATGCCCATCGTGATGAAGTGCGTCGGCGTTTCCGCGCGCGGCCATTTCAAATGCATGTCCTTGCGCACGATTAATTGAAAAGTTCCGATGAGCGAAGTCTCAAGCGCGGTGATGTCAACTTCGCCGTCGCCCTGACCGGCGTGGCCATCGCCGGCAAGGAATAACGCGCCTGCAACGTGAACAGGAATATAAAGAGTCGTGCCCGCGACAAGCTCTTTATTGTCGAGGTTGCCCGCGTGAATCCATGGGGGCGCGCTGCTTATGCGACCCGACACTTCGGGCGGAGCGACGCCGAGACTTCCGAAGAACGGGCGCAATGGTATTTCAATGTTATCGCTGAACTGAGCGACCATGCGCCGCTCGTCGAGCGGAATTATTTTCATTCGCGCGTAAGGAAAATCTTCGGGCAGATAGCCGCGACCCGGCCCGAACGCGTTGTAGGCGTAAGGAATCGCAAGTTTGATCTCTTTGATTCTGACTTCGAGCACGTCGCCGGGACTCGCGCCTTCGACATAGATCGGCCCTGTGAGTATGTGGCCGCCCGGCCCTTTATTGGTGACTTCTTTGTAAATGTCGCGCAGAGATTGCTCGACCTGTTCAGGTGGAACTCCCGCCGATTCGAGCCGCGTCGGGCTTGAAGTTATCAGCGTTTGAACCTCAACGGTGTCGCCGGATTTCACGCGCAGCGCTGGCGGAGTGCTCGCGTCGTAATAACCCCATGCTACGGTTTTTGGTGTCGGCTTCAGCTTGTGCGTTGCTTGCGCGCGGGCCGTTGTTTCAAAAGCAACGAGCGTGAGCGCGCAAACAGCAAACATGGCAATTCGCTTCATAGCTTCTCCTCGCGGTGAAGAATGTATGACGTGCGTTGCCGAGTCTATCATAATGCATTGCTCTTGTTTAATCTCTCGAATATCATTTTCCGGTCAAAGCCATTATTTTATTAACGAGGTTAATCAATGAAAGGAATTGTACTTGCAGGAGGATTAGGCACGAGGCTCGCGCCATTGACCCGGATTTCGAACAAACATTTATTGCCGATTTATGACCAGCCGATGATCTACTATCCGATTCAAACGCTGATTGAAGCGGGTATCACCGAAATTCTCATCGTAACGGGCGGCAACAGCGCGGGCGATTTCTTGAAATTACTGCGCAACGGAGCTGAGTTTGGACTGCGGCGCGTTCACTATGCTTATCAGGAAGGCGAAGGCGGAATCGCGGCGGCGCTCTCGCTGGCCGAAGACTTCGCCGATGGCGGGCCGATTTGTGTTGTGCTTGGCGATAACATTCTGGAGAACAGCATTGCGCCTTACGTGAAGAAGTTTCGCCATCAGGGAGTGGGCGCGAAGATACTGCTTTCAGAAGTTCCAGACCCGCAGCGATTCGGCGTGCCTGTGATAGAAGATGGCCACATAGTTCGCATTGAAGAAAAACCTGCCGATCCGAAATCGCCCTACGCCGTCATCGGCGTTTATATGTACGACAATCGCGTCTTCGACATAATCAAAACGCTCAAGCCGAGCGGGCGAGGCGAGCTTGAAATAACCGACGTGAACAACGCATACATCGAGTCGGGCGATTTGACGTGGGACGTGATTAACGGCTGGTGGACCGACGCAGGCACATTTGACAGTTTGCTTCACGCATCGAACCTCGTGGCCGAGATGCGCGCCCGCAAATCGAAAATCGCAAGCGGCGATTAAGGAACAATAGCGCGGAGGTGGACGATGTTGAGAAGAGTTGGATTGCATAATAAGCCGTTGGCTTTGTTTTGCCTTGCGCTTGTCGCATGGTGCATCAGCATCGCAAGTCTGTCGCGCGTTATCGCAAACAGCGATGCTTTGCAATCCATTCAAAGCGCGCAGCCGAGCCGTCGAGCAATTGAATTGAAGGATTACTACGCAATCGAGAGCGCCGATGGTCCCGCCATCTCGCCCGATGGCCGATGGGTCGCCTTCACTCGGACATACATCGTCGAAGCGGAGAATCGCCGCCAGAGCGAAGTATGGCTTGCGCCCGCTGACGGCTCCGCAGCCGCTGTGCGAATCACAAGTCCCGCGTTCAGCTCATCGAACCCTCGCTGGAGTCCCGATGGCAAGCTGCTCGCCTTCACTTCGCGCCGCAAGGTTGCGGGCGATGAAGAATCAGCAGTCTGGTTTCTCAGGATGGACGAGCCGCGCGGCGAAGCTTTTCAAATTGCGGGCGTCGGCGGCGCGCCAATCTTCAGCCCCGATAATCAATGGATAGCTTTCACAAAACGAACGCCGCCCGAAACGAAAACGAAGAAGCAATACGCATCGGATTTCGAGCGGCAGATTGATGAGCGATTCAAGGGGCGCATCTACGATTGGATGAATTATCGCTTCGACGGGCGAGGCTACCTCGCGGACCCGCGCGATTCGTCTGCCACTCCGCCTGAAGAACTCTACATCGTGCCGCGAGCGGGCGGCGCGCCGCGTCAACTTACGCGGCTCGGCGTTAATGTGCAATCCGCCGCGTGGCGGCCCGACAGCAGCGCGCTCGCGATCATTGCAAACGAGCGCGAGCGCGATGAATACACTTATGAAAGGGCGGATATCTGGATTGCCGCGCTCGATGGAAAAATCAACCGGCTCACGAATGACGGGTACGATCACAGCGCGGCTTCGTGGTCGCCCGATGGCCGCTCGATAGTCTTTCTGCGCGAGCAGAGCCTGAATGAGATCATCAAATCGAAGCAGGATCACGGCTCGGCGGTTGATATTTATCGTATGCCCGCAGACGGCGGCGAGATGAAGAATCTAACAGCCGAATGGGATTTGATTCCGAGCGCGCCGCGCTGGAGCGCCGATGGCCGTTGGGTTTATTTCAGCGGCGGCATCGGCGGAAACAATCACCTGTTTCGAGTGAAAGCGGGCGGCGGCGCGGTGGAGCAAATCACTCAGGGCGACCGCATGCTAACGGGCTTTAGCATTTCGAGCGCGTTTGATCGAATCGCGTATGCGGCTTCGGACGCCACACATCCATCGGAAGTTTTTTCAGCGCGCATTGACGGCGCAGGCGAAAAGAAGCTCTCTGCGCTGAACGACAAAATGTTGAATGAAGTACGACTGAGCCGCGCGGAGCGAATTTCGTTTTCGAGCAGAGACGGAACGCAGATTGAAGGCTGGGTGGTGTTGCCGCGCGGCTACGATGCTGAGAAAAGTTCTTTCCCGCTAATCCTCAGCATTCACGGCGGGCCGCACGGCGCATACGGCAACAGCTTCTCGTTTCAGTTTCAACTCTGGGCCGCAAACGGCTACCTGGTCGTTTACACGAACCCGCGAGGCTCTACGGGCTACGGCGAAAAGTTTCTGTGGGCGACGTGGGGCGGCTGGGGCGCGAAGGATTACGAAGACGTGATGGCGGGCGTTGATTACGTCGTGAAGCATTATCGCATTGATGAAAAACGTATGGGCGTGACCGGATATTCTTACGGCGGCTTTCTTACGAACTGGATAATCACGCAGACGGATCGCTTCGCGGCGGCAATCACAGGCGCGGGGATTTCAAACTGGTTAAGCGATTACGGCACGGCTGACATCCCGCGCACGAAAGAGAGCGAGTTCTTCGGCTCGCCGTGGGAGCCGCGAGGGCGTGAGCTGTTGACGAAGTACTCGCCGGTTTATTACGCTGCGAACGTGAAGACGCCGACGCTGTTCATTCACGGCGAATCGGATTTAAGAGTTCCGATAGAGCAAGGTGAGCAGATGTATACGGCGTTGAAGAAGCGGCGCGTGCCTGCGCGCTTCATACGATACCCCGATTCGTATCATGGCGGCTGGAGTCCGTGGAATATGATTCATCGGTATTACAACGAATTGAAATGGTTGGGCGAGTACCTGACCCTGAATCGAGCCGCGATGCAATAGAGATGCGCCCGGTTCCTACTGCAAAGTCGAAAGCGTTTTCCGGCCTCAATCAGTTGCTACGCTATTCATGCCTGAGCGCGGCAATCGGGTCCAATCGAGCGGCTTTCACCGCAGGCCACAAGCCGAAAACTATTCCCACCATCACCGAGCCGAAGAAGCCGAACGCCGCCGCCCACAGCGGTATCACCATGTAAAGCGCAGGGATGAGCGAAGACACAACCGTCGCAAGCAGCCAGCCGAACAATAGTCCCGCAATTCCGCCAACTCCTGTGAGTGTTACGGCTTCGGTTAAAAACTGCCAGATTATATCTGATCGCCGCGCGCCTACGGCTTTGCGTATGCCTATCTCGCGCGTGCGCTCCGTGACGGCCACAAGCATTATATTCATCACGCCGACGCCGCCGACCATAAAGGCAATCGAAGAGATTATCAGCATCACGCCGAAGACCGCGCCCACTATGTCGTCGAACGTCGAGATGAACGATTCCGGCGTGCCTACCTCGAAATCGTTATCTTCGTTCAACGGCACACCGCGACGGCGGCGCAGCACCTGCTCAATCTTTTCGATGCCTTCTTTCATTCGCCCTTCGCGCATCCGCACGATGATGAAGTGGTCGTCTACAGTCGGGAACATCTTGCGAAACGTATAGTAGGGAATGAATATATCGTTGTCTTCTTGATTTTCGGAGCCGAACGGCCCGGCCTTCTGTTTCTTGACGGTGCCGACAACTTTGAAATCCTGCCCGCCGAGATTTATCGTCTTGCCAATCGGGTCTTCAGCCGGAAAGAGCGCGTCGACTACATTGTACGCAAGCACGCATACATTGGCGCGATGCTCATTTTCAGCGTCGTTGAAGTAACGCCCTTCAGCTACGGGAACATTCATCACAAGCTCGGCGACGGGGAAATTGCCGACCACGCGCGGGCGGCCCATCACGCGGTCGCGATAGCGGGCTTCTGGCGGAACGGGCGGCACTTCGCCCGGCAAAGGTATCCCGTAAATCAAACCCGCATAGACGTGCTCGACTGCGGCGACTTCCTGCTCAATCGCCTGCGCGTCTTCGAGCGTGAGCGGCTTGCGATTTAAGACCTTAGCGGGCGGGCGGCTCGTCATTATGAACGGGTAGCGCCAGAAATAGACGTTGCGCGTGCCGAAGCTCTCGGCCTGATCGAGTATTGATTGGCGAAAGCCATTCAGCACCGCAGCCATCGCCACGATGACGAGCACGCCGATGAACACACCGACAATCGTGAGCGCGGCGCGGAACTTGTGCGCCGCGAGCGTCTGCATCGCCAGTTGAGTGTTCTCTTTTACGCTCGACCAGTTCATGAAAATTAGCAGGCAGCAGGCAGCAGGCAGCAGGCAGTTAAGGGGTTATAGTGGATGCTATATTTTTTCAAAAGGTTCATAGCTATTGAAGTTCTGTTCCTCACTGCCTACTGCCTATTATTCAGTCCTCAGCGCCTCGATAGGGTCCAATCGGCCTGCGCGCCGCGCCGGATAGATTCCGAAAAAGACTCCGATGATCGTGCAGAGCACAAACGCAAGCAGCGGAGCCCACACCGGAAATGACGACGGCAGCGGCGTGTAGGTCGCAAGCAGCCACGATATGCCATAAGCTACGGCCACTCCGCCCACGCCGCCCGCGCAGCATAACACGACCGACTCAACAAGAAATTGCTTGACCACGTCCTGTTGCCGCGCGCCTACGGCTTTGCGTATCCCTATCTCGCGCGTGCGCTCGACCACAGAGACGAGCATGATGTTCATAATCACGATGCCGCCGACGACGAGCGATATGCCAACGACGAATAAAGAGACGGAAAAAATAATGCTCGTCAGACTGTTGAACAGATCGTTCACGCCTTCTGATGTAATCGTCCCGAAATCGTCTTCTTCGTTGTAATTCAATTTGTGCCGCGTGCGCATGATGAGCCGCGCCTGATCCTGCGCCTGCTGCATCTGGCCTTCGCGCGCTTTGATCGAGATGTTGACCGTGCGACGCGAGCCGTAGATTTTTTGAAAAGTCGAGATCGGTATTCGCACGAAGTTGTCGCGCGAAAACCCCAGCACCGTCCCTTTCTTTTCCGCCACGCCGATGATCGTGTACGTGTGGTCGCCAATCTGGATTGATTTGCCGATGGGGTCAACCGTCGGGAAGAGCTTTTCGGCGATGTCCCATCCGACAAATGTCACGAAGCGCGAATGCTCGTCTTCCCAATCGAGCAGCACGCGGCCCATCGCTACGTCATAAGGCTCGATTGAAAGAATATTCGGCGTGATGCCCGAAAGGTCAACCTGCTCAAGCGTCTGGTTGCCCGCGCGGACATTGACTATCCTGTGCGTCTCGACTCCAACGGCTTCGCAGGCCGCGCACTGGCTGCGAATCGCGTCGCCGTCTTCAGCGTGAACGTCGGGGTTGCGGCGAATCGCTTCGTAGAGCTTGTCGAAGTTTGTGATTATTGGATACTGCGTGATGACGAAAGTGTTCGGCCCGAAGTTAGAAACTTTCGCCTTCCAGTATTTATCTAAACCTTGAATGATCGAGATGACGGCGATGATAGAAGCGATGCCGATGATTATCCCTAGGAGCGTCAGAAACGAGCGCAGCTTGTTTGCGCGCAGCGAATCCAGTGCGACGCCGAGATAATCGAAGAAGCGAGCGTGCCGCCCGCCTTCGTCTTGAGTTGCGTTTTTTCTTCTATCAATCTGTGGGGCTGAAATTGTTGCCATACCGCCGCTCTATTCAAGTTATAGCTGCTGCCTGTGACGGGGTCAATCATTATCATCTTGGATTTTAGATTTTGGATTTACGACTGTCTGAAGCCGTTTCCCGAAGTCGTCCGGGGCTTGTGCTCTGTTAATCCAAAATCCGAAATCTAAAATCCAAAATCGAACGGGCTTTACAAAGGCTCGCCGGATGTGCGATTGTAGCGAACACCCACGGAAAACTGAGTTAGCAAAAAGCAAGCGCATGAGTTGAACGACTATTCGCGCGATTTAGTTTGATGATTGTCGGAGGGTGGTTGTGAGCGTTATCGAGGGATTGAAAAGGGCTGTCGCCTCTAACCCTGAAAAGACCGCGACCATCTGCAACGGCGCGCGGCTTAATTTCAGAGAAACGGGCGAGCGAATCAATAGGTTGTCGAACGCGCTTCGACGATTGGGAATTGCGCCGGGCGACCGCGTTGCAATCCTCTCATTGAACTGTCATCGCTTTCTTGAGCTTTACTACGGCGTGCCGCAGACGGGAGCCGCCGTTGTGCCGATAAACTTTCGCATCCCCGCGAGCGAAGTCAAATACATACTCGATCATTCCGAAGCGCGCGCGCTTGCTGTTGACGCTCAGCTTGCGCCGATGATTGACTCGCTTCGCCCGCAGCTTCAGGTTGAGTATTTCATCCTGCTGAGCGATGACCGGCGCGAAGGGTATTACTGTTATGAAGAGTTGATTGCGTGTGAATTGCCCGAGTTCGAGCCGATTGAAATCAGTGACGACGATTTGTTAGGGCTGTTCTACACGTCGGGGACCACTGCCGAGCCGAAGGGCGTGATGTTGACGCACAGAAACGTGCTGGCGAACGTCGCGCACGGCGAAGCGGTTTTCGAGTATCTGCCGGATGATATTTTTCTGCACACCGCGCCGATGTTTCACTTGGCCGACGGCGCGGCTGTCTTTTCAAACATTACGCGAGCGGCGACGCAGGCGTTCATTCCGCGATTTGAGCCGAAGCGTGTGCTTGAAACAATCTCGCGCGAGCGCATAACGGGAATGGTGCTTGTGCCGACGATGATTAACTTTTTGCTTCAGGAGCCTGACTTTGCCGATTATGATCTCTCGTCGCTTCGGCAAATAAACTACGGCGCATCGCCCATCGCGCCTGAGTTACTCCGTCGCGCGATGAACACATTCAAGTGCCGCTTCGCGCAAGGCTACGGGCTGAGCGAAGCCTCGCCGTTGCTGACTGTGCTTCTGCCTGAAGACCATGTCGTGATGGATGAGAAGAGCGCGCGGCGGCTTGCCTCCTGCGGAAAGCCCGTGCCGGGCGTTGAGGTGCGCGTCGTGGATTTGGATAATCGAGACGTTGCGCCGGGCGAGGTCGGAGAGATAATCGCGCGCGGGCCGAACATAATGGCAGGCTACTGGAAGCGGCCCGCAGAAACCGAAGCCACAATAGTTGATGGTTGGCTGCGCACGGGCGACCTCGCGACGGTTGACGAAGACGGTTACATCTACCTCGTTGACCGAAAGAAAGACATGATCGTGACGGGCGGCGAGAATGTCTATTCGACGGAAGTTGAGGCGGCTATCTACGCGCATCCGGCAATTAAAGAAGCGGCGGTGATTGGAGTGCCCGATGCAGATTGGGGCGAAGCGGTTCACGCCTGCGTGACGCTTCGCGATGGCCGAGGCGTCACGCCGGAGGAGTTGATTGAGTTTTGCCGCGAGCGATTGGCTCATTACAAGGTTCCGCGCTCGGTCGAGATCATCGAAGGCGAATTGCCCAAAGGCGGGACGGGAAAGATTTTGAAAAAAGATTTGCGCGAGCGTTACTGGCATGGCCGCGCGCGCAGGGTTGGGTGAACGCGCGTTTTTGATATTCGAGTTGTGCGCCGATGGCGCACAAAGAGGGTAGCCAGACGTCTGGCTCCCTTCTGGCTGCCGCTTTGCGGCAAAGAGCAGATTCAAAATATTCTCAGCCATAATTGAATGGAGCGAAATGCCAACAGAAGAGACGAAAGATAATTCCAGCGGCGGCCTCGTGCTTGCGCCGGGCGAAGGCAAAAAGATTACAGTTGGACCGAACACAGTTACTTATAAGCTGCGCGGCGAACACACGGGCGGCGCGTTTTCTATGATTGAGTATTCAGTCGCAGGCAAATTTGAAGCGCCTTCCGCCTTGCACTATCATACGAAAGACGCGGCGGCCATCTACGTGCTCGAAGGCACGTTCGGCTTTCAACTTGGCGAATGCGAGGTGCTCGCACCGGCAGGCTCGGTCGTGCTGCTTTCGAGCGGGTTGCCATTCAAATGGTGGAACGCGGAAGACAGGCCCGCGAGATATCTAGCGATTTATTTTCCGGCAGGCTTTGAAAAGTATTTTGAAGAGGTGAACGAAGCGGCAAACAGCTTGCCGCCCGGCCCGCTCGATATGGAGAAGCTGGCGCCGCTGATTAAACCAATCTGGGAAAAGTATGGCATCGCCATATATAAACCCGAAGACAAATAAGATTAAGCTTGAGGTGAAATTGATGAACCTGACGCTTACACCAATCAGATTCAAAGACCGCGCAGAAAAACTTTTCGCAAACAAAGTCGGCATCGTTGACGGCGACACGCGACTCACTTACCGCGAATTCGGCGAGCGCGCAGATCGTCTCTCAAATGCGCTCGCAGAGCTTGGCGTCAAACGCGGCGAGCGAGTCGCGTGGCTCGGCTACAACAGCCACGAGCTGCTTGAAGCCTACTACGGCGTGGTTCAGATGGGAGCCGTTCTGCTGCCTCTAAACATAAGGCTCACGCCCGAAGAGATTGCTTTCATCCTGAACGACTCGGAGTCGGTCGCGCTCTTTTACAATCAGGATTTTCTTCCGCTCGTTGAAGGCTTGCGCGCTCACACGCCGACCGTTAAACATTTCATTCCGCTTGAAGCCGGCAGCAGCGAGACGCACTACGAAACCTTGCTTTCGGCTGCCGGAGCCGATTTCACGCCGCCCGCAGATATTCGCGACGACGACCTCGCGGAGTTATTCTACACGTCTGGCACGACCGCTAATCCCAAAGGCGTGATGATGACGCATCGCAATCTTTATCTTCATGCTATACAGGCGATGGCGGGACTTTCAATAAAAGACACGGGCGTGCAGCTTCACACCATCCCGCTCTTTCACGTCAACGGTTGGGGCACGCCTCACACGATAACCTGCATGGGCGCGCGCCACGTCGTCGTTCGCAAATTCGATCCGACCGAAGTGCTTGAGTTGATTCAACGCGAGCGCGTCACGCATTTCTCGATGGTGCCGACTATGGCGATTGCTCTAATCAATCACCCGCAGCTTGGGCATTATGATTTGTCGAGCTTGGAATTCGTAGGACTTGGCGGCGCGGCCTCTGCGCCTGAGCTTATACGCGACGTTGAACAGAAACTCGGATGCCGCGCTTACGGCGGTTATGGATTGACCGAGACGACCCCTGTGCTGACGTTTTCGTTTATCAAAGACCACCTGAAAGATCTGCCCGACGAAGAACGGTGGCGAAGGCAAGCGATGGCCGGCTATCCGCTGCCCGGCATTGAACTCGACATCTTTGATCCTGATGACAAACCTGTGCCGCACGATGGCTCAAGCGTCGGCGAAGTAGTTGTGCGCGCGGACAGTGTGATGGCCGGTTACTGGAAGCAGCCAGAAGATACAGCAAATGTCATGCGCGGCGGCTGGTTCCACACGGGCGACATGGCCGTCGTTGATGAAGAAGGTTATTTCCTGATTGTGGATCGCAAGAAGGACATAATCATTTCGGGCGGCGAAAACATTTCTTCAATCGAAGTCGAAAAAGCAATCTACTCGCATCCGGCTGTGCTCGAATGCGCGGTGATACCTGTGCCCGACGACCGCTGGGGCGAAGTGCCGAAGGCGTTAGTCGTGTTGAAGCCCGGCCAGTCGCTCACTGAACAGGAATTGATTGACCACTGCCGGACGAAGCTGCCCGGCTTCAAAGTGCCTAAGTCGGTGGAGTTCTTCGACTCGCTTCCGAAAGGCGGCACGGGGAAGATTTTGAAAAAAGACCTGCGCGAGCGTTACTGGCAGGGCTACGAAAAGCGCGTTCACTAATTCTTTCGATAAGGAGAAGAACATGGCCGAAGTGAAGATACTTGTTATCTATCCGCGCCCGACCGACGTTGACGCGTTCGAGAAGGCTTACATTGAAGAGCACGTGCCGCTGGCAAAAGCGAAGATTAAGGGCGTGACGAAATTTGTGGCGACCAGAGTTATCGGCGCTCCCGATGGCAGCACGCCACCGTTTTATCGGATAGCCGAGCTGCACTTTGCTTCGATGGATGCGCTTCAGCAATCGGCCTCGTCGCCTGAAACTCAGGAAGCCGTCAAGCACGCATTCGAGATTTCAACCGGCGGCAGCCCCGTCATCATGGTCGCGGAAGAAGAGACGATGACGTTTTAGATTGAGGGTGATCGTATGAAGAAAATAATCGCGCTCGCGCTCATCCTTGTGGAGATGGTCGCGCAATCGGTCTTCGCGCAATCGCAGAAGCAAGCGCCGCAGCACGGCAAGCGTTATCCGCGACTCGTCATTCGCAACGCGATGATCGTTGACGGCAACGGCACGCCCGCCTCGGGACCAAAAGATATAGTCATCGAAAACAACGTTATCACCGAGATCGTCGCGCTCGACCCCGTAGCCGTTAAAGAAGGCCGCGCGCAACGGCCAGCGGGCGACACGGAGATTGACGCGACGGGCAAATACGTTCTGCCGGGACTGATTAACGCGCACGGGCATGTTCAGGACGAGCGCGGCGGCGTGCCTCAGCCGGTTGATTATTGCCTGAAGCTATGGCTCGCGTGCGGCATAACAACAGTTCGTGATGTTGGAAGCGACACGAAAAAGACTCTAGCCTTGCGCGAGCAAAGCGCGAAGGGCGAAGTAGCCGCGCCGCGGCTTTTCGTTTATCCGATGTTTTCCGTGCCCCGCATGCCGCGAAACGTAGATGAGGCTCGCGCTCGCGTGCGCGAGTTGAAACAGATGGGCGCGGACGGAATAAAGATTCTCGGCATTGACCGCGACCTGATGGCTGCGATGGAAGACGAGGCGCACAAGCTCGGCCTACGTATCGCGCACCACGTCGGCGTTGAAGAAACGAACGCATGGGATGACATCAAGTTCGGCACGACGTCAATCGAGCACTGGTATGGCATCCCTGACGCTGCAATCATAAGCGGCAGGCAGAATTTCCCCGCGACCTACAATTA
Source organism: Blastocatellia bacterium (assembly GCA_035575515.1). Lineage (GTDB taxonomy): Bacteria > Acidobacteriota > Blastocatellia > UBA7656 > UBA7656 > DATLXU01. Next base: position 63,755 of record DATLXU010000067.1, read on the forward strand.
CAACAATGAGACGGATCGCTTTCGTTATGCTGGCCGATTGTGGCGCGAGGCCGATTGGGACCGCCTGATGAAAGTTCTTGACGCGATGGTTGCCGCAAACGTCGCGTGGGACCCGACGCTCGATATTTATGAAGCGAGCCGTGACCTGCAACGCGCGCAGACTCAGCCGCAGTTTGCCGAATACCTGCATCCGACCCTCGAAGAATTCTTCAAGCCTAATCCGTCGCATCACGGTTCGTACTTCATCGGATGGAGCTCTACGGACGAAGCGTACTGGAAAGAGAATTATCGAATATGGATGGCGGCGCTTCGCGAGTTTGAAAATCGGGGCGGGCTGATTGGCGCGGGCGAAGACGCGGGATTCATCTATCAGATGTACGGCTTCGGATTATTGCGCGAGCTTGAGCTTCATCAGGAAGCGGGCTTTCACCCGCTGAAAGTCATTCAGCACGCGACCGGAAACAACGCGAAGATATTAGGTCAAGAAGATAAACTTGGTCGCGTGCGCGTCGGCTACTCGGCGGATTTGATAGTCGTCAACGGCAACCCGCTTGAAAATTTCAAGGTGCTATATCCGACTGGCATTGATGTAATCCGTGACGGCAAAGTTGTGCATTCGGGCGGCATTGAATGGACCATCAAAGATGGCTTCACGTATCACGTCCCAACTTTGATGAGAGAGATCAAAGAGATGGTCGCGCGAGCTCGAATAGAGCGCAAAGCAAAAGCCGCGCAGCAGTAGGAAGATTGAACCGCCAAGACGCCAGGAACGCCAAGAAAAACAGAGCAAGAGAAACCCTTGTCGTTCCTGGCGTCTTGGCGGTTAGAAGAGATTTGAGATATGAAGACTCGCAGATCAAAAGCCTCATTGTTTCTCATCTTGCTTCTGTTGAGCGTTTCGTTTTCTTCGATTCGCGCGCAAGAGCAGGCTGGCGAGGTAATCGCAATAGTCGGCGGCACGGTCGTTGACGGCACAGGCGCGCAGCCGTTCAAGGCGACAGTCCTTATTCGCGGTGAGCGCATCGCCGCCGTCGGGCCGAACGTCGAGATTCCTTCAGACGCTCGCGTCATCCGAGCCGATGGGCAGACGATCATTCCCGGCTTGTTCGACCTGCACACGCACCTGCCTTACTCAGCAGTCAATGGTCTTGATGCTGATTGGGGCAAGAACCTTAAAGCGTATCTCTATTGCGGAGTCACATCGGTTGTTGATTTTGGAACCTACCCTGAAACCTACGAGCCGATGCGCAGGCTCACACGTAGCGGCGCGGTCTTAAGCCCGCGACTCACGCTTGCGGCTCGCATCACAACGCCCGGCGGTCACGGCGCAGAAGGCGGGCGAGGGGATTTCTTTTCGCTCGAAGTTCTCACGCCGCGTGAAGGCCGCGCAGCCATTCGCCGCGTGCTTCCCTACAAGCCCGACGTGATTAAAGTTTTCACTGACGGCTGGCGATACGGGGCCGCGCCCGATATGACAAGCATGACCGAAGAGACGCTCGCGGCCATCGTTGACGAAGCGCACAAGAACGGCTTAGAGGTCCTCACTCACACTGTGACGCTTGAGAAAGCGAAGATAGCCGCTCGCGCAGGCGTTGACGTGATAGCTCACGGCGTGGGCAATGCCGACGTTGATGATGAATTGATTCAATTGATGAAATCGAAAGGCACAAGCTATGTGTCAACGCTTGCGGTTTATGAAAATCGCGCCCGCGGATTTATGGCTCCGCTGCTTGAAACTACTCTTGAGCCGGCGGCGAAAGAGATAATCAAAGCGCAAGCGATTGCATCGGATGAAACTCAACTGCGCCCCGCGCGCGAAGGCGAATCGCCGCAAGCGCGTCGCTGGCGGTACTTGATGCGCAACATCGAAGCGTTAAGGAAAGCTGGCATCAGTTTCGGAGTCGGAACCGATGCTGGTGTCACGGGAACGTATCACGGTTGGGCGACGCTGCGCGAAATGCAACTGCTCGTAGCAGGCGGGCTGACGCCGCTCGAAGCAATCACTGCCGCGACGGGCAACGCTGCGCGCGCGCTCAAAGTTGACAGCGAGCGCGGCACTATCACGCCGGGCAAACTCGCAGACCTCGTTTTAATCGCGGGCGAACCGCACAAGAATATCGCCGACATCGAGCGCACGAGTCGAGTCTTTCTAGGCGGGCGCGAGATTGATCGTGAAAAACTAGCGCGCGATATTCAATCATCGGAGCAAACTCCCATTACCGCAATCAAAGCGAAAGAGAAGATTGACGATTTTGAATCTGCCACGGGACGCAGCTCGATTGACACCCTTTGGGTGAACAGCACCGACAGCGGGCATGATAATTCAAAGATGGTGTGGGGCCGCACGCTTCGCGACCGTGCGAATCATGCGCTGACGGTGATGAGCCGCTTTTCAGAAAAAGACCGTCCCGTCGCGCGCGTAAGCCTACCGCTCAGCCGCGGCGCGGTCGAGCCAGTTGACGCGAGCGCGTTTCGAGGCGTTGAGTTCGACGCGCGAGGCGATGGTGATTATCTTTTAGTAGTGCCAACTGCTGGCGTGCGCGACTCGGCTTACTACCGCGCGCCGTTCAAAGCTGAAGCAAAGTGGCGGCGTGTGCGGATTGATTTCGCTTCGCTCAAACAGGAATCGCCAAAGAAGCCTGTCGCGTGGACTGGCGCGGATGTTTTGATGCTGACATTTGAAGTAGCGCGCGGGGCCGGCCAGATCGGCTGGCTTGAGATTGATAACCTTCGCTTCTTCAAATGACATCAGCCTGAGTGTTACAGTTTTGACGAACGATACAAACGAATCGGTCATAGAGTTCAGAGAGGTGGGCCTTGCGGTTCACGACGGCAAATCGCTTGTGCGCGAGTTGAACTTTGAAGTGAAGCGAGGCGAGACGCTCGTGCTTCTTGGCCGCAGCGGTTCGGGTAAGACTACAACGCTCAAGCTCATCAATCGCCTGCTCGATCCTACGAGCGGCGAGATTCTCGTTGAAGGCAAAGCAACAACTGCGTGGGATGCGATTCAACTCAGGCGACACATAGGCTACGTGATTCAAGAGACAGGATTGTTCCCGCATTTCACCGTCGAGCGCAATGTCGCGCTCATTCCGCGACTCGAAGGCTGGCCGGAAGAAAAAATTTCGATTCGCGTACGCGAGCTTTTGAAACTTGTCGGGCTTGCGCCAGATGAGTTCGTTCACCGCTACCCGCGAGAGCTATCGGGCGGGCAGCGCCAGCGCGTAGGAGTCGCCCGCGCGCTTGCGGCTGATCCGCCAATCATCTTGATGGACGAGCCATTTGGCGCGCTCGACCCGCTCACGCGCGCAGAGCTTCAGCGCGAATTCGCCGCGCTTGCCGAGAGATTGAATAAAACCATTGTCTTCGTAACGCATGACATACGCGAGGCGTTCACGCTCGCCTCGCGCATCGGGCTTTTCAAAGATGGGCGACTCGTAGAGCTTGCCGCGCCCGACGAGTTCGCCCGCTCTGAAAGCGCAGAGGCGAAAGCGTTTCTTGAAACACTCGACAGGGATCAGAGGTTGGGAGGCAGGGGCCAGTGAAAAGAAGGCAGAGGGCGCAAGGCGGCAGACAGTGATATGAGCATGCCTTCTGCTTTGTGCCATCTATACGGCCCTGCCCCTCTGACTGCAATGGAGCTTCTAAAATTTTTCATCGAAAAGCGCGATGAGGTGTTGCAGCTAACGATTGAGCACCTGTTGCTTGTCGTCGTCGCAATCGGCGCAGCCATCGTTATAGGCGTGCCTGTAGGCATTCTGCTCACGAGGCGGGCGAGGCTTGCCCGACCTGTGCTTGCAGTTGCGAATGTGCTTCAAACGATTCCGAGCCTTGCGCTGTTCGGCTTTCTGATTCCCCTCTTAGGCTCTTATGGTATCGGGCGCGTGCCCGCGATCATCGCGCTCTTTTTGTACTCGCTGCTGCCGATAATCCGAAACACCTACACGGGCATCACTGGCGTCGACCCGGCTGTGCGTGAGGCGGCACGCGGCATGGGCATGAGCGATTGGCAGATGCTTCGACAGGTAGAGCTTCCGCTTGCGATGAGCGTGATAATCGCGGGCGTGCGCGTCGCAACTGTGATTGCCGTTGGGACGGCAACAATCGCCGCTGCGATAGGCGCGGGCGGGCTTGGAATGTACATCTTTCGCGGCCTCAGGATGGACGACAACACCTTGATATTCGCCGGCGCCGTGCCTGCCGCGATAATGGCTCTGGGAGCCGATTTCGTGTTGGGGTGGGTTGAAAAACGGCTCGCGCCCGGCGCTCGTCGCAAATCGCGCAAGGTCGCGAGGGCAACGATCATTGCAGGCCTTCTTGTGATATTCATAGGCTCGACTTTCTTTATCAGCAAAGGGCGATGCGTATCGGCTGGCGGCTGCATTATCGTCGGCTCGAAGGATTTTACGGAACAGGTGATACTCGGCGAATTAATCGCGCAGACGATTCGCTCGCGCGCGGGCATTGATGTTGAGCAGCAGTTCGAGCTTGGCGGCAATATGTGCCATCGCGCGATGCTCGCGGGCGAGATGGATGTTTACATCGAATATACAGGCACGGCTTTCATGTCACTACTCAAGCGCGAGCCGTTGACGGATGCGCGCGAAGTTTTCAATCAGGTGAAACAGGAATATGCCGCGCGCTTTGGATTTGAGGTGCTGCCGTCGCTTGGCTTCAACAACACATTTGCCATTTTGGTGCGCGGCGAGGACGCGCGCCGCTTGAACCTGAAAACAATCTCAGATGCGGCGAAGTATGCACCGCAGTGGCGCGCAGGGTTCGGGCAGGATTTCATGTCGCGCGAGGATGGCTATCCGGGATTTGCGCGAGCCTACGGTTTGAAATTTGCCGAGCCACCGCGCGAGATGGATTTGTCGCTGACGTATCGCGCGCTTGCCGGTCGCCAGGTTGATTTAATCGCAGGTAACTCTACTGATGGGTTGATTGATAAGCTCGATCTTTATCAATTAGAAGACGACCGCCATTATTTTCCGCCGTATGAAGCGGTGCCGATTGTTCGCCGAGAAGCGATTGAGCGTCATCCTGAAATTGCCAACGCGCTCCGTAGCCTCGCCGGAAAGATAACTGATGCCGATATGCGGCGGTTGAACTATGCCGTTGACGGCGAGAAACGCGACGTGCGAGAAGTCGTGCGCGAGTTCTTATCTCAACACTGATTTCGCGCGTTGCAAATGGCAGTCGGATGCGCTCAATCAAATCAACATATGCGGATAATCGCCTTACCTCGCGGCTGCTTTCGCGTATTTCTCGACCAGTGAGTTCATCTCGGCTGGCTTTGTTGCATAATTGGCTACACATTGTGGTTTTGAGCCAATCTTATATAGCGAAAAACGCAAGTAATAGAATTATGCAACAAAGCCCCGTGTCGGGAGCGATTGACTGAAGCTGTTGCCAGATGGCGCTCTCTTTTTCCATGTTGCGCTCGCTTTTGCCGCTTGTGTAAGTCTTTAATTTCGCTTGCGAATGGCGAAGGCGACTGCGCTGATGTAACATGGCTGCAAGATTCAGGCGGTCAGGCTTATTAATCCTATATCGTTTGCTGAACACTTTGTGTAGGAGATTGCTATGAATAAAACTTTAGCGATTCTTTTTTCGCTTGTTCTGCCATTAACAACCCTCGCGCAATCGAAACAGGACGGGCAACCAAACTCTCTTGTTATCAACAACGTCACGGTAATTGACGCGACGGGCAAGCCGCCCATGCCAGGCATGACGGTTGTTATAAGAGATGGTCGCATTGCAACCATCGCCAGAGGTTTGAAAGCCAAAATGGCCGCAGGCACACGGGTCATTGATGGCAGTGGCAAATATCTCATTCCCGGCCTGTGGGATATGCACGTTCACGAATGGGATAAAGATTATTTCTTGCCGCTGTTCATCGTAAACGGCATAACCGGCGTGCGCGATATGTTCGGCCCGCTTGCGCTAATCAAACAATGGCGTGAAGAGATGAAAGCGGGGACTCTCACGGGACCGCACATCATCGCCGCAGGGCAGATTGTTGATGGTCCGAAGCCTGTGTGGCCCGGCTCGATTGCAGTGAGCAACGCGGAAGACGGCGTGAAGGCTGTCAACAAAGTGAAGCAGGACGGCTCGGATTTCGTAAAGGTCTACAGCCTGCTCCCGCGCGACGGGTTCTTCGCCATCGCTGCGGAGGCCAAGCGGCAGGGGATGGTCTTTGCCGGTCACGTACCGGTATCAGTGACGGCAGCCGAAGCGAGCGACGCGGGCCAAAAAAGCATAGAGCATCTGACGGGCCTGTTTTCCGGCTGCTCGTCGAAAGAAGAAGAATTGATGAAGGCGTCGCTCGAAAGGAAAGAGACGGGCCTCGCCGGTTTCGTCAAATCATTCGTCGAGGATGGAGCTAAGGCGCTTGAAAGCTATGACGATAAGAAAGCAGCCGCGCTCTTTGCTCGCTTCAAAAAGAACGGAACGTGGATGACGCCGACGCTCACGGTGCTGCGCGCCATCGCGTATGTGGGCGACGAGGATTTCAGAAACGATCCGCGAATGAAATACGTCCCGCCGTTTCTGAAATATGGGATGTGGGGACCAACTGCGTTCGGGCTTAACATTCGCACACCGGGCGACAACGCAATCGCAAAGAAGCTCTTTCAAAAACAGCTTGAGATGGTAGGCGCGATGAACCGCGCGGGCGTGGATATACTAGCCGGAACCGACACGCCTAATCCGTACGTCTTTCCCGGCTTCAGCCTGCACGACGAGCTTGCGTTGCTCGTGAAAGCGGGACTCACTCCAATGCAGGCGCTGCAAGCGGCGACGCGCAATGCGGCAAGGTATCTCGGAATGCTCGATTCAACAGGCACCATCGAGCAAGGCAAGCTGGCCGACCTTGTGTTGCTCGATGCTAATCCGTTAGCCGACATTAACAGCACTCGAAAGATTCAGGCTGTCATCGTCGGCGGCAGGCTGATTGACAGAGCCGCGCTCGATGAGATGCTTGGGAAAATCGAGGCAATGGCTAACGCTCACGTTCAGCCGGCGCGGGCAACGGCACTCAAGAAACGTTAAGAAACTCGCTGCCCGCGCTCGGCTGGAACGTGTTGTTGAACTAAGCGCTGCGCGCAGAGGCTGACAAGCGGCCGCCTGAATAACTCGATCATTCTCAGTCGAGAAGTCTGATCCAATACACTTCCTTTCACCAAGACCAAAATCCAAACCGGAGGTGTAACCATGACCGAACTGCGAAAGAGACCAGAGTCTCTTCAGCTCCAAGGCTACTC
>DATLXU010000068.1:0-67722 GCA_035575515.1 Blastocatellia bacterium
TGACCATCTGATGATAGCGAGAGGAAGCCGTTTTATCATCTTCACAAACATAGTTGGTTCTTGAGTTGAAAACTGCATCTGACAGCCAGTGACAGGCTTTTTCGCAGTTCGTAGCTCTGTTACCTGTCACTTTTCAGTTATAAGGAGAGCGATAGCGATGTCAGACACTGATTGGGTATTTGCTCAGCCTGATCCATCGGATGAATTGGCGAAGCTGCACTTCTTTTCGATGAAGAAACGACAGGGCGAAAGCGTCATTGAGTTTGTCATAACGGTGCGCGAGTACGTCGAGCGAAACGCGCATTATATGCGATTCTTCGCCGAAGCCGACAAGCAGACCAATCAGAAGACCGCGCCCTACACTCCTTCCGGCTGGGGCGAAACTCTGTTTGACGCCCTGAACGAATGCGTAAAAGCCATTCACCGCTTCCCTTATGAAGGCATTTGATACCGGTAGCGCGGATGTCGCGCCCGCGATTGCGAATTGAACAAATTTGATTTGAGACTCCCGCGCTGCCAGCTTTTAATCTGTAAGGTCTTCAGCGCTGCGGGCTGCATCTGCGTCTTCGCCCAAAGCTGAGAGAATCTTTTCGCGCGCGCTCTCGACAAGTTCTGCGACGTTTTCTTTTGAATACCCTTCGGTGCTGATCGGTTCGTGCACCGTGATGCGAACCGTTGAAGGATAGACTTTGATTTGCGCTTTTGGCATTATCTTCGTCGCGCCGGAAATAGTCACGGGCACGACGGGCACGCCCGCTTCAATCGCCATCATGAACGCGCCCTTCTTGAATGGAAGCAAGCGGCCATCGGGCGAGCGCGTACCTTCCGGATAGACGATGTAGGACTTGCCGCGCCGCAGGTTTTCAGTCGCAAGCCGCGCGCTCTCGACCGCCGACTTCGTGTTGCTGCGATCTACAGGCACGACTCCAATCAATCTGATGCCGTAGCCGAACACTGGATACTTGAAGAGTTCTTTCTTAGCGAGATAAGCCGGATTGCGTCCCAGATAAGTCACAAATAGCGGGACTTCGATCAGGCTCTGATGATTCGGCGTGAAGATGTAAGACTGTCGCGGGTCGAGACGCTCAAGCCCGCGGACTTCGACGCGAACGCCGACTATCGCAAGGCCCATCCGAACGAACGCGCGCACGGGCGAATAGATGACGTTCTCTTTCTTCGTGATGAGAAAAAGCAGTATCAAAAACGGCGCGAGCGCCGCGATGGCCGTAAACCAGAAAGCGAGCAAAAAGAGTCCGCGTATTCGTGCCAGCATTTGGGAAACGCGCTCTTGATGTAAGGCGGGCTTGCGCTACTCAGCCTCGCGCTTGGCGCGCAGATTGATCTTTACTATGAGAATCATCTGAGGTCCGTCAGCTTCCACACGCCGTCTTCCTTGATGAGACGCACCGTGTCGCGGTCAGATTTTCCGTTGCGATACTTGACTTCAAACTGGACCGTAGCAGTGTCTCCGTTCACGTCTTCTTTATTTATAGAAACGGTATCTACGCCTCCCGCCCTTCGCATATCGTCGGCTGCATCTCTGAACAACTCGTCAACGGCGCTTTCGCCTTCCGACTTGGCGACAAGGCTTCGGACAGTTGCTCTGTCGCCGCTTTCCAGAGCGCTGATGAGTTTCTTCATGGAATCGCCCGGACTTTGCGAAGGTGCCTTTGAGGTGGAGCCGCCACTTGTGTTTGAGTTGGAATTGGAACCAGACGGTTTGTTGAACCATATAAAGTAGGCGGCAATGCCTGCGCCAATCAGCACTAGCAAAACAACTGCGCCGATGATAACCGGCATTGAGCTTTTGGCGCGAGGCTCTGGGGCGTAGCCTTGCCCGCCGTAGTAAGGTCCGGCCTGAGCCGCATTATAACCGCCGCCGAAGGCGGCCCCCTGACCCGCGCCTGCTGCGATTGGCGAGGCGCAGTTCGGGCAGAACCTCGCGCCCGGCGCGACAAGCGAGCCGCAGTTCGGACATTGTGGCGACGGCATCACCTGAGTTTCAGCCGCTGCCGCCTCTGATAAATTAAGGGCGCATATAGGACAGAACTTCGCATTAGGATTTACACTCGCGCCGCACCTCGGACATTGATTCATTACCTTTCACCTCGATTGAAATTTGTTCGTCAAAGTCGCGAGCCTGCGAATCAGACGATTTGCAGGCTCGGTTGAATTACAGCAAACTACAGATTGAAATTGAAGGTAAGTGTGCCGACGACTTTAACTGGTACGCCGCCCAGAAATGTCGGCTTGAACCTCCAGCCGCGCGCAGCGCTCACGGCAGCGTCTTTAAGCAACGGATGGCCTGACAAAGCCCGCGCCGATGTGACATTGCCCTGCTCATCAATCGTCACTTCGACAATGACCGTCCCTTCAACGTGCGCAGCCTTTGCCAGCGGCGGATAAGACGGATCAACTCTTCTTACGGCTTCGCCTGCGAGCACGCCGCCTGATTTGCGCACAACCGAAGGATTCGATCCGGTTCTATTTTCCACAGGCGGCGGAGGAGGCACAGTAGAAGGCGGGGGAGGCGCGGGCGACGGACCAGGTGTTGGCGCAGAGATAGGAGGCTCGTCTTCTCTTGAATCCGACCTTGCATTCATATTAATGACCTTCCACTCGTCGTCGAGTTTGATGAAGTCAATCTGGCCGGACTCGCGACTCCCGTCGAGAAATCTTATCTCAAACTCCACGTTTGCATCATCGCCGCTCGCGCGCTCGTTAGAGACGATTATCGAATCTATTCCGCCGCGTCGCTTTATGTCGGGCGTCCGTTGTCCTACAAGGCTCGATACGCGCCGCTGCTCAAGCGGAGCTATCATTTGCTTGAGCGCGTCGGCGTCTCCCATCTCCATAGCCCTGAAAAAATGTCTTGTGACATCACCGGGCGTGGCCACCATCGCTGAGCCGTAATCGCCGCCTGAGTTGCCGCCGGAGCCATCAGTTGAACCGCCCCTATCAGAGCCTGTGGTCGGAGGAGCGGAGTTGTCGTTGGCTGTTGTTTTCGTGCTGGCTGTGCTTGTATCGGCGGGCTTCTTAGCCAGAAGGAAATAAGCCGCGACTCCGCCGCCTATTAACACAACGAGCACGACGACAGTGATGATTATAGGCATCGCGCTGCTTTTGCCCGGAGCGGGAGCAGGAGCATAGCCCTGCCCGCCATAACCGGGTCCGCCATAAGCTGGCCCGCCGAGTCCCGCGCTCATAGGCGCAGCGCAGGTCGTGCAAAACCTCGCGCCCGGATTCACGTTCGCGCCGCAGTTGGGGCATTGCATAACTTTGTACCTCTGCTGAAGATTTCTGAACGAGCCGAACTACTCTTGCCGGTCGGGCAGAATAGATGGGGAGAGAAATTTAACTGCGAGCAGGTCTTTTTGCAAGCGATGAAAGGGCGGATTTGCGTTGCGGTTGCTCGGTCGTATTTGCCGTGCTAATCTCTTGCCATCACCGCGCGGCAAATCGTGACAAACGAATTCATCAAAGCTGGTCAGTGGAGGCTGCGCCGAATCTATCGAACACGAGGAAGAGTATTGAAATGATTACCCGCTCGCGTCTCTTTGTAGTTGCACTGCTGATCTCGATTGTTGCATCGCCTTTGCTCACCGTATCGGCGCAATCATCTGCTCCGGTTGCATTAAGTCACGCCTCGATAAATCTTGAGCAAGACGCAAAGCTTCTAAGCGTTCCGGCGCCGCGCGACGTGCTCGGATTTGAGCCGGGCGAAGATAAAAAGCTTGCCGGCTGGTCGCAGATAGTTGATTACTTCAAGCGATTGGACGCAGCATCTGCGCGCGTCTCAGTTCATCAGCCGGGACTTTCGACCGAGCGGCGGCCCTTCATCATCGCAATCATTTCGTCCGAAGAAAATATCGAAAACCTCTCGCGCATACGCGAAGCGCAGCGCAAGCTGGCCGACCCGCGATTGATAGCAAGCAGCCAAGAGCGCGAGCGATTGATTCGAGAAACACCCGCCGTAGTCGCAATCACCTGCTCGATTCATTCAACAGAGATAGTCGCGTCGCAGATGTCAATGGAGCTTGCTTATCGTTTGGCGAGCGATAACTCAGACGCGACAAAGAATCTTTTGCGCAACGTTGTGCTTGTTCTTGTTCCATCGGTCAATCCGGACGGCATTGACATCGTAACGAACTGGTATCGCAAAACACTCGGCACGAAGTACGAAGGCACAAGCCCGCCTGAGCTTTATCATCACTACACGGGCCACGACAACAACCGCGACTGGTTCATGCTCACGCAGGTCGAAACGCAGATAGTCTCTAATCTTTTCTGGCGCGAGTGGTTCCCCGAAATCGTTTACGACGTGCACCAGCAAGGGCAGTTCGGCTCGCGCATGTGCACGCCGCCGTTTTTCGATCCGTCCAATCCAAACATTGATCCGGTCATCTTGCGCGAGGTCGGAACAATCGGAATGAAGATGGCCGAGAACCTGACGGCAGCGGGCTTCAAGGGGGTCGTAACGAATTCGACTTATGATACGTGGTGGCACGGCGGGCTTCGCACCGCGCCTTATTATCACAATGCAGTCGGAATACTGACGGAAGCGGCGTCGGTTCGCATCGCAACGCCGATGGAGATAAAGCGCGAGCAGTTGCGCTCTCCCACGCGCGGGCTTGCGAACCCGTTAGTCGCCGCGACTAATTTTCCTGCCGTTTGGGAAGGCGGACAGTGGCGCATGCGCGACATAATGAACATGGAGTTGATAACTACGCGCACAATGCTTGAAGAAGCGGCGCTGCACCGCGAAGACTACATCCGCAACTTCGTCGCTGCTGCGACGCGAGGGATAGAAGCGGGCAAAAACGAAGCACCCTATGCTTACATCGTGCCCGCAGGCCAGCACGATCAACCGACTGCTGACAAGATGATAAACATCTTGATTCAGCAAGGCGTCGAGGTGAATCGCGCGAAGAGTGATTTCACAGTAGATGGAAAAAAATATGAGAAGGGGAGCTACGTCGTTCTTCTCGCGCAGCCGTATCGCGCTAACGTGAAGTGCCTGTTTGAAGCGCAGCATTATCCTGATCGTAGGATTTACCCCGGCGGCCCTGCCGAGCAGCCTTACGATGTTGCGGGCTGGACTCTGCCGATGACTATGGGGGTTGATTACGTCGAAGCGGGCAAGCGATTCGACGCGGAACTGGAGAAGATTAACCAGGACTTTTTTAATCTCAGGCTAATAGTTTCAGGGGTGGACAGAGCTAGAAGATTCTTTCTTCGATCAGAACAGAATGTGGCCTTCGATTTTATTAATCAGGTATCCAAGTCATTAAACGCGACCGCGATTTCGCGACTTAAGGAACCGGTCATTGTTAATTTGAAACAGTATCCGGCAGGAACGTTTTTGATTGAAGATAAATCGCCAGCCAATCCTGCCAGACCAACAAGGGCAACACACCACGACTCTAAAGCTCCGGCCAGTTCAAACAGTATTTCATCGCTTGCGATAATGCAGGGCATCAGTCTTGAGCGAGTCCCAGACAAAGAACTCAAGACCAACCTGGAAGGCGCGGCCAACAAACTGATCCAACCGCGCGTCGCGCTCTATCGCAGTTGGTCGCCTTCGATGGATGAAGGATGGACGCGGTGGATACTTGAGCAGTTCAGCTTCGACTTCAAAAACATCTACGATGCAGACGTGCGCGCGGGCAATCTCAAGGACAAATTCGATGTCATCATCCTGCCCGACCAATCAATGCAGCAGATCATAAACGGCAACCGCGCAGGCTCGTACCCCGAAGAATACACCGGAGGCATAACGGAAGTGGGCGTGGCTGCGCTCCGCAGTTTCGTTGAAGCGGGCGGCGTGCTCATATGCCTTGACTCGGCATCGGAGCTTGCCATCAAGCGGTTCGATCTGCCCGTTAAAAATGTCCTCGAAGGATTGCGCCGCGATCAGTTCTACGCGCCCGGCTCGATCTTTCGCGCGACGGTTGACACTACGAACCCGATTGCCTACGGAATGCCTGAACAGGCCGACCTCTATTTCGTAAGCGGCTCGCGGCGCGGCGCAGAGCCTGATTCGGAACCAACGCCTGCCCCTCGCTCTCAATCCACGCAGCGCGCGGACGCGGCTCCGACAGATTCACAATCGGAGCGGCGCGAACAGGCTGCGCTCGTCAGCGCGTTCGCCTTCGAGATAACAGACCCGTCGCGCGCTCGCTCGGTCGCTCGTTACATAGAAGGCAATCCATTGCGTTCGGGCTGGCTGCTTGGGCCGCAGTACATCGCAGGCAAATCGGCGCTTGTTGATGTTCAGATGGGCAAAGGCCGCGTCGTGCTGATTGGCTTTCGCACTCAGCATCGAGCGCAGACGTGGGGCACGTTCAAATTCCTGTTCAACTCGATACTGCTTGGCGGGATGAAGCGAGATTAACTCGCCAGCCGCGCGTGCTCTTTCATTCGCGTGATGCAAGCGAGCAACTGCCGCCGCATTTCATCCTTCGTGAATTGAGCGCGGCGGCCATGACCGGGCAGCACCCATTCAAACTCGTAATCTAGCAATCGCTCCATCGAGCGCGTCTGCTCCGCCCACGAATACCAGCATACGTTCCACGACGCATGAAGCGAGTTGTAATTCGGCGACCACCACAAGTGATCGCCCGTGAAAAGGTAACGGTTGCGATAAAGCAAGACCTGATGGCCGCGCGTGTGGCCCGGCGTTGGAATTACAAGCAACTCGTCGTTAATCGCTACCGGCTCGCGCCCTTCGATCTTTCGTTCAACACGGACGAGTTGTCGGCCAATATCATCTTTGTGCATTATGCGCTCGGCTTTGAAATGCTCTACCCACCGTTCGTGATCGGCAACGTCGTCGCGGTGCGTGAGAAACATCAATCGCACGCCGCCCATCTCTTCGATGCGTCGAACTAACGGACGCGCGAATCGCGGCGAGTCAACAAGGACATTTCCTTCCGGCCTTTGAATCAAATAACTCGATGCGCCGTAGCTCGATTCGGAAGCGAAGCCGCAGAAGAAAACGTTTTCATCAACTGCCTCAGGATAGGCTCCCAGAGCCGGTTTCGCGCTGTGGCCCGTTACGCCGATTGAAGCAGTCGGACAGGTGACGAGCGCCTTGAGCGCGGCAAATTCCTGCTCAACAGTTTCTGGCTGATGATAGACGACGGATTGTTCGCCAACGTCGCTGAAAACATCAGGCGCGATCTGTCGGCACAGGTCGCAATCAATGCAGGTCGTGTCAACGAAGAAATCGCCAGAGACATTTTTCGCGTGTTTCAAATCAACTAGCGCCATACTGATTTCAGTATAGCCGCGAGCCGGTCACATCGCCAACAGCGATGCCCGTCTCAGTTGATGTACCGCGATTCAACCTGCACGTAGCGGCGAAGCTCGTCCATCATCTCGGCGAACATCGGAATCGTCAATGACTGCGCGCCGTCAGACCACGCTTCCTGCGGGCGCGGATGCACTTCGATGATCAATCCATCTGCGCCGATTGCGACGGCAGCTTTCGCGGCAGGACGGACGAGGCTGCGCTTGCCCGTAGCGTGCGACGGGTCGACTACCACAGGCAGATGGCTCAACTCGTTTAGCAGAGGCACCGCCGCGATGTCGAGCGTGTTGCGCGTGGCGGTCTCAAACGTGCGGATGCCGCGCTCGCACAAAATGACCTGATCGTTGCCGTGCGTTGCGATGTATTCAGCCGACAGCAGTAACTCTTTAATCGTCGAACTCATACCGCGCTTGAGTAACACCGGCCTTCGCACCTTGCCCAATCGTTTCAGCAATGCGAAGTTCTGCATGTTGCGAGCGCCGACCTGAAGAATATCGGCATATTCGGCAACAAGCTCTGTGTCTTCTGTGGTCACAACTTCGGTGACGATCTTCAATCCTGTTCGCTCGCGCGCTTCCGCCAGCAGCTTCAAGCCTTCGATCTCCAGCCCTTGAAAATCGTAAGGCGAAGTGCGCGGCTTGTACGCCCCGCCGCGAAGAATCTGCGCGCCAGCTTTCTTCACAGCTTCGGCGGTTTCCATCAACTGCTCGCGCGTCTCAACAGAGCACGGCCCGGCCATCACGATAAACTGCATGCCGCCAATTTCAAGATTGCCCACGCGCACTACAGTCTTATCCGGTTTCAATTCGCGGCTGACGATTTTATAAGGTTGAAGTATCGGGACCACGTCGGCCACGCCCGGCCACGAGCGCAGATTTTGCAGGTGGTCCTTGTTGTCGCCGTGACCGACGGCCCCGATGACAACGCGCTCCTCGCCCCGGATCAGGTGCGGCTTGTATCCATATCGTCTAATGCTTTCGCATATGTCTTCGATCTGCTCTTCGGTTGCATCTGATTTCATTGCGATAATCATTGTTCATTCTCCTTCACTGCTTTTGTATAGCTTCCTAACACGCGCACGCTTTCGGCCATCTCTTCGAGATGAGCGAGCGAGCGCTCTACGCGTGGATCGTCGCGGTCGCCCGCGATGTCCAGATAAAATGAATACTCCCACGGACGGCCTTCAATCGGGCGCGATTCGATCTTCGCCAGATCAATGTCGCGCAGCGCAAAGACCGCAAGCGCGCGAAAGAGCGCGCCCGGATGATTCGCTACGCGAAAGACGATTGAAGTCTTCCGCTCGCCTGAATGAGTTTTGATTTGAATCGAATCGTTTGGTTTTGCGAGAAGTAAAAACCGGGTGAAGTTCTTGGCGTTGTCTTCAATGCCTTCAGCGATAATCTCAGCGCCGTAGCGCGCGGCAGCCGAGCGGCCCGCAATCGCCGCTTCATCACGGCGGCTGTTTTCAACGACCATCTTTACGCTTCCGGCTGTATCGTAAGCTGCTTCAGCTTCGAGGTGAGGATTAGCGCGCAGAAATTTTTCGCATTGAGCGAGCGCGACCGGATGCGAATAGACGCGCCGCACCTGATCAAGCGCAACGCCTGCGGGCGCAATCAGGTTGTGAACTATCCGCAGGTTCGTTTCGCCGATGATCGTCAGATCGTGCTCCATCATCAGGTCGTAGTTTTTATGAACCGAGCCAGCGAGGCTGTTTTCAATCGGCACGACAGCGCAATCGGCAATGCCGAGCGTGACTGCATCGAACATTTCATCGAACGTGCGGCAGGGAATCGTTTCAATATCAGAGCCGAGCAGTTGTCGCGCGGCATCTTCGCTGAAAGCCCCCGGCTCGCCCTGATATGCTGCCGTGATTTGACTTGCGTGATTCGTTTTCGTCATCAATTTTGCTCCAAAAACTTTGAGGCCCGCTGCCTTCATCGGAAGGAGCGGGCCTCAGTAAACTCTTGCGATGCTTAAGGCTTCAGACCATCGCGCCCCCCGCTCCGTTTGCGGCGCTAAAGCTAAAGAAGCTAAACACGAAGCGGAACTGGGCGCAGACAGGCGCAACCGTCGCGCGATGCGCGGCTGAATTAATCGTTGATTGCGCTCTGTGATTGGTCATTTTGAGCCTCGAACTTTTATCAAAGCTTGGCGGGGATTATCCTCGAATCCCTAAAAGCTGTCAAGTGCGCATTTTTTGGCGCAACAATTTCGCATTCTTATCGCAAGAAAATCACAAGCACGCGCGAGCCTGCAATCGCTGACCATTGCAACATCAAACCTGTAGAATAATAACAGGGGAGGTTAGCCTTGAAATACCTGAGCGAAGAAGCAAGAAGGCAATTCATCAAGCGCGCCGCGACGCTCTCGCTTGCGTGCCTGCTTGTGATTATAGGCTTTGTGTTTTTAATGAACCTCGAATCGCCGCGCGGCGCGGCTCAGGCACAAACCATCGAGCCTGCGCGTGAATCGCTTGCTGTAAGTGTAAGCCTCGCGCAGGCGAGCTTGTCCAATTCCGCAGCGCCAGAAGTGCGGCCTCTCGACATGAAGCTATACGATGAATCGAGCATGAGCTACAGTTCAGACTTTGCGGCATTGAGCGCAGAGAAGCTGCTGATACCGGTTTCAGGCGTGAGCGCGAATCAGTTGCGCGACAGCTTCAACGACGCGCGCTCCGAAGGGCGAGTACATCAGGCGATTGACATAATGGCTCCGGGCGGCACACCCGTTATGGCTGTCACCGACGGCACAGTGATGAAGCTGCATCGAAGCGCCAAAGGCGGAATCACTCTTTATCAATCAGACCCGTCGGGCCGATACGTTTATTACTACGCTCACCTGATGCGTTACGCCGACGGCATGGCGGAAGGAAAATCGGTGAAGCGCGGCGACGTGATTGGATACGTCGGCGACACGGGCAATCCCGGTCCCGGAAATTATCACCTGCACTTTGCTATTTCAAAGCCTGATGCGCCGGGCAAATGGAGCGGCGGCACTCCGATTAATCCTTACCCTATCCTCGCGAGCGGAAGGTGAAGGATGAAAGGATTTGAAATTTGAGATTTGAAATTTCAAGCCCTTTTCATCCTCCATCCTTCATCCCTCATTCTTTCATCGTCCTCGCGTGCCGCGTCGAGACTTGCCTTTAGCTGGCGGCGACTTTGCGACCGATTGAGTCGTAAGCGGCTCGCTGCGTCCAGCAGCAAGCGCGTTGCCTGATTTTATGTCAGCAACATTTGCAACAAATTGCTCGTTCGCGCTCGCGCGATCAAGCATCTGCTTCAGAGTGTTATCATCAATCGCCGACACATTGACTCCTACGGCTTGAAGCTCGGACCGCAGGTTTTCAACCGTGTTCGTGTTGCGGCCATAAACATCAGGGTAGATGTGCAGCACTCCGGCTTCAACCACCTGCGTGTCGTAGTTCACGTCAACAAGAAGCGGCGGATTTAACTTGACTGCCAGCCGGTCAGTGCTTGCTTTGGCTTTTTCAATCTGCTCCTTCGGCACGGGCCAGCCGCGCGCCGCCATGATTTTTTCGGCAAGGTCATAGAGGTCGTCTTTGAGCATGCGAATGCAGCCGTGCGAAACCAGATGGCCGATGTCCGTCGGCTTCGCCGCCTGATGAATCAAGTAGCCTTCGCCGAGCGGTATCTTCAACTTGCCGAGCGGGTTTCGCGGGTCATCCGCTTCGATCCGCTCGCCCGGTTCCACATCCTCGTGAGACTCAAGCACCCACTCGCTGTCGGGCGGGACCCATTCTGGATTCCATATCACCTGTGTCGCTTTTCTCATGCCGATTGCTATCGGATATTCTTTTCGCCCGACGCCAATCTCGTATGTCTTCACTTCCTTGCCGTTCTGCCATAGCGTCAAACGAAACGCCGGAACGTTGACTGTGATTTTGATGTCGGGTTGATTCTCTTCAAGTATGGTTGTCTCGATCTTTCCGCCTGTGAATTTATCCGAGCGTTCCGACTCGTTGCCGTGAGCGGCATCAGCCGCGATGTCTGATGCGGTTGCGGCTGCGTCTTCGGTCGCCAGCTTTATCGGTTGAGATTGTTTCTTGCTGCCATCAGGATAAACCGCTTCGGCCCACACATCGCCCGCGAAGTCCGCGACCATCTTCAACTGAGCGGAGAACGTTCCATTCGCGCCTTTGTCTGGCGCGTTCACCTTCTTCAACACGGCCACGCGGTCTGATGCAACGACAGGGCGATAGAGAATCCTCGCAGACTGCGCGCCCGGTGCGTTGATCGTAAGCGTCACGGTGTCGGCCTTTGCCACCTGCCATTGGTCTTCACTTTGCTCGACAGGCGAGGCTTGAATAGTCGGCTCATTTGATGTCTGCTGCGGCTGTTGGCTCGTGCTTGTGATATTCGATTCGCACGCCGCGAGAAAGATCGCCGCCAACATCGCGGCAGCTATCGCCAGGATTCGCTTGCTCGACAAGATTGCCATTTGTATAACCTCCGGGTTTCGTCCAATTCGTCCGCACACCGATTCGCACTTGGAAAGTACAATTTCGATACCACATTGAGCGCGCCCGTCTTTGCGCGACTTAGCTTAAACTTTCTGCCTTCGCAGATGACTCGCATCGGTACGCGCGCGTACAGCAAAAAGACAGTGGCCGGCGGTCAGGGGTCAGTGCAGGAGAGAAGAGACTCTGTTGAAATGGAAATCTCCTCTACTATCACTGACCACTGACCACTGTTTCTGCTACAATCGCTGCCGCATAGCGAATCAAAAACGGGAGACGCGGCAATGGAGATGAAGCAGAGTGACGATCAAGCTACGCGCTATGAGCTTGATCGGGAGATAACCTTACGGGCGCGCGAGCGCAATGAGCCGATAGTTGCGCAGCTCGGCGAGCAGATGATTGAGCTTGAGCCGAAGTATCTGGTTCAGATGGCGCACCTGACTACGCCCGCAACCGTGTGGAAGTATGTTGAAGGCGCGGTGAAAAAATCTCGCGCGAACCTTGTGATGCTCGATCTCGAAGATTCAATCCCGCGCGATAACGACGAATTGCTCAGAGAAGGTCGAGCCAACATCATCCGCGCATTCAACGAGCTTGATTGGGGAATGAAGCTCCGATTTTTTCGCCCGCGCGGAATTACTCTTGATCCAGCGCACGAAGACATCTGTGTCATAGTCGAGCATGCGGGCGCGCGGCTCGACGGGTTGATTTATCCCAAGATCGAAAGCGCCGAAGAAGTTCGCTCGATTGACGCCACGCTCACTTCGCTCGAAAAGAAGATTGGCCTTGCGGCGGGCAGCATCCGCATCGAGCCGCTGATTGAATCGGTCGCTGCCGAAGAGCATGTCTTTGAGATAGCTTGTTCATCGCGGCGATTGGTTGGATTGGTCTTCGGTTCTTATGATTACTGGGCAAGCCTTGGCATGCTTGCGAAGAACTACAGAGTTGATCATCCATTGATCAATCACGCTCGCGCGCGAATCGTTAAAGCCGCAGCAATGGTCGGCATCCCCGCGATTGCCGAGATGACGACGAATTATCCGACAAGGGACAAGAGCGAAGATGAAAGGCGAGCGGCAATTGAAGAGTTTCGCCGCGACGCCGAGCTTGCGCGCGATTTCGGATTCGCTGGCAAGTGGACGGGGATTCCCGATCAAGCGGAGCTTGCCGTAGAGATTTTTCAGGTGAGCGACGAAGAGATACGTCGCGCGATTCAGGAAGCGCGAGCCTTCAGTCAGGCCGAAGCCGAGGGGCGCGGCGCGACTATGATCGGAGGTCGAATGGCTGACCGCGCGACTGACCGGGTCAATCGCAACACGCTCAAGATGGCTTACGCGCTCGGTCGGCTTGATGACGAAACGGCGCGCGAATTTGGCTTGAAAGAATAAAGAGGTTGCGTATGAGCACGACAAAAAAAGAACCGAGGGTCATTGAGCCTAAGTACGGGCGATTGCTCGACGACTTCCGCGTCGGCGAAGTCTATCATCATCCTTGGGAAGTGACGATTGACGAGGGGATGCTTGCGATGTTCGCCGCGTCGCTGCTCGACCCGAACCCGCTTTATTCGAGCCGCCGGTTCGCACGCGACTTGGGCTTTCGCGATAGAGTCGTTCACCCGATGGTGCTGATGAACCTCGCGCTCAGTTTCTCTGTGCATGACGTTTCGGAACAGACAATCGCGCATCTCGCTTACATTGATTTGAAATTTCCTAACGCGGCTTATGCGGGCGATACCATCACCGCATTATCAAAGGTGATCGGCGTGCGCCGGTCTGAATCAAAACCTGATCGCGGCATCGTTCACGTAGCAATCAAAGCCCTCAATCAGGATGGCGCGACCGTCGTTTCATTCGAGCGAAAAGCGTTGATGCCCGCAGGCAGACTTGAGGGCCGCGCGCATCCAGAGCGAACCGAGCCGGATGATTTTCCGGCGACAACGCAAGCGCACACGTCAGGGCCGCTGCCTCAAAGCGAGCTTATCGGGAGACTGCCAAGCGAGCTTGCGCTTGAAATCCGCAGCCCGCGATGGGTGGGTCGGCCTCGCGGGATGTTTGAGGATTTCGATGAAGGCGACGTGATACTGCACGACGCTGGCCGCACCGTCGGTGAAAGCGAGCATATGCAATTAACCGTCTTGTCGCGCAACTCGCACCCGTTGCATTTCGATGAGCTTTATGCGCGCGAGCGAGGTTTTGCCGGTACGCGAATAGTTTGCGGCGGGCCGGTCTTCGCGTGGATCGCCGCGCTTGCGAGCCGCGACACGACGGCAAACGCCTTGTGGGAAATCGGATACGACAAAGGCGCGCATCCTAACCCTGTGCTTGCGGGCGACACGCTTTATGCAGCTTCGCGCGTGATTGAAAAGCGAGACTACAACCATCGCGCTGGGCTTGTCAGGTTTCATCTTGTCGGCGTGAAGAACGAGCGGCCCGCGCGATTGATTGACGCGGGCGTTGATTTGTTCGGAGATAAATTCCGGCAAAAAGTCTTCGAGATAGAGCGAACGATTCTGCTTCCGAAAAGGGTTGCGGGCAGCTAAGCCGTATTTACTGAGAGCTTAATTTGCAATCGCGATGTGCCGCATTTTTATTTCATGTGGCGCAATCGTTTTGCGCTCTCATAATCCCTACCTAAGCTTTCAACTTGATTTCGCGAGCATTTACCTTGCGGCATATTGATTGCCCGCGCTTGCGATTAGCTCAATCAACTTTCAATTCGGAGGTGGCCAGTGTCTCACCCGATAAGATTTCGTGCGCTCTTTGCAGCAACGTGGTTGTTGATTGTCGCGGCAATGATCTTCATCCCGCGAACGGTTTCGGCTGAGCGCGATGACACCGCGTTAGCCCTGCGCGCCCGCGATATTCTCAGCCGCCGTTGTTTTCAATGTCACGGCGCGAACGGCTCGGCTCGAAAGAATATCTTTGTGCTCGACCGCGAGCGGCTTATCTCATCAAAGGCTATCGTTCCCGGCGATGCGAATTCGCTATTGCTCGCGATGGTTGAAAGCAATGCTATGCCGATGGAAGGGCCTGCGCTTTCGGATGAAGAAAAAGCTGCGCTGCGAAATTGGGTGATTGCGGGCGCTCCCCGCTGGAATGATGATTCGACGAAGCCATCCGAACGACTGTTCATGGCCGAAACGATCATTCTCGCGCTGATTCGAGACGACCTGCTGCGCGCGCCCGGTCGCAGCCGCCAGTTCCTTCGCTACTTCAGCCTCGCGCATTTATACAACGCTGGCGTTTCATCATCAGAGCTTGATGTTTATCGCGCGACGCTCGCCAAACTCATCAACAGCCTTTCGTGGCACAGAGAGATAACTGCGCCCGCTGCGATTGATCCGGCGCGAACGCTCTATCGCGTTGACCTGCGCGATTACAACTGGACTGCTGAAACATGGAACCGTATAACCGCCGCGTACCCTTACGCCGTTCGCACGCAGGAGAGCGACATCATCGCGCGCCTGACGAACTCATCGGTTGCTTACGTGCGCGCCGATTGGTTTGCAGCCAATGCATCCGCGCCGCCGCTTTATCACGACATTTTAGGATTGCCGCGCACGGTTCAGGAATTGGAAAAGATGATTGATGTGGATGCGGCGCGCGATTTCGACGAAGAGAAGAACGTCGTTCGCGCGGGCGTTCGAGCGAGCGGAGTATCTGCAAACAACCGGGTGCTTGAGCGGCACGCGTCGCCTTACGGGGCTTACTGGAAGAGCTTCGATTTCAGAACAAGCGCGGGCGCTGAAAACATTTTCAACAACCCGATCAGTTTGACTCCGGCTGGCGGCGAGATGATCTTTAATCTGCCGAACGGATTGCAAGCCTACTTCATCGCGGACGGGCGCGGCAATCGAATTGATCGCGCGCCGATTGAGATTGTCGCTGACCGCAATAACCCCGACGAGCCTGTGATTCAAAACGGGCGCTCGTGCATGAGCTGTCACTACGGCGGAATGCAATCTTTCAAAGACGATATGCGCGCTCTTATTGAGAGCGCAGCCGTCGCGCGGTTCGATCAGGACAAAGCCCTCGCGCTTTACCCTGAGCAGGCCCAGCTTGATCATTTAACCGAAAAAGACCGCGAGCGGTTCCGCTCCGCAGTTGCACAACTCGGCGCTGATCTGCCGACGAGCGCAATCACGGAGCCTATAAATCAACTTGCTCGTCGGTTTGCTTCCGACCTAAGTGTTGCTCAAGCAGCAGCAGAAGCCGGAATGAGGGCTGATGAATTTCAAGAGCGATTGCGAGCGAGCGCGCAGTTGATTGCGTCGGGCTTCGGGCAATTGCTCGCGGCGCGCGGCGGCATCAAGCGCGACCAGTGGGAGAAGAATTTCGGCGCGGTCGTTCGAGAGATGCGCTTAGGCGATGCGCTGACAGATCAAACAGTCTCTCGCGCGACATTCACAGCAACCGCATCGCCCGGCTCTCAATCATTCAACAGAGATTTCAACCGCGAGCCGCGCCGCTCGGATGCGATCAATGCCAATCCGGTTGAGATAATGAAAACCGCGCGCACGATATTCGTCTGGTCCGGCACTGTGTACTTGAACGCAGACCGCTTTGAAGACGAGCTTCGCAAACGGCCAGAGTTTCAGGCAATGGGTTTGGTCATCGTGAAAGAACAACGGCTTGCCGATTTGGAGATCGATCTTGGCCGCCCGCTCTTCACCTTCACTTTTACTTACAACGTGACAAGCCCTGCGGCGAGCATACTGGTGACGAGCGGCAAGGTGACGGCATTCGATGGCGGCGGGGCCGCGCCGAAGATTGCAAAAGAGTTATTGAAACGAATACAGGCCGCGCGCACGGGACAGGAGGTGAAATGATGAAAGGCGAAAAGGTGAAAAGGGAAGAGGTGAAAGGGATCGCAAACCGTATCGTTCTTCATCCATGCCTTTTCACTTCTTCACCTTTCGCCTTTTCGCCTGTCTCACTTTGTGCCTGCGTTCGCTTGCTGCTTCAACACGCTCAGCTTCAGGTGTGATGCCATGCGCGCTGAGCGATAGACGCGCTCCGTCGCCTTTTGAAAATCCTTCTCCGTCGCTTTGTAGATGTCTACGAACTTCTGCGGATTGCGATCAACGAGGGGGAACCAACTGCTTTGAATCTGAACCATAATGCGATGCCCTTTTTGAAATGTGTGGTTCACATCGGGCAACACAAATTCAACCTTATCAACCTTGTTGGGAATCATCGGCTCTGGATTCGAGTAGCTGTTGCGAAATCTCGCGCGCATAGGCTCGCCGCGAACCAACATCTCGTAGCCGCCCATCCCCTGTCCTGCGTTGTCCGGATAGACATCAATCACCTTCACGACGTAATCAGAATCGGTCCCGCTCGTCGAAACAAACAGGCTCGCCGTGATCGGCCCGGCTACAGTCACATCTTCTGTCAAAACATCTGTCTGATAGGTCAGCACGTCCGGCCTTCGCTCGGCGAATCGCTGATCGTCCGTCATGTACTCGCGCGTCATGCCGATTGCAATGTTATTGATGAAAGGCACTGGCTTCGCCGGGTCGCTCACGTATTCGTCAAAGCCAGGTTGCGCTCCCGCAGGCGCAGTAAACGACAGTTTGCCTCCAGCGTGCAAATAAAGATTTTGTGTTTCTACATTTTTCGGCGGCCACGCGTCATAGGTCTTCCACGTATTCGTGCCAGTCTCGAAGACGTAAGCTTCGGGCAGTTTCAAATCGCCTTTGTCTTTCAGATAGTAATTGAAGAAAGGCAACTCGATGTTCTCGCGATAAAAGACGGAAGTCTTCGCGCCGAAGCTCACGCCGCCGAGACGTTCGCCGTCGCCGCGCGCCCATCCGCCGTGAAACCACGGACCCATCACGAGAATGTTGTACGCGCCGGGGTTCTGCTTCTCGATTGATTTGTAGGTGTTGAGCGCGCCGAACAGGTCTTCGGCGTCGAACCATCCGCCTACGGTCATCACGGCTGGCTTGATGTTCACAAGGTGCGGGCGCGTGTTTCGCGCTTTCCAGAAATCATCGTAGTTCGGATGATTCATCAGCTCATTCCAGAAAGCGATCTGGCCTTTGAAGTATTTGTCGTTCGAGTTGCGCAGCGGCCCCATCTGCAAGAAGAACTTGTAGCCGTCGTTCGTGCCTATCTCAAAGCCCGGCGGATACTCTGTCGTAGGCCCGCTGCGCGGGCGACCGAAGAAGTTGTAAAACAGAAAAGCGTGCGGCAGAAAGAACGCGCCGTTGTGATGAAAGTCGTCACCGATGAACCAGTCGGCTATGGGCGCTTGCGGGGAGGCGGCTTTAAGCGCCGGATGCGCTTCCATTATTCCCATCGAAGTGTAAAAACCGGGATAAGAGATGCCCCACTGGCCGACGCGCCCGTTATTGTTAGGAATATTCTTGATGAGCCACTCGATTGTGTCGTAGGTGTCGGTGCTTTCGTCAGTGTCGGTCGGACCTGCTTTCTTAGCCTTGTGCGGGCGCACGTCCATGTACTCGCCTTCGCTCATGAAGCGACCGCGCACGTCCTGATAGACGATGATGTAGCCTTCTTTTGCAAACAGCGGTGATGGGCCGATTGAGTCTTTGTACTTGTCCTCGCCGTAAGGCGCGACGCTGTAGGGCGTGCGATTGAGCAGTATCGGATATTTCTTCGAGGTGTCTTTCGGGATATAGACCGAAGTAAAAAGCTTCACGCCATCGCGCATCGGAATTCGGTATTCGTGCTTCGTGTAATGTTCTTTGACGTTGAAAGTTTCCTGCGCCTGAGTCGGAATGACGACGAAGCTGAACAGTATTAAGCAAGCAAAAGCACTGAACGCGAATAGCCTTTGTGGTTTCATTGGTTTCTCCTCCCCTTTGTTTGAGAGCGTAGGTGCAAACTATCTTGACCTGTTAGTTCAATGCGGTTGAATGGAATGTCATGGCTGCTTTGCGGTCGCTGCGCGAGATTTGCGCTGCAAATCCCTGAGCGCGCGATAGCCAACGCGCTTCACGCCCTGCGATTCAAGCAGTCGGCGAATCTCTGCATCGTGCGTGAACAACTCGTACTCTGCCGCGCGATCTTCCCACGAGTTCGTTATGTGCTTAATCTCATCGCCCGGCTGCGCGGCGTGAATATAGAGTTCAGTCACGCCCGGCTTCAGGTTCGCAAGCTGCCGCTTCCAGTAATCCGCGACCGACTCGCCCTGCTTTCTGTCGCCGTAAATCAAATAGTCAGGACAGATTATTCCGTCGCTGTCGAGCTGCCCGCGCTGGTGGCCGCCGCCCATCGCTTGCAGCAGTTCCTGCGAACCCATCCGAAGCGGCAGGTCAAACTCTTTCGCAAGCCTTCGATAAACCTGAAAGTACGCGTCGTTGTATTGCAGCGTGCCCATGTGCGAGTCGAGATGTGTCACGTCAATGCCTGCATCGAGCGCCTTCTTAATCTGCGCGCGAGCCTCGATGTATGCCTGCTCAGGCGTCGAGTTTTTATAAACGCTCGCGATGTCCGGCCACAAATACCCCTGCGGGTCGACAAGTCCGGGCACGTCGGTTTTGCTTGCGACGGGTCCCCACTTGTAGCCGCGCCACTCGGCTGTGTGCGTCAGGTGCAATCCGAAATCTGATTGCGGGTGCGACTTTGCGTAAGCGGCAATCTCAGGAAACCAGGGGCAGGGAACCATTATAGTCGCAGATGTTGCAAGCCCGTGCTCAAGCGCGTCAATCGCCGCAGCGTTCGCCGCGTGGCTGTTGGCTACGTCGTCAACGTTGATGATTAAGATTTTGTCGGTCGCTTTGAATCCCAATCGTTCGGCGAGCGTAGGCTTGCTCTGAGCGCGAGCGCCGCTGGCAATATCAGTTGCCGGTTGCCTGATTGACTGAGCCGCAATGATTGAGGGCAGAGCGACGAGCATCAACAGCGTGATTTTGATTTTCATCGTGGAGCCTCCACTCTTGATGAGCACAAATAATAAAACCACAAAGAGGCGAAGGCGCAAAGCGGAGTTCGTCCATCTTTGCCCGTTCGCCTCTTTATCGCTTATCGTTCAGCGAAATTGATTAAACAACGTCGCGCTGCAAAGGCCCTTCAATCGCTCTGTATGAACAACCGCATCTCACGGCTTCTTCGTCGCATCAGGTTTAGTCGCAGGTTTCGTCTGAGTCTTATCGCCCGGTTTTGCCTCCTGCTTTGCAGCCGCAGGCCTCATCGCGTTGCTGACGAGAGACGCCACGACTGATTGCGGAATTGCAGCCTGCATATGCACTTCGCGCGCTTCGGTTGTTATCTTCAATCCGTTGACTATGTTCTTAATGGTCGGGTCGGTTATGCTCCCGGCTGCCATGCCTATGCCCATCTGAGCCAGCCCGCTGAGCGTGTTAGCCTGCTCGGCGTTCGCCACGCGAATCATCAGCGCAAGGGGAAAGTTCGCAGCGTCCATTCCGACTGTAAGCAAAACTTGATCTATGCCGGAAATCATATTGACCACTTCCGTATTGCCTTTCATCTCTGCCGGAAGAAAGTTGGCAATCGCGCCCGGCTGAAAGACCGCCGCGAAGTTTAACAGCGCGCTTGTGTCGCGTGTGGCCAGCGCGACAAGCTCAGGATTGATCCGTTTAGCTTCGCCGTCGGCGTTAAGCGCGTCCTTCACGTAAGCGAGCGCGCCGCCGACGAGTGTGTTCGCATCGAGCGACGCCAGCGCAAGCTCTGTGAGTCCACCGGGCAGCGGGCTTTTCGCGCCCGGCCCCATCAGTTGTGTAAGATTCAGAATCGTTATCGTCTTCGAGCCGACCTTTTGCTCGGTGAATTTGCCTTGCAATCCCATGCGCGCAAGCGACAGCATCGCATCTGCGTTGAACGATCCGCGCACGGAAAACAAAATTTCAGGCCCCTGTCCTTGCATCAGCCCTTTGAAACGCAGGCCGACCACCGCGCTGTCGAGGCTCGACAGGTCGACGCCGAATTGTTTGGCCTTATCGAGATGGGTCTTGACCTTTGCGTATTCAGCCTCAGGCAGAATGCGCGGGAGGACTTCGTTGATGACGCGGCGCGCGTTTACGACTGCGAGCGCGTCGGATTCGGGGAGGTTAGCAAGCTGACTCGACTGGGCCTGCGCCGTTGCAGTTAAGGCGACAGCCGCGAGCGCGAATATAAGCATTATGTGAATTCTCTTTTTCATGTTTCAATCCTACCTTCTTTTAGTCTTACCTTTCATAAAGAGGGCAAGCGTCGTGCGCATAACTCAGGCTATGTCAAATTCGCGGCGGGCGTCAACTATTTCTGCGGTTCGCTGCATCCTATGCGCGATGCAAAATGCGCGCAGAGTATATACCACTTAACGCCTGCCGTGTGTATGAAACCATTCGGTGATTATCTCGCGCACCTTCGAGCCTTCGCGCTGGCCGCGCACAGCGTTGAGCGCTTCAATCCACGCCTTATCTCCTTGACGGTACACGCCTACCCAGTAGGGGACGTGAATAGTCTCAAGGTAAAGCCCTCTCACCTGCGGGTTCTTCACTCGAAAGAATCCCTTCAGATAAAGCCCGCGCTTAATCTTTTCTTCGAGAAGCTCAAGCGAGCGCGCTTCGCTCAACGCCGCTTCTAAAGCGCGCTCGCTTGAAATAATCTCCCGCTCGCTTGCTGCTGGCGGCTGGTCGAATGCGTAAGGATCGAGCGCGCCTGTCACCGCATCAATCGCCATAACCTTCGTTACCGTTACGTCGGCGTTGGTTATAAATGTCTCAAAGAGACGATAGGGAATATAGAACTCTACGATGAGGGCCAGTCGCCCGCGTCTTATCTCGCGAACGAAACCTTTGAGCTTTCGGGCAGCTTCGTCGCGCGTGACGGTTGGCTTCAAACTGGTTATTGACGCTGGCATTGCGCCATCTCAGGCGAAGTAGACCCAGAGCGCGATCATCGTAATTATGAGCAGCCCCGCAAACATCGCTGCGAGCCTTCTCCCTTGCGGCGTTTCAGGCTCAAGCTCGGCTGCTAGCGCGCTTGGAGCTTCCGTCTTGCTTGTGTCAATCGCTTCGTTGACCGTCTGCCAAGTCAGGCCCGCAACTTTGCGCCGTTCCGGAGCAGGCGTCATAAGGCTGACGACGATGAGCACGATGACGCAGACGACGAACATCATCACCGCAAAATGCAGGAAGTTCATCGTTACATAAGAGTGGAGAACGCCCGACAGCCCTTCGCCCTTCGGATAAGCCACTTCGTAAATAAATCGAATGGCTCCGAGCGCGAACCCTACGAGCAGCGAGACAATCGCCCCTTGCCCGTTGATTCGCTTCCAGAAGACGCCGAGCAGAAATACAGCCGCGATTGGCGGCGAGATGTACGCCTGCACGCTTTGAAGATAGACATAAAGCTGATCGCTGATGCGGCCCATGAAGGGTATCCAGGCAAGACCGAGCAGTACCATGATCGTAGTCGCAATGCGGCCAACGAAAACTAATTGCTTCTCAGATGCCTGCGGCCTGATCTTTTTGTAGAAGTCCATAGTGAATATGGTCGAGCTTGAATTGAATACCGCGCTGAGGCTCGACATCAACGCAGCGAGCATCGCCGCGACCATGATTCCCAAAAGGCCGACCGGCATCAGTTCAACGACGAGCGTCGGGAACGCCGCGTTTGAATTCTTGGCCATCTCAACAGGGAACTTCGCGCGGGCGATCATTCCGGGAACTATCAGCATGAAGACCGGTAGTATTTTCAAAAAGCCAGCCACGACGGTTCCGCCTTTTGCGTGGCTCACGTTCTTTGCCGAAAGCACGCGTTGCACAATCACCTGATCCGTGCACCAGTACCATATGCCTAAGATAGGCGCGCCGAAAAAGATTCCGGTCCATGGGAAATCCGGGTGCGACGACGGCTTCATCATGTGAAAGAAATCTTCGGGCACGCTCGCACGAAGGCCCGACCACCCGCCGACTTGATCGAGTCCGATGAACATAAGAGCGAGCGCGCCGATGACGAGTATCACTGTTTGAATCACTTCAGTGTAGATGACGGCAGCAAGTCCGCCCGCGATGGTGTAGATGCCTGTCGCGATGATGAGCGCAAACGCGCTCTGCCACATCGTCCAGCCCAGAACCTTTTCGAGCACTATCGCGCCCGCAAATATCGCTACTGCAATCTTCGTGAAGATGTAGGCGATGATCGAGATGCTCGCAAGATAGGTTCGGCACGCAGGATTGTATCGCCGCTCAAGAAACTCAGGCATCGTGTAGACGTTCGAGCGCAGGTAGAACGGCACGAAGACCCAGCCTAGTATCAGCACGATGATCGAAGCGAGCCATTCGAAATGGCCGACGGCAAGCCCTGAGGCCGCGCCTGTTCCCGCAAGTCCTATGAAGTGTTCGCTTCCGATGTTTGATGAAAAGAGCGAAGCGCCAATCGCCCACCACGCAACGTCGCGGCTCGCGAGAAAGTAATCGGCGCTCGTGCGCTCTTTGCGCGCGAAGTAGTAGCCGATGGCGAGGATGATGATGAAGTAAAGGGCGAGAACTACAATATCAACTGCTACAAGGTTGGCGCGGAATGCTTGAAACAACAAGAGCGTTGAATGCATGTTCTCTCCTAAGTTTATGGGTTAGTGAAAATTATCGGCTGAGCCGAGATGATTCCTTTGCCTTCTTCGATGACAATTGATTGGTTGGCGTTAACATCTGTCAGAGAGTCAACGCGCCCGCTCGGCCAAGTGATTTCTATGCTCGCCACTTTTTCGGCCTTGCCCAATCCGAAAGTAACGGGCAGTTCGCTTTGCGACGCGTAGCTCGATCCGGTCTTCACCGTGTTCCAGAGTCTGGCCTTGTCGTCAACTTTGACGACTATCTTCGCGCCTATCGCGTCGCGATTCGATTGCGAGCCGACCGCCTTGATGCGAAGTAGATTGTTCTGATTGCCTCCATCATTGCGCAAGAGCCGCGCCGGGCCGTTGTTTGTAGTAATCAGTAGATCGAGGTCACCGTCATTATCGAAATCGCCGTAAGCTGCGCCGCGCCCGACCATCGCCTGAGCGAACGCTTTGCCCATCGCGCTTGAGACTTCTTCAAACCTCTTTTTTCCGAGATTACGGAACAGGTGCGGCGGCTCGGCGTATTTCACCTTCGGCTGAACCGCATTTATGTCGTCGGCAACGTGGCCGTTCGCTGCGAAGATGTCGAGCAAGCCGTCGTTGTCGTAATCGAAAAAGAAACACGCGAAGGTGAGCGTGAGCAACGATGCCTGGCCAATGGTCGAAGTTGGCGCTTCGTCAATGAACAGCCCCTTGCCTTCGTTGTGATAGAGCGCCATCATCTCGTTCGAGAAGTTCCCGATTATCAAGCTCTGTCGGCCTGAGCCGTCGTAGTCAGCCGCGTCAACTCCCATCCCGGCGCGGGCCTTGCCCTCTTCGCTGAACGCAACGCCCGCGACCGTAGCAGTATCCGTGAACGTGCCGTTGCCGTTGTTATGGTAGAGCTTGTTCGGCTGCGTGTCGTTTGCGACGAATAAATCCGTCCAGCCGTCCGAGTCGAAATCAATCAGCGCGACGCCGAGCGATTTCGAGGTCGGGTCTTCGAGTCCCGCTTTTTCAGTCACGTCTTCAAATATGCCGTTGCCGCGATTGTGATAAAGCGTCGGGCTTTGCCCCTTGTAGCTTTCGGGCGTGCAGTAGGATTTCGTTTTGCCGTCTAGCGTGCAGTAGAGGTCTTTTTCAATTGACCAGTCGACGTAGTTCGCAACGAACAGATCGAGCCGCCCGTCCTTGTCATAATCGAACCACACGGCGCTCGTCGAAAAGCCCGGATCACCTGTGCCCGTTGTCGCAGTCACGTCGACGAACTTGCCGCCGCCGACGTTGCGAAACAGATGATTTGGACCGAGGCAGGTTATGTATATGTCGGTGTTGCCGTCGTTGTCGTAATCGGCGGCGGCGCAGCCGATGCCGTACATCTCGACGGCTAGTCCTGACTCTCGCGTGACGTCGGTGAAAGTGCCGTTGCGGTTGTTGTGATAAAGCGCCATGAGCGACTTTGCGCCTTTGTGGTCGGGCCAGTTCATCGAGTTGATTAATAGAATGTCTTGCCAGCCGTCGTTGTCGTAATCCAAAAAGGCGCAGCCTGAGCCGATAGTTTCGGGCAGGTACTTTTTGCCGTAGGCTCCGCTGTTGTGCTTGAAATGAATCCCGGCCTGCGCGGTCACGTCTGTGAATTGCAGCGGGCCTGAATAGCGCGGGGCATCCGTAGGCGCGGGCGCTGCTTCCTGATTTGTTGCTTGCTCTGCGTCTTTGTTTTGAGCGGTCGCCTGCTCGGCTGTTGGAACTTTCACGCAGCCCGCAAGTGGCGAGAGCATGAGAAGAATGAGAGCATAAACGATAAAACTTCTTTGCATCACACCTATCCTTGAATTGATCGAGAAATAAAACCAACCGCCAAGACGCCAAGAGATTGTCAAGAACTCATGTGTCCTTGGCAGTTATTGGCTCACGCTCATTTCGCTTGAGCGTAAAACCTGCCCGTGCGCTTTCGCCTCTGCGCAGTGTATGGCGCGCTGCTGCTTGGACCGGCAAGCGCCACAGAAACGTGCTCGTGAATCTGCTGCCGCTCGTTGTTGTCCGCAGGATGAAGCTTGCGATACGGGCCTGTGATGAACTGCGCCGACTCGTCCGCTTTGAACCTCAGGTAAAGCGCCTGCTCGCGCGCAACCATATCGGCGTTACCCAATCCACGATAGCACAGCATGAGGTTGTAGTGCGCCTGCAAATCTTCAGGGTCAATCTTGAGCACTTTCTGAAATTCAGCAATGGCCTCGTCGTATTGGCGCTTCAAAAACAGTATCCGCCCGATTTGATTTACGACAACTCTATCGCGCGGATACTGAGCCGCCGCCGCGCGCAGGTGCTCAAGCGCCTCGTCGTAGCGGCCATAACTTTTCAGGACCAGCGCGTAGAAGAAATGCGTCTTCGCCAGATTGGGATTCACCTCGAACGCGCGGCGCAGGACTTCTTCAGCCGCCTGCATATTGCCTTCCTGAATCCGCGCTCGCGCGATGTTCACCCAGCCGTCGGCGTACTCAGGCTCCATCTGCGTCACTTTTATGAACGCCGCTTCCGCGCCTTTCAAATCGCCTTGCAGCAGCAACCCAATTCCATAGTCGTTCCACCGCTCGCGCACCGACTTGTCGAGAAACTGAGTCGTCTCAGGCGGCTTCGCGTTGCGTGGCAGGACTCGAAGCGACGTTTGAGCTTCGGCCATTACCGTGATGGGAATGTCGGGTATCGCTTTGATCTTTCCCGACACATCGGAAGTATCGCCCGTGAAAATCCACCGGCCATCATCGTAGGCAGGCGCAACCGCGAAGCCTTTATGCTCAGGGTCGCGCACTCCGGCGAATGCCCATTGCGTGTTCCACCAAGAGAACTTTCGATAATTGACTTTGGCTTTAAGGAAAATCTTGTCGCCGCAGTTTTCTGGGATCTTCAGCCGGTAATGAATCGTGTCTGCCGCGCCCGGCGGAATCAATCTGACGTAAGCGACAGAGCGCATCATCCACGCGTTGCGTTTGTTGATGACGTTGCCATGCTCGTCGAGCATCAGGCTGCGATAAAAGTGCGCGCCTTCTTCGACAGGCCCGCGGCCATCGTCTTCGACCGCGCCGCTGTGAAAAATCGTCTGCCCTTTATCGTCAACCGCTTCGAGCTCGACCCACACGTCGAATGCGTCTACGGTTCCGCCGGGAAAGAAGTGGCCAACCTTGCGCGTGCGAACAACGACCTCTATGCGAACCGATTCGCCGCGCCGAACCGCCGCGTCAACTTTATCGAGCGGCGCAATGACCTCGACAGGCTCAGTGATGAAAGCCTGCTGCGCGCCGAAGTTCGACGATTCTTCGCCGACGCCAAACGTGCTTGCTATCTGCGGCTCTTCCTGCGCGACGTTCTTCTTCTGCTCGATCTGCTGCGGCGCGCCCGTGCGGGCCATGCCGAATATGTCAATCGAAATCTGCCCGTCGCGCAAAAAGTCCTGCGTTATCTTCAACTGCTCTGCGTCGCCGTTGACGTAAGGCAGCGCGGTGTTCGCGCCCGGAAAGCGATGAGAGTGAACCTTGCCATCAATCGCCGCAGGGTCGTTCGATGCGACCAGTGGCATGTGGCAGTCGGCGCACTTGGACGGCTTGGGCGGGTAGTAAAACGAGCGCGCGCCCTGACCCGACACGCCCGACGCCTGCCAGTTGTCGTATTCGTTGAAGCCGCGAATCCAGCGATAATTGTTCACAGGCACGTCGAGGTGAACCTTGTGGCACGAAGCGCAGAACTCAGGCGTCTGCGTCGTGTGAAAGCTCTTGAGAAAAATCTCGCGGTGCGGCTGCGGGTCAACTTTCAATAAATAATCGTGCGTCCACTTGAGCAAAGGATTTTCGCTCGTGGCGATGTCGTGCGTGGGCGGGTATTCGATTGTGAAATCGCCCTGCCCCATCGTGCTCTTGACGTGAACTATCGAGTGGCACGACAGACACCCAAGCCCGTTCTGCGCCTCCGGCGTGTTTATCTGCTCTTTAATCGGCGTGTCGAATCTGCCGTTGAAAAAGACGGCGTGGTCGTGACAGCCCGCGCACCACTTCGATGGCCGCGTGCCGATCACGTCCTGCATGTACTCGATTGATTTGCGGTACCATTGATTGTTGAACGAAGAGAAATGGTGAGCAGACGAGTTCCACTGATCGTAAATATCTTTGTGGCAGCGGCCACACTCGGCGCTCGTCATGAAGAATGTAGCGGGAATGATCTTGCCGACATCGGTTTCCGCCGACGATGGGAAGAACGGACTGTTCGGTCCCGCGCCTTCGCCTTCCATGCTGAGGGGGGCGCTATCGGGATTCTCGATTAAGTAGCGATTCGTGTTCGCGTAACGGTTGTAAGCCGTAGTTGCTACGGGGAAGAGAAACGCCAGACAGACGATTGCTACATAAACGAACGATATGTGCTTCGGTTGCAGATAAGCGCGGGCGGCTTTGAACAATACGACGAGCAGCAAAAGCGCGCCCGCGTTTGAAGCTGCGATGTGAGCATAAAGCGCCCAGCGATACGGGCGAGTCGCGCCGAATATCATTATGAAGAAACCCGACACGGCGCTGAGCGCAAGCGCGATGGCGGCGAGCTTCATCACGGGCGAAAACCGGTTGAAGTTTTTGATTGTATAACGCGCGAAAGCAAGCGCGAGCGCGGAGCCTAACAGCAGATGCAGCGCAACGTTGGCGAAATAAAAGAGCGTCGGCGACGCATAAGCCGCAAGATATGAGCTGTTGAGAAGCAGTATGAAAAAACCGGCGATTAAGACTTTTGCGAATCTGTTTTGACTCGCGCGGCTGCCGATTTCAACTTGCGCTGTCATAAATCCTCCGAAGTTGCTTCGCAAAGAATGATTGGTTGAGCAATTGCCACAGAGATGTGCGCCTGCGCGACACGGCCTTGAAAGACGCGGAAATTATAATGAGCCGCCGCGAAAAAATAAACCGGGTGGCGCAAGCGTTAGCGTTGTCCCTGAATAGAAAAACGCAAGCCGCGCGTCACTTTGCGGCAATCACGACGTAATCGCGCCCGTTGTAAAGCCTCAGCCCGTCGCTCGCCTTCCTCATCATAAGCGGGCGCGGGCGGCGCAGGTTCTTGTCTTTGGTCGTCTCAGCCGACATCACAGGATTTCCGCCAACATCGAAGAGATTGAATTTGCCGTCGTCGGAAAACCCGAAGCCGTAAGCTCCCGCCGTAACCTCTTTGCCGCCGACGGTGACGCTTGAGTCTGTGATGAAAAAGCCTTCGTACTTGGCTCGCACTTCGACCGAGTAGCCCGACGTGTCGACAAGCCCCGCGATGACGAACCGCTTATCGCCTAATCGCGCTGCCGCCGCGTTGCGCATCTGAGTCGGTGCGCTCTGTCCCTCGAAGTAAAAGCTCGTGGGCACGACGCGCAATTTGTCTTTCTCGCTCAGAACGACGAATGAGTCTTGCGCCGTCGCGACAACGGATGAAAAAGCAACGAATGAGACTATCGCTGCCAGTGTTAGCTTGTATCGTGATTTCATAGCGCCTCCCGTTAAACAAAACTCTACTGTTTGATTTCAGAGCCGGGTGAACCTTTGCGGAAGGCTAAATAATAAACTGGCGCGCCCATAGCTACAACCCCGACCCCGAGCAACGCCTGCGCGGGTCTGTTGCCTGCAAGCAGGATGAGCAGCACTGCAACCATAGCGAGAAATACCAGAGGCGTTGCGGGATAGCCGGGAGTTTTATACGAAGCCTCGCCTTCAGCTTTGCGCCTCAGCACGAACACGGCGGCGACTGTTAATGCAATGAACAGAACCGTCACAAAAACAAAGTAAGCGATTATTTCATTGAACGTGCCGAGCGTGACGAGCAGGCAAGCAAGCGCAGCCTGAAGCGCGATTGCGCGAGCGGGCGTGCCGAATCGCGGGTGAAGCCGCGCTGTTGCGTCGAAGAAAACCCCGTCGCGCGCCATCGCATAATAAACTCGCGGCGCTGCCATGATTAATCCGGCGAGGCTGCCAAGCACGGAAATAATGACGACGCCCGAAAAGACGTATCCGCCTGCGCTGCCGAAGAGAGCTTCTCCGGCCTGAGCGGCAAACGTCTCGCCCGATGTGGCACGCTCAATCGGAACGAGATAGATGAAAGCCGCGCTCGTCAAAATGTAAACAACCGTCACCGCAACGACGCCGGTTGCGAGAGCGCGAGGCAGCACGCGCGCAGGGTCGCGCACTTCGCCCGCGAGCTTGCTCAAATCCCACCACCCGCCGAATGAAAAAAACGCTGCAACCATCGCGCCCGCTACCGCGCCAGCAAGCGGGGCTGAACCCGGTCGTTGTGCGACGAGCGGAATGAAGTTCGACCAGTCGCCGAGCCTCAACGCAAATCCCCAGAGGATTATCACCGCGAGCAATCCAAGTTTGAGGAGCGTCAACCACCGCATCAGCCACGTGCCAGTTCGCACGCCGATGATATTCGCAGCGGCGAGCGCGAGGATGGCTGAGATTGCGACGAGCTTTGCGCCGAGCGGCGACGGGTTGATTATGTAGCCTACGTAGGTTGCCAGTCCTGTTGCCAGCGCGGCGGTAATGCCGGGATCCATCACGAGAAAGCATTTCCACCCGTAGATGAATGCCAGCGCGGGACCGTACGCTTCGCGCAGATAGACGTAGCCGCCGCCCGCTTCAGGCAATCGCGCGGCAAGCTCGCCGTAGCAGAGCGCGCCGCTTAAAGCCATCGCGCCCATTACCATCCATACAACGAGCAGCCACGCGGGCGAGCCTAAAGATTTAGCCATCTCAGCGGGCGTGAGGAATATTCCAACAGCAATGACTTCGCCGACGATAATCGCCGTAGCGGCGGCCAGTCCAATTTGGCGCTTCAACGCGCCGGATGATTGTGCTTGCGTGGTCATGCCGGAATCAAAAAGTGAATCGCACAGCGAGTTGAAATGCGCGCGGGCCGCCTGAGCCGAAGACCCCGCCTGCGGTTGTGACTGGCCGCCCGAAGCTCGACGATCTCAGAAAACCAGGACTGCGCTCGTCGTTGCTGTCGCGCACGAGCGCGTTTGAAAATCCCGAATAGTTCACGTTCGACGCGCCCAGCACGTTCGTCACATTGAAGAGGTTGAAGACTTCAACCGCTGGCTCAATCTTCGCGCGCTCGTTGAGTCTTACGGGTCTCGACACGCGCAGGTCAGACGAGTTGAAGCTGTCGTTGAAGCGAGCGTCGTCGCGCACCATCGGCAGCGGCTTGCCGTTGATGCCGCCGCCCGCGTTTATCTGGCGAATGAAGGCATTCAACTCAGCACCCGTGTGAAACACACGCCCGCCCGCGTTTCGCTGCAATAAGGGGATGCGCGTGCTTGCGTCGGGCAGAAGAATATCCATCGGCACGCTGGAAGCAACGGTCCATATCGGCGCGAGACGGAATCCGCCCGGTAACTCGAACAGCCCTGAGAAGGTGAAGCGATGGCGCTGGTCGTTCGGCGTCGGCCCGTATTCAAGCTGGAGATTGTTCGGATCAATCGGCCCTTGCGCGAACGGAATCTGATCGTCGTTGGCGTAGTTGAACGCTTTCGAGAGCGTGTACGACGCGCGAAGCATGTAGCCGCGCGAGATTCGTTTTTCTACGCTCACGAGCAAGCCATCGTATTTTGTCTTAACGCTCGATTCGAGATTTACAACGCCATCCGGCCCGCCCACAACAGGATTAAAGACCGTTCCGATCAATCGCCCTATGATGAAGTGCGTGCCGAAGTTGTGCAGGTAATCGGCGCGCACGACGAGATGGCTTGCAAGCTCGCCCTGTATGCCGAAATTCATCTGCTGCACCATAGGATTTTCGAGCCGGTTGTCTATGATGTTTATTCCGGCAGCGCCCGCGCCGGGAAGAATGAATCCCGTGAATGGGTTTGCAATGTTCGGCGCGAAAGGCGGGAAGCGGTCCGTGTTCGGATCAATGAAAAAAATGTTGCCCGCGCGCACCTCGATGGCGAGCGCGCGACCGTCAAGCCCTCGCTCAAGCGACTGAATCTCAAGCGTCACGCGATCATAATAGATGCCATATCCGCCGTGAATGCTCGTGCGCCCGTCGCGCGTCGCCCAGTTGAATCCAACGCGCGGCCCGAAGTTGTTTTTGTCTCGACGACGCGTGCCGCTTAGGAAAGGCAGAATTATTGGATTCAACTCGTCTGTGCGGCTGACGTTTTTAACATCCGTGTCAAGCTCGTAGCGCAAGCCGAGATTGAGCGTGAGTTGCGGCGTCACGCGCCAGTTGTCTTGAAAGAAAAAAGCAAAGTGCGTATTGTCGGCGTCGGGAATAATGAGCGGGCGCGCGGGCGTTGCGCTGCGCAGCGTGACGGCAAATAGTAAGTCGTTGTCATCAACGCGCCCGTCGCCGTTGTGATCGAAGTCGGGAAAGTCTTGAACAAGCTCGATGCGACCCTGCTGAAAGACTCCGAGGTTGAAGTCTGCGTCAATGCGCTGAACCTGGCCGCCGAAACAAAAATCGTGCGCGCCCGCGACGAGCGAAAACGTGTCGGAGAATTGCAAACGGTTTTGGCGCGTCTGCTGCGGCACGCGAAACGATGCGCCGTCTTGCAAGGAAGGGAACGTAAGCTGCGGGCCGGGCGTTACGGGCACGGTTCGATTGATGAAATTATTGACGCTGAAACTGAAATTGTTAATCGCGCGAGGCGAAAGCAAGCGTGTGTAGTTGGTCAGAAAAGTTTGATAGTGATTGCTTGAATCCTGCCGTTGCGACGCAGAGCCGATGGCGCGAATCAATGTGCTTGCCGCAATGTCGTCTGCGCGCTCGATTGAATAGCGAAACGTTAGGCTGTCTAAGTCCGACAATCGCCAGTCGCCGCGCGCCGTTGCGAGCAAATCATTGAGCGGCGCGGCGGCAAATGCGCGCTTGATTGTGCGAGTTGCGGTGTCGCGCTCGCCTACGAGAATCGTGCCGTCTTGATTTCGATACTCGAACGAGCCGAACCACCATGCTCTGTCTCTTTTGACGGAGCCGCCAAGCGCGAACGCATACTGCTCGCGGTCAAACGGCGGCATCGGGTTGCTGCGATCAAAAGTCGCGGGCAAGCCTTGAAGTTTTTGGTCTCGAAAATAGAAAGAGGCCGAGCCGTGAAATTCATTCGTGCCCGATTTGGTGACGATGTTGATGACCGAAGAGCCTGAGCGACCAAGCTCGGCTGAAAAGCGATTCGTGGCGATTTGAAATTCCTGCACCGCTTCCTGCGAGATGTTTTGCAGCGGCCCGCCGACCACGTCGTCGTTGTTGTCGGCTCCGTCAACCGTCACGTTGCCGCCGCGACCAAGCTGGCCTGCGGATGATATGACGACCGTGTTTGTTTTTGTCGGATCAAAGTTCGGCGCGGGCGCGTTGCCTGGCACGAGCAGCGCAAGCTCAAGAAAGTTCCGCCCGTTGAGCGGCAGGTTTTCAATCGTGGGGCTATTTATTACACCTTCAACTACTGATGAAGTCGTATCAATTGGGTTAATGCCGAATGGCCCACCTTTATCGAGGATAATCTCTATTTCGCCAACCCGCAGCGATATATCGAGAGTTGCGTTCTGACCGACTGCAATGACAACATCTGCGTAAATGAGTGACTTGAAACCGGCGGCATCGGTTTTCACTTCATACTCGCCGGGAGCGAGGTTCGTCAGCGCGAACAGTCCTTGATCGTTCGTTTTGGTTGTGCGCTCAATACCGGTCGCTTTACTGGTCGCTGTGATTTGCGCGCCGACTATCACAGCGCCTTGCGGGTCTGTGACTCGCCCGCTTAAAGTCGCAGTCGCCGGTTGCTGTGCATTCGCAGCCATTGCAAGAGCGCAAATTACTACTGCGCACCTTACCCGCGCGATAAAGTTTTTCACGGTCTCAAACCCCCTTTGAAAATGTACCGCAGGTTGTCTAACCTGCGGTTGGATTGGATAACGAATCGCTCAACTGAATTAATCTGACAATCTGTATTCAAGCAGGAATCGCCCGATCTGTATCGTCGCTTTGCCATTGACCGGCGGGTTTATCAGCAATGAGCGGACTGGCCCGCGCCGCGTGTCTTTTATCGCCTTCGCTTCGCCGATTAACTTGCCACTGGCTGCTTCGTAGAACTTGACCGCAAGCCCGTCATCCACCCGCTTGAATCCAAAGACGTATTCGCCTGCTGGCAGTTGTATCTCTTCAATCTGAATCGGAACCCGCGTGATGAAAAAGTGCGAGTACTTGCCTTCAGCGGCGTAGCCTGCGGTTATCATCACAACACCCGCGATGAACTTGCCGCGCCCATCGGTCACGCCCGATGCCGTTCGGAATTCCGTTTCGATGCGCTCTCTTTCGACGGGCGCTCTTGCCGGGATGACGCCGCGAAGCTCCTTTTCGGATGCCTGTCTCCATACGAAAGGACTGGCAAGAGATCCGCTCGCGCAAACCACAACAAGGCATGCCCGCACAAAGGAGCGCAGAGTGTTGGCATTCTTCATTATCCGGCATCTCATCTGCGATCAATCATTCTGCGCAGTCAGCACAGCCTGAGAAAATATAAGTCCGATTATTTGCTCTCATCGAAGCTGTCTTCGCTAGAACGAAATCCGCGCGCTGAGCTGCACCTCGCGGCCCGGCGTCGCAGCTTCGGTGATTGTGCCAAACTGCGGCGTGTTGACAAAGCGGTTTGGCGTGCCGAGATTGGTGTGGTTGAGCGCGTTGAAGAACTCCGCGCGCACCTGCAATCTCATGCTCTCGGTCACGCTGAAGTCGCGGCGCAATGCCAGATCGAGGGTCTGCAATCCAGGACCGTAGACGGAATTGCGTCCCACATTCCCAAACGTAAACGCTGGCGGCGCTTGAAAGGCGGCGGGGTTGAACCAGCGATCCGCAGTGCGCGTTCCGGGACCGAAAATCGGCTGGCCGGTCAGGTTGGCCCGCACGGGATTTTCGCCCAACAATGTGCCCGCGTTTGCAGTGTCGCCAAAAACGGAGATCGTGAAGGGGAAGCCCGTCTGCGCTTGGTAAATAGCCGACAGGTGCCAACTGCGGCTGAGCGCGTGAACGAGCTTCGGACCGCCGAGCGAGGGAATATCGTAGACCGCGCTCAGCGCAAAGCGATGGCGAATGTCGCAGGCGGGCCCTTTCTCTGCCACAAGGTTGTTGTTGTCCTGCGGGATGGCAGCTTCGAACATCGGCGAGCGAAAGTCGGGCGCGTCGCTGAGGTTCTTTGACCAGGTGTAGTTGGCGAGCACGCTGATCCCGTTCGCATATCGGCGGCGGATGTTTATATAACCCGCGTCATACCAGCTCCGCGCAGTATTTTCCAGCAGGTTGATGCCGCTCACGGGAAAAGTCGTGCTGGCGACGATGACGTTTGAAGGCAGAACGGAGCCGGGCAGGAAGCTGAGCGTCTTGAACGGGCGGCGCGGGCCTAAAGGGCCGGGGCCGGGCGGCGCATTGTTAATCAAATGAGCGCGCTGCAGGTGCAGGCCGCGCGCGCCGAGATAGCCAAGCTCGATTGTGGTCTTGCTGCCAAGGCTCTTTTCAACCGAAAAGCTCCATTGCTGGATGTACTGCGAAGGCGCGTTGAGATCAAAACCGGCGAAGCTGACGACCGTCTGACCGAGCACCGGCTCTGCGAAATTGAAGTGAGCGGCAATAACGCCCGGCGCCGGGATGAAGTTGTCGCTCTGCTGCGTCTCCGGGAATACATAAGGGACATTGTGCCGCTGGTTGCACCACGTGTTCATATCAACCGGCGTGAAGAATATGCCATAAGCCGCATGAAGCACGACCCCGTAACGGTCAACATTGTGTGAGATTCCTAACCTGGGAGCGAAGTTGAGCTTCTTCGGTCTCATCAAGCCTTTTGGAAACCCCAACTGCCCGCCGATGAAAACCGAAGGCTTCCCGTCGTTGAATACGAGGTTGGTGTTTGTGTAGCGGATGTCGGTGAGCGGGCTCATGTATTCGTATCGCAGCCCTATCTGAATAGTTGTGTTGGGAGTTATCTGGAAGCCGTCCTGAACAAAAGCGTCGGCGTACCATTGCCTGAGCTGCATCTGCGGGATGCCCGCCTGTCGCTGCTTGACGACGGGAAGCCCAAGCAAGAAACTTGCGAGCGCCGATCCCGTGCCGTCGCTTGTGGCCGTTCGTGTGGTGAATCCGCTGGTGAATTGATAGTAGCCGCGATTCTGGAAGAATCCCCACATCGGCCAGATGAAATACCTGAAGCTCCCTCCGAACTTGAGGCTGTGACGCCCGCGCTGCCAGCTCAGCAGGTCGCGCGCTTCCAAAACGGTGTCCCATGCGTGCATAGGCGTTGCCGCAAAGCTATCGCCCATTCCAGAGTAACCCTGCACATTGAACCACGGAGCGCCGAACGCCCCCTTCCCGCCAAAGCCTACTCCGCGAATCCCCAGCTCCGAGACTATGTCATTATTCAGGCTGTTTTCCGAAGTTCGATGCATTGAGAGGCGCGATACGGTGAGGGCCGCCATATTTACCACGCGAGGGCTAATGACGCGAGTCCAGGCGATGCTGCCGTGCTGAGAGAAGTTGTCGTGGAAAGCGCCGAATCCGGGCAGGTTCTGCGGCATGAAGCCATTCTCGCTGCTCGCCGAATATCTAACGGTGAGGCTGTCGCCGCTTGCGAAATTGTGATCGACGCGCAGGGTGCCCTGATCGGTGATGTGGCGCTCATTGCGAACGTCGAGATAGTTGTTGCAATCAACGCCTGCGCCGATGACCGTAGGCGCTCCCATCATCGTCATGCCGCAGCCCATCATGGCCATCTCCAGATTTGGGCGGGGCAGATATTTCTGTAGAAACAACTGGGCCGCCGGATCAATCAGGTTCGATGGAATGAGATTGTTCCGAAAAGCGTCGCGTATGATCTGCGGATTGGAAGGGCT
This sequence comes from Blastocatellia bacterium, assembly GCA_035575515.1. GTDB lineage: Bacteria > Acidobacteriota > Blastocatellia > UBA7656 > UBA7656 > DATLXU01. The sequence continues at coordinate 36,191 of DATLXU010000068.1, forward strand.
GACGGGTTTGGTCGGATCGAGGTTCGGGTTCGGGCGAGAGCTGAACGGATTGTATATAGTCGTCCCGCTCATGGAGAAATCACCCATTATCTCCATCTCGGTTGGGACGGTGTGGATCATCGTCACCGCCTTCGAGTGGCGCAGCCCCTCATAGTTGGCAAAGAAGAAAGTCCGGTTGCGAATGATAGGGCCGCCGAGCGACGCGCCGAAATTGTTGCGGACCAGAAAATTTGAAGAGTCCATCATCTGATTGAAAGTGTGAGCATCGAGCGCGCCGTTTCTCAAGAATTCATAGACAGTCCCGTGAAACCCGTTCGTGCCAGTTCGCGTGACGATGTTTATCTGCCCACCGCCAGCTCCGCCCATCTCGGCGGAATAACTGCCGGTTTGAACCTTAAACTCCTGTACGGCATCCGGCGACGGGCTGAAATTGAGCGTGTTGAAGGTCGGGTCCGTGTTCGTGGCGCCGTCGAGGAGATAATAGTTCGCATTGGGACGATTGCCTCCGATGCTTACCGCCGACCGCTGGCCGGGTCGCCAGTAAAGGGGGTTCATGTCTCCTGTCTGAGCGCCGTGCGATGCATGCGCGCCCGGAACCGTAAGCACCAGATCAATGAGCATACGACCGTTGAGCGGCAATTCGCGGATGGCGGCAGGCTCGATGACCTCGCCAATGCTGGGATCGGTCGTTCGCAGCATATCGCCTTCGGCTATCACCTTTACTTCGCTGGAGACCGATGCCGGATTGAGACCTACGTCGAGCATGAGTTGCTGTCCAACCTCAAGGCGAAGCGCCCGCGTGAAGGAGGCAAAGCCATTGGCCGTAACTTTAAGCTCATAATCGCCCGGAAGCAGGCCTGTGATCTGGAAGATGCCCTGATCGTTGCTGGTGGTGTATCGCGCGGCGCCCGTGGTGAGCGAGGTCAGTTGCGCCGTTGCGCCGACGATGACATGGTTTTGCGGATCGGTGATGGCTCCGCTCAGCGTTGCGTAATTACTTTGGGCGAAAGCCGGCATGGCAAGTGAAACACATATCAGAAAAACAAACGCTCTCACGGAAGAACCCCCTGGCAGAATAGTTTGGCGCACGCAGCTTTAGACGCAGGAGAAGGAAGTCGCGTCATTGATGGCGCGGAGTCATAACATAAATAAGGGCCGGGCTGTGATTGCCGGGTCGTGCGCATATGCACTGAAGTTTCAGCCTACTTCATCAATCCGAACCGACCTGGGCATCAGGCCCCGCCCCTGCGAGCTTGATACCGCAACAAATTCAGTAACCCGTCGTTTGACAGGATCAGAGGATTACAGCCTACAACAGCCACTTCATCGGAACATCTATGAATGCTGATTATTATGCGCAGAGAATAACCTGAAATCGTTTCCCTGTCATTAAACCTGAGTAGAGAAAATGAGTATAACTTTCGTTATAGGCGAAGAGGTCAATCCAGGTGTACGATGCCGCGCTGGAGGGCGAAGGTAGCCGCCTGAGTGCGGTCGCTGACGCCGAGCTTGCTCAATATATTATTGATGTGAATCTTGACCGTGCCTTCGGTAATGCCCAGTTCCGAAGCGATCCTCTTATTGCTTTTGCCTTCTACAATCAGCGTCAGGATTTCAAGCTCGCGAGAAGTGAGGTCGGTGCGATTCAACCGTTCGGCCAGCCTGTTTGCCACCGCTTGCGGGATGCGGTGTTGCCCGGCATGGACTGCCCGGATTACATCAACCAATTCCTCGCGCAGCATATCTTTTAAGAGATAACTGCGCGCCCCGGCTTGCAGCGCGCGGTAGATGTCTTCGTCCCCGTCGTAGGTGGTTAAAACAATGAAGCGAGCTTCGGGAAACTCTTTGCGAATCGCGACAATCGCTTCGATGCCGTCCATCTCCGGCATTCGCAAATCCATAAGGGTCACGTGGGGTCTGTGCTGGCGAAACATCTCAACCGCCTCGCGCCCGTTCGCCGCCTGCGCAACGATAGTCATATCGGGCTGTGTGGTGATTACGGCCTCCAATCCCATGCGCACCACAAAGTGGTCATCAGCTATCATTACGCGAATCTGATTGCTTGCGCTCATTTTGAAACTCTGCCCGATGGAATCGTCGCGATGACTTCTGTGCCCTGCCCGGGATTGCTGTTTACGACGAGATGCCCTTTCATCCGCCGCGCGCGCTCTCGCATGCCAATCAATCCAAAGTGGCCATTGATGGACTGTTCGCTTTGCGCGTTGAATCCCGCTCCATCATCGCGCACGCGCAGCCCAACTCGGTCAGGCTCGTAGCAAAGCTCGATGGAGATCTTTTTCGGCGCGGCGTGCTTCATCGCGTTCGTCAACGCCTCCTGCCCGATGCGCAATAAATTGTTCTCGACAGTTTCGGCGAGCCTGCGCGGAGCGCCAGTGACGTGAAGCTGCACCTCGACCTCAGTGCCCGCCGTAAGTTGCTCGGCGATGTTTGATAAAGCCCCAGGCAGGTCGCTGCCTTCAAGCGATTGCGAGCGCAAATCCCAAACCGTGCGGCGAGCTTCCGCGAGGCTGTAGTTGACCATGGTTTGCGCCAGCTCGAGATGCCGCTTCGCTTTTTCATCAGATTCATTCAACGTCTTTCCTACGGCATCGAGTTGCAACGCGATTCCGACAAAGCCTTGCGCGAGCGTGTCGTGAATCTCGCGCGCCAGCCGATTGCGCTCATCAAGCACCGCCGAAAACTTCGCCTTCACCTGACGGATGCGCAGAAGGTATAAAATCCATATCATCAAAGCTGCGACTGCGGCAAGCAACAGATAAAACCAGTAAGTTTGATAGAAGTACGGCTTCAGGTAAAAAGCGAACGCGGCTCCCGCTTCGTTCCATACGCCGTCGTTGTTGGAGGCCATCACGCGAAATGTATAACTTCCGGGAGGGATGCTCGTGTAATAAGCCACGCGGCTCGCGCCCGCGTCAATCCAGTCGCGGTCAAACCCTTCGAGCTTGTACTTGTACCGCACCTTCTCGGGCGCGATGAAGCTCAAGCCCGCGTAATGAAACTCCAGCCTGTCAGTTCCCGCCGCAAGCTCGATTCTCTTTGACGGATCAACCCGCTGATTGTCAACTATGACCTGCTCAATGACAACGGGCGGAGGCAACCGATTTGTCTTTATGTTTTCAGGATCAATCGCCGCCACGCCTTTGATGGTCGGAAACCAGAGCCTGCCATCGCGGCTTCGCCAACCGGCGGGCTGGCCGCCGTTGCATTCTCTGTCTTGCATGCCGTCGGCTGTTCCGTAAGAAACCGAAGTCACGGCTTGAATCTCACCGTCGGCAAAATCATTAAGCTCGGCGCGGCTCGCGCGAAAGACTCCCTTCGCGCTGCTCATCCACAGGTTGCCGCTCGCGTCTTCGAGTATCTGAAAGACGCAATCATCAAACAGCCCGTTCCGGGTCGTGATTGCGGTCAGCCGTCCATCCTTGAGGCGATTGAGTCCACCTCGGCGCGTGCCTATCCATAGCGCGCCGTCTCTGTCTTCGTAAATCGCCCGCACGCTGTTGTCCGAAAGCCCCTGCTCGCTTGTGTATGTCGTGAAGCGCCCATCGCGCAAGCAACAGAGTCCACCGCTTCGCGTGCCTATCCACAGGCTGCCCTTCGAGTCTGAATGAACTGCCAAAATAGCATCGTCCGGCAAGCCGTCTTCGGTCGTGTAGACTTTGAACTCGCCGTTTTTTAACTTGGTCAAACCGCCGAGCGTGCCTATCCATAAATTGCCTTCGCCATCTTCATCAATCGCCCACACGGCGTTGTTGGATAATCCGTCGAGTATCGTGTAAGTAGTAAATCTTCCATCGTTGAATTCCGTAAGACCTGCGGGCGTGCCTATCCACAGACTACCTTTGCGGTCTTCGTAAAGCGCGCGCACGATGTTGCTGGCAAGCCCCTGCTCAGCGGTGTAGGCGGTCAGCTTTCCATCTTTCAACCTGTTCAGCCCGCCTCCCTGCGTGCCAATCCAAAGGCTGGCGTCGCGGCCTTCGATGACCGTCCAAATCATGTCACTCGACAGTCCATCGCGCGTCGTGTAGGTGATGAACTTTGTGTCTTTGAGCAGGTTCAATCCGCCTGTCTCTGTTCCAACCCAAAGGTTGCCTTCGCGGTCTTCGTAAACAGATGTCACGGTGTTAGTCGAAAGCCCTTCGCGCGTTGTGTAGGCGCTTAACTTCCCGCCGCGCAGTCGAGCAAGCCCGCCCGGCGTGCCAAGCCACAAAGTAGCGTTGCGGTCTTTGTAGATTGACAAGACGCTATTGTCCGGCAATCCGTTTTCGGTTGTGTAGGCGACGAACTTCCCGCCGCTCAAGCGGTTCAATCCGCCATCCGTGCCTATCCATAAATTGCCGCTCGCGTCTTCCTCGATTGACCAGATCATGTTGCTAGCGAGTCCGTCTGCGGTTGTATAAACGGTGAACCGGCCCTCTTTGAATCGTGCCAGTCCGTTCGGCGTGCCGAGCCAGAGATCGCCTTTGCTGCTTTCGTAAATTGCTCTCACGTAGGTGGCGGGCAAGCCATCTTGCGTCGTGTAGGTCGTAAATGCTTTTCCGTCGAACCGCGCGAGTCCTTCGGTCGTGCTGATCCAGAGATTGCCCTGCCGGTCTTCGCGCATCAGGCCGACGCTGTTTGAGGGAAGTCCTTCTTTAGTTGTGAAGCCTGTGATGCGCTCATCTTTGAAGCGATTGAGTCCGCCGGGCGTGCCTATCCAGATATTGCCCGCGCTGTCTTCGTATATCGAGCCGATGTTGTCGTGCGTCAGGCCGTCTTTAGTTGAATAGGCGGTGAAGGCTCTGTCGCTGAATCGAATGAGACCTTCGTCGGTTCCAATCCACAGGTTGGCGCGCTTGTCTTCAAAGATGACCTGAATGTTGTTGCTTTTAATCTGCGGGGTGTTCTGCTTGTCGAAGACATGAAATCGTATGCCGTCGAAGCGAACAAGCCCTTCTTCGGTTGCGAGCCAGATGTAGCCGTCCTGAGTTTGCAGTATCGAGCGCACGGTGTTTTGAGGCAGGCCGCTTTCTGTCCGCCACAGGCTGTGGTTGTACTGAGTGATTGCGCTGGTTGGATCAAGAGCAATCGAGGTTCGGGGAAAGAGTAGAGCCAGAGCGACAAGAAAGATTGACAGCGTCGCGCAATAAAGGATGGTTCTGCTCATCGGTTTAATCGTGGCCGAACTGCTTAAAAGTCATTTCATGAGGCGGCGCTTCGCTTCGTCAATCAGTTCATTGTTGCGCTCATACGAAAGCCGCGTGTCGCCGCTCGATTCAATCTCTTTCGGCGGATAGATGTGCTTCCGGTAAACCGGATACGCCTCAGTGCGCAGGTGAGCGAGCATGTGGTGGCCGCGCCGACTTGCTCTCTCATGTCGCAACGCTGAAATATCAACCGGCGCAACGACAATGCGCTCGCCCGGGCCGGGCGAGGCTTGCGCAAGCAGCCTGCCATCATAATCCACAACCTGACTGCCGCCCGGCCACGAATATGGTGGATACATTTTCAAGCTCGCGCCCTGATTCGCCGCGACTACATACGCTATGTTTTCAATCGCGCGGCAACGATTTACCACACTCCACCAGTCCATAGGCTCTGTCGCGCCCCACGGATCCATGTAAGCCGAGACGCGAACTAAAATCTCCGCGCCGTTTGCCGCGAGCTGGCGAATTGCTTCCGGAAACAGCCAGTCATAACAAATAGCGCAGCCGATCTTTCCGATGGGCGTATCGGCTACGGGAAACATATCGTCGTTGTAGCCTTCAAGATCGTGCGGGCTTGAGTGGACTTCATAAGGGATCCAGGTGTTCACTTTGCGATACTTGTAAAGAATGCCTTCGGGACCGATGAGGCAAGTCGTGTTGAATACGATGCCCGGCCACTTCGGGTCTGCTTCAAGAATCGTGCCCGATTGAATGTAGATGTTATGCTCGCGCGCTTTTTGCTCCAACCGTTCGGTGTGCTCGTTCGGAATCGGAATGGCTAATTTATTGACCAATTCTTTCAGAGTAGGGAAGACCGGCGCGGCATGCGCGAATTCAGGGAAGACGACTAACCTTACAGGAAGAAACGGCGCGGCTCCGGCTACGGCGTTGTCTATCATGGCAAGCATGCGGTCGGTGTTGCGGCGCATCTCGCGGCGCTCTGTCGGGTTCGGCAAATCTGTCTGACAGGCTGCGACTGAGTATCGAATGTGCTCCATGATTTTATTGCTCCGTGAATGGCTTCACATCAGACATTAAAGCCTCGCGCGCTGTTTTGCAAAGGCAGGCTGTTGAGCAAACTTCCCCAAGCGTCTGGGCGAAAGCCCGCAGCAGCGCGCCGGTCTTTGCCGAATTCAATCGCAAACACCCCGTTATCAAGTCAATTCCCCATCGGCATATCTGTTGCACGTAAGCCGCGAGAGATTATTTAAGGAGATTGATTTTATGGTAGCGACAGTGCAAAGCGTAACCGACAGCGATCTTCGCGAGGCGGTTGTAAACCTGCTCGAAAGCAAACTTACTCGAGCGGCGGCAAACATCAACGTCGCAACTGAGAAGGGCATTGTCACGCTCACGGGATTCGTCCGCAACGCAGACGAAAAATTTGCGGCAGAGCGCGCGGTTAAAGAAGCCCTCGGGGTGAAGGCTGTTGCCGATGACATCGAGATCAAGCCATCATATGAGCGAACCGATACGGAGATAGCCCGCGACGTGCTGCGCACTTTTCAATTGAACGTCTGTTTGCCGCAGGATCGAATCAAGGTGACGGTTCGCGACAGGCAGGTGATTTTGGAAGGCAGCGTTCACTGGCAGTTTCAGCGGATGATAGCGCAGGCTGCTGTCCGAAGCCTTCACGGAATCAAGAGCATCACCAACAACATCGAAGTCAGGCCCGAAGAGTTCAATGAAAAAATTGAGCCTGCCGAAGTGCTCGTGCTCGGCGGCGAGGTGCAGGAGAGCGGAGTCGCGTGGGTTGATTCGAGCGCGGGCGACGCAGGTTAGACCGGCGTGCATTTGTTTTGATTAATCATCTCTGTGCGCTTTTTGTGGTTGGTTTCGTTAAGCGTCCCAGCGCGATAATAATAACAACCTGCAGCGCAATCATCGCAAGATTGCCGAGCAGCGGAACCAGCAGCCCCGCGCGCAGGCTGTCTGAGCGCGTTGATATAAATCCAACGGCCCACGGCAGTGTCGCGCCTCCGAGTCCTGCGAGCATGAAGATGAGTCCGGCCACTCGCGTCGTCTGATTGCCGAAGCATCGCGGCAGTATTGCAACCGTGATTGGATAGATTGATGCGAAACCGATGCCCGCAAGAGCGACGGCAGCGAACATGCCAGCCATCGTGTTTATCGCCGTGAGCAGCGCGGTCCCGCAGAGCGCGGTTGCCAGCCCTGCAAGCGCGAGTCTCTCTTCGGCCACGCGCCGCAGCACGAGCGGCGCAGTGAGCCTGCCGATTAAAAGCATCGCCCAGAAGATTGAAGGCGGCAGCCACCACAGGTATTCCGACGAGCCTTTGAGACGGCTCGCATAAGTCGCAACCCATCCTGCGACGGCGTTCTCAGTGCCGACGTAAAGAAAGATCAGCGAGCCTATGAGCAGGACGAACGGGCTGCGAAACGCGCTCGCTTTCGTCTCCACCTCCAGCCTGCGCGGCTTATCCGCGACGTTGAGCGAATGAAATTGCACGAGCCACAAGGCGAGCAGTATCAGAAGCGACGACAGGCAGAACAATCCGAGCGTCGTGAGATTTTTTTCCGCAAGCAATCCGATGACGGGCGCGCTTGCCACCGCGCCGATGCACCACGTGAAGTTCACTATGTTGAGCGCGGCTGCTCGCCTTGTGGGATTTAATTCAGATACGAAGAGATTGGTTGTTGTGATCGTTATGCCCAGCCCCAAGCCGAAGCAAAAGACCGATGCAACGCCAACGGCCCACGGGCTGACGCCGAGCGCCGTGACCCCGACGCACATAAGCGCGTAGCCTGCGACAAGCGAGCGCAGCGACCCTATTCGCGCAATCAACGCGCTCGCTGCGCCCGAAGCCGCAATCGCTCCGACAAACTGCGCGGTGAACAGGTAGCCCGCCTGCGCGTCGTCAAGCGACCAGCGGGATTGCAGCACAGGCAGCATCGGCCCGAGCAGCGTCGTGACCACGCCCGTCAAGACGTACCCGATGTGAATCACAGCAATCGGTAGCGGTGCTGTAGTGCGCTGACGGTTAGAATGGAATTGGCTAAGTATCGGACTCAAAATTCAGCGAATCCAATCTACGTCACAGAGGCGATCTGCCTCAGTAGGATCGTAGCTCTTGAATTAGACCTTATAGTTGTTCTGTCCAAATTACAGCATACTCCTGAATAGGCGATTTTCACTCAAAAGAAAATCGAAGCTCTCTTCAAATTACAGTTTTCCAACGCACGGTTTTTGTCACCAACCCGCAATTCGCGCTTTCTTAAAGTTCAAGGTTGCTGCGAAGCCTTGCGATGTCACGTTGCGGCGGAGCGCCGAACAGCTTTTTGTACTCGCGGCTAAAGTAGGATGGATCTTCGTAGCCCACACGGAATCCTGCGCTCGCTGCGTCCCAACCTTCGCCCAGCATCAGACGGCGCGCTTCCTGGAGTCGTATCTGTTTCTGAAACTGCAAAGGGCTCATCGCCGTGACCGACTTGAAGTGATGATGAAATCCCGAAACGCTCATACCGAGTTCGCGCGCGATATCATCAATTCTGAGCGGCTTGTCAAAGTTTTCGCGCAGATGCCCGATCGCTTTGGAAATGCGGCGCGTGTCTCCTGCCGAAGCCAGCAGATGGCCGAGCCGCGCGCCCTGTTCTCCCCTTAAGAGCCGATAGATAATCTCACGAATGATGTGCGGCGCAAGAACCTGAACCTCGTCCGGCGTGTCGAGAAGCCTGACAAGTCTGACGACTGCGTCGAGCAGGTTGGCGTCAATCGAGCTAACATCCATCGCCTTGACGCTCGCGTCGCTTTTCTTAACTTCGAGGCCGGAGTCCATCACGACTGAGGCGACTAAAGAAGCATCGAGGTTTAACCGGATGCTCAAATAGGGCCGTTCCTTAGATGCTTCTACTACATGGCTGACGATGGGCAAGTCTACCGTAGAGATTAAGTAGTGACCCGGATCGTAGCGGAATACTTCCTCGCCTAAAAGCACTTGCTTGCTGCCCTGCGCGATGACGCAAAAGGCAGGCTTGAACACGGAATGCGCCCTCTCCGTCGGCTGAGATGAGCGACCGAGGAAGAGGCCGGGGAATACCTCCAATACTTTGTCGTCGGGAAGGACTCGCGCCATCCGCTCAATGAGCTCTTCTCTGTTGATTTGCATCCTTTGCTTCTGACGTTTCGCTTCTCGATGGTTCATAAAACAATATTAGCCGCTTTGTTTCCTGTCAGCACCCTGCACGCGGAGTTTTTACAGGATTATACAATCATTCGCGAGTATTCTCTTATCAGACTATATCCCGGAGCCTTTATAATAAAAATCAAAGAGTAGGGCACAGAAAGTGCCTGCTAACGAAACTGCGGGATGCTTGGAGAAAAGGAGCAATTATGCATAAGCGAAAACTTGGAAATAGCAACTTGGAAGTGTCGGCCATCGGGCTGGGCTGCATGGGAATGAGCTTTGGCTACGGTCCGGCGGCAGATAAGCAGGAGATGATTTCACTTATTCATTCAGCCGTCGAGCGCGGCGTTACATTCTTCGACACCGCTGAAGCGTATGGCCCGTTCACAAATGAAGAACTCGTGGGCGAGGCTCTCGCTCCATTCCGCGGGCAAGTGGTGATCGCCACCAAGTTCGGGTTCAAACTTGATCCCACTGCGGAGCGGGGTTTGGCCGGGCTTGATAGTCGGCCAGAGCACATCAGAGAAGTCGCAGAAGCCTCGCTCAAGCGACTCAAGGTCGAGACCATTGATCTGTTCTATCAACATCGCGTTGACCCGGACGTGCCCATCGAAGATGTGGCGGGAGCGGTGAAGGATTTGATTCAGGAAGGCAAGGTCAAGCACTTCGGCCTTTCTGAAGCAGGCGTGCAAACGATCCGCCGCGCGCACTCAGTCCAGCCTGTGGCCGCGCTCCAGAGCGAGTACTCGCTGTGGTGGAGAGAGCCTGAAGCGGAAGTGCTGCCGACGCTCGAAGAACTCGGTATCGGGTTCGTTCCATTCAGTCCTCTGGGCAAGGGCTTTCTCACGGGAAAGATTGATGAGAACACAACCTTCGACAGTACAGACTTCCGCAACATAGTTCCTCGCTTTACGCCGGAGGCTCGCAAAGCGAATCAGGCAGTGGTTGATCTATTGAGCGACATCGCAAGACGGAAGAATGCAACACCTGCTCAAATCGCGCTTGCGTGGTTGCTCGCCCAGAAGCCTTGGATTGTTCCCATACCGGGCACCACGAAGCTGCACCGTTTGGAAGAAAACATCGGAGCCGCCGCTGTTGAGCTCACGCCCGACGACCTTCGTGAGATTGATAGCGCCGCCTCGAAGATCACGGTGCAAGGGGCGCGCTACCCAGAAAACCTGCAGCAAATGACCGGACGCTGAGTTGAGGAATTCAGAAGGAGGTAAATCGCCATGCGCGCAACTGTTATGTTTGGAGCTGGGGACGTTCGGATCGAAAACGTCCCTGACGCTCGCGTCATCGAGCCGACCGACGCGCTCGTCACCGTCACCCGCGCCTGCATATGCGGCAGCGACCTCTGGCCGTACAAGTCAATGGAGCCGAGCGATGCTGGCCGCCCGATGGGGCACGAAGCCATCGGCATAGTTGAATCCGTCGGGACCGACGTTCGCACAATCAAAGTCGGCGATCTCGTCATCGTGCCGTTCGCCTACTCCGACGGAACCTGCGATTTCTGCCACGAAGGGCTGCACACGTCATGCGTGCGCGGCGGATTCTTCGGCTCGGCTGAAGTCGGCGGCGCACAGGCCGAAGCCGTTCGTGTCCCTCTGGCGGACGGAACGCTCTTTGTCCTGCCAGTCGGCAAAGATGACGCGCTGATGCCGTCGCTGCTCACGCTTTCAGATGTATTGGGCACGGGCCATCATGCAGCCGTCACTGCGAAGGTCGGCCCGGGGAAAAGTGTCGCCGTCGTTGGAGACGGGGCTGTCGGCTTATGTGGCGTTATCGCTGCTCGTCGCCTCGGCGCAGAGCAGATAATCATCATGGGCCATCATCGCGAGCGGATTAGGTTGGCTAGAGAGTTCGGCGCAACCGACGCGGTCAGCGAGCGTGGCGATGATGCGGTCGAGCGTGTGCGCGAGATGACCGGCGGCTTCGGCGTCCACTCCGTTCTTGAATGCGTTGGCACAGAGCAGGCGATGCTCACAGCAATCAGCATCGCGCGTCCGGGCGGCGCAGTTGGCCGCGTCGGCGTTCCCCAAGACGAGACGATGCCGGCGTCGCAGCCTGCGTTCTTCAACAACGTCACAGTGGGCGGCGGCCCCGCGCCGGTTCGCGCATACATCGAGGAGCTTCTGCCCGACATCCTCGAAGGCAGAATCGAGCCGGGCCGGGTCTTCGACCAAGTCATCGGCCTCGACGAGGTGCCCGACGGCTACCGGGCGATGAACGAGCGTGAGGCGATCAAGGTTCTGGTCAAGCCGTGAGGCGCTCGCTCTGATGGAAACCGCAGCGCAGCACGGAAGGAGGAATGATGATGACCGCATGGAAGAGCGGCGAGCTTGATAAGATCGCAGCAGCAGAAGAACTGCAAATCGCGTCCGTGCGACGCGACGGCACACTGCGAAATCCGGTGACGATCTGGGTCGTCCGCCTCGGTGACGATCTCTACGTCCGGTCTGTAAACGGGCGCAGTTCCAGTTGGTTCCGCGCCGTCCGGGTGCGCCACGAAGGTCGCATCCGCGCCGGCGGCGTCGAGAAAGACGTCACATTCGTAGAGGAACCCGACCTCAGTATTAACGACCGGATTGACGCCGCCTACCGCACCAAGTACCGCCGCTACGCCGCAAGCATCATCAGAAGCATCGTCAGTCCTGAAGCACGATCTGCGACGATCAAGCTCGTGCCGCGAGAGATTAGTTGACGGCATGTTAGAACTCACCGAATGGAACAGCTTTTACGTAATCGTCGGCTCGGCTGCCGGTGCCCTGATTGGCCTGCAGTTCGTCGTGATGACACTAATTGCCGAAAGGCCGCGACTACGTGTGGCGGAGGCTGGCGCCGCATTTACGACGCCGAGCGTCGTTCATTTCGGAGTCGTGCTCTTGCTGTCAGCAGTTGCGAGCGCTCCATGGCATGCGATCAGCGCCGTCGCAGTTTTTTGGGGATTAGTGGGTCTCAGCGGGATAGTATACGCCGTTGTAGTGACTCGGCGTCTGAGAATGCAAACCGTCTACCGGCCCGTATTTGAGGACTGGTTGTTCCATGTTGTGCTTCCATTTGCGGCGTATACAATGCTGGCCGGGTCGGCATACGTAGCTCACTCCCATGCGCGCCCAGCCCTGTTCCTCGTTGGCGCTGCGGTGGTGCTGCTCCTCTTCGTTGGCATTCACAATGCTTGGGACGCCGTGACGTACCACGTCTTTACCAAGACAGGGGAACAGCCGGAGGCTGAGCGGCGCCGCTGAGACATAGAGAGATCGTGGCGTTAAGGAGTTAGGAAAATGGAGATCAAAAGGGCTGGCTCACAGCCTTCCGGCAAAGGGCCGGGCGAGTATTTCACCGGCGCCCTACACATTGATCCGCTGTTTGAGGCACCCGAACCTGCGTGCGCGCATGGCGCGAGTATCACGTTCGAGCCGGGCGCTCGCAGTGCATGGCACACTCGTCCGCTCGGGCAGTGGAACTGCTGTTGGAGCGGCCTGTTGCATTGGATTGATTGAGCCGTCATTACGGCTCGAACTTTTTCTCCGCAAGCCACGTTGTGAAAATCTTCTTCTGCAACTCCGATGCGTTTGCCTTCTCTTTTATCGAGTAAGTGATTCGCTCGCGGCTGACGACGGGAACGATGATCGTCATCAGCCTGTCACGGCGCATAACGGTCAACTGAATCGTCGAGCCGGCCTTCTTTTCAGCAAATCGCTGATCGAACGATGCGGGATCAATCCGGTCGCCGTCCATCGCCACGAGAATGTCTCCTATATCCAATCCCGCATCGGCGGCAGGCGAGTCGGGCGCGACGCCCGTTATCGCTATTTGACCCGGCTGAAGCGGCGTCAGAGTGGGACCGAATATGCCTCCGCTCGAAGGAATCGAAGTGCCTGTCGTGATGCCTATGTAAGGCGCGGGCTGCCCCTTTTTCTCTTCAAGCATCAATCCCGCGTGGTCGAGGAATTTATTCCATGGAATCTCTTCAACGCCTGAAACGTACTTCGCAAAAAAATCTCCGAAGTCATAATTCGTCGGCGCAGCCTGTCGCGTGATTAATTCAACCGCGTCGCGAAAGCCTCGCACCTCTTCAAATCCCGGCTTGGGCAGTCCGTTATGTTCGAGCAGGTAGAGGAATACGTCGAGAAGATTCTTTTGATTCCCTGTGCGATGGCGAATCTCAAGATCGAGCAGGACTCCGATTAACTCGCCTTTGTTGTAGTAGTCAATCCGGTTGTTGGCGGCGTTGTCGCCGACGTTCCACGTGTCCCAGCTCGATAGCTCGACGCTCATGATCTTTCTTCCGGGCGCGGATTGAAGAGTCGTGATTTGATTGGCGAGGTTCTCGAAATAATCCTTGCGCGACCACAGCCCGCTGCGCTTCAGCCCGACTGCTGCCCAGTAGCTTGTCATTCCTTCCGAGACGTACAGGTTGCGCGTGTGCTGCTCGCGCGTGTAATCGAACGGGCCGAGAATCTGAGGGCGTATCCGCTTCACGTTGTAGAGGTGAAAGAACTCGTGCGCGGCGACGAACAGGTAGCGGCTGTAGAGGGCCGGAGACGAATGCATATCCCACGCTGGCAAACTGATGTCTGTCGAGTTGAGATGCTCAAGCCCACCGGGACGCCCGCCCGCGCGAGCGCGAAGGAAGAAGACGTACTTCTTGAATGGCGCTCCGCCCATCATATCGGTCAAATAGCTGACGAAGACTTTCGTATCGCGCGTGATCTTCTCTTTGTCGTAATTTCCTTTTCCGATGAAGACCAGATAGTACTTGACGTTCTTGTAATCAAACTCGGTCTGCTGCAAATCTGGACCTAGCACGACCGATGCATCAACGAATGTGTCGTAGTTATCAGCGGTGAAAGTGTTCGGCTCACTTCCCGCATCCATACCTGTTTGAATGCGCCACGATGCGGGTGCTTCGATCTTCAACTTCACCGCGCCTTCGAGCGGGTAGGGCCGCTTGCCAACGACGTACATAAAAGTGCTCGGCCCGCGCAGGTAGCAGACTTCGTCGTTGTAATCGTTTCGCAGGTAGAGCTTGTAGGCGGCTGTCACCTGTCGCCCGCTGCCGCGATAGATGCGCCAGGTCTGCTTATCAATCTTTTCAAATTTCAACTGCGCGCCTGTCTCGTCGCTCGCGGAAAACTCCTGCACGTTGCGCCACGCGTTGTGAATCGTGTAAGCGCCGGGCGACCACGCGGGCATCGCAACATCAATCGAAGGCGCGCCGTTGCTGTTCACGGTCAGCGCGACCTGAATGAAGTGCGACGTGGGCCTTTTATCGAGCGTGACACGGTAGCTGACAGGGCCTGTCTGCGCGCTTGCGGCGATTGAAAAAGCAAACAGCAGGATTATGGGCGAAAAATATTTGATGGCGTGACGGCGCAAGATATTCATGCATGTTCTCCTTGTCAGAGGTTCTAACGATTCGCCTGTTTTCGTCTTTGAGATTTGCCATTCTCTTTTGCAGTTGATGTTGACTGGCGAACGACAAGCTCAGGCTCAACAGTCACGAGTTCGGGGAACGCAGCATCATCGCCATTCGCGATGCGCCGCAAGAGAGTCTCGGCAGCGATCTGTCCCATCTCGTAAAGCGGCTGGCGGATTGTCGTCAATGCCGGATTATGAAATGCCGCGTTGTCAACGTCATCGAATCCGACAACCGAAACGTCTTCAGGAACGCGAAACCCCGCTTCCTGAAAAGCGCGAATCGCGCCGATGGCTGAGATGTCGTTGAAAGCAAACAGCGCCGTGAACGGCTCGCGCGCGGCGAGCAGTCTCTTTGCCGCAATGTAACCGACTTCGGGCGAGGGCGAATCGCCTTTCAATTGAGCGACGAGCGCGGGGCGGATTGTAATTTCAAACTCGCGCGCTGCTTCTCGAATCGAATTCCACCTCGCCTCAGTGTCCGAGCTGAAGACCTGCCCCTTGATGAAAGCAATGCGGCGATGGCCGAGCTTCACAAGGTGCTCAAGCGCAAGCATAGCGGCGCGACGATGATTGAGTACGATGTTTGTCACGCCTTCGATGTCAGAGTGACCGGACACGGCAGCGACGGGAAATGGCAACGGGTGAGTGATCGGCGTGTCGACTGCGATTATGCCGTCGACGCAGCGGTCTAAAAATAACTTCGGATATTCATCGAGCAGTTCCGCTTTGTGGCGATGGCAGGCGACAATGTAGAAGTAACCTGCCTTTAGCAGTTGCTCTTCAATCCCGTTCATCACCTCTGCGGTGTAGCCGCCGCTGATTTCCGGGACAAGCACGCCGAGCGTGTGGCTGCGCTTCGTCCTGAGAGAGCGAGCGTGAAAGTGCGGGCGATAGTTCATCCCCTTGGCTGCTTCAAAGATGCGGTCTTTTGTCGCCTGCGGAATCGAATCTGCAACAGGCGATTCGTTCAGCACGAGCGACAGCGTCGAAGGCGACAGCCCCACGTGCGCGGCAAGCTCCTTGAGGCTTACGGCTCGCTTGTGCGAGCTTCCGCCTTTCTTCTTCCCGCGCGCGTCGCTTTTTTTTCGAGGCATGTGTCGCAGTTTCGCACATCGAAGTGGTCAAATCAAGGTCGCCGAAGAATCGGCTTGACGACGATTGATTATAGTGATATTCTGCGAATCGCTTTTACTAAATCGTTTTAGTAGATTTTTCATATCGTCGTTATGCGCATGGATGCTTAGCGTTAAGCATCCATCTTGATTCTTTCGAGGCTTGGCCGGTAAAGTTTGTGCAGACCGCTTGTGAGCGTCTGAGCAAACCGCAAAATGCCGCAAGCACAATGACCTTTTGATCAAAAGCGATGGCTTCGTCTGCGGTGATTGCGGCCAACAGGATGTGTTACCGGCCTGCAAGGCATTCACTAACTTCCCGCACATGCCACAGGGTTGCTGGAGCAGCCCCGCCAATTTGTGATGTGTACGAAGCTCACATTCGGAGGATTTAGCCATGCATCAAAGACCGTTTAGCCTATTACGCACAGTTGGGTGCTGGGCGATTGTCCTATTGTTTGCGGCAACAGCCAGCGCCCAGTTTCGCGCTAGTATTCAAGGCGCGGTGACAGACCCGCAGGGGGCGGTCGTCAGCGGCGCGACCGTCACATTGCTCAACAAAGAAACCAACAGGACGCAGCAGACCACCACGGGCGATGAAGGGTTCTATCGTTTCGACAGACTCCCGCCCGGCAACTATACAATCACGGTCGAGGCGACCGGCTTCAAGAAGAAGGTGCTTGACAACGTGATTGTTACCGCCGAACAGGTGCAGGGTGTCAACGTCGAGCTTGAAGCGGGCCAGGTGACAGAGACCGTTACAATCACGGCCGGGGCGACCGAGCAGCTCCACACCGAAAGCGCAAACGTTGATGGATCGCTCTCCACGCGAGAGATTCGGGAAATACCTCAGGTCGGGCGCGACCCATACGAATTGATACGGCTCACTCCGGGTGTTTTCGGGCTGGGCGCTCGCTCCGCCACGGGAGGCTCGGTGGGCCTGCCGAACGTGCCCGGTCCGGGCGGCTCCAATGACCAGATTTTTGCGACCGAGAATCGCCCTCCCGTCACCGCCGCCGGTCAGCGGGTCGAGGCAAATAACTTTCAGATCGATGGCGCGAGCGCGATGAGTCAGGCTTGGGGCGGAGCGGCGGTCGTGACTCCGAACCAGGAATCCGTCAAAGAGATTCGCGTGCTGGCGAACAATTACTCGGCGGAGTACGGGCGCAACACAGGCGCGCAGGTGCTTGTCGTTTCCGAAAACGGCACGAACGATTTTCACGGCAGCCTCTTCTTCAAACGCAACACGCCGGGTCTGAACGCCAGACAGGACTTTACACGCGAAGGCACAGCCATTCGCGAAGACCCGCAGCGCGTAAACCAATTCTTGAGCCAGTGGGGCGGCAGCGTCGGCGGCCCCATACTCAAGAACAAACTCTTCTTCTTCTTCTCGTATGAGAGGGTCGGGCGATCAAGCACCAGAGAAGAGACGCAATGGGTAGAGACTCCGGAGTTTGTGAGTCTCGTTCACAGCCGGCGGGCCAATAGTATCGCCGACCAGATACTCTCTTTCCCCGGCATGACCCCGCCCCGCGTGGCCAGCATTCAGAACAGAGATTGTGCTTTTCTGGGAATCACCGACCCTTCTCGCTGCCGCGCAGTCTCCGGCGGGTTGGATATAGGTTCGCCCGCAGGCGGCATCGGGCAGCAGGTCTCTTCGGTTGGCGGCGGACTGGACAATATCCCGGACGTTCGGTTTGTCAGCCTCTTGATCCCGGATAAAACCAGAGCGCAGCAGTTCAACACGCGGATTGATTATCAGGTGACAAAGGACGACCTGGTCGCCTTCAGCATGTATTTCGTCCCGAACACCAGAGACTTCAACGACAGTTGGGCGAACAGAGGGCGTCCCGGCCTTGACTTCAACTCTTCCCGGCGAAATACCGTGGGCACGCTGCTGTGGACGCGAACGCTCTCTCCGACAATGGTCAACGAGGCTCGCTTCAATGTAACCCGCTGGTTCTTCAATGAGGTTCAATCGAATCCGAACATAGGGTGGGGCATTCCGCAGATCAATGTTTGTTTCGAACAATGCATCCTTTTCGGAACGCACGTAGGCCCCGGAGTCTTTTACCAGACGACGTACAACTTCCGTGATACGGTGAGCAAAGTCGTGAACGCTCACGGCTTGAAATTCGGCGCCGACATCATCGCGGAACAGAACAATGACCGAGCGCCGTGGGCGGGGCGACCGACGTTTGAGTTTAACAATCTCTGGGATTTCGCCAACGACGCGCCGCGTTCTGAGTCTGCATTCTTTGACCCGGCGACCGGCGCTTTCACGGAACTGGCGGCATATGCCCGCAGCAAGTACTATGCGCTGTTCGTGCAGGACGACTGGAAGTTCAGGCCGAATCTGACTCTGAACCTCGGACTGCGGTGGGAATACTTCACACCGCTTCGCAGCGCCAGAGACAGAATCTCAAATTTGATCTTAGGCCCGAATGGTAGCCTGTTGGGCGCGAGGCTCAAGGTCGGGGGCGACCTGTTTAAACCCGACCGGAACAACTTCGGGCCGCAACTCGGCTTTGCCTGGAACCCTGATGCTTTTGAGAGAAAGCTCGTATTGCGCGGCGGCTTCGGGCTGGGCTTTAACCGACTCCCCGGATCGAGGCTGCTCGAATCGCGGTTCAACCCGCCCTTCTTTGCCAGCTTTTTCTTCGATCGGGCAAGCGGTAACATTCTTTACTCGCTGGCCAGCGATCTCAACTCGTTCGGTTACCCTGCAAATCCGAAAGCTACGCTCACGTTCGACCCCAACACAGGACTGCCAGTGACGGGACCGCCGGTCGGCATCAGCGCGACGCTTCAGGAGGTGCCGAATCCGTACGCGTATCGCTGGTCGCTGGGGCTGGAGTACGAGATAGGGGCCAAATGGGTCGGCTCGGCTACTTACCAAGGCAGCGCAGATCACAAGCTCCCGCGCCTCGTCCCTTATCACCTGTTCGTGACCCCGAACCCGAGGCTGGGAAACGTGAACTTGATGCTAACCGACGTCAACAGCAACTTCAACGCGCTGCTTCTGGGCATAACGCGCAGGTTCTCTCGCGGTCTTTTGTTCAACTCCGAGTACCGTTGGAGCAAGAGCCTCGACACATGCTCGAACGATCACGATTGCAGGCAGACGTATCCTTTCGATCAGAGCACTGAATATGGTCCGTCGGACTTTGATGTGCGGCATGCGTTCAAGGCTGCTGCTGTATGGGAGTTACCCATCTTCCGCAACCGCAGCGACCCGGTGGGCAGGCTGGCCGGGGGGTGGGAATTGAGCGGAATCATCACGGCCAGCTCCGGTTTCCCGTGGACGCCTGTTGTGGGCGGCGCGGCCTGTAGCGCGGTCGTGGCAGGCGGAGGCGTTTGCCCGCTGCGGCCCGTCCGCCAAATACGGCCCGCTGCAACGGACAGCACCAGTAACGACACTTTTCTTGGAGCCGGTCAATTCCCGGGCGGGGGGTTGCTCTACTTCACGCCGCCGCCTTCGGGTTCTTTTACGGTTCCGCCTCGCCCAGGCGTTGGCCGCAATAGCCTGCGTGGCCCTAACTACTTCAGCATAGATATGACCGCGCTCAAGCGATTCCGTTTCCCATCTATGCCGATCTTAGGAGAAAACGCAGGGCTGGAAATAAAGGCTAACGCCTACAACCTTTTCAACAGGCTGAACCTGGCGCCCTTCAGCGCCAACGACGACAACACGCAGATTCAACACGTAGACTTCGGGCGCGCATTGCATGCGCTGTCTGGAAGGGTCGTTGAATTTCAAGCCCGGTTCAACTTCTGATAGAATCCGGCGGGAGGGTGAATGCCTTCCCGCCGTCTTCCATACTTATGTCTGCCGTTGCCGTCAAATCCAAAGTTGGGAGCTCTCTCCTTTACATCTTTGTGGCCTCAATCGTATCGCTTACTGCCGTCGCGCAGTCTGCCAGCCCGTCGCTCGCTTCCGCCGATGCCGCGATGCAGGCAGGCCGCTTCGCCGACGCCGCCCGCGAATATGAGACCTTGCTCAAGGCTCGTCCCAATTCCAAAGAGGTTCTGCTGGCGCTCGGAATCTGTTACGTGCAGTTGAAGCGACAAGACGAAGCCGCGACGACGCTGCGCCGTTACCTGAGACTGGTTCCAAGCTCAGCCGCAGGGCACGCTGCGCTCGGCATCGCGCTTCTCGATGGCGCAAAGACCGCAGAGGCGAAAGCGGAGCTTGAGACGGCGGTACGTCTCAACCCCAAACAGGCAGATGCTGTCGAATCGCTTGCCAGAATCTACCTGATCGAAGGAAAGGCTGACAAAGCTGTGACCTTGCTGCAACCGTTAGCGATGGTAGGAATGAACGAGGACACGATGGCACTGCTTGGTGACGCGCTCATCAAGGCAGGCCAAGCCGCCGCCGCCGCTGTCATGTTTGATCGCCATCTCGAAACAAATTCACGCAACACGCCTCAGATTTTTGCTGCGACCGCCTGGGCGCACCTCAAGGCGGGCGACATGGCGAAGGCTGCCGACGTTTGCGAAAGGGGCATGAGAATCTATCCCGATTCGGAGATTGAAGCCGTCTATCTCTCTTTGCCCGCGCCATTTCTGGCCGAGAGGATCGGTGCGCGAATAGAGCGCCTGCAGAACTCCCCGGACGTGGCCGAACTCGTGGCCGTAGGGCGGGTGCTCACAGACGCAGACCCCGCGCGCAGGACGCGGGCCAACGAGATTGCGCAACGGCTTCTTGCTCATGCCGTCGAGCTTGCGCCCGGTAATGCCTCGGCCCATTACAACTACGGGCGCGCGCTCAGCCAGAGCAGCCTTGAGCGCGCGATTGATGAATGGGAAAAGGCGTTGAGCCTCAATCCTGGCGACGAGCTTCGGGTGCAGATATTAATTGAGATTGCTGCGGCGAGGCTCGACCTTTCGAACTTCGAGGCTGCTGAAAATGCCTTCAAAGCTGCCCTTGAGATAAATCGCAAACTCCCCAAACGCAACCCGGAAGCTATGCTGGGATACGTCCGTTTCTTGCAACTGAGATCGCGGCCTGCGGAAGCGGAAGCTTTATTGAATGAGACATTGAACTGGAACCCGCTGTCGCCTGAGGCCCACCTGGAACGAGCCAAGCTGCTGGCGGCCAGTGGAAAGTGGCAAGAGGTTGCCGAAGAAGGCGAGTTCGTTTTGCGCAATGCCGGAGAGGATCAGGAACTGCTCCGCGCCGCGCATATGCTGCTTGCCCGCGCTTATTACCGTTTGAACCAACCGGAGAAAGCGCGGCAGCACCAGTCCTGGATTGAGTCGCGCTGATGTGCCATCTGTCTTATGTGTAGGATTACTCTCTATTTGATGATGCTGGCGCTCGCGGCCTTATCGAGTTCGCTCGCGTGGGCGCAACAACGATCTGCTTCTGCCGATGGTTTTTACCGTGCGGCGGCTCAGGCCGAACAGGCTCGCAACGCGAATCGAATCGAGGAAGCGATTGGGCTTTACCGAAAAGCGGTCTCTTTGCGACCTCGATGGGCCGAAGGGTGGTGGTATCTAGGGACGCTCCTGTACGATCAAGACGCCTTCGCAGATGCGGCTGCCGCGCTCGGCAAGGCGACGGCCCTCAGCCCCGGGTTCGGAACTGCGTGGGTGATGCTGGGGCTGTGCGAGTTCAAGCTTCACCGTTACGATGATGCACTCAAGCACATCCAACAAGGGCGACGGTTGGGCACAAACGATGATCCGCAATTCAGGCAGGTGATGTTTTATCACGAAGCCATTTTGCTTCTCGGCAAAAGCGAGTTCGAGCGCGCACAAGAAACGCTCGATCAGATGAGCCGCGACGGGATCGAGAACCAAGATGTCATCATTGCGCTTGGGCTTTCCATTCTTCGCATTCGCTTTTCGGAATTGCTCGCCGGAGATTCTGCGCGGCGCGAACTGGCCCGCCGCGCTGGTTGGGCGGAACACCTTGCGGCTCAGAAGAAGTTCGATCAGGCGCTCAGTGAATATAATAAGCTTGCGACCGATTTTCCGAAGACCCCGAACGTTCATTACGCTTATGGGCGTTTCCTGCTCACAATCAATGAGGACGAGAAAGCAATCGAGGCATTCAAGCGCGAAATCGAAAATGACCCGAAGCACTTGATGTCACATTTAAGAATTGCCGACACCAAGCTCAGGCTCAAAGATGCTGCAGGCGGATTGCCTTATGCCGAAGAGGCCGTGAGGCTCCGCCCGCAATTGCCGCTCGGCCATTACCTGCTGGGATTGCTGCTTCTGGAAACTGGGCAGACGGCGCGGGCGATCACCGAACTGGAAATAGCGCGGCGATTGATGCCCGATGAACCTAAGATTCATTTCGCGCTGGGACGCGCTTACCAGCTTGCCAATCGCAAGCAGGAAGCCGCAGCGGCTCGCGCGACCTTCGCGCGCCTGACCAAACAGGCTGAGGAAGCTGGAAAGAAGCCCGAAGCTAATCAGGAGATACAATCGCCTTCGACAGGCTCTTCCGGGCAAGCGCAATCTGGCCGTTCCGGTGTAGCGGCCAAAGGCACAAAGCGAAAACATTAAGGGAGATGGCACTGTCACAAGGCGACGAGGAATCGCAAGCTGATGAAAAGGGTTGGCGATGAACAGGAATCTACGCGCCGAAGCGAGAACATGTCTTTCAAGGAAAAAAGCGATGGGCTGCGTGACCGTGCAGAGATTGGCGCGCACTATTCTTGTTATGCTCGCGATGCTCGCGCCCGGCACGTGTTTGGCCCAGTTGGAATATGATCGCCACGTCGCTTTTGATAACAGCCTTACGGACAAGTCATATTATTACAGTCAAGGGTCGTTTGTTTCCCCGAGCGAGCTGGAACTTGCGGATGGAAAATTCCCGATTGAAGATACAGATTTCGCAAGCCCGCCGAACTCGCTCCGCCTCAAATGGCGATCCCGGAGCGGCGGCGACTGGCGGATTACTCTGAGTTTTAGAAAGCATTACCGAAACGTAGATTTTTCGGGCGGCGTGTTGTCTTTCTGGTGCTATTCTGACGCAGAACTTGCTGCCGACGAATCGCCGCTCATCTATCTGCTCGACGCAAACGGCGAAGGCACGCCTTCGATTCGGCTCATCGGCTCGCTCGACCGTGTTCCGGCTCGAAAGTGGGTGCGGATTCGATTGCCTTTCGATTCGTTCGTCGGACTCTATAAGTCAACGAGCGAACCGCGCTTTGACCCGCGCCGCCTTGCCAGTTTGACGATTGTTCAGGGCTTGGACGACGGCAAAGCGCACACTCTCTACCTTGATGATGTCAGAGTCGGCGACGCCGCGCCGAACGATAGCAAGGCGCCCGCCGCGCCGACAGGCCTGAGTGCCAAAGGCTATGACCGCCACATTGATTTGATCTGGCAGCGAAACAACGAGAGCGACCTGCTGCATTACAAAATCTACCGCTCTTTTGACGGCAAGTCATACGCGCCCGTCGGCATACAGAGAGGAAGCATCACCCGCTACGCGGATTTCATCGGCGCAAGCGGCAAGCGAGCGTTCTACAAAATCAGCGCGGTGGACGCGAGCGACAACGAATCGCCGCTTTCCGCCGAAGCGCAAGCCGCCACGCGCGCGATGACTGATGAAGAGCTTCTCACGATGGTTCAAGAGGCCTGTTTCAGATACTACTGGGATGGCGCACATCCGATTGCGGGCATGGCGATTGAGATACTTCCGGGCGACGAAAACCTTGTTGCGCTCGGGGCGTCGGGCTTCGGCATCACGTCGCTTGTCGTCGCGGTGGACAGGGGATTCATTACGCGCGAGCAGGGAGTCGAGCGTATGCTGAAGATCGTGCGCTTTCTCGCTCGCGCAGACCGCTTCCACGGCGTGTGGCCCCATTTCCTCGATGGCAGAACCGGGAGGGTGAATCCTTACTTCGGCAAATACGACGACGGCGGAGACCTGGTCGAAACGGCATTTATCATGCAGGGACTTCTTGCCGCGCGGCAGTACTTCAACCGCGACACCCAAGAAGAGCGCGAGATACGCGATACGATAACCGGCTTCTGGAAATCGGTTGAATGGGACTGGTATCGCAAATCGCCCACGAGCGATTTTCTATACTGGCACTGGTCGCCAAATCATGGCTTTCACATCAGCCATCCGCTCGTCGGGTGGAACGAGACGATGATCGTGTACCTGCTCGCCATCGCTTCGCCGACTCACCCGGTTCCGGCGAGCATGTACTACACAGGATGGGCCGGGCAGTCTGATTTAGCTATCCGCTATCGCCGCGCGTGGAGCAGAACGACGCAAGGGGATCACTACGTCAACGGGAACACATATTACGGTATCAGGCTGGATGTTGGGCCGGTGAGCGAACTCTTCTTCACGCACTTCTCGTTTATGGGATTCGACCCGCGCAACAAGAAAGACCGCTACACCAACTATTTCAAGAACAACCGCAATATGGCGCTGATTCATCATGCGTATAGCATCGAGAATCCCCGCAAACATGTGGGTTATGGGGACGACACGTGGGGCCGCTCGGCAGGCGTCAATGCGGGCGGGGGCCGCCCTCTCCCGCGCGACGATAACGGCACGATCACCGTGCACGCGGCACTGGCCTCATTCCCATACACCCCCGAAGAGTCTATGAAGGCTCTAAAGCATTTTTATCGCGATCTTGGCAGCAAGCTGTGGGGCATATACGGCTTCCGTGACGGGTTCAATCTCACAGAGAACTGGTTCGAAGATGTCAACATGGGACTCAATCAAGGCCCCATCGTGACTATGATCGAAAACTATAGATCGGGACTCATATGGAAGCTTTTCATGTCGAACCCGGAAATCGAACCGGCGCTGAAAGCCATCGGATTTACGAAGGATTGAATGCGATGATTGCGCAGCCGCTTGATACCCGGCTCGGTTTGATAAACAGAATGCAAACCAACCAGTAATTGAAATGCCCACAACATTCTCATAAGGAGTGAAAGGGATGCGCTTCGCAGAAACCATGAGTCAGTTTCGTATTGTTTTGGCCGGCAAATTGAGCATCAAACTAACGGCCCTGTTACTGGTTATTCTGCCCATTGCTTCAACGATGCCAGCCATCGCACAGTCGCCGCGCAACGAGATTGAAAAGAAGATCGATACGTTGCTTGCGCAGATGACGCTTGAAGAAAAACTCGGACAGCTTCAACAGCTCGACGGCGAGGCCAACGGCAATTATCGCCCTGAGCACGTCGAGATGGTTCGCAAAGGGCAGCTTGGCTCGACTCTCAATGTGCGCGGCGCAAAGCGCGTGAACGAGCTTCAGCGCATAGCCGTCGAGCAGTCGCGCTTGAGGATTCCTCTCCTGTTCGGCTTCGACGTGATTCACGGCTACCGGACGATATTTCCCGTCCCCTTAGGCGAAGCGGCGAGTTGGGACCCTGCGGCAGTCGAGCGCGCGGCCTCTGTTGCGGCGGCGGAAGCCGCTGCTGCCGGAGTCAAATGGACGTTTGCGCCGATGGTCGACATCGCGCGCGACCCTCGCTGGGGCCGCATAGTCGAAGGCGCGGGCGAAGATACGTATCTTGGTTCGGTGATGGCTCGCGCTCGCGTGCGCGGGTTTCAAGGCTCGGATTACAGCGCGCCCGACCGCGTCCTTGCGTGCGCCAAGCACTGGGTCGGTTACGGCGCAGCGGAAGCCGGGCGCGATTACAACACGACAGATATTTCTGAATGGACGCTGCGCGAAGTTTATTTTCCGCCTTTCAAAGCCGCGCTTGACGCGGGCGTTGGAACTTTCATGAGCGCGTTCAACGACCTCAACGGTGTTCCCGCTTCGGCAAATCCGTTCACGCTCACAAAAGTTTTGCGCGACGAATGGAAGTTCGATGGATTCGTCGTGAGCGATTATGAATCGGTCAGAGAGACAATCAATCACGGTCTTGCTGCGAATGAATCGGAAGCTGCGCGGCTCGCCGTCACAGCGGGCGTTGACATGGAGATGGTCAGCCGACTTTATAACAAACGCCTTCCGCAACTCGTCAAAGAAGGCCGCGTGCCGATGGCTGTGATTGATGAAGCCGTGCGGCGAATACTCAGAATAAAATTTCGGCTCGGATTGTTTGAGCATCCTTACGCGGATGAATCGCGCGAGCAGGCTGTGATTATGAGCCGCGAGAATCTTCAGGCAGCGCGCGAGGTCGCAGCGCGCTCGATTGTTTTGCTCAAAAATGAGCGCGACACTCTGCCGCTTGATAAGAACATAAAATCAATCGCGGTGATTGGCCCGCTCGCCGATAGCCAGCAGGATATGATCGGCTCGTGGTCGGGCGACGGCAGGAAAGAAGACGCAGTGACGCTGCTTGAAGGCATTCGCGCGAAAGCCTCTCCGACGACGAAGATAATTTATGCAAGAGGCTGCGATGTTGCGGGCGATTCAACCGAAGAATTCAACGAGGCCGTTCGCGCGGCGCGGCAGTCTGATGTTGCGATACTTGCGGTCGGCGAATCGGCTGATATGAGCGGCGAAGCGTCGTCGCGCGCTTCATTGGATTTGCCGGGCCGACAGCTCGATTTGGCGAAAGCAGTAATTGCGACGGGCAAGCCCGTAGTCGTCGTGTTGATGAACGGGCGACCGCTGACGATTAATTGGATTGCAGAGAACGCGCCCGCGATTCTCGAAACATGGTTTGCGGGCACGCAAGCGGGCAACGCGATTGCTGATGTGCTGTTCGGCGATGTGAATCCCGGAGGCAAATTGCCCGTGACATTTCCGCGCGCCGTCGGGCAGGTTCCGATTTATTACAACCACAAAAACACCGGTCGCCCTCCCGACCCGAACAACAAATACACGTCGAAGTATCTCGACGTGCCCGTCACACCGCTTTACCCGTTCGGCTACGGATTGAGCTACACGACTTTCAAAATATCGAATCTGCAACTGAGCGCCGCGCGGATTCCGGCAAACGGAAAGCTTACAGTGAGCGTTGAGATTGAAAACACGGGCAAGCGCGCGGGCGATGAAGTCGTGCAGCTTTATATTCGAGATATGGCGGCGAGCCGCACGCGGCCAGTGAAAGAGCTTCGAGGATTCGAGCGCGTCACGCTTCGCGCGGGCGAGCGCCGCCGCGTGAGCTTTCAGCTTACGCCGGAGCATCTCGGATTTTATAATCGCGATATGCGATTCGTAGTCGAGCCGGGCGAGTTCATGGTCTATGTCGGGCCGAACTCTGTTGAGGGACTTGGAGCCAGTTTTGAGGTGATCGAGAACTAGGTTTCGTTTGGCGATGATCAGTTTAATTCTGCGTCTCTGCGATTCTGCGGCCTCTCCGCGCGAACCTGGTCTCACGCGGAGGCGCAGAGGCGCAAAGATTCGCAGAGTTAAGTCCGCGGCCTGCGTCGTTATTTGTAGCTTTTTATTAATTGAGAACAGCGCAACAAATACCGCTGCGCGCTCGGCTGCGCGCGTTCGATCATCGCATCACAGATTCTCATCGCGCGATGAAGCGTTTCTCGAAGATTTATCGCGTCGCTCGTTTCAATACTTCCTGGAACAATCGAATCCAAACACGGGGCTTGTGCTTGACCGCGCAAGAGCGGACGGCTCCATGCACGATGAGGAGCATCGCAACGTGGCAAGCATCGCGGCGACGGGCTTCGGTCTGACCGCTTTGTGCATAGCAGCGGAGCGAAGATGGATTGATCCGAAGCGGGCGCGCGAGAGAGTCCGCACGACTCTGAAATTTTTTGCCGAGCGCGCCCCGCGCGAGCGCGGTTGGTTTTATCACTGGATGGACGCCAGAGACGGCAAGCGCATGTGGAACAGCGAACTCTCATCAATTGACACGACGCTGCTTCTCGGCGGCGTGCTGACCGCAAGAGGGTATTTTCGTGGTGATGTCGAAATCGTGCGGCTCGCTACGCTGATTTACGAGCGGATTGATTTTCAATGGATGCTCAACGGCCACCCGACGCTCCTGTCGCACGGCTGGCGGCCTGAGAGTGGCTTTATTCCAAACCGGTGGGACAACTACAGCGAGCAGACCCTTGCTTACCTGCTGGCAATTGGCTCGCCCACTCACCCGATAACGCCGCGCTCGTGGTACGCGTGGGAGCGCGATTGGGTGAGCTACGCCGGATTCAAATACATCGCGAGCGCAAAGCCCTTGTTCATTCACCAGTACTCGCACGCGTGGGTTGATTATCGCAACCGCCGCGAATCGCGCCCGCCGCACGTCGACTATTTCATCAACTCAGTGAAAGCCACGCGCGCGCATAGAGCTTTCTGCGTTGATTTATCGAAAGAGTTTCCCGGTTATTCAGAAAATATCTGGGGCATCACGGCATCCGACAGCGCGCGTGGCTACGTCGCGTGGGGAGGCCCGCCGCGCGACCCCGCGATTGACGGCACTGTTGTCCCGTGCGCGGCGGGCGGCTCGCTGATGTTTACGCCGGATATTTGTTTGGCTGCGCTTCGAGCGATGAAAGAAAAATACGGCAATAAAATTTATGGCCGCTATGGATTTGCTGACGCGTTTAACCCGAACACCGGCTGGGTTGATTCTGATGTGATAGGCATTGACGTTGGCATCACGCTGCTTTCTGCAGAGAACGCGCGAACCGGAAACGTGTGGCGCTGGTTCATGCGCAACGCGGAGATTAATCGCGCGATGCGACTGGTCGGATTGAAGCGAACGAAATAAATGGCGCTCGTCTCGCTGCTCACAGCGCGCAAGACCGTTGCGTTGACTTTTGAAGGCACGCTTGTTAGCCTCAAATTTAAGAAAGCGAGCCTCTCATTTATGGAGCGACATTCTTAACCGGCGGGCAAGGGAATTCGATGGGCCTCAATCACAAAGTCATATTTGGCATGAAGCTGCGGCAGTTCCGCGAGCAGGCCGGATTGTCGCTCACAGACCTCGGCGCGCGCACGGGACTTTCGACTTCTTACCTGACCGAAATCGAGCACGGCAAAAAATACCCTAAGGCAGAAAAGATTGCTCGCATCGCTGAAGTGCTTGGGCGCAACTACGATGATCTAGTTTCAATTCGGCTCAATGAAGAGCTTAGCCCGCTTTCGGAATTCTTAGCTTCGCCCGTGCTGCACAATTTCCCTTATCACCTGTTCGGCATATCGCCCGCGCAGGTCGTTGAACTCATAACGCGCCAGCCTGCGGAAGCGAGCGCGCTCGTCAACGCGCTCGTCGGCATAGCCGAGCAATACAACATCGGCGTCGAGCACCTGTTTCGCTCTGCGCTCAGGTCTTATCAGGAGCTTCACGCGAATTACTTTCCTGAGATCGAACGCGCAGTGGATGACTTCGCGCGCGAGGCTGAAGTCAAATCCGATCCCACGCCCGCTTACAACGATCTCCGCTCAATAATCGAAAATCGTTTTGGCTATCGTCTGGATGACAGACGGCTGGCGAAGCATCCTAACCTGCAACGCTTCCGCTCGGTGCTGGTGACGAAGAAAAAAAGCGCGCCGCTGCTGTTGATGAACCCTGCGCTTACGGAGCTTCAAAAGAGATTCATCCTCGCACGCGAGATCGGTTATCAAGTTCTGGATTTGAAAGAGCGCGCGATGACCTCAGCGCCCGAACGCGTTGATTCGTTTGAGCAGGTGTTGAACGATTTCAAAGCGTCGTACTTCGCGGGGGCGCTTTTGATAAACCGTGAGCGGTTGCTTTCGGACATGAAAAAATTCTTCGCGCTCGAACGGTTCGACCCTCACCGCTTCCGCGATTTTCTCGACCGCTATGAAGTCACGCCAGAAATTTTCATGTACCGCCTGACAGAAGTGCTGCCTGAATACTTTGGAATCAAGCTCCACTTTCTCAGGTTCAATCACGAGGGCGGCGAGTTCCGCCTAATGAAGCACCTGAATATGTCGCAGGTGTTGATACCGGGCGGGACGGGCGTGAACGAGCATTACTGCCGCCGCTGGCTTGCCATCAGAATACTTCAGAAGTTAGAGCGTCAAAGCGCAAAGGGAAGTGTTGATGAACCGATTGTTGACGCTCAGCTATCTCGCTTCGTTGACAGCGACGCGCGGTATCTGTGCATAGCGATGGCCCGCCATCTCGCGCTCAATCCGCAGGCAACGTCATCCGTCTCATTAGGCTTTCGTTGCGACGCTGAGTTCGAGCGCGCCGCGCGATTTGCAAACGATCCTTCAATCGCGCGGCTCGACATTGACGGCACGTGCGAGCGATGCCGGTTGAGCGAATCGGAATGCAGCGAGCGCGTCGCGCCTGCGCGCCTGCTTGAGCTTGAGCGCGCGCGGCGCGAGATCGAGCGCGAGCTTGCCTTGCTCGGTTAAAAATCTCAGTCAGCATCTAGTAAAGCGTCAAAGCTGAAATTCTATCGTCATCCCATTATTGCCCGCTGTTGCCTTCTCAGGTTTTTATGGTTTAATCAACTGGCAAGATGAAACGAAACATACTCGGTATTGACCTAGGCGGAACGAAAGTGATGGCTGCGGCGCTCGACTTTGACGGGCGCGTGCTCAGCCGCGCTCGCGCGAAGACAAGGGCGTGGCGCGATGACGAGGAAGTTTTTCAGACGATAGCCGACACGGCGCGCCGCAGCCTCGAACAAGCAGGAATTGACTCAAACAGCCTCGCCGTAATTGGCATAGGCGCGCCCGGCCCGATTGATCCCGCGACCGGCTACATAATCGAATCCGCGAACATGAAGTTCAGGAACTTTCCGCTCGGCCCGCGGCTCAGCGAAGAGTTTGGCTGCGCGGTCATAGTCGAAAACGATGTGAACGCGGGCGTGTACGGCGAGTTTCACAGGGGCGCGGCTCGCGGCGCGCGCGATGTGCTGGGCATGTTTGTCGGCACGGGCATCGGCGGCGGCCTTATCATAAATGGCAAATTGCACAGGGGCGCGAGCTGCAATGCGGGCGAGGTCGGTCACATAATCATCGAAGTCGGAGGCCCGCGCTGCGGCTGCGGCAATCGCGGCTGCCTGGAAGCTCTGGCGAGCCGCACGGCGATGACGCGCGACATTCGACGCGCCATCAAGCGCGGCGTGAAGACTTCCGTGTCGGAGTTGCTCGAACAAGAGACGGATGTTTTATCAGGCCGCGACCTAAAGCGAGCTTTCGAGGCGGGCGACGCGCTTGTTGTAAAGATCATCAACCGCGCGGCCAAATTCATAGGCGTAGGACTGGGAAGTTTAGTCAATGTGCTTGCGCCAGAGGTGGTCGTGCTCGGCGGCGGGGTGATCGAAGCGATGGATGACGGATTCATTGAAAGAATCGCCCGCTCGATGCGCAAGATCGCGTTTGACGTCAACGTGAAGGATTTGCGGATAGCGCGCGCAGAGCTTGGCGACGACGCGGGAGTGATTGGAGCCGCGATGCTTGCGCGGGAAGCGGTTGAAAGCAACAGTAAAAAGTAAAAACGCAAAAGGCAAAAGAAGAAGCAATTTGTTTCGCGTTCAGCTTTTGCGTTTTTACTTTTGCCTTACTTTGCGGGCGCGAGCAGATGCTCAGGCGGGAGGCGCAGGTCCCACACGAGCCTGAACCACGACATGATTTTCAGCGCGTAATAACTGAAATCAAATTCCCACCAGAAGAAACCCTGCTTGACCGATGCCATGTAATGATGATGATTGTTGTGCCAACCTTCGCCGCCAGTCCATAGCGCAATCCAGAAGTTATTGCGGCTCTGATCGGCAGTCTCATAACGGCGGCTGCCCCAAAGGTGAGCCAGAG